>NZ_RZTG01000003.1:0-546672 GCF_003997175.1 Mesorhizobium sp. Primo-A
GCGCCCGCAGCCGCAGGCTGAAGCCGGAAGAGTATCAGGGTGGCACCACGGCGGTGTCCAATCTCGGCATGTTCGGCATCAAGGATTTTGCCGCGGTCATCAACCCGCCGCACGCGACCATCCTGGCGGTCGGCGCCGGCGAGGAGCGGGCGGTGGTCAAGAATGGCGAGATCAGAATAGCCACCGTGATGTCGGTGACGCTGTCGACCGACCACCGCGCCGTCGACGGTGCGCTGGGTGCCGAACTGCTGGTCGCCTTCAAGCGCCTGATCGAGAACCCGATGGGCATGCTGGTTTAGGGAAGCGAGAGGGCGGTGCGGATAGTCTTCACCAGCCTCTTCGCTTTCATCATTTCCGGATTCGCCACCGGACTGGCTGCTCGGAAACGGGCGGTCACAACCCATGGATGGCGGGTGAAGCGTGGGTTGATCGACGCGCAGGTGGGTGCATGAAGACGGTTCTTTGTTACGGCGACTCGCTGACCTGGGGCTACAATGCCGAAGGTGGCCGCCATGCGCTGGAAGACCGCTGGCCAAGCGTGCTGCAGGCCGGCCTTGGCAGTGGCGTCGAAGTTATCGCCGAAGGCCTCAATGGCCGCACCACCGCCTTCGACGACCACCTGGCCGGTGCTGATCGCAACGGCGCCAGGCTGCTGCCAACGGTGCTGACGACGCATGCGCCGATCGACCTGATTGTCATCATGCTCGGCGCCAACGACATGAAGCCGTGGATCCACGGCAATCCCGTCGCGGCCAAGCAGGGTATCCAGCGGCTGATCGACATCGTGCGCGGTCACGACTATCCGTTCGACTGGCCGGCGCCGCAGATCCTCATCGTTTCGCCGCCTGTCGTCAGTCGCACCGAAAATGCCGAATTCAAGGAAATGTTTGCCGGCGGCGACGACGCCTCGAAGTTTTTGGCACCGCAATATGCCGCGCTCGCCGATGAGGCCGGCTGCGGCTTCTTCGACGCCGGCAGCGTGGCGCAAACCACACCTCTCGACGGTGTTCATCTTGACGCCGAAAACACGCGAAACATCGGCGAGGCGCTGACACCAGTCGTGCGCGTCATGCTGGAATTGTGAAGGAGAAAACCCGTGGCTGAGAACTATGACGTCATCATCATCGGCTCCGGTCCCGGCGGCTATGTCACCGCGGTGCGTTCCGCGCAGCTCGGCTTCAAGACGGCGATCGTCGAGCGCGAGCATCTCGGCGGCATTTGCCTTAACTGGGGCTGCATCCCGACCAAGGCGCTGCTGCGCTCGGCCGAGATCATGCACTATTCGGATCACCTGAAGGATTACGGGCTGAAGCTCGACGGCAAGGTCAGCGTGGACACATCGGCCGTCGTTGACCGCTCGCGCAAGGTGTCGCTGCGGCTCAATGGCGGCGTTGCCTTCCTGATGAAGAAGAACAAGGTCGACGTCATCTGGGGCGAGGCCAAGCTTTCGAAGGCGGGCGAGATCGTCGTGTCCAAGACGGCCAAGAAGCCGATGGAGCCACAGCCGCCGGTGCCGAAAGGCGTCAAGGGCGAGGGCACCTATACCGCCAAGCACATCATCCTGGCGACCGGCGCCCGGCCACGCGCGCTGCCCGGCATCGAGCCGGACGGAAAGCTGATCTGGACCTATTTCGAGGCCATGGTGCCGAAGGAGATGCCGAAGTCGTTGCTCGTCATGGGGTCGGGCGCCATCGGCATCGAATTCGCCTCCTTCTACCGCACAATGGGCGCCGAGGTGACGGTGGTCGAATTGCTGCCGGCGGTGATGCCGGTCGAGGACGCCGAAGTCTCGAAGTTCGCGCAAAAGCAGTTCGAGAAGCAAGGCATGAAGATTATCCTCGAAGCCAAGGTGACCAAGGTCGAGAAGGGCACGAACTCGGTCACGGCGCATGTCGAGATGAAGGACGGCAAGGTCGAGAAGATCACCGCCGACCGGATGATCTCGGCCGTCGGCGTGCAAGGCAACATCGAGGGCCTCGGGCTTGAGGCGCTCGGCGTGAAGACGGATCGCGGCTGCGTCGTCATCGATGGTTACGGCAAGACCAATGTGCCGGGCATCTATGCCATCGGCGATGTCGCCGGCCCGCCGATGCTCGCCCACAAGGCCGAACATGAGGGTGTCGTGTGCATCGAGAAGATCGCTGATTTTCCTGGCGTACATGCCACCGACAAGCTGAAGATTCCGGGCTGCACCTACTGCAATCCGCAGGTCGCCTCGGTTGGCCTGACCGAAGCCAAGGCCAAGGCAGAGGGCTGGGATATCCGGGTCGGGCGCTTCCAGTTCGCCGCCAATGGCAAGGCGATCGCGCTCGGTGAGGATCAGGGCTTCATCAAGACCATCTTCGACAAGAAGACCGGTCAATTGCTCGGCGCCCACATGGTCGGCGCCGAAGTGACCGAACTGATCCAGGGCTTCGTCGTGGCGATGAACCTGGAGACGACCGAGGAAGAGCTGATGCACACCATCTTCCCGCACCCGACGCTGTCGGAGATGATGAAGGAAAGCGTGCTCGACGCCTATGGCCGCGCGCTCAACGCGTGATAGATTGAAAGCGCTGCTACAGATGGAACCCGGCGGCAAGGTACATCGTTTGCGGATGCACTTTCATCCATCACACAAGGAGAAGGCATATGCACCTGAATGGCGTCGGCTGGATAGCAGCCATCATCATCGGCGGCCTGGCAGGCTGGTTCGCCGAAATGTTCATGAAGAGCAACACCGGCATCTTCATGAACATCGTTATGGGCATCGTCGGCGCGATCGTGCTGAACGCCATTCTGCAGGCTCTCAATTTTGGCCCGTTCGGCGTCGGCTGGATTGCCTATCTGATCACCGGCTTTATCGGCGCCTGCCTACTGATCTGGGCAGGACGCCTGGTGCGCCGCTGACATCACTGAAGAGCTGCCATGCGAAAAAGGCTGTTGCGGCATGCGCCGCAGCGGCCTTTTTCTTTGCGCCGAAAAGTCCTAGATGACGTTATCACAACGAACGCCTGACTGGCGCTCGCCAATGAACCAGGTTTCCCGATGGTCACTGTCCTCGATACGATCGCCAACGCACCGCGCCTGCGGCATCCCGAAAAGGCGCACAAGCCTGATCAGGATGTCCTGCGCAAGCCCGACTGGATACGCGTCAAGGCGCCGATGTCGAAGGGCTATGCCGAAACGCGCGAAATCGTGAAGTCGCACAAGCTGGTGACGGTCTGCGAAGAGGCCGGCTGCCCCAACATCGGCGAGTGCTGGGAAAAGAAGCACGCCACCTTCATGATCATGGGCGAGATCTGCACCCGCGCCTGCGCTTTCTGCAACGTCGCCACGGGCATTCCAACCGCTCTTGACCCGGATGAACCGGCCCGCGTCGCGCATGCGGTCAAGCAGATGGGCCTTACCCATGTCGTCATCACCTCGGTCGACCGCGACGATCTCGCCGATGGCGGTGCGCAGCATTTCGCCGAGGTCATCCGCGCCATCCGGGCGGCGACGCCGCTGACGACGATCGAAATCCTGACGCCCGACTTCCTGCGCAAGGACGGCGCGCTGGAGATCGTCGTGGCGGCCAAACCCGACGTCTTCAACCACAATCTCGAAACCGTTCCGTCGAACTATCTGACGGTTCGTCCGGGCGCCCGCTATTTCCATTCGATCCGGCTGTTGCAGCGGGTCAAGGAGCTTGATCCGTCGATCTTCACCAAGTCCGGCATCATGGTGGGGCTGGGCGAAGAACGGAATGAAATCCTGCAGTTGATGGACGATCTGCGTTCGGCCAATGTCGACTTCATGACCATAGGCCAGTATCTGCAGCCGTCGAAGAAGCACCACCCGGTGATCCGCTTTGTTACGCCGGAGGAGTTCAAATCCTTTGAGACGATCGGCCGGACCAAGGGTTTCCTGCTGGTGGCGTCCAGCCCGCTGACGCGTTCATCGCATCACGCCGGCGACGATTTCGCCAAGCTGCGTGCGGCACGGGAAGCGATTCTCAAGAAATCAGCTTAATCAGCCGGTTTCATGCCAAAATTCGAAGCTACCCGACGCGTATCCCATACACCCGAGCAGATGTTCGCTTTGGTCGCCGATGTTGAATCCTATCCGCAATTCCTGCCGCTTTGCGAAGCGCTGACGGTTCGCTCGCGCAAGGAGCGTGACGGGCGTACCGTTCTCCTTGCCGACATGAGCATCGGCTACAAGGCGATCCGCGAAACCTTCACGACGCAGGTACTGCTGAAGCCCGACGAGAACACCATCGACGTGAAGTACATCGACGGGCCGTTCAAATATTTGAGCAATGTCTGGCGTTTCGAACCCGACGGCGCCGGTTGCGCCGTCCGCTTCTTCATCGACTACGAGTTCAAGAGCCGTATTCTGGGCGCGGTCATGGGAACCATGTTCGATCGTGCCTTCCGCATGTTCGCCGAAGCCTTTGAGAAGCGCGCCGACGTCATCTACGGTACAAAACCGTCTTGAGGCTTGCGCATGCTTTTCTGGATAGCAAGCACCGTTGGACTGGCGATCGCCTATCTCTTCGGTTCAATGCCCACGGGTTATCTGGCGGGGAAGCTGCTCAAGGGCATCGATATCCGGGAGCATGGCTCCAAATCCACCGGGGCAACGAACGTCTTGCGGGTCTTGGGAAAATGGCCGGCGTTGGTGGTGTTGCTGGTGGATGTGCTGAAAGGTGCTGGGGCGATCGTCTTTGCCCGCTGGGTTCATCACGTTGCCGTTGGTTACGCTATCGACCCCGCTTGACCTGCAAGCCTGGGTGCCTTGGGCTGTTTGCCTGGCCGGAATTGCCGTGTTGTTGGGACATGGCCGTTCGATCTGGTTGAATTTCACAGGTGGCAAATCCGCTGCGACGGGGCTTGGCGTGTTGCTGGCTCTGTCTTGGCCGGTAGGTGTGGGGGCTGCGGCGGCTTTTGGTGCTGTGCTGGCTACGTCTCGGATAGTTTCCCTGAGTTCGATGGTAGCGGCGTTGACCGCGATCGCCCTCATCTGTGGCCTGGAGCAACCGTTGGCCTATCGGTTGCTGGTGATTGCGGGCAGCATCTACGTGGTTATGCGCCATCGTGCCAATATTCAGCGGCTGCTGGCTGGGACGGAGCCACACTTGGGGCAAAGCAGCCCGGAATCGAAAACGTAGCCGCAAATCCGGCTTTCGGGTCCGCCCGCCCAACGTTTTATAATCCTATCCGAGTGCTTGCAGGCCCAGTTCCAGCGCTTGCCGGACCGTTTCGCGACGGATGAAATCGCGGCCTTTGTCTGCAAAGAGTTGGTGCTCGGCGACAATCGGTCGGCCGTCCAGCGCAACCCCGAACCAGACCAGGCCGACCGGTTTTTCCGCCGAACCGCCGCCAGGCCCGGCGATCCCGGTAACCGCCAGGGTCAGCCCGGCGCGCGAACGGGTAAGCGCGCCTGTCGCCATTTCGATCGCAGTCTCGCGCGAAACCGCCCCATGCGCATCGAGCGTGGCGGCGGAAACGCCGAGCATGTCCATCTTGGCTTCGTTGGAATAGGCGATGAAGCCGCGATCGACCACGGCGGACGAGCCCGCGATGTCGGTGAGTGCCGCGATGATCATGCCGCCGGTGCAGCTTTCCGCCGTTGCCAGCATGATGCCGCGTTTCTGGCAGGCTTGCAGCAAGGCATTTGCCAGGTCGCTGTTGGTCATTCCGGCACCTCGCCGGGAAACACCACGCTGGCAGTGGCGATCGCCGCAATGCCTTCCTCGCGCCCGACGAAGCCGAGCTTCTCGTTGGTTGTCGCCTTGATCGAGATGCGATCCGCGGAAATTGCCAGCATCTGCGACAGGGCTGCCGTCATCGCCTCGCGGTGCGGGCCGACGCGCGGCGCTTCGCAGATCAACGTGATATCGGCATTGGCGATGCGGCCGCCGCGCTCGCGCACCAGCCCTGCCGCATGCTCGACGAAGATCCGCGATGCAGCGCCTTTCCACTGCGGGTCGGACGGCGGAAAATGCGTACCGATGTCGCCGGCGCCGCAGGTCGCCAGCAACGCATCGGTCAGAGCATGCAGACCGACATCGGCGTCGGAATGGCCGGACAGTTTCTTGTCGTGTGCAATGGCGACTCCACACAGTGTAACATGGTCGCCGGGCTCGAAAGCATGGACGTCGTAGCCATTGCCGGTCCGGATGTCGGGAAAGCGCACACGTTCGCCGGAAAGCCGCTGGTCCGCCATGGCAATATCCCGTGCCCAGGTGAGTTTGACATTGTCCGGCGAGCCCGGAACGATCTTGACCGGAATATGCGCCCATTCGGCGATCGCGGCATCGTCGGTAAAATCCATTTTTCCCAGATGATGGGCTTTCTCGTGCGCGGCAAGGATGGGCCAGAACGGAAAGCCCTGCGGCGTTTGCGCCGCGTGAAGACCGCTGCGCGAAACGGTTTCGCCAACCACGCCGGAGGCCGACTCGCGCTTCAGCGTGTCGGCGACGGGCAAAGCGGGCAATGCGCCCTCGCGCTCGCCGATGGCGGCGATGGTGCGATCTATCAGGTCCGCATCGACAAACGGACGCACGGCATCGTGGATCAGAACCTGCCCCGGCGCGTGGTCTCTAAGGGCAAGCAGGCCGAGCCGGACGGATTCCTGCCTGGTCGCCCCGCCGATAACGGCGCTAACGCGCTCGGCGTTGGTGCCCGCCGCCTGCCGGAACAGTTCATGGTCGTCGGCATGAATGGCGACGACGATCTCGCTGGTCCGCGGGTGGGCCAGAAAAATGTCAAGCGTGTGTGCGATAACGGCAAAGCCGCCAATGTGTTGATATTGCTTCGGTCCGTTGGCCTGTCCGGCGCGCGCACCACGGCCGGCCGCGACGATTACCACCGCGACCTTGCCATCCGCACTCGAAACGTGATTTTCACTTGCGTCAGTCATTGCAGATTGGCTTAGCGCACGATCCCGAAAAGTGTAATCGGTTTTCGGCAAAGATCGTGCGTCAAATATGAATCCCAAAGCGTCCTTTGCGCGTCCCACGGGGCGCGCGGCGCTTTGGCCGCACCCAGTCCCGAAGGCCAGCATTTTTCCGATTGCGCCTTAATGTGGCGTCATTCCGCGTTGCACATTGCGGCCGATATGGCTAGAGAATGTGCAACGAATGAAGATGCTTGGTTTTTGTGCATGGTTAATTTGACCAAATTGGCCGCGCCGCTTAACGTCGGCGGCGTGAAACTCCGCAATCGCGTGTTCCTCGCGCCGATGTCGGGCATTACGGACGAGCCGTTCCGGCAGCGTGCCCACGCGCATGGTGCGGGCTTGGTCGTGTCCGAAATGGTTGCCAGCGGCGAGCTCGCCAAGGGCAGGGCCGGTTTCAACCTGCGCATACGCCACTCCGGCCTGCCCGTCCATATGGTTCAGCTTGCAGGCCGCGAGGCGATGCACATGGCCGAAGGTGCCAGAATCGCCGCCGGCGAGGGCGCCGACATTATCGACATCAACATGGGATGCCCGGCCAAGAAGGTCACCGGCGGTTATGCCGGCTCGGCATTGATGCTGGATCTCGACCACGCACTGTCGCTGATCGACGCCGTTGTCGGCGCGGTCGAGGTGCCAGTGACGGTCAAGATGCGGCTTGGCTGGGACGAAGGCGCGCTCAACGCGCCGATGCTGGCGCGCCGCGCCGAGCAGGCCGGTGTCAGCATGGTGACCGTGCACGGCCGAACGCGCTGCCAGTTCTATCAGGGCAAGGCCGACTGGCGCGCCATCGCCCGCGTCAAGGAAGCCGTGTCCATCCCGGTCGTCGCCAATGGTGACGTCTCTTCGCCGGCGGAAGCGGCCGACATTCTCGATCAATCGGGTGCCGACGCCGTGATGATTGGCCGTGCCCATTATGGCGCGCCTTGGATCGCAGGTGGCGTTGCGGCCGCAGCGACAGGCGAAGCGACGCCAAATATTCCACAGAACCCGACGGCGCTCGCCGACTACATCGTGGCCCACTATGAGGATATGCTGGCGCTCTACGGCGCCGAAAGCGGCCTGCGCCAGGCGCGCAAGCATCTTGGCTGGTATCTTGATCGGCATGCCGGCGGCGTAGCCGACGACAGCCGAAAGGCCATACTGACCGCATTCGAGCCCGCGCGCGTCATTGCCTTGCTGCGCGATGTGTTTTCGCGCGATCCGCAACCTTTGACCCTGCGGAGTGCCGCATGAACGCCGCCGCCGGCCAAGGCGCTGAAATGGCGGATGCCGCCCAGATCGTACTCAACACCATCCGCCGCCCGGTGATCATGATCAGCGAGGAAGGCTTCATCACCTTTGCCAACGCCGACGCGGAGGACTTCTTTCGTTCAAGCGCGACCATGCTCGCCCGCAACACGCTGTCAAAACTCATTCCCTTCGGCAGCCCGCTGCTGACGCTGGTCGACCAGGTGCGCGAGCGCCTGGCACCGGTCAACGAGTATCGCGTCGACGTGTCGTCGCCGCGTCTCGGCATCGAGAAGGTCGTCGATCTCTATGTCGCGCCGGTACCGGAATTTCCGGGCTCGGTGGTGGTTATGTTCCAGGAACGGTCGATGGCCGACAAGATCGACCGGCAGATGACGCATCGGGGCGCAGCGCGCTCGGTCACCGGCCTGGCCGCGATGCTTGCCCATGAGATCAAGAACCCGCTCTCCGGCATCCGCGGCGCTGCCCAGTTGCTGGAACTGTCGGCTTCCGACGAAGACCGTGCGCTGACGCGGCTGATCACCGACGAGACCGACCGCATCGTGTCGCTGGTCGATCGCATGGAGGTGTTTTCCGACGAGCGGCCGATCGACCGCTACCCCGTCAACATCCATGTCGTGCTCGACCATGTGAAGGCCATTGCCAAGAACGGTTTTGCCAAGAGAATCAAGATATTGGAGGACTATGATCCTTCGTTGCCTCCGGTGTTTGCCAACCGCGACCAGTTGATCCAGGTGTTCCTCAACCTGGTCAAGAACGCCGCCGAGGCGATCGGCAGTGACCCGCAGGGCGAGATCGTGCTGTCGACCGCCTTCCGGCCAGGCATCCGTGTTTCAGTGCCGGGCACGCAGGACCGCGTGTCGCTGCCGCTGGAGTTCTGTGTGCGCGACAATGGCTCCGGCGTCTCGGAAGACATCTTGCCGATCCTGTTCGACCCGTTCATCACCACCAAGCCGAACGGCTCGGGGCTGGGGCTGGCGCTGGTCGCCAAAATCGTCGGCGAACATGGCGGCATCATCGAATGCGAATCGACGCCGCGCGGGACCACATTCCGCATCCTGATGCCGGCCTGGAAAGAAGCGCCATACGGCGCCGATGAAGACGGTGAAGGAGACCGCAAATGACCGTTCGCGGCAATATTCTCGTCGCCGACGACGATGCGGCGATCCGCACTGTCCTCAACCAGGCGCTTTCGCGCGTCGGCCACGAGGTGCGCGTCACCTCCAATGCTTCGACTTTGTGGCGCTGGGTGGCGGCGGGCGAGGGCGATCTGGTCATCACCGATGTGGTGATGCCGGACGAGAACGCCTTCGACATGCTGCCGCGCATCAAGAAGGCGAGGCCGGAACTGCCGGTCATCGTCATGAGCGCCCAGAACACCTTCATGACGGCGATCCGCGCGTCTGAAACCGGCGCCTATGAGTATCTGCCCAAGCCGTTCGACCTGACCGAACTGCTCAACATCGTCAACCGGGCGCTTTCCGAGCCGCGACGGCCGAAGATCGATGCGCGGCCGGAAGAGCAGCCCGATGCAATGCCGCTGGTCGGCCGTTCGGCCGCCATGCAGGACATCTACCGCATGCTGGCGCGCATGATGCAGACCGACCTGACGGTGATGATCTCGGGCGAATCCGGCACCGGCAAGGAACTGGTGGCGCGCGCGCTGCATGAATATGGCCGCCGCCGTGGCGGCCCGTTCGTCGCCATCAACATGGCGGCGATCCCGCGCGACCTGATCGAATCGGAACTGTTCGGTCACGAGAAGGGCGCCTTCACCGGCGCGCAGAATCGCTCGACCGGACGCTTCGAGCAGGCTGAAGGCGGCACGCTGTTCCTCGATGAAATCGGCGACATGCCGATGGAGGCGCAGACCCGCCTGCTGCGCGTGCTCCAGCAGGGCGAATACACGACGGTTGGCGGACGCACGCCGATCAAGACCGACGTGCGCATCGTCGCCGCCACCAACAAGGATCTGCGCACCCTGATCAACCAGGGGCTTTTTCGCGAGGATCTGTTCTATCGCCTCAACGTGGTGCCGCTCCGGCTGCCCGCGCTGCGTGAGCGCTCCGAGGATGTGCCCGACCTTGTCCGCCACTTCTTCAAGCTCGGCGAAATGGAAGGCCTGCAGACCAAGCGCATTTCTTCCGGCGGCATCGAGTTGATGAAGCGCTATCCGTGGCCGGGCAATGTGCGCGAACTGGAAAACCTGGTTCGCAGGCTCGCCGCGCTCTATTCGCAGGACGAGATTTCCGCCGAGATCATCGAGGCCGAGCTCAAGACCGGCGAACGTCCCGTGGTGCCGGGTGGCGGCAATCTCATTCCCGACGATTTGTCGATCGGCCAGGCGGTCGAGCACTTCCTGCAACGCTATTTCGCCTCGTTTGCCGGCGATTTGCCACCTGCCGGGCTTTATCAACGCATCCTGTCCGAGGTCGAGTTTCCACTCGTCCTGGCCTCGATGACGGCAACCCGCGGCAACCAGATCAAGGCCGCGGAACTGCTTGGCTTGAACCGCAACACGCTGCGCAAGAAGATCCGCGAACTTGGCGTCAACGTCTACAAATCGTCGCGCCAGGGCTGAGCCTTTGATCTGAACCCGCGCTCTTTTCAGGGGATCGGCTCGCGAAAGATTTCCGTCTCGGTCACACTTGTTGCATAATCGCCACAATGCGTTGCATACATCCGACGCAATCATGGCACTAGACGGCGACATGGCCCCGCAGGCACCGACAACAAACCAACCGCTTTTCAGCGAACCCGGCGCTCGTGACGGGCGCCGGCTGCTTGCGCTGCCAGGCGTGATCGCGGTCGTCGGCGCGCTGATGACGGCGGCGATCTCGTTCACCATCCTCGTTGGCGCCACGCCGATCACACCGAACGAGTCGACGACGCTGGCGTTGATTGCCCTCAACGCGGCTTTCGTCCTGATTCTTATCGCGCTGGTCGGGCGTGAGGTGCACCGCATCCTGATGGCGCGCCGGCATGGCAAGGCCGCTTCGCGGCTGCATGTGCGCATTGTCGCCATGTTCGCCCTGGTTGCCGCCATTCCGGCCATCATGGTGGCCATCATCGCGTCGATCACGCTCGACATCGGCCTCGACCGCTGGTTCGAGATCCGCACCAAGACGATCGTCAATTCGTCGCTGTCGATCGCCGACGCCTATGTTCAGGAAAATGCCCGCAACCTGCAGGGTACGACACTGTCCATGGCCTATGATCTCGATGCGTCACGCACACTCTACGGCCTTGATCGTACCGGCTTTCTCGACCTGATGAACAAGGAAGCCGTGGGCCGTTCGCTGGCTCATGCGGCGCTGATCAAACCTGACGGCTCTTTCGTCATGAGCGCCAAGACCGACACGGATTTTGCCATGCCTGAGCCGCCGGAAGGCGCCGTGGCCAGCGCTGCCGACGGCAAGCCGGTGCTGATCGAGCCGAAAACGCGCAACATCATGGGCGCCATCGTCAAGCTGCGCGAGATCGAAGGGCTCTATCTCTATACCATTCGCCTCGTCGATCCGGAGGTCATCAAGGCGCGGCAGATCGTCAGGTCCAACACCGACGAATATCGGGGGCTGGAAGACAACCG
Organism: Mesorhizobium sp. Primo-A; assembly: GCF_003997175.1. Lineage (NCBI taxonomy): Bacteria > Pseudomonadati > Pseudomonadota > Alphaproteobacteria > Hyphomicrobiales > Phyllobacteriaceae > Mesorhizobium > Mesorhizobium sp. Primo-A. The sequence continues at coordinate 11,765 of NZ_RZTG01000003.1, forward strand.
CCGCACCTCGCAGGTGGCCTTCGCGCTGCCCTATCTTTCGCTCACCCTCATCATCATCCTGTCCGCGATCTGGACCGGCATTGCGGTCGCCGACCGTCTGGTGCGGCCCATTCGCCAGCTCATCGGCGCCGCCGACGAAGTGGCGACCGGCAATCTCGACGTCGCGGTTCCGGTCAGGCCCTCGGACGGCGATGTCGCCTCGCTCGGCGATACGTTCAACAAAATGCTTCTCGAACTGAAATCGCAGCGCAACGAGATCCTGTCGGCCAAGGACCTGATCGACGAGAGGCGACGCTTCTCCGAAGCCGTGCTTGCCGGCGTTACCGCCGGCGTCATCGGCGTCGATCCCTACGGCATCGTCACCATCGTCAACCGCTCGGCCGAAGCGATGCTGGCCATATCCGCCAGCGCAGCCCTTGGGCAGAACCTTTCCGCCGTGCTGCCGCATGTCGGCCGCGTCTTCGAAATCGGCCGCAAGTCCGGCAAACCCGTCTATCGCGAGCAGGTGACCTTCTACCGCGCCGGCGCCGAGCGGACCTTCAACGTTCAGATCACCATCGAGGCCGGCGATGACGGCTCGGAGGAAAAGTCCTATGTCGTGACGGTTGACGACATCACCGACCTGGTCCAGGCGCAGCGCTCGTCGGCTTGGGCGGATGTGGCGCGGCGTATCGCCCACGAGATCAAGAACCCGCTGACGCCGATCCAGCTCTCGGCCGAACGCATCAAGCGCCGCTATGGCAAGGTGATTACCGAGGACCGCGAGGTTTTCGACCAGTGCACCGACACCATCATTCGTCAGGTCGAGGATATCGGCCGTATGGTCGACGAATTCTCGGCGTTCGCGCGCATGCCGAAGCCCGAGATGAAGGCCATAGATCTGCGCGAATCGCTGCGCGAGGCCTCGTTCCTGGTCGAGGTCAGCCGCGCCGACATCACCTTCGAGCGGACCTTCGGCAGCGAGCCGCTGAAGGGCACGTTCGACAGCCGGCTGATGGCGCAGGCTTTCGGCAATGTGATCAAGAACGCCGCCGAGGCAATCGACGGATTGGAACAGAAGGATGGTTCGCACGGCATAATCCGGATTCAGGCCGGGCGCCAGAATGGTGTGATTCGAATCGACGTCATCGACAATGGCAAAGGCCTGCCGCGCGAGAATCGCCAACGGCTGCTCGAGCCCTACATGACCACACGCGAGAAGGGCACCGGACTTGGCCTCGCTATCGTCAAGAAGATCGTGGAGGACCATGGTGGCAGGCTGGAACTACACGATGCTCCTGCGGACTTCCACGATGGGCGCGGCGCGATGATCAGCATCATCCTGCCGCCTGCGGCCGCAACGGCTCCGCGCGGCGAAAGCAGGGCGGAAAACGAAAGAGAAACTGAAAAGGTCGGTAATGGCGTCTGATATTCTCATCGTCGATGACGAGGAAGACATCCGTGAACTCGTCGCGGGCATACTGAGCGACGAAGGTCACGAAACCCGCACGGCATTCGATGCCGACAGCGCGCTCGCTGCTATAGCTGATCGCGCGCCGCGGCTGATTTTCCTCGACATCTGGCTGCAGGGCTCGCGTCTCGACGGGCTGGCGCTGCTCGACGAGATCAAGACGATGCATCCGACCTTGCCGGTGGTGATGATTTCCGGCCACGGCAACATCGAAACGGCGGTCTCCGCCATCCGTCGCGGCGCCTATGACTTCATCGAAAAACCGTTCAAGGCCGACAGGCTGATCCTTATTGCCGAACGTGCGCTCGAGACCTCGAAATTGCGGCGCGAGGTTTCCGACCTCAAGCTGCGCAGCGGTGAAACCTTCGATCTGATCGGCATGTCGTCGGCGATGAGCCAGTTGCGTCAGACCATCGAACGCGTCGCGCCGACCAACAGCCGCGTGATGATCATCGGCCCGTCTGGCTCGGGCAAGGAACTGGCCGCGCGCGCCATCCACACGCTGTCGGCGCGCAAGGGCGCGCCTTTCGTGACGCTGAGCGCCGCCAACATCACGCCCGAGCGTATGGAGATCGAACTGTTCGGCACCGAATCGAATGGCGTCGAGCGCAAGGTCGGCGCGCTCGAGGAGGCCCATCGCGGCATCCTCTACATCGACGAGGTGGCCGACATGCCGCGCGAGACGCAGAACAAGATCCTGCGCGTGCTGGTCGAGCAGCAGTTCGAGCGGGTAGGGGGAACCAAGCGGGTCAAGGTCGATGTCCGCATCATCTCTTCCACGTCGCAGAACCTCGAAGCGATGATCGCCGACGGGCGTTTCCGCGAGGATCTTTACCATCGCCTCGCGGTGGTTCCGGTCATCGTGCCGGGATTGGCCGAGCGGCGCGAGGATATTCCCTACCTCGTCGACAATTTCATGAAGCAGATCGCCCGCCAGGCCGGCATCAAGCCGCGCCGCATCGGCGACGACGCGCTGGCCGTGCTGCAGGCGCACAACTGGCCGGGCAACGTTCGCCAGCTGCGCAATAATGTCGAGCGCCTGATGATCCTGGCGCGCGGCGACGACGTCGATGCGCCGATCACCGCTGATCTGTTGCCGGCCGAGATCGGCGATGTCATGCCGCGCACCCCGAATCAATCCGACCAACACATCATGGCGCTGCCGCTCCGCGAAGCGCGTGAGCAGTTCGAGAAGGATTACCTGATCGCCCAGATCAACCGGTTCGGCGGCAACATCTCGAAAACCGCCGAGTTCATCGGCATGGAGCGCTCCGCTCTGCATCGCAAGCTGAAGTCCCTGGGCGTCTAAGCGCGACGTCCGACCAGCCGCGCGTGGTCCAACCATTTGCCGGTTACGCCCGCGGTGGAATCGCATAAGAAAGCCCGAGAATTTCTGAGGGGTCGCCAATGCCGCGCATTGCCTATGTCAACGGGCGCTATGTCACGCACGCCGACGCTGCCGTGCATATCGAGGATCGCGGCTATCAGTTTGCCGACGGTGTCTATGAGGTCTGCGAAGTGGCGCGTGGCTTCATCGTCGACATGCCGCGCCACCTGGCCCGGCTGAACCGTTCGCTGACCGAATTGTCGATCGCCTGGCCGGTCACCTCTCACGTGCTGCCGCTCATTCTGCGTGAGGTGGTCAATCGCAACCACGTCGCCAATGGCCTGGTCTACGTGCAGGTGACGCGCGGCGTGGCCAGCCGCGACTTCGTCTTCCCTTCCGCCGACACCAAGCCTTCGCTGGTGGTAACCGCCAGGAAGGCCGATCCTGCCGCTGGTGCAAAGCGAGCCGAGACAGGCATCGCCGTCATCACCGTGCCGGAGAACCGCTGGGACAGGGTCGACATCAAGACTGTCGGGCTGCTGCCCAATGTCTTGGCCAAGCAGAAGGCAAAGGAAGCCGGTGCGCAGGAAGCCTGGTTCGTCGACACCGAAGGTAACGTCAAGGAAGGCGGCTCGTCCAACGCCTGGATCGTCACCAGGGACGGCGTTCTGGTCACCAGGCCGGCCGAGCATGGCATCCTGCGCGGCATCACCCGCACGACCATGTTCGAAGTGGCGGCCAAGCTTGGCCTGAAGATCGAGGAGCGCGGCTTTTCCGTCGCCGAGGCCAAGACGGCACGCGAGGCGTTCATCAGTTCCGCAACGACGATCGCCATGCCGGTGGTGACCATCGATGGCGACACGGTCGCCAATGGGCACCCCGGCTCAATAACACTTTCGTTGCGGCAAGCCTTTTTTGACATTGCGGAAAAAAGTCCAGCCTGATAACCGCACAGGTGGAATGAACATCAATATATCTCGTTCTGCTTGTCGTTACTGACGACAAGACGGTGTTTGCGAGCTTGACATGCGCCCGTTAATTTGGCGCATTGGCTTGCAAACCGAAGGGGATCGGCGAAAGACAAGAACAATGGCGGAACGATCGCAAAACCTTCAGGACCTGTTCCTGAATTCAGTTCGCAAGAGCAAGAACCCGCTCACCATCTTCCTCATCAACGGCGTGAAGCTGACCGGCGTGGTCACTTCGTTCGACAATTTCTGTGTCCTGCTGCGCCGCGATGGTCACTCCCAGCTCGTCTACAAGCACGCCATTTCCACGATCATGCCGAGCCAGCCGGTTCAGATGTTCGATGGCGAGGAAAGCCAGGGCGCCTGATTGGCACGTGAGAAAGACGCGGACGCCACCGTTCGCGGGAAACCAGCGCATCACCCCAGGACTGAGGCCAAGGGCCCGACCCGGGCCGTGGTCATTGTGCCCGTCCTTACCCGCCACCAGCGCAACGACGACGAGACCAACCGCCCGCGGCTGATGCGTTCGGCTGATGCGCGTCACGACGAGGCCGTTGGCCTTGCCCGCGCCATCAACCTTGATCTGATTCACACCGCGGTGGTGACCGTCAACGATCCGCGCCCGGCGACGCTGCTCGGCAGCGGCAAGGTCGCCGAGTTCGCGGAAATCGTCAAAGAGGGACATGCGGAAGTGGTCGTCGTCGACCATCCGCTGACCCCTGTGCAGCAACGCAATCTCGAGAAAGAGCTGAACGCCAAGGTGCTGGACCGCACCGGGCTGATCCTCGAGATATTCGGCGAGCGTGCACGCACCAAGGAAGGCACGCTGCAGGTCGAGCTCGCCCATCTCAACTACCAGAAGGGCCGCCTCGTGCGTAGCTGGACCCATTTGGAGCGTCAGCGCGGCGGCGCCGGATTCCTTGGGGGCCCCGGCGAAACACAGATCGAATCCGACCGGCGGCAGTTGCAGGAAAAGATCATCAAGCTGAAGCAGGAGCTGGAAACGGTGCGGCGCACGCGCGACCTGCACCGCGCCAAGCGCAGGAAGGTGCCGTTCCCGGTGGTGGCGATCGTCGGCTACACCAATGCCGGCAAGTCGACGCTGTTCAACCGGCTGACCGGGGCGGATGTGCTGGCACAGGACATGCTGTTCGCCACGCTCGACCCGACGCTGCGCCGCGTGCGCCTGCCACATGGCACGCCGATCATCCTCTCCGACACGGTCGGCTTCATTTCGGACCTGCCGACACATCTGATCGCGGCTTTCCGCGCCACCCTGGAAGAGGTGGTCGAGGCCGACCTCGTGCTTCATCTGCGCGACATTTCCGATCCGGACACGGCCGCCCAGGCCGAGGATGTCGAGCGTATCCTTGCAGATCTTGGCGTTGACGCTGGTGATGCCAAGCGGGTGATCGAAGTGTGGAACAAGATCGACCGGCTCGACGAAGGCAACCGGACCCGGCTGCTTGCAGACGGCGCCGATGCCAACAAGGCGCCGCCGATTGCGGTGTCGGCGGTGACCGGCGAGGGCATCGATGCGCTGAAGGCGATCATCGAAACGCGGATGGCGGGCGAACTCGAAGACCTCACCGTGACGATCGAGCCGGCACAGTTCGGCCTTGTCGACTGGCTTTACCGCAATGGCGATGTGGTTTCGCGAAGCGACAATGACGACGGCAGCGCCACCATCTCGCTGAAGGCCACGCAAAGCGCGCGCGAAGAGATCGAAAACAGATTGCGTCGTAAAAACAACGGATAATCCGGAGCAGTTCCAGGAAAAGTGTATAGCGGTTTCCGTCGGGAGTTGCCCGAAAAGAGAGACTACTTCGCGGTCTTTGCTTCCTGCCAGAGCGCTTCCATCTCGGCCAGATCAGCCTTGTCCAGCGTGTTGCCGGCTTTCTCCAAAGCCTGCTCGACATAATGGAAACGTGAGCGGAATTTCTCGTTGGTGCCGCTCAGCGCTGCTTCCGAATCGAGCTTGAGGTGGCGACCGAGATTGACGACGGCAAACAGCATGTCGCAGAACTCGTCCTTGATCGAGGCGGTGTCGCCCTTGGCCAGCGCCTCGCGCAATTCGCCGATCTCTTCCTCGATCTTGTCGAGGATGGGTGCTGCCTCGCTCCAGTCGAAGCCGACGCGGGCGGCCTTCTCCTGAAGTTTCAGCGCCCGGGTCAGCGCGGGCAGGGCGACCGGCACGCTATCCAGAAACCCCTTGCCATTGTCTTCGGGATCGAGACCGCGCGCGAGGCGGGCGCTTCGTTTCTCTGCCTTCTCTTCTGCCTTGATCTTTTCCCACATGCCCTTGGCCATGCCGGCGCTGCGGGCCTTTTCGTCGCCGAAGACATGCGGATGGCGTCGGATCATTTTCGTCGTGATGGCTTGCACCACATCGGGGAAGGCAAACTCGCCGGCCTCCTCGGCCATTTGCGCGTGGTAGACGACCTGCAGCAGCAGATCGCCGAGTTCGTCGCGCAGATCGTCGAGGTCGCCGCGCGCGATGGCATCCGCGACCTCATAGGCCTCTTCGATCGTGTAGGGCGCGATGGTCGAGAAATCCTGTTCGATATCCCAGGGACAGCCGGTCTTCGGCGCCCGCAGCGCCGCCATGATCTCGATCAGGCGCGAAATGTCTTTCGATGGCGTCATAGGGCTGATGCTATCGCGCGGCCGGCCGCGCGGCCAACGCTGTCAGCCGGCGAGAGTGCCTTGTCCACAGGCGAGCCACGTCAGTCGAGCACCGAGACGATCGCTTTGGCGAGGTCGTCCATGCCGTCCTCGGGCAGGCCGGCGACATTGATGCGGCTGTCGCCGACCATGTAGACGCCGTGCTCGGCGCGCAGCCGTTCGACTTGCGCTTCGGTGAGGCCAAGGCGGGAGAACATGCCGCGATGGCTGGCGACGAAATCGAAGCGGTCGGAATTGGATTGCCGGCGCAGGGCTTCGGAGAACTGGACACGGAGTCTCAGCATGCGCAGCCGCATCTCTTCAAGTTCGGCTTCCCAGTCTGCACGCAAGGCGGCGTCCTCCAGCACGATGCGTACGGCTGCTGCCCCGTGGTCCGGCGGCATCGAATACATGGCGCGCGCCGCCGACAGCATCTGGCTCATCGCCACATCTGCCTGTGCGCCGTCCTTGGCCAGGATCATTGCTGCGCCGACGCGGTCGCGGTAGACGGCGAAATTCTTCGAGCAGCTCGACGCGACGACCATTTCCGGAACTTTCGCCGCCAGCAGGCGCAAGCCGAGGGCGTCGGCCTCAAGGCCATCGCCAAAGCCCTGATAAGCGATGTCGACGAACGGCAGCAGCGCGCGCTCGACGACCAGATCGGTAACGGCTGCCCACTGTGCCGCATCCAGATTGGCGCCGGTTGGGTTGTGGCAGCAGCCATGCAGCAGCACGACGTCGCCGCTCTTTGCGGTCCGCAGGGCCGCCAGCATGTCGTCGAAGCGAACAGCACCCGACGCGGCGTCGAAATACGGGTATTCACGGATCTGCAGGCCGGCGGCGCGCATCACCGGCATGTGGTTCGGCCAGGTCGGGTCCGACAGCCAGATGGTTGCGTCCGAACGCGTCCGCTTCAGCAATTCCGCCACCAGCCGCAGCGCGCCGGAGCCGCCGGGCGCCTGTGCGGCGCGGATGCGCGTCATGTCAGCGCCCGGACCGAAGGCGAGCTTGGCCATCACCGTGTTGAAGCCGGTATCGCCGGCAAGGCCGAGATAGGTCTTGGTGTCCTGGGCCTGCAGCAGGCGCTTTTCCGCCTCGCGCACGGCGCGCATAACCGGCGTCTTGCCGTCGCGATCCTTGTAGACGCCGACGCCGAGATCGACTTTGTCGGGGCGCGGATCGGCGCGATAAAGGCCGATCAGGGCCAGGATCTTGTCGGCGGGGGCGGGCTGCAGGGTCTCAAACATCGATAGGGCTCCAATGGCGGCGGAGTGATACGCAAATCGGTCGCGTTTCGCCAGCGGTTTTAGCTAGGTGCTCCAGCCCGAGACGGCTGGGAAGCCTGCCCTGCGCGCTCATGGATGAGGGTTTGAAGGGAAACCTATTGATGCGCGTCGGAAATGACCAGCCGGCACGAGCAGAGCGATCACGCCATCCTCTGCGCCGGCATGAGCGCTTCCGTGCGTAATTTCGGCTTTGCCTCGGCCAGCGGTCAGCGGTCAGCCCCCGCCGGGCCTGTCTTTCACAGCCTGCCGCAACAGCCAGGCGACCGCGCCCAGCACCATCAAGGCCAGCCCGAACCATGTCAGGGCATAGACCAGATGGTTGTTGTGGAACGAAACGACCGTCAGGCCGCCGACCGGCCACCCTCCCGGATTGGGCGTGGCATCGGCATCGATGAAATAAGGAGCGACCTGCCCGATGCCTTGCTTGGCGGCGATCGCCTGTACATCGCGCGAATACCAGCGGTTGGCAGCCGGATCGTTGGTGCGCAGGAAGCCGCCTTTCGGTTCGCTGATGCGCAACAGGCCATGAATTCCGGTGTGATCGCCCGAGGGCTTGCCTGCGAAGCGGGTTGCCGGATCGCGCTTGTCCGTCGGCACGAAGCCCCTGTTCACCAGAATCGTGAAGCCATCATCCGCTCGGAACGGCGCCATTACCCAGAAGCCACCGCCGAGATCGGTGACCGCCTGGACCAGGGTCTCGCGATCACCGAGAAACCGGCCCGTGACGACGAGGCGGCGATACTCGTCATCCCTGGCGTTGATCGCTGGCCAGGCCGAAGGCGCCGGGGCGGCCACGGGTACTGCCTTGAGACGCTGGTCGACACGCTCGATCAGGTCGAGCTTCCAGACGCGGCGCTCCAGCTGCCAGATACCGAGCGCCGAGAACCCTGCGATGCCGATGGCTCCGCAAAGGCAAAGCATCAATAGCGTCCATCTCGAACGCGTAACCCTTTGGCCGTCGCCTGTATTCGGATGCGGTGTCGTCCGCGCCTGTTCGTCCAAAGCCAGGTCCCTCTCTCAGGGTATCTGACTCATGTCATGGCCGGGCATCATGTTGACGTTCAGATGGTACATGACCCAGAGCGAGCCCGTCAGCGCGATCATCACCAGGATGAGGGTGAAGATCAGCGCCATCATGGTCCAGCCGCTCTCCGACCTGGTGTTCATATGCAGGAAGAACACCATGTGGACGATGATTTGCACGACGGCGAAGGCCATGATGGCAATCGCCGACGCCATCTGATTGCCGAGCGCGTTGGTCATGACCAGCCAGAAGGGAACGGCGGTCAGCACGACGGACAGGCCGAAGCCTGTCAGATAGCCGGCCAGCGAGCCGTGATTGACGCCGTGATGCGCGTGGCTGTGGTTGCTGGTGTCTGTTTGGTGCCCGGCGCTCATCGCAACATTCCCATCAGATAAACGAAGGTGAAGACGCCGATCCAGATGACGTCGAGGAAGTGCCAGAACATGCTCAGGCACATCAGGCGCCGCTGGTTCGCGGCGATCAGCCCATGCCTGGAGACCTGCACCATCAGCACCACCAGCCAGACCAGGCCGAAGGTGACGTGCAGGCCATGCGTTCCGACCAGCGTGAAGAACGACGAAAGAAAGCCGCTGCGCTGCGGCGTCGCCCCCTCGTGGATGAAATGGGCGAATTCGTAGAGTTCGATGCCGAGAAAGGCGAGGCCGAACAGGCCGGTGATCACCAGCCACACCTGCATCGGCCTCACTCGCCCTTTCGCCATCTCCAGCATCGCGAAGCCGTAGGTGATGGAGGACAGGAGCAGCATGGTGGTGTTGAGCGCGACCAGCGGAAGATCGAACAGGTCCTTCGGCGCGGGCCCGGCGGCGTAGTTGCCACCGAGCACGCCGTAGACTGCAAACAGCATCGCAAAGATGAGGCAGTCGCTCATCAGGTAGATCCAGAAGCCGAGCATGGTGCTGCTGCCGCTCTCGGCATGGCCGTGGTCGTCTTCCAGGTGGAAGATCGTGTCGTCGATCACCGTGTCGGCGTGTGCCATGGTGCTCATCCCGCCTGGCTGGTGGCTGCGAGCAGGCGTGTCCGCTCGTCCTCGACGCGGGTGACGTCGCTGGACGGAATGTGGAAGTCCCGGTCGTAATTGAAGGTATGCGCGATGGCGTAGCCGATCAGAGCAACGAAGCTCACGATCGCCAGCCACCAGATGTACCAGATGAGCGCCACGGCAAGCACCACGCTCAACCCAGCCAGAATGACGCCGGCTCCGGTGTTGCGCGGCATGTGGATGTCGTGGAAGCCCGTCAACGGACGCTGGTAACCGCGATTCTTCATGTCCGCCCAGGTGTCGAGATCGTGGACGACCGGCGTAAAGGCGAAATTGTAGGCCGGGGGCGGCGACGAGGTTGCCCATTCGAGTGTACGCCCGTCCCACGGATCACCGGTGTCGTCGCGAAGCTGCTCGCGCCGGCGCACGCTGACGAAGATCTGGATGAGGAAGGACAGGATACCAAGGAGGATCAGGAAGGCGCCAAAAGCGGCGATGATGAACCAGATCTGCAGCGAGGGATCCTCGAAGGTGCGTAGCCGGCGCGTTACGCCCATCAGGCCGAGGATGTACAGCGGCATGAAGGCGAACCAGAAGCCGACCACCCAGAACCAGAAGGACATCTTTCCCCAGAACGGATCGAGCCGGAAGCCGAATGCCTTGGGGAACCAGTAGCTGATACCGGCAAACAGGCCGAACAGCACGCCGCCGATGATGACGTTGTGGAAATGCGCGACCAGGAACAGGCTGTTGTGGAGCACGAAGTCGGCCGGCGGAACGGCGAGCAGCACGCCGGTCATGCCGCCGACGGTGAAGGTCAGCATGAAGGCGACTGTCCACATCATCGGCAGTTCGAAGCGGATGCGGCCGCGGTACATGGTGAACAGCCAGTTGAATATCTTGGCGCCTGTCGGGATCGAAATGATCATCGTGGTGATGCCGAAGAACGAGTTGACGCTCGCTCCCGACCCCATGGTGAAAAAGTGATGCAGCCAGACGAGATAGGACAGGATGGTGATGACGATGGTTGCGTAGACCATCGAGGTGTAGCCAAAGAGCCGCTTGCCGCAGAAGGCCGAGGTCACTTCGGAAAATATGCCGAAGGCCGGCAGGATCAGGATGTAGACCTCGGGGTGGCCCCAGATCCAGATCAGGTTCACGTACATCATCGGATTGCCGCCGAAGTCGTTCGTGAAGAAGTTGGTGCCGACATAGCGGTCGAGAGCCAGCAGGGCCAGCACCGCCGTCAGCACCGGGAAGGCGGCGACGATGAGCACATTTGTGCAGAGCGCGGTCCAGGTGAAGATCGGCATTCTCATCATGGTCATGCCAGGCGCGCGCATCTTGACGATGGTGCAGACCAGGTTCACGCCCGACAGCAGCGTGCCGACGCCCGCCACTTGCAGCGCCCAGATATAATAATCGACACCGACATCGGGACTGTAGCCGATACCCGACAGCGGCGGGTAGGCGAGCCAGCCGGTGCGCGCGAATTCGCCGACGAACAGCGACATCATGACGATGACCGCGCCGCCGACCGTCATCCAGAAGCTGAAATTGTTGAGGAACGGAAACGACACGTCGCGCGCGCCGATCTGCAGCGGGACGACGAAATTCATCAGGCCCGTCACCAGCGGCATCGCCACGAAGAAGATCATGATGACGCCGTGCGCGGTGAAGATCTGGTCATAATGATGCGAATTGAGATAGCCTTCCGAACCGCCGAAGGCCATCGCCTGCTGGAGTCGCATCATGATGGCGTCGCTGAAGCCGCGCAGCAGCATGACGATGCCGAGCACCATGTACATCACACCGATGCGCTTGTGGTCGACGCTGGTGAACCATTCGCGCCACAGATAGCCCCAGAGCTTGAAATAGGTCAGCGCGCCGACGAGGGCGATGCCGCCCAGCGCGACGACAATGAAGGTCGCGACCACGATGGGCTCGTGCAGCGGCAGCGACTCGAACGTAAGCCGGCCGAAGATCGCCTTGAGAAGAGCAGGATTGTCGAACATGTCTTGCGTGGCGCCTCAGGAGTTGAAGGGCGACCGAAGCGTGCCGGTTGCGGAAGGTGACGGCAGTCGGATCGACAGGGGCAGTGGCCGTTGCAGACCAGCGCCGACTATCGGCGTCGAGGTCATCGGCGTGGCGGATTGATCAGCCTTCGAAGCGGCCAGTGCTTCTTCGGTCGTGCATATGCTGGCGACATAGGATGGGGCGGGGCCGAATATCGTGCCGCGCCGGGCGAACTTGTCATACAGCAGCGGAAGGGTGTTGCGGATGCCGGCCATTCCCAGACCGCCCTTGGCATCGATCTGCGACATCTCGCTCATGCACATCTTGCCGGGCTCGACGCACATGTTGAGGATCGCCTTGTAGAGATCGCTATCCACCGCCGCATAGTGGCGCACGGGTTGGTTCTCACTGGGCTGTTCGAGCTCAAGATAGCCGTTTCGGTCGAGCTTGCCGCCGCTGTCCTTTGCCTTCGCGATCCATGCCTGGAAACCGGCATCCTCGAGGCCGTGGAACGCGAAGCGCATTCCCGAGAAGCCGGCGCCGCTGTAATTGGCAGAGAACCCTTCATAGTCGCCGGACTTGTTGATGACAGCGTGCAGCCTGGTTTCCATACCCGGCATCGCATAGATCTGGCCGGCCAGTGCTGGAATGTAGAAGGAGTTCATCACCGATGCGGAGGTAATGCGAAAGCTGATCGGCCGGTCGACCGGCGCAGCCAGTTCGTTGACCACGGCGACGCCGTATTCCGGATAGATGAACAGCCATTTCCAGTCGAGCGCGACGACTTCGACCTCAAGCGGGCGCACGTCCGGCGGCAGCGGCTTGCCGGCCGCTACACGTCCGATCGGACGATAGGGGTCGAGCAGATGGGTGCCCATCCAGGTCACCGCGCCCAGGCAGATGATGATCAGAAGCGGCACAGCCCAAATGACGAGTTCGAGATGGGTCGAGTGGTCCCAATCCGGCTCGTAGCGCGCCTCGCGGTTGGACTGGCGGTATCGCCAGGCAAAGAATATGGTGAGAGCCATCACCGGTATGATGACGATCAGCATCAGTGCCGTGGACACCATCAGCAGGTCGCGCTGCTGCTCGGCGACGTCGCCGGCAGGGTTCAGGACGACCATGCTGCAGGAGCCGAGCGATGCCAGCAGGGGCAGCAGGAAAAGGGTACGAAGACGGCTCAATGTATGACCTGTCGGTTGTTCCCCCCAGTGCTAACCGTACCGCGGCGATGAAGGCATTGGACAATTTGTCCAATGCCGCAATGACGCGGCAGGCGTCATCAAAGCATCTGGCCCGCGCACATGGCAAGCGATCGTATGAGACCGCGGCGGGGCGACGGAGAATGCTGTGAGCCCAACTTCGAAGATCGAAGCCGACGCAAGACGGATCAATGCGCGGCATCATGAGGTGAAGCCCGGCGAAATCGCCGTTGGCGTCATCATCGGCAGGACGTCGGAATTCTTCGACTTCTTCGTCTACGCGATCGCTTCCGTCATCGTTTTCCCCAAGCTCGTATTTCCATATGCCGACCCGTTGACCGGCACGCTCTACTCCTTCGCCATCTTCGCGCTTGCCTTCATCGCGCGGCCGATCGGGACGGCGATCTTCACCGCGCTCGACCGCGCCTACGGACGCAGCGCCAAGCTCACCATCGCGCTGTTCCTGCTGGGGACCTCGACCGTGTCGATCGCCTTCGTGCCCGGTTACGACCAGATCGGCCCGGCTTCGGCCTGGCTGCTGGCCATGTTCCGGATCGGTCAGGGACTGGCGCTGGGCGGGACATGGGACGGACTTGCCTCGCTGCTGGCGTTGAATGCCCCCGAAAAGCGTCGCGGCTGGTATGCGATGATCCCGCAGCTGGGCGCGCCACTCGGGCTCATCGTCGCCAGTGCCCTGTTTGCATATTTCGTCGGCAACCTGTCGGCTGAAGACTTCTTCAGCTGGGGTTGGCGCTACCCGTTCTTCGTCGCCTTCGCCATCAACGTCGTCGCCCTGTTCGCGCGGCTGCGCATCGTGGTGACGCCGGAATACACCAAACTGTTCGAAGGCCAGGAACTGGAGCCGACTTCCGTCCGCGAGACGTTGCGCGCCGAAGGGCGCACTGTCGTGCTCGGCGCTTTCGCGCCGCTGGCGAGCTTCGCCCTGTTCCACATGGTGACGGTGTTTCCTCTGTCCTGGATCTTCCTGTTCACGCGCGAGGGACCGGCACGGTTCCTGGTCATCGAGACGATCGGAGCCTTCTTCGGCCTGGCGGCAATCGCGATCTCGGGCGTCGTTGCCGACCGGGTCGGGCGCTGGCCCTTGCTTGGAGGCTCGGCGGTGGCCATTGCCGTGTTCAGCGGTTTCGCGCCACAGCTGCTCGATGGCGGCTTCGTCGGAGAGTCCGTCTTCATGGTGTTGGGCTTCGTCCTGCTCGGCCTGTCGTTCGGCCAGTCTTCGGGAGCACTCGCCTCGAATTTTTCAAAGAACTACCGCTATACAGGTGCTGCGCTGACCTCGGATCTCGCCTGGCTGTTCGGCGCCGGCTTCGCCCCCATTGTCGCCCTGTTCCTGTCCGCCCATTTCGGGCTGATCTCGTCAGGCGCCTATCTGCTGTCGGGAGCGCTATGCACGCTGCTGGCGCTGCGGCTCAACCAGCGCCTGGATCGGACTCCCGCTTGAGTGACCTGCTTGGCCAGGGCTGGGGACCTCCCGGCCCAATGACGCTGCACGACAAGACCAACAAGCAGAATTTTCTGCTTCTGATCCAACTGCGCTGGATCGCGGTCGGCGGTCAGATCGTGACGATCCTGTTCGTCCGCTACGCGCTTGGCATCGGGCTGCCGCTGGTGCCGATGGCAGTGGTGATCCTGCTGCTGATCGCTCTCAACGTCGCCAGCCTGCGCCGGCACAGCAGCCAGGACGCGATCACCAACACCGAGCTGTTTCTTGGACTGCTGCTCGACGTCACCGCGTTGACGGTCCAGCTTTACCTGAGCGGCGGCGCGTCCAATCCCTTCATTTCGCTTTACCTGCTCCAGGTCATCCTGGGCGCGGTACTGCTGGAGACATGGTCGGTCTGGGCGCTTGTCCTCATTGCAAGCACGTGCTTCATCGCGCTGACCACCTTCTACCGTGAGATCAGCCTGCCCGCCGCACACGGTGCCGGGCTGTTCAGCCTGCACATTCAGGGCATGTTCATCTGTTTCGTCCTGGCGGCAACGCTTCTGGTGCTGTTCATCACCAGGGTCCAGAACAACATTCGCACCCGCGACGCTCATCTTGCGGATTTGCGCCAGCAATCGGCGGAGGAGGCTCACATCGTCAGGATGGGCCTGCTCGCCTCTGGCGCCGCGCATGAGCTCGGCACGCCGCTGGCTACGCTTTCCGTCATCCTCAACGACTGGCAGCGCATGCCGGTTCTCGAGGCCGATCCGGATCTGGCGCAGGAAATCCGGGAGATGCAGGGCCAGTTGGACCGTTGCAAGAAGATCGTTTCGGGAATCCTGATGTCGTCGGGCGAATTGCGCGGCGAAGGCACGGTTCGCACCTCCGTCGATGCCTTTCTGGCGGAGCTGGTGGCCGAATGGAAGTCGACACGGCTGCCGCAAGGTTTCGAATACACCAGGCGTTTCGGCGCCAACCAGGAGATCGTCTCCGATCCCGCGCTCAAACAGGTGATGTTCAATGTACTGGACAACGCACTTGAAGCGTCGCCTCTATGGGTCGGTTTGATCGTCAGCCGCCACGCGGACGATCTCATCATCGAAGTTGTCGACGCGGGACCGGGATTTGAAGAAGCCATGCTTGCTGAATTCGGCAAGCCCTACACGTCGACCAAGAACCGGCCAGGTAGCGGGCTCGGCCTGTTTCTGGTCGTCAATGTCATCCGCAAGCTGGGGGGTAGCGTCACTGTAAGAAACAGAACCGAGGGGGGAGCTTCGGTTACGTTGCATCTGCCGCTGGCTGCTCTGTCTCCGCGAGGGCACAATGCCGACTGAACGCACGCTGCTGATCGTCGAGGACGACATCGCCTTTGCCAACGCACTGCGCCGGTCTTTCGAACGGCGTGATTACGAAACGCATAGCTGCCGGAGCGTCGACGGCGTGCAGGCGCTGATCGGCACCGTTGCCTTCCAATATGCCGTCGTCGATCTCAAGCTTGCCAGCGGCTCGGGCCTTGAGTGCGTCAGGGCGCTGCACGAACACGATCCTGAAATGCGGATCGTCGTGTTGACCGGCTTTGCCAGCATCGCCACCGCTGTCGAGGCGATCAAGCTCGGCGCCTGCCAGTATCTCGCCAAGCCCGCCAATACAGACGACATAGAAGCGGCTTTCGGCCAGGTCGAGGGCAATGCTTCGGTGCCGCTCGCCGAGCGGCCAACCTCGATAAAGAACCTCGAATGGGAGCGCATCCACGAGACGCTGGTGGAGGCCGACTTCAACATTTCCGAGACGGCACGACGGCTGGGCATGCACCGCCGGACGCTGGCGCGGAAGCTGGAGAAGAGGCGTGTGAAGTAGGCACGATCCACCGGGCATGGCACATCGTGGCGATGCCGATGATAAGATTGATGCCGGCATCAATCGTTGCATTCGAACGATGTCCTCCAAAGGAAAAAATTGGCAGGGCAGGGATTAAAATCCCCACATGTTCCGTAAACAGGACATGAAACCGCCGATGCCACGCTTTGACATCATAGGACAGCTCGGTTCGCTGCGCCGCTATGCGCGCTCGCTGACGCGCGACAGCACCGACGCCGAGGACCTTGTCCATGACGCGCTGGTGCGCGCTTATGAGCGGCGCAGCACCTTCCGCTCCGGCGGAAACCTGCGCGCGTGGCTGCTGTCGATCGTCCACAACACCTTCATCGACAGGATGCGGGCCCGCAAGTCCGAGGCGTCGCGCGTCGAACAGGCTGGATACCTGGCCGACGGCAGCACGCCGGCACCACAGGAACATTCGGTGCGCCTGGCGCAGGTGCGCCAGGCTTTTTTCAGCCTGCCGGAAGAACAGCGTTCAGCGCTGCACCTCGTCGCTATCGAAGGCCTCTCCTATCAGCAGGCCGCCGATGCCAGCGGCGTGCCGCTCGGCACGCTGATGTCGCGCATCGGCAGGGCGCGCGCCGCGCTGCGCGAGATGGAGGAGCCGGCGAAGGCAAAAAACCACCTCAGGATCGTTGGAGGCCCTTCATGACCGCAACTGTCGATCCCGTGACGGATATCGACCTCGACGCCTATGTCGACGACCAGATCGACGTCACCCGCCGCATCGAGGTGGAGGCATTCTTGTCCGCTCGCCCGGAGGCGGCGGCGCGCGTGATGTCGGATCTCAGGACCCGCGATGAACTGCGCGTGGCGCTTGCCGGCTCCAAAGGTATGGCACGGCCCGCGACCGCCGATGCCGCGCGGCGGCTGGAGAGGGGGCTTGCCCGCGGCCGCATCTTCGGTGTGCTGCAGCGCGCCGCGGTGGTTGCTGTCTTCGTCGCCGCCGGGTGGCTGGCGAACGGTATCATCGGGCCGATGTCGGTGACCAAGGTCGTCGCCTCGCCGCAGCCGCCCGCCTATGTCGACGACGCAGTGCGGGCCCACAGGACCACGCTGGTGCGCGAGAGCATGCCGTCGCAGCCCGAGGCGCCCAACTACAACGCCGGCGAGATTCGCGCCGCGACCGCCATCGTCATGCCGTCGCTGCCCAAGGATTGGAAGGTCCGCGACGTGCAGATCTATCCGTCCCGCTTTGGTCCGAGCGTCGAGATGGCGGTCGAGACGAAAGACATGGGGCTGGTGTCGCTGTTTGCGATCCGGCCTGGAACCTTCGACGTCGTCAAGCCGACGATCGCGCCCTCGGGCGACATCTCATCGGCCTATTTCCAGATCGGCGATGTGGCTTATGCGGTGGTCGGACGAAGCGAGGTCCACGACCTCGACCGCGCCGCAGAGACGCTCGCCAAGACGCTCTACTGATCGATCCACAAAGGAGAACGCAAATGAACACCCCCAATCTGGGATATCGCGTCGCCGCCGGCGCCCAAACCGGAGCCGTCTTCGACGAGGGCCTGCGCCAGCATATGCTGCGCGTCTACAACTACATGGGTGTCGGCCTGGTGGTCACCGGCCTCGTCGCCTTCATGATCTCATCGACGCCGGCGCTCTACGTGCCGATCTTCTCCAGCCCGCTGAAATGGGTGGTGATGCTGGCACCGCTCGCCTTCGTCATGCTGTTCTCGTTCAAGATGCAGACCATGTCCGCGGCGAATGCCCAGGCGATGTTCTGGGCCTTCTGCGCGGTCATGGGCCTCTCGCTCGCCTCCGTGTTTCTGGTGTTCACCGGAACCAGCATCGCGCGCACCTTCTTCATCGCAGCCACCATGTTCGGCGCCACCAGCCTGTACGGCTACACGACAAAGCGCGACCTGACCCAGTTCTCGTCGTTCCTGATCATGGGCCTGATCGGCGTGGTGATCGCCAGCATCGTCAACATCTTCCTCGGCTCGACCGCGCTGCAGTTCGCCATCTCGGTGATCGGCATCGCCGTGTTCATCGGCCTGACCGCCTGGGACACGCAGACGATCAAGGAACAGTATGCCGAGAATTTCGACGCGGAATCGCGCCAGAAACTTGCCGTCTTCGGCGCCTTCTCGCTCTATCTGAACTTCATCAACATCTTCCAGCTGCTGCTGAATTTCACCGGCGAACGCGAATAACGACTATCCGCTGTGGGCAAGAGCGAGGGTTATTGCTCTTGATGCGGAGAGGTGGCCGGAGGGAGATCCTCCGGCCACAATTCGTTCCTGCAGAACCAGGCTGCACCTTGAGTCCCGAAGCGCTTTTGCTAGTCTGCCCACCGCGCCGGCCTTCAACAACGACCCGCGAGGAAATGTGGCACAGGACAGCCAAACGCTTCATGGCGACGGTATCTCGGCGACCATCGTTGCGCAGGGCGCCGAACTGATTTCGCTGCAAGATGTGCGCGGATTCGAATTCCTGTGGCAGGCGGGGCCGGAATGGCGGCGTCACTCGCCGGTGCTGTTCCCGATCGTAGGGCGGCTGGCGGGCGATCATCTGCGCCATCGCGGCCGGACCTATCCAATGACGCAGCACGGGTTCGCGCGCGACAAGCCGTTTGCCTGGGCGCGGAAGGGACCGCGATCCTGCACGCTGGTGCTTGCCGACGACGCCGACACCCGGGCGCGCTATCCGTTCGCCTTTCGGCTTGAAGTGACCTACACGCTGGTCCGCCAGCAGCTTGATGTGACTTTCGACATCACCAACACCGGCGATGAGCCGCTGCCGGCATCGATCGGGGCGCACCCGGCATTCAATTGGCCCTTGCAGCCGGATCTGGCCAAGACGGATTACCGGCTGATCTTTGCCCACGATGAACCGGCGCCGATCCGCCGCCTTAAGGACGGACTGCTGCTGAAAACGCCGCAGCCGACGCCTGTCGAAGGCAACATACTCCCGCTCTCCGAGCGGTTGTTCGACGAGGACGCGGTGATCATGGACCAGCCCGCCAGCTCCAGCGTGCGTTATGCCGCCGAGCGTGGCCCGGCGATCGAGATGTCCTGGCAAGGGGTTCGGGAGTTGGGCGTCTGGTCAAAGCCGGGCGGCGCGCCGTTCCTGTGCATCGAACCCTGGCACGGCCTTGCAAGCCCGGTGGATTTCGATGGTGATTTTGTCGACAAACCAGGCCTGATGCTGATCGCGCCGGGTGCAAGTCGCGTGATGAGCTATCAGGTACGTCTGCTGCCAATAGCCAATTGGAGTGCGCTCAGTGAATTCTGAAACGATCGAGATCTACCATCCACGTGGTGTTTCAAATTTGGGCCAATGGGACATTGGTGGTCTCAAGCTCAAAGTCTATGGTCTCGTCGCAGACAACAGAAAGATCGACGAACCCATGGCGACTCTGGCGCAGTCATTCGTGCGACAGGAGGTTCTGCCGCGTGTGGCGGACGAGGGTGACGAGAATGGCATGGGCTTTGTGATCATTCATCCTGGTGAGCTCGGTGTGTCCATCTTAGCTCACTGGTGGATACAGGGTTCGGTGCTTTGTCAGCACATCTATCGGAAGCTGTATTCCGCAACCG
This sequence comes from Mesorhizobium sp. Primo-A, assembly GCF_003997175.1. Lineage (NCBI taxonomy): Bacteria > Pseudomonadati > Pseudomonadota > Alphaproteobacteria > Hyphomicrobiales > Phyllobacteriaceae > Mesorhizobium > Mesorhizobium sp. Primo-A. The sequence continues at coordinate 31,575 of NZ_RZTG01000003.1, forward strand.
AACCGATGGACACGGTTAAGAGACCTGTTATTGCCTGTGTTTGGGAATTGGCTCTGATGAATGCCGAGCAGGAAGCTTGGCGAAAAACGATGATGAAAGGCGAGCCCAATCCATTGGGATACATGGGCGCTTGGGCTGACTTCGAAGCTGCATAGAGGCTGCTCATGATCGACTATTGCGTGGTCGCCCAGATCGTCGGTGCCCAATGAAGCTGTACTTCAGCCGCAATCCCAATCCTCGATTGGCGGTCGCGATCGCACGCTATCTCGAAACGAAACTGGACTTCGAATTCGCCTCGCCATTCGCTGCCGGGCAAATGGAGAAATTTCGCCGGTTAAATCCCAACCTCTCACTGCCCATCCTTGTGGATGATGAGGGAAAGAGCCTCTGGGAGGCAGACGCCATAGCCTGCAGGCTGTCGCGCCACGCGCATTCGGATTTCTGGCGCACCGGCGATGACGAACCTGAGATGATCCGGTGGCTCAGCTGGGGCAAGGAGCACTTCGCACTCGCTTGCGACACGGTGCATTTCGAACGTGGGACGAAACAGCGGTACGGCATCGGCCCGATCGATCAGAAGCGGGTGGAGGAGGGCCTGAACCAATTCCATACGGCTGCGGCAATACTCGACGCCGTGCTTGCCGAGCGGCAGTGGCTGGTCGGCAATTCGGTTTCCTATGCCGATTTTCGAATGGCGACCTTCCTACCGTTCAACGACGCCGCCAGACTGCCGCTCGACGATTATCCCTCTGTCAGCCGCTGGTACCGTCGACTTGAAGACATCGACGCCTGGCGTGACCCTTTCAAAGGGATGGATGCACCCGAATTGCCGCCGGTGCCGCAAATGGCCGTCGCGGATCAGCGGTGAGAACGCGCGCGAAGAGCAGCGCAGCAGGCCGAGCCTACCAAGGCGATGATGTGCGGGGGACCGGATGAATATCTATGTCCTGAGCGTGATCGAAGGACAGGAATGGGTCCTTCCTCGGCAGGCGGACGACTACCAGCTGTTTTCGACGCTCTGCGGCCGGAAGCAGACACAATGGCATCCGCCCAGGATGGAGATCCTGCGCGAACACGACGACGGTACGCTCCGGCAATATTCAGATTTTCCATGGCTTGGCGAGCATGTGCTCATCCTGCGAGCGAGGGCGTCGAAGTTGCTTCGGCCAACCCTCCAACCATACGGTGAATTCCTGCCGCTTCCTGCTGACGAGCCAATATCGCTCTTCAATGTCACCACCGTGATCGATGCACTGGACGAGGAACGTTCAAAGATCGTTCGCTTTGACGATGGCGGCGTCATGGTGATCGAAAGCCTCGTCCTTCGAGCGGACGCAATCGGCGGTACCGAGATATTCAAGCTGCCCGAGCGTGCCGACGGGGTGCGAACATCCGATATTTATCTGCAGGAGACGATCGTACGCCGGATCGGGGAGCTTGGGCTCAAGGGCATTGCTTTCAACCTGGTCTGGAGCGACGAGCCGGTCGGACGAGGCAGGATCGAATACCCAGGTGTCAAAAAGGGCATTTCAACCGCAAGCTCGCTCACGCGCCTTTGGGCCGCTCTGCGGCGAAGAGCGGGATTTTGACATCAAACCTGCCGGACGACGGTGCCGACCACATTGACAAGAAGGCGCGCGGCGGTCAGCGCTGACAGGCCGTCAATATCGGCCGGAGGATAGAACTCGACAAGGTCGAATCCTGCGATCCTGGCCCGTTTGCCGAGGCCGGCGATCAGGTCGATTACCTGCGTGTAGGTGAGGCCGCCGGGTGTACGCGCCGCCACGCCCGGCATGATGCTTGGATCAAGGCTGTCGCAGTCGAGGGTGACGACGACCCGCGCGGCTTCCGGAATATGCCGGAGCGCGGCTTCGACGCCCTGGGCATGAACCTCGCGGGCGGTCACGAAGCGGCTGCCATAGCGCCGGGCTGCTTCGATTTCGGCGATGCGCGCGCTGCCGACGCTGCGCAGACCGACCTGCACCATGCCGGCGACATGCGGCATCTCGCTTGCCCTGCGCATCGGGCTCGAATAGCCGTGGCGTTCGCCATGAACCTCGTCGCGCCAGTCTATATGGGCGTCGACCTGCAGGACCCAGACCGGCCCGTGCTCTGCAAAGCCGGCGAGGAAGGGAATGGTCATGGAACAGTCGCCGCCGATCAGGATCGGCACAGCCGGCAACGTCAGGATCTCGCGCGTTTTTGCCTCGATCCTGGCCCGGTTGCCGGCATTGTCATGCATGGTGGTCAAGATATCGCCGGCGTCGACGCAAGAGTCCGGCTTGCCGTCGAACAGCGGGCCGCCAAGATCGAAATCCCAGTGCTCGACGAACGCGGCATCGTCCTGGCTGGCAGCACGGATGGCGTTGGCGGCCAAGGCATAGCCGCTGCTGTCCTTGCCGGGATAGGTGCTGCCGTGACCGGCCCCGAAGATCACCGCACGAGGCACGCGGCTATCTGCAAGACGGTCGGGAAAGCCGAGAAAGGGAGGCGAGGGGGTCATGCCTTGATGGTCCTGATGATGGCTTGGCGCACGCCGATCGGGGTGCGGTTAGATCAAGCGCCTCGGCTTCAGCTTTGTACCCGATTGGGTAAGCCCAATAAACTCTAAAACGATCGAGATCGAGCACCCACGGGGTGTTTCAAATTTGGGCCAATGGGACATTGGCGGCGGCATGGGCCGATTCCGAGGCGACATAGAGACTTGCGCGCCGGCGATGACGTTGGGCCGGGCTTGGATCGGCAGGCGCGATCCCGAAATTTCCAGTACGTGACGAGAATGAACCTTTGGCTGGCCGCCCGGTAGCGGAACCAGGCGGGGTTCACGTTGTTACCACAGCGGGCGACTGCCGGTTGCCGGATTCGGAGTCATCGTTTCATGACCAATGGCCCATTGCCTGAAAACGTTCTGGTCTCGCTTCCCATGATTGACGCAAAGGCGGCGCCGACGCTCAAAAATGCCGAGGCGGAGGTATTTTATACCGAAGCAATCCGCGAGCTTGCCGCCACCGACATTCCCTTTCTGGTCGCCGGGACCTACGCGGTAAGCGCCTATACGGGTGTCACCCGCCAGACCAAGGACCTCGATATCTTCTGCAAGGCAGGCGACTACGCGCGGATCCTCGCCCATTTCAAGCAGCTTGGATATGCCGTCGAAATCGAGGACGACCGGTGGCTCGGCAAGGTGTTCAAGGGCACGCATTTCTTCGACGTCATCTTCGGCTCGGCCAACGGCACGGTGCCTGTTGGCGACCTGTGGCTGGAACACGCCCGCCAAACCGAGCTGTTGGGCAGCAGGGTGCGGATCATCGGCCCGACCGAACTCATCTGGTCCAAATGCTTTATCCAGGACAGAGGGCGACACGACGGCGCCGATATCGCTCATACGATTCTCAAGGCGGGCGATCAGATCGATTGGCACCGGCTGCTTTCTTATCTGGAGGTTCATTGGGAGGTTCTGTTGATGCAGCTTATCAATTTCAGATGGATCTATCCGAGCGAGCGGGATCATATCCCGGCCTGGTTGCTCGATGAATTGCTCGACCGCCTCGCCAAGCAACGGCAATTGCCGTCTCCAAGGATGAAGATCTGCCGTGGGCGGCTGCTTTCGCAAACCGACTACGAGATCGACGTCAAGGAATGGGGCTTCGCCGGCGTCGGTGGTGTGGGAGAATTCCGTGATGGCTGATCCCGTCAAGAGCAGCGCGCCCAAGGACGGCGCACGCGCGCTCAAAGTTGCCGCGGTCGGGGATCTCCATGTGCGGGAAGATGCACAAAACTCGTATCGAGACCTCTTCGGCGAGATATCGAGCGAAGCGGACATTCTCGTTCTCACGGGAGATCTGACCAATCTCGGCAAGCCTCGTGAAGCGGAGATGCTGGCCGAGGATCTGCGCAACTGCTCGATCCCGGTTGTGGCAGTCCTCGGCAATCATGACTACGAGTCCGGTGCGGTGGAAGACGTCACGAAGATCCTGCGGCAGGCGCATGTTCACCTCCTCGACGGGCAGACAGTCGAAATCGAGGAGGTCGGTTTTGTCGGCGTGAAGGGATTCATAGGCGGCTTCGGGTCACGCATGCTCGGCTCATTCGGGGAACCGGCGATCAAGACGATGGTCGCGGAAAGCGTGAACGAGGCAATGCGACTTGAAAATGCGATGCGCCAGGTGCGGGCCAAGCGCACGCTGGTGATCCTTCACTACGCGCCGATTGCCGACACCGTCGCGGGAGAACCGCTGGAAATATTTCCGTTTCTGGGCTCTTCACGTCTGGCCGAAACGATCGATCGATTCCAGGTCAGTGCTGTCGTGCACGGTCATGCACATCGCGGTTCTTACGAAGGCCAAACGCCTGGCGGAGCCAAGGTCTACAACGTCGCCATGCATGTGGCCAAACCTGGCGGCCGCCCCTACGCCTTGCTGGAAATCTGATGCCAACGGCTTGCGCCGTCGATGCCCATTGGCCTGGACTCAGTTGGTGGCGTTGATCGACCTCGCCAACTCTTCCAGCTTCCGCGGATCGTTGCCGTGACGGCGCACCAGTTCGCGTGCCTGCCTTGACGGCAAATCGGTCGTGGCGGCCAGCTGTCGCACCTGCTGATCGTCGATGGCGACCTGCGGCAATGTATGGTCGATATCTCCTGACTTGTCCTTCATCACGCTTCTCCTTGGTCGATTTCGACGACAACGGCTCGAAAATCCGACCGGTTCCGAACGATCTGCAACTTTTGCGCCGGCATCCGTGGGCGGACCAACGTGCGCCTGCCTTGAGGGCGCAACGATCTCGATGGCTGTATTCTGCCAGGAACCATGCCACGGCGGACGAGTTGTTCCGACTGAACGGAGATAGTTAGATGCCACAGCCAAGACAGCCAGACCCAAATCGCGATATGCCCGTGCCGCCTCCAACATGGAAGCCGGAGCCGATCGAGGAACCCGAACCGGAAACGCTTCCGGACGAGACTCCGCTGCCCAACCCCGACGAGAATGAAGAGCCTCCCGTCCACGCATGAGAGGGAATTTCTGCATCGCGGGGCAAGCGCGCAACCTGCCGAGGACTAACGATCTATCTCGCCAAACACGATGTCGAGCGACCCGATGATCGCGGCAACGTCGGCGATCATGTGCCCTCGAGACAGGAAATCCATCGCCTGCAGATGGGCGAAAGATGGCGCACGTATTTTGCACCGGTAAGGGACGTTGCCCCCGTCAGAAACCAGATAAACGCCGAATTCTCCCTTTGGCGCTTCAACCGCGGCGTAGACTTCTCCCGCCGGCACGCGATGCCCCTCGGTATAAAGTTTGAAATGCTGGATGGTCGCTTCCATAGAGCGTTTCATCGTGGCGCGCCGCGGCGGCGTGATCTTCTGGTTCGGAATCGCGACCGGCCCCTGGCCTTCGGATGACCGCAGTTTTTCCAGGCATTGCTTCATGATCCGCACCGACTGGCGCATCTCCTCCATACGGACGAGATAACGGTCATAGCAGTCTCCGTTCTTGCCGACGGGGATGTCGAAATCCATGTCAGGGTAACATTCGTATGGCTGTGCCTTGCGCAAATCCCATGCCGCGCCCGATCCGCGTACCATCACGCCGGAAAATCCCCAGCGCCAGGCATCATCCAGCCCGATCACACCAACATCGACATTGCGCTGCTTGAAGATGCGGCTGCCGGTGAGCAGATCGTCGAGGTTGTCACAGACTTTGAGGAACGGATCGCAGAAAGCCCAGATGTCGTCGAGAAGCTTCGCAGGCAAATCCTGGTGCACGCCGCCGATTCTGAAGTAATTCGCATGCATGCGAGCGCCGGAGGCGCGCTCGTAAAAGACCATCAGCTTCTCGCGCTCCGCAAATCCCCAAAGCGGCGGCGTCAGGGCGCCGATATCCATGGCCTGGGTCGTGACATTGAGGAGATGCGACAGAAGCCGGCCAATTTCGCAAAAAAGAACACGGACAAGCTGCCCACGCTTTGGAACTGTTATGTCGAGCAGTTTTTCGGCGGCGAGGCAGAACGCATGCTCCTGGTTCATCGGCGCGACATAGTCGAGCCGATCGAAATAGGGCAGCGCTTGCAAATAGTTCTTGTGCTCTATGAGTTTTTCGGTGCCTCGATGGAGCAAGCCAATATGCGGATCGGCACGCTCGACGATCTCGCCGTCCAGTTCGAGCACCAACCGAAGAACACCATGGGCGGAGGGATGCTGTGGCCCGAAATTGATGGTGAAGTTGCGAACGGCGGCTTCGACCATTGCTGCTCTCCGCGACTGCATTTCGTCGATTCAGTGATGCGTATGGTTCGATGCCTCAAGTCGTCGTCTGAATGATCAGCGTCAGCGTGCCATCGCCATCTATGTTTGCAGCGACAACCTGCGAGGAATTGAGCCCATTCGCTCTCAAAGCCGACGTCGCCTGAGGTGAGGCATCGACGGAGCTTTGCAGGCGAAGCAAATCTTCGGCGCTGGTCTGGTTAATCACGGCATCGGCCTGCGCCTTGATTTCGTCCGGCAAATCCTCGACGGCGACAATGGCGACGCCGGTGAAATTCAAACCGGCAGAGCCTGGATCGGGCGGCGCCAGCTCCGGCTGCGCTTCGCCCTGCGGTGGCGTCACCTGGGGAAGCTGCGGTCCGATAGTTTGGGCGTAGACGGGCTGAATGGTGACCGCCCCGGAAAGCGCGACAGCTATCGTCAACATGCGCATGGTCGCTCCTTGCATTCTTCGAGGGAGATTTTGAAGAAACCCCCATGCTGAGCGATGGTTCCGCAAGGCCGGTCCCACCGGGCGATTTCGCCCCAACTCACCCCAGAGAGACGCCGAAAACCCTGGCCAAGGCGTTCGTCACACGGCTGTCTCCAACCGGTTGGGTAGCTCCGTACGGAATCGTACCATCGATTGATCTGCACCTTGGACAGGATCAAAATGAAGCTGAGGTGACCATGGGAGGGAGCCGCATGAGCATCGCCAGATGGGCAATAAGACCTGTCGGTACCGCCAAGGCGTTTCTGGCAGAAGAGCTTCGAAGTGCGCGATACGGCGACATCGTTTCGGTCAAAGCGGCGATAGAGGCCGCTCGCAGGGACGCGCCTTATTTGCAGGATACAGATGATGAATTGATGGAGACGATCATCGAGCTGGCACGGGAACTGGGTCTGGCCGTCCTTTTTGACTCTCGCGATTGACCGATGAGCCATGGTCGATGCGATTTGGTACGAAATCGACAATTGGCTCATGGTCGAAAATGCGCAATCATTGGGAAATGGGACGACGGCTGGACGACAAACTCGATTGCAAGGCTTGTGGGACCATCCAAATGGACATTCCCGACGACGCCAACGAGTCGACGCCAATTCATTGCAGCAATTGCGGCGCCTTTCTCGGCGAATGGGGTGAATTGCAGGATGATTTCTATCGCCAGGCTCGCGGTACCGAAGCATTCGACTTGCGCAACGGAACCATTATCAAGAAGTAGCGCGCAACAACGCGCCCCCCGATGACACAGGTAAATCCACAGGGGGGTGGCAGATTTAACCGACGTCGATCACGACCATCAGCCCGCCGCCGCCCTTTTCCTCGACATTGTTGTTCGTCGTGTGATGCGGGATGTGGCAATGGATGAGCCACTTGCCGGGACGCCGTGCCTTCCAGACGACGTCATAGCGCTGTCCTGGCCCGACATTGATCGTATCGGCCAGAAAGCGCGCCGAGGGAGGAAGCGTCTCACCGTCACGAGCGACGACCTCGAAGGGTCCGCCATGGATATGCATGGGATGGACGAAGCCATTATTGGTGCCGATGAAACGCACCTTCAGCGTCTCGCCCACCTTCATGGGGATGGCGTCGGTTGCGGGATAGGCCTTGCCGTTGATGGTGAAGAAGTTCGGCATACCGCCTTCCATCGGCATCGAAGGATAGGTCAGTCCATCGCGCACCAGCCATTCCTGAAGTTCGATCACATAGTCGTGGTCAGCCTGAACCTCGTCGGCGGGATTGGCAGGGTCGATGATCAGCGCCCCATAGAGCCCCAGCGCCTGGGTACGGTCCGGCTTGGCATGCGGATGATAGAAATAGGTCCCGTGCTGGGTCGCGGTGAATTCGTAGGAATAGGATTGCCCAGGCTCGATCGGCGGCTGGGTGATCTCGGCGGGCCCATCCATCTGGTTCGGCAGGATCATGCCGTGCCAATGCACCGTGGTCTCCTCAGGCAGGTCATTGGTGACGTCGATGCGAACCTTATCGCCCTGGCGAATGTGGATGCGCGGACCGGGGATCTGGCCGTTGTAGGCATAGGCGTCGACCGCGACATTGGGCAGGATCTGCCAGCGGACCACTGAGGGCCTGAGGTCGAACACCTTGACGCCGTTCTCCAGGCGGAATGGCAGTTCCTGGTCGCCTTTGGCGGCAAGGCCATAGGATGCCGTGACGCGATGCGGATTGGTTGCAGCCATGTCACGCATGGCTTCCGCCGGCGTGTCGCGGCCCATGATCATGCCTTGCGGCATGATCGCCCCGCCGACGTCACGTGCCGAAAGCGTCAGGTTCAGCCAGTTCGCCGGTGCGGCCATGCCAATCGCCAGCGCCAGCACCGAGACCATGCCGAGGGCTGCTATCTGCGGCGTCGTGGCGTCCGTCTCCATCTGATGGCCGTTGCGTTTGGATTTGTGGGATGTGTTGGCGTGGCCTTGTCGTCGATCATCGCCGGCGCGGGCATGATGCGTAGCGTGCTGTTGCTGGGCGGTCGGCTCTCGACTGCTCATTTCGGCCGCCTCCGGGCGCTGCGTCATCAACCCGTGCTTCAGTCCGCGGGCGACCAGCCAGACATTGGCGGGATAAGCAAGTGTGAAGCCGGCAATGACGCCGATCGACATCACGCCCCAGAACAAGAGCTCGGTCGGCTCCATCGCGCGCATGTCGCGCCCCATCATCAGGAAGCTCATGACGGGCGCCATGCCGGCCATCATGAAATTCATCGAGATGAACTCGGGCAGGAAGCTCTTGCGCACATTCTCCCAGTAGGTGCCGCCCATCATCGATTTCATGAACAGCGACTGGAAGATGAACAGGCCGAAGGCGAAACCCGCCAGATATTCGACGATGAGGTCGAGCCACATAGGCAGGCCAAGCGTTGCCGTGATGACCGCCGCGAGAATGATGCCGGTTGCATCGCCGGCAACGCAGTGGATGGTCGAACCGACGCCCTGCTTCCATAGCGGCCTGGTGAAGTCTTCATGCTCGCCCGGTCGTGGCTCCTTGTCTGCAAGCACATAAAGCAGCAGCCCCAATGGACCCATATAGAGGGTCACCAGGATGAAACCCCATTTCATCACCACCGGTTCGGGATTGTTGCGGTATTGATCGAAGCCGACATAGAGCGTCGAGGCGGCGGCAAGAGCGAACCAGACGGCAAGGAAATAGTCGATTGGCTGGATGAACATGGATGCATCCCGTCGCGGATCAGCGGTTTGTCACAAGCAGCCCCCGCCAATGAACGCAGAACGTGTGTTTATGATCCCGCCGGCCCAATCCGGTTGTGTCGAATTCTCCAGCCTGGCGCTCTTGTCGAAGCATTACGGCGCGGTAATTCCCTTGAAGGCGTGGGCGCTTCGCTGCCTCAACAGGAGCTGGCCATGAAACATCAAACACTCGACCAACTGCATGCCGTCGCCAAGATTGAATCGTCGGCTGCATATTCCGCAATGACACGAAATCAGCGCATAGAGCGCTGGGCTGAACTGCTGGAGCGTAATCCCGAGCGATGCCTTGGCGCGTTTGCAGGCACCGAACATCTGCACCCCGAAGCACGTGCAATGATGCGGGGCGAGGGAACCGCAATTTCGGTTGCTTTCGAAGATCCAGTGCTGCGCGCATCGGGTTTGAAAGACGATACCTACGGCGAGGCAAAGCGCTTTTTCGAGCTGAACGACTGGCAGTTGCACGACATCGTCTGCGATTGCCACGTCGGCTCAACCATGAAAGCGCGCTGGGCTGCGACGCGAGTCCGCTCAGCCGTCAGCGGCAGGTTCTTTGCGTGGTTGCGGCAAAGGATAATGCGCTGACCCAGTTGGGGATCGTCGTCGCCCGCTGCGGCTTACGATCCCCTGTCTTGCCGATTGGATGTCTTGCCGATTGGATGTCTTGCCGATTGGATATCTTGCGATGCGGATCAACGCTTGTCCTGGTATAGCCGGTCGGTCGCCCGGTCGCTTTCCCTTCGTTCGGCGGGCCCACGCCGGCGGCGTGCGATAACGGCATAGGCCAACAGCACGATCAGCAACAATGGGCCGCCGGCAACGACGACCAACCACATGATATCTCCAAACATGGCGGCATCTCCTTTCCCAGACAACCGGCAAGGAGGAGAACCGTTCCGCGCAGCAGCAGGGTAATGCCACCTCGGTCATCAACTTACGGATTGCGTTCGTAGGTTCCGATGAGTTCTGCCTGCTCGAGCGAGTGTTTCTGCGCCTCCCGCCAGATGCGCTCGACGCCTGCGCTGGCCGGAATGGCAAGGCTCGGCGTGTCGAGCGCGGCCAGCCGGAAATGGTAATGGTGGACGCCATGTCCGACCGGGGGTTCAGGGCCGTCGTAATAGGCGTTGCCAAAATCATTTGTTGCTTGCCTAAGGGCACCGGGACCTGGCTTGCCGCTTTCCGCCTCGGGAAGTTCCCTTGTCTCCGCGGAGATGTTGAATACCGCCCAATGACCAAACGTTCCGCTCGGCGCATCAGGATCCTGAACGACGAGAACGAGGCTTTTGGCGTCGTCCGGTACTCCAGACCATTTCAGCGGCGGCGATACGTTTTTGCCGTCTCGTGTATATCTTTCGGGAATTGGTCCGCCTTCGGCAAAGGCGGCGCTGCTGAGGGCAAGTGGCATGGTTCACTCCTTCCGGGGAAGTTGATCGCAGCGATGCCAACGGCATGCTATTTGTTGGTCCGCATCTTTTGTCTTGGATCGATCCCGCCAGCAGCGGTCGTGTCGTTCTCGACATCGCCTTCGACCGTGTTCTCGCCTTCAAGCTCGAACTCTTCGCCTTCCTTGATCGTTCCCTTGGAAGTCCCGATACCAGGATTGTTCGCCAAGTCGGCATCGCTCGGTTTTTTCCATTTCGGATGTTTGGTTCCGGTCATGAGAAAACTCCTTCGACGGGATTTCAGTTTAAAAATGCAAGCCAGATGGGCCGTTCCGGTTCCAGGGCTCTGCTTCATCGGCTCGCCGCGCGCGCCGGTTAGAGCCCGAATGGATAGGTGTCGGGAACGCCGGTTCTTGCATGCTCCGGGCCAAGCGGCGTCACTGCCGCGGTTTTGTCGAACCATAGGAACGCGTCGAACTGCTGGGGCAGGGAAGCGTCCGCATAGTGGCTGCCCAGCTCGGTTTCCGGCCGGTAGATTACCCCGATGAATCGCTCCAGCCTACGTTCCAGCAGCCGCTCACGCAGCGTCTTGTCGCGCCCGAGGTCGAGCAGGAACCGCGACACAAGAGAATCGTGGCAAAGCCGTTCGTAGCTGTCGGCGTGCGACGCGCGAACCTGCTTCACCTCCATTTCGCCATCCCAGTCGCTTGCGGCCGCTACAGTGCCGGAATGCGTGCCCATACCGATTAGCGCTGCCTCATCGCCGAAACGCTGCCGGCAGAGCTGACCGATGTTCAGTTCGTCCCTGACGACACCCATCTCGGTAAAGCGGGCATCGCCGATATGGGAATTGTGCGCCCACACCACCGCCTTGGAGTTGGGGCCGCCGGCGTCCAACAAATGTTCCAAGGTCTCGAACATGTGGGTGTCGCGCAGGTTCCAGGACTCCGCACCGCCATAGTACATGATCCGGTAGTAGTGTTCGGCGGACGCGATCAGCCGAGCATTCTGACTGGCGTCGAGAAAGTCGGTTCCGTCCTGTTTTGCATAATCGAGTTGTCTGGCGAGCAAGTCCCGGCATTGTTCCAGCACGGCTTTCTCGCATTTTTTATAGCCGGCGGTGAGCACCGCACGGCCGTAGGTAGACGGTTCGTGTTGCCAGGGCGTCAGGCAACCATACCGTTCGCGTGCAATCTTGGCTGCCTGGGGATCGACCCGGTCGAGATAGTCGAGGACCGCGCCTATGGACCCGCTCATATTGTAGATGTCCAGGCCGTAGAACCCTGCTTGCTCCGAAGGTTCTAGCTTCTCGTTGCGACGGCGCATCCAGTCGGAGAAGGCCGCGACATCGGTGTTGCGCCACATCCACGTCGGAAACCGCTGGAATGGCGCACCGGCGCCTGTTCGCGGCCGACGATGGCGAACGTAGCGGTCGATCGCCGCCGCATCGGGCCAGTCCGCCTCGACCGCGACGATGGTGAAGCCGTGCCGTTCGACGAGCCTGCGGGTGATCGCCGCGCGCGCCCTGTAGAACTCGGACGTGCCATGGCTTGCCTCGCCAAGCAGAACGACGCGCCGGTCGGCGAACCGGTCGAACAATGCGCCGAAGGCCGGATCGTCGAAATCGGGCAGCGGTTCAGCCGCGGCCGCGATCATATCGGGCAGGCTGATCGGATGCGGATGTCGAAGTGGACGACCGACCTTGGTGACGGTGCCGTTTTCCGACCAACCCTGCTCGCCGATGAGAGGGACGAAGCGCACGCCGCCGAAATCCTCCTCGCTGTAGGTTGCGGCACCTGTCCGGGTGACTTTGAGCAGGCGTTGCAAATCGGGGTCGTCGCCGACCGGAATGACGAGCCTGCCGCCGACATCGAGTTGCTCCTGAAGGGCGAGCGGTGCGCCGGGACCGCTGGCTGTCACCACGATGGCATCGAACGGCGCCGCCTGCGGCCAGCCCTTGGTGCCATCGCCTGTCCGGACCTCGATGTTTCGATAGCCGAGTTTTTCAAACCGCCGTTTCGCCGTTTCTGCCAAACCGGGATGACGCTCTATGGTGTAGACCTGTTCGACGATCCGGCTCATCACCGCGGCGGCGTAACCCGAGCCGGTGCCGATTTCGAGCACGTGGTCACCCGGTTTGACGTCCGCCATTTCGATCATGAATGCGACGATGTAGGGTTGCGATATGGTCTGGCCGTCGGCGATCGGCAGCGGCGTGTCTTCATAAGCAAATTCCTCGAAACCGGGTTCTACGAAGGCCTCGCGTGGAACTTCGCGCATCGCCTGCAGAATTTCACGGTCATGGATGCCACGCCGGCCGACGTGGATATTGACCATTCGATCACGGGCACGAGGAAGATCGAGCATTTTTTAGCTCCCTTTGGTGCAACGCTTCGAGGTTGTCCTTCGCGGTAGCTGCCTTGAACCTGGCCTTCGCGATTCCAGTTTCTAACCGCTGGAGGACTTCAAGGTTCCCGCCTATTTGCGGACAGAGCCGCTCGCTCCACCGGGATAGCGACCGGTCTCTTGGCCGCTCGGGTCGCGACACTGTCCCGGACGGCGGCAGTCGGGGGTTGCTCAAGCGCAAAGATGCCCCAGTTATCACCAGCGAACCGAAAGCTGGAGATGTCGATGAACGACAAGGCTGCCGCGACGCCGCAGGCTATCGGCCACGAACGGATCGACCTCATGGACCGTTACTGGCGCGCCGCGAATTACATCTCGGTCGGCCAGATCTATCTGCTCGACAATCCGCTGTTGCGCGAACCGTTGAAGGCCGAGCACGTCAAGCCTCGGTTGCTTGGCCATTGGGGCACGACGCCGGGCCTGAATTTTCTCTACCTGCATCTGAACCGCGTTATCCGCGAACGCGACTTCGATGTTCTGTTTATCTGCGGCCCGGGCCATGGCGGTCCCGCAATGGTCGCCAACACATGGCTCGAGGGCACCTATAGCGAGATCTATCCCGATATCGGGCAGGGCGAAGACGGCCTCAGGAAACTGTTCCGGCAGTTTTCCTTTCCCGGTGGCGTGCCAAGCCATGCCGCGCCCGAGACGCCAGGCTCCATCCATGAGGGCGGCGAATTGGGATATGCATTGGTTCATGCCTTCGGTGCGGCCTTCGACAATCCGGGTCTGGTGGTTGCCTGCGTCGTTGGTGACGGCGAAGCCGAGACCGGTCCGCTGGCGGCGGCATGGCATTCCAACAAGTTCCTGAACCCAGCGTCGGACGGCGCCGTCCTGCCGATCCTGCATCTCAACGGCTACAAGATCGCCAATCCGACGATCCTCGGCCGCATGGACGATCAGGAATTGCGAGACCTTTTCGCCGGCTATGGCTACGAACCGTTCTTCGTCGAAGGCCACGAGCCGCTTGCCATGCACCGGTCCATGGCCGCGACGCTCGACACGGTGCTCGATCGCATCCGTTCCATTCAGGAGCAGGCACGGGCTCCGGGATGGCATGGTCAACGCCCGAAATGGCCGATGATCGTGCTGCGCAGCCCCAAGGGATGGACCGGGCCGAAGGAAGTCGATGGCGAAAAAGTCGAGGGTTTCTGGCGCTCGCATCAAGTGCCGGTATCGAACGCTCGAGGGAATGAGGAGCACCGCAAGATCCTCGAAAACTGGATGCGAAGCTACGAACCGGGAGAGCTGTTCGACGAAAGCGGGCACCTGTTGCCGGAGCTTGCGGCACTTGCCCCGACAGGGACAAGGCGCATGGGCGCAAGCCCGTACGCAAATGGCGGCCTGCTGAAGCGCGATCTGATGCTTCCAGATTGGAAAAGCCTGGCCCTGGAAGTGCCGCGTCCAGGTGGCGTCATTGCCGAGGCGACGCGGATTTGCGGAAGCTATCTTCGCGAGGTGTTCCGCCTCAATGCCGAGGCGCGAAACTTCCGCCTGATGGGGCCGGACGAGACATCCTCCAACCGCCTCGACGACGTGTTCGAGGTCACCGATCGGATCTGGATGGAGCGCATCGAGCCCTATGACGTCCATCTTTCCCGTGATGGTCGCGTCATGGAAGTGCTGAGCGAGCATCTCTGCCAGGGCTGGCTTGAAGGCTATCTGCTCACCGGCCGCCATGGCCTGTTTTCATGCTATGAGGCCTTCATTCATATCGTCGATTCGATGGTCAACCAGCATGCCAAATGGCTGAAGACCTCCGGCGAGCTCGCTTGGCGCAAGCCGATCGCCTCGCTCAATTACCTTTTGACCTCGCATGTCTGGCGGCAGGATCACAATGGTTTCAGCCATCAGGATCCGGGCTTTGCCGATCTGGTCGCCAACAAGAAGGCCGACACGGTAAGGCTCTATTTCCCGCCGGACGCCAACACCCTGTTGTGGATCACCGATCATTGCCTGAGAACCTATAACCGCATCAATGTCATCACCGCCGGCAAGCAGCCGGGACCGCAATGGCTGTCCATTGAAGAAGCCGGAGCGCATTGCAAAGCTGGAGCGGGCATCTGGGAATGGGCCGGCACGGTTGCTCAGCACGAGGAGCCCGATGTGGTCATGGCCTGCGCCGGCGATGTGCCGACCCTGGAAACACTGGCCGCGACAGACATTCTGCGCTCCGCGATCCCCGACCTGAAAATCCGCGTCGTCAATGTTGTCGATCTGATGACATTGCAGTCGAACACGGAGCATCCGCACGGCCTGCCCGACGGGGACTTCGACGCGTTGTTCACGAAAACACGGCCCGTCATCTTCGCCTATCACGGCTATCCCTATCTCATTCATCGCCTGACATACCGCCGCGCCAACCATGACAACATGCATGTGCATGGCTTCCGCGAGGAGGGCACCACGACGACGCCATTCGACATGGTGGTGCTCAATGAACTCGACCGCTACCATCTCGCGCTCGCCGCCATCGAACGCGTGCCGGGACTGGCCGAAAGGGCCGAAGGGCTTGCCGGCGAACTCCACGGCAGGTTGGCGAAGCACAAGGCCTATGTGCGCGAGCACGGCGAAGACATGCCCGAAATCCAGAAATGGAGCTGGCCCGACAAAGCCGCGACAAAGGGGCGCCAATGATGCGTCGGTCGATCCTGGCGCTGAATGCCGGCTCGTCCAGCATCAAGTTTGCGCTTTACGATCTTGTCTCATCACGGGATATGCAACTCGTTTCACGCGGCACGCTGGACCTGGGCGACAAACCCACACTGCGCGCAAAAGCGGCCGACGGAACGGGGCAGTGCGATCGGCCGCTCACCGCCGACAAGCGGCATGACGCGGCCATAGGCGAGATGCTGAATTGGGTGCAGGGCGAAATTGGGGAAAGAAACCTGATCTGCGCCGGCCATCGCATCGTGCATGGCGGAAGCGAGTTCATCGAACCTGTCCGTCTGACCCCAGACATCATCGACGCCATCGACAAACTTACGCCGCTTGCTCCGCTGCATCAGCCTCGCAGTCTCGCGCCCGTCCGTGCAATAGCCGCCTTGCAACCGGACCTGCCACAGGTTGGCTGTTTCGACACCGCTTTCCACCAGACGATCGATCCGCTCGTGCGGCGCTTTGCCCTTCCGCGCCAGTATGAAGAGCAAGGCTTGCGCCGCTACGGGTTCCACGGTCTCTCCTATGAATACATCGCCGGGCGGCTCAGCGAGATATCGCCAATTTTCGCGGCGAAACACACGATCGTCGCCCATCTCGGCAATGGGGCAAGTCTTTGCGCCCTGCACGGGGGCAAAAGCATCGATACCACGATGGGTTTTTCGGCCCTGGATGGCCTCGTCATGGGCACGCGGTGCGGCGCCATCGATCCCGGCGTGCTGTTGTATTTCCTGCTGGAAAGAGGCATCGCGGCGGAAGAACTGCAGGCGATGCTCTACGAGAAGTCGGGCCTGCTCGGCGTATCCGGTATTTCCGGCGACATGAGGACGCTCGAAGCGAGCAATGATCCTCGCGCGCAAGAGGCGATGGCGCTTTTCGCCTTTCGCGCCGCGAGAGAGGCCGCGGCGCTTGCAAACACGATGGGTGGCCTTGAATGCCTGGTGTTCACCGCCGGCATCGGCGAACGGTCCGCGACCATCCGCAAGGCCATATGCGAAAAATTGACCTGGCTTGGCGTGGTGCTTGAAGATCGCGCCAACAACACCCACGCCGAGATCCTCAGTCGTCCCGAGAGCAAGGTGGAAGTACGCGTGATTGCGACCGATGAGGAAAGTGTCGTTGCACGTCACAGCCGCATGGTGATGCAAGCCTGAACGCTCGCCTCGGCATCGGAAAATCGGCTGTCGGTTCGGCCCGATGAAAGCCCGGGCAAGGGTATTCCCTGTACGAAAATTACCAAGCAAGCGGTCGGGGGAACCAACTGCCCATAGAAATATTGTGCGAGCAATCCCGGCTAACCCCGAGATCGTCGGCCGATGATCAGGCCGACAGCCTTACTTCAGGCATTGGCTGAGGAATCCATGTTTACGGACGACGTTGCGGTGAGGCGCCTGAAAATCCTGGTCGAGCAATATGTCGAGACACGCAAGAAACGCCACGATGTGATCTCTACCGCCAAGGCCGGGACCGCAATTCGAGAGGTGATGCCAAGTTGCCCGCTTTCAGGAAAGGCCTTCGATGATCTGATAGCGGCCTGCGCCATCGAGCATGGCCTCGCTGTGCTCTTCGACAATCCGGGGACATCAGGCACTGAAGTCTGAGGCTGGCGCTTCCGATGCTACCGTCGCGATGAGCAGGAGTTCAGTCGGCATGTCCAGGTACTTTTTCGACCTTCGAGATGAGAGCGGAAGCTTGCAGGAGGATCCCGAGGGCCAGGAATTTTCTGATCTCGCGAGCGCTGAGGAAAACGCGATGGCGTCGGCGAAGGAAATCCTTGCCGAAGAGCTGCTGCATGGCAGGCCGCTGCGTACCGGATTGACCTTCGAGATTTTTGACGAGAACCGCAACCTGGTGCTGCGCTTTCCTTTTGCGCTCGCGGCCGAAAAGGCCGGGGCACCCCCTTAATCCCGAATTGCCTGGCCGATCACCTGCAGGGGCCATACAGGTCGCCTCATGCGGATCCTATCCTTCCGCCTTGAAGTTTCTGGCTTCCTTCTCGACCTTGGGGTTGTCCTTGCCATGCTTTTGCATGAGCTCCTTGGCTTGCTTGGGTGAGACGTCGGTGGTCTCTGCCAAGCGCAATGCCTTCTTGTCCTTGCTTTCGGTCTTCTGCTTCTTGGCCGTCATGGCTCTTGAACTCCCTTGAAGCCTTTTCCGATCGATCTTTGCCGGTGCGAACACCTGAGCATGTCCAGATGAACACTTTCGTTGCCTGGCCTGCTTCGATGACGAGACGTCAACGAGACGATGCCGGTCAGGTTCCGTGCATCGCCTGCTCATGTCCAAACTTGTCACGCCACGCGGCGGTACCGATGGCGGTCGCGGATGAACTCATTGAAGAAGCGGCCTTTTGAGGAAGCTTTGGTGAAAGCGGCATAAGTTGCCGGTGCAACATCCTCATATTCGTAGCGTCTGCCGCTCGGCACAAACCAGACCGACAGGATCCTGGTGGCGGGATCGTATTGCGCATTTCGGATCACGGTCGATGGCATGGTCGCACCCGACAGGTCTGCCCGAATAACCCGTTAGCGATCGTCAGGTTCCGCCGATATCCTGGCGTCACGCACCGCGACTACCGGTCGCGCGGGTTGCCGAACTTCGGGTCGCGCTTCCTTGAATATCGGTCGATGCGTGGCAGGCTGTCATCAAACTCGATCCACGGCAGCCTCAGGTCCCAATAGGCATGGGCTTGCGGCCGAAACCCTTCAGGGTTGTCAAAGAAGCCGATCGTCACATAGAACTCGTCCGGCAGGCCTTCGTCGCTATAGCCTATCGAGCTTCCACAGTCTGGGCAGAACGTGCGGGTGACGCCTGGCGTTTGGGAAAAGGCCTTCGGCGTCCCTCTAAGGAGCTGAAATTGCTTCGGCCGGTAACCAACCCAGATCGTCAGCGGACTTCCGATGGCCCGGCGGCAATCGTCGTCGTGATCGTAGCATATCCAGAAAGGCTCTCCGTCCAGGGCTGCGGCGATCCCTCCGCAGAAGCAGGCTCCGGTTTTCGCGCCGCATCGTCTGTCCACCCTGTTGCGCCTAAGAGAGAGCGGCCGAGTGGCCGCTCCCGTTCAAGGTGAAGTCCTTGAAATCATGCATCGTGATGCTCGGGCATGCTCTTGAGCTGATCCTTGGTCCAGTTCGTCACCGCGTGAACGTCGCCGTCTTCATCGCGCATGAATTCCAACTGGCTTGCGGGAACGGCCACCGGCTTGGCGCCAATGCCGAGAAAGCCGCCGACATCGATGACGACCTGACTGGCGGCTCCTGAGCCGTGCACATGCGAAACGCTGCCGACTTTGTTGTCGTCTGCGTCGTAAATCGTGGCGTCTTCGAGAATGTCTGGTGTCAGTTCGGTGCTTGTGAGGCGTACGTGGTTGGTGTGATCCATCTTTCGAGACTCCTGTTGGGTGGAATATTTGAACCTCTCAGCCGAGCAATCGTTCCGAACAATTCCGGGGGCGACGGACGGACGACGCAAGGACGCTAGAAGCCTCAACTCAGCCTCCGTCCGAATTGACTCGCAAAGCTCCGTACGGAAGCGTACAAAAGGAAATCGTCAGCAGCACAGTTGGGGCGCTGACGCTTGGGAGTGACCATCGCTCTTGCCCATCACGAGGCATGGTGTTGCACGGCGAAGGAGCCCGAGCACCCCGGTCTGCCATTGGGCGCGATGACCGCGCTGGCGCGGGATACAGGCGCCACTGAACAACAGATACGCGAAATCATATCGCTCCTCGGGTTCGATCGCGCCTCTATCCTGCGGGAGGCTCGTTTGCTGGCGAAAGATAGTCAGCCAACAAGGCCTTCGAGTCTTCAGCAGTAACTGTCGGTTTCATACCAACGCGCCCGCCCGTCTAGTGCTGCGCGAGACGAAGTCTATGGTTCGTTACCGTCCGCTCGTTCGACGGGCGCGGCCGGCTAAGAGATCCCAGTGCTCTTGCCCAAGGGAAAAGAGTCTCGTGGATTACCAGACACTGCAAGCCAAGAGCGAATTGCTTCGCCGGATGAGCGCGGACGATTTCGCGCGGCTACGTCCGCATCTGGCGAGTGTTTTTCTTGAGTTGCGCGCGCCGCTGGAGACCGCGGGGCAGAAGATCGAAGCCGTCTATTTTCTGGAAAGCGGGCTGGCCTCGGTAGTGGCGAGGACTTCGCCTGCGACCGAAGCCGAAGTCGGAATCATCGGGTTCGAAGGAATGACCGGTTCGGCCCTGGTCATGGGGGACGACCAGGCCAACTTTGATTGTTACGTCCAGTCGACATGCGAGGCTCTCCGGATAGAGGCTGCCCCCTTCGTCGAAGCCCTGGAGGACAGCCCTACATTGCGGTCGTTCCTGTTGCGCTATGTCCAATATTTCCATGTTCAGACAAGCTATACGGCATCGATCAACGCGCGGCAGAGCCTGGAAGTTCGACTGGCAAGATGGCTTTTGATGTGCAGCGACCGCACTGTCGGCGACAGGCTTATGATAACCCATGAATTTCTGTCCATCATGCTTGGTGTGAGGCGTCCGGGGGTTACCGTCGGCCTCCAGATGATCGAAAGTTACGGTTATATCCGAGCGCGCCGCGGAGAGATTACGATCCGCGATCGAGACGGTCTCATGACGTTGGCGCGAGATTCTTACGGTCCACCCGAAACCCAGTACCGCCGGCTGATCGGAGATTTGGGCTCGAAGCATCCCGCGAGGCAGGAGCGGCCTCTCGTTTGAGCGCGCCGGGCCAACAGAGGCTTCTCCGCCACAGAGCCGCCAGCGGACATTTCGAGTGGCCGGCGCGATGATGCCGGTGAGACACCGTTGCCTAAACCCGCGCCGGCCACTGCGGCATGTTTTGGGGATGCCGCGTTGCCAATCTAGTTGCCGACAAGCAACTGGCAACGAAAGCTCACGGTTTGGTAAGAACCGTACGTACATGCACGCAAACTCCCTCGGTCGCGTTCAAGGCATGCTCGCGAAATCCTGAGTTGAATACAGTCCCTCGATAAAATCCGGATTGGCAGGCCCTGTCCGTCGTTGTGGTGACGTCCGCAGGGTGGGTGCAGATTGGCTGGCCAGGTTCCGATATTGCCAGGCGGGCTGGCCTTCACCATCTTAGCTGGGATGGCGACACCCAAATCGAAAACACTCGACTCCGGCTCATCCGGGCTTCAGCACGATCTCTTTGGTGCTGCCGACGACCTACCGGAAGGTTTCTTCTATCAGCCCGAGTTGATCACGGCGCAAGAAGAAACGGAACTCGCCCGGCATCTGGAAGGCCTGCCGTTCGAGGCGTTCGATTTCCATGGCCATCTGGCAAACCGGCGCGTCGTCGGTTTTGGCCTGCGTTACGACTACGACAGACGCCAGGTCGTCGAGGCGCCGCCGATCCCTGACTTCCTGCTGTCCCTGCGCGACAAGATCGCAGCGTTGGCAGGCCGGCCCGCCAACGCCTTCGCGCAAGTGTTGATCAACGAATACCGGCCCGGCGCCTGCATCGGCTGGCATCGAGACAAGCCTCATTTCGAAGACGTTGCGGGTGTTTCGTTGCTGGCGCCTTGCAGCTTCCGGCTCCGGCGGAAGAATGGCACCAAATGGGACCGCCGGACCATCGTCGTCGAACCAAGGTCGGCGTATCTCATGACCGGACCATCGCGCATGGAATGGGAGCACAGCATTCCGGCGGTTGACCTGCACCGCTACTCGATCACCTTGAGGACATTGCGCGCCAACTCCGCATGAGCATCGCGCGCCGAGCCGTTCTGTCGCATTGCCAGCGCCATCACGAGTTCTTGAACGCAAAACGGTTCCGGGAACCTCCCAACCACAAGTTGGTTTGGAGGACAGGTACAGCTTCAAAGGTGGAGAATGTCCATGGCCCGTGCCCGATCCGTGTTGGTGGCAGCCAGGCGTCCGTTCCATAAAACGCCGATGGCGGTCGCAAACGCATGTTTCGTCGGCACATTGCTGACCGACGTTGCCTATTGGCGAAGCGCTGAAATGATGTGGGCAGATTTTTCCGCCTGGCTGCTCCTTGCCGGCCTGGTTGTAGGCGTGCTCGCGGTCCTTGCAGCACTTGTCGATTTGTCTACCGGCCGACTTGCCCGTCAAGCCGGGCCTGCATGGCCATATCTCCTTGGCAGCCTCGTCGTGCTCGTCATATCGCTCTTCAACGCACTGGTGCACAGCCGTGATGCCTGGACCTCGGTCGTGCCGACGGGGCTCATCCTGTCCGCCGTCGCCGTGATCGTTATCCTCTTGCTGGGACTGCTGGGATGGAGCTCCGGCCACACTCAAGTGGAGGTGGTCGAATGAATGTCTCCGCCAGACATATCCGGCGTATCGCGAGCCTCGGTCTGCTGTTCGGATCGATTTTGGCGCTGCCCGCATGCAGCGATAACGAACCGGATCCCACCGATCAGGTCGGAGCAAACCCGACGCTGCCTGAACCTATTCAGTATCTGGTGCCGCCCATGCATGTCGCGTCGGTCGTCGGTTGGAAACAAGACGAGAAGCCGACCGTCGCCAAGGGTTTGCAAATCCAGGCCTTTGCCAAGGGCTTGAGGCATCCGCGCTCGCTTTACACATTGCCGAATGGTGACGTTCTGGTGGTCGAATCCGTGGCGCCGCCCGGTGCCGCGATCAAGCGGCCGAAAGACCTGATCATGGGCTGGATCGAGTCGATGGCGACCTCGGGCGGCGGCACCGAAGGAAGCAACCGTATCACCCTGCTGCGGGATACGAACGGCGATGGTCTGCCCGATGTCCAGGAGGTCTTCCTCGATCATCTCAATTCGCCCTTTGGCGTGGCCCTGGTCGGCAACGATCTCTACGTCGCCAACACCGACGCCATCGTGCGTTATCCCTACACGTCGGGCGACACCAAGATCACCGCGCCGGGCGCCGTGCTGACGCCATTGCCCGGCGGACCTATCGATCACCACTGGACAAAGTCTCTCGTGGCCAGCCCCGACGGGTCTCGGCTGTATGTCGGCATCGGATCCAACAGCAACATCACCGAGAACGGCATCCAGGCGGAAAAGGACCGGGCCGCCATCTGGGAAGTCGACAGGGCCACTGGCCGCTATCGTATTTTCGCGAGCGGCCTGCGCAATCCCAACGGGCTGAGTTGGGAGCCGCAGAGCGGCGCGCTGTGGGCTGTGATCAACGAGCGCGACGAGCTCGGTCCTAACCTGGTTCCCGACTACATGACCTCGGTCAAGGACGGCGCGTTCTATGGTTGGCCGTACAGCTACTATGGTCAGCATGTCGACCCGCGCGTGATGCCGCAGCGGCCGGACCTCGTCGCCAAGGCGATCCCTCCCGACTATGCCTTGAGTTCCCACGTCGCACCTCTGGGCTTGACGTTCTACACTGGAACCAACCTGCCGGAGCTCTATCGCAACGGCGCCTTTGTTGGCGAGCATGGTAGCTGGAACCGCAAGAGCTTCAACGGCTACAAGGTCGTTTTCGTGCCGTTTAAAGACGGTCATCCAGATGGCAAGCCGCAGGACGTCGTCACCGGTTTCCTCGGCAAGGACAACAAGGCGCACGGGCGGCCCGTCGGCGTTGCCGTCGACAAATCCGGCGCGCTGCTGATCGCCGACGATGTCGGGAACACGGTCTGGCGCGTAACTTCCACGAGCCAGTAGGCACCTGCATAACGCTGATCGCTTCACTATCTCGGTGCGAATTCCACCAGCGCCTTGACGAATTCTGCCGGTGCCTCGATCGGCAGGAATTCGCCGCAGTTGGCGATCATGTGACCTTGCAGGTTCTTTGCGCCAGACATCCTCAGACCTTCGAGGTAATCGTCAATCGATCCAAAATCCGCGTCGCCGCGGATATAAAGGATCGGAACTTCGATGCGCGCCGGGGCATTGGCCTCGGCATCCTGCTTGAACGCGCGATACCAATCAAAGCCGGCCTTAAGTGCCTCCGGCCTCGCATAGGCCTGCGTCAACGTCTCCCGCATTTCATTGGTCAATGCTTCGGGACGGCCGGCGAGCAGATCGAAGAAAAAATCGAAGTAGGCGCGTTGATGGCCCGTCACCAGCAACTCCGGTAACTCAGGCACCGCATGAAACGCAAAGTGCCAGATGCCCGGGTTTGCGACTACCTTCGTCCATGGATGAAGGCCGGGGATAACCGTATTCATCGGCACCGCGCCGACGATGCGACCGCCATGATGGCGAGCAGCAGCGAAGGCAATCATGCCGCCCACATCGAAGCCTGCAACGACGATGGATTTGGCCCCAAGCGCCTCGGCGGCTGAAATCACAATATCGGCAAGAACCTTCTTTTCCGCCGACGGCGGAGTGCCACGCGATTCACCGATCTCCGGAAGATCGAAAGCCAGCGTAAAGTATCGCGTGCCGAGTTCATCGAGCACACCATCATAGATTTTCCGGGAATGGGGCCAGCCGTGCAGAAGGATCAAGGCCGGTCGGCGCGGATCGCCGGCCGTGGATACCGCCAGCTGCATATCGCCTGCTTCGAGGGTCTGGACGAGCATCGTCTATCCATTTTCGGGAACTCAGAAGAAAACGAAGAGCGAACGAATAGGTTGCCCCACCAGTTCAATCTGCGTCGCTCGCCGCTGTCCGTTCTCCAACGTCTGTGCTCAAGGACCAGCCCGCTTTCTGAGCCGGCTCGACCGTCACCAAGTGGGAGGAGGGGGCCATCCACCGGCCCTGTTGGTCCGCCTGCGGAACAAGCATTTAACCCTGGCGTTAGAATGCCGGGCGATCCCGCAACGGGCGAATGGGCAGTCGCGAAGTCGTCGCGGCGGTTTGCAATTAGGACAATGCAGGGAGATTCACATGCCGCTTACGGCCTTCGCACTCAATTGCTCGCTCAAAGCTTCGAACGACAGGGAAAAATCCTCCACCGATCGGTTGCTCGCCGATGTCCTGGCGGCGTTGATGCAATACGATGTGAAGGGCGAGATCGTGCGTGCGCTCAGCCACGATATCAAGCCCGGCGTGCTCTCCGACATGGGCGAGGGCGACGATTGGCCGAAACTCAGAAAGAAGATACTGGCGGCCGACATCTTCGTGCTCGGGCTTCCGATCTGGCTTGGCCAGCCCTCGAGTGTGGCCAAGCGCGTCCTGGAGCGGATGGATGCCTTTCTCGAGGAGACGGATGACAGAGGGCGAATGCCGGCAGCAGGAAAGGTGGCCCTGGTGGCCATCGTCGGTAATGAGGACGGTGCGCATCACTGCCACGCGGAATGCTTTCAGGCATTGAACGATGTCGGCTTCACCATCCCGGCCAATGGCGGGGTCTACTGGGTTGGCGAGGCGATGGAGGACGTCAACTATGTCGACCTGCCGGCAACTCCGGAAAAAGTCTCGGGTGCGATCGAAATGGCAGCCTCAAACGCCGCCCATCTCGCTGGATTGCTGAAAGACCAGGGCTATTCGGGCGTCTCGGGATGACCTTTGTTCGCCTAAACAACTTTGAGCGGCCAGACATTGCAGCGTCGATGAGGTCTCAATCGGGAACAGGAAGGCTTGTAGCGAGTTCATATTCTCATCAGCCGGCGACCGCCGCTCCGTCTACACGGCGCGAAGCCGCAAACAGGAGAGCAAGTCATGGGTCTCGGCACAATTCTTATCATCATTCTGATTATCGCATTGCTTGGCGGCTTTAGTGGACTTGGCGGCGGGCCATTCTACGGCACCGGCTATTACGGGGGCGGCGGCCTCGGTCTTCTGCTGCTTATAGTCATAATCCTGGTCGTGCTCGGGCGTCTCTAGCCGAGTCCGCCATGCGGTGGCAGATTGTATCACCTGCCGCTTGCGGTTCTCTTCGGAGTTGCTTTGAATCCATAGCAGTCCGGCAATGACGGTCCGCCCTCTGGAGGGCGGACCACTCGTCGGACATATCAGGTCAAAATCAGCACGATCTTGAACGTATCCGGATCAACGATGACGATCCGACCGTCCGCAAGCACGAAATACTCGTAGCTTTCGTAAGCGGGAACGATCTTGACGATACGAGCCGGCAGCCGATGCAGCCTGACCTTGTGCCGCGGAACTTCGACGCCGACGCTGATGTCAAAATTGACATTGGACACAGGCTCGACCTTCGTCTCCCGGATAATCTGAGTGACTTGGGTTTTCTGCTCCACCGTCACGTTGTTGATGGAACCGGTCGACGTCGTATCCTGTGTCGAGGCCTTGCCCTGGGCCTGCTGGTCGGTGGTGGTGCCGGTCTTGCCCTGAGCCTGCTCGTCGGTCTGCATCTTGGTCTTGCCCTGGGCCTGCTGGTCGGTGGTGGTGCCGGCCTTGCCCTGAGCCTGCTCGTCGGTCTGCATCTTGGTCTTGCCCTGGGCCTGCTGGTCGGTGGTGGTGCCGGCCTTGCCCTGAGCCTGCTCGTCAGTCTTCAGCTTGGCTTTGCCCTGGGCCTGCTGGTCGGTGGTGGTGCCGGCCTTGCCCTGAGCCTGCTCATCGGTCTTCAGCTTGGCTTTGCCCTGGGCCTGCTGGTCGGTGGTGGTGCCGGCCTTGCCCTGAGCCTGCTCGTCGGTCTTCAGCTTGGCTTTGCCCTGGGCCTGCTCGCCCATCTTGGAGCCGTTCTGGCAGTCAGCCTGCCCGGAAGCGCAGTTGGCGTCTGCGCCAGATTGGCTTTCGGTCTGTTGTGTCTGAGCCGCCGCCGTTCCACAGCCGAGCCCGATGGCCAGCATGCTGGTAATGAGAACACGTTTCATGGGAAATCTCCCTGGGTAAGGTTCGTCCCTTCACTGGGTAGAACCAGCACCCAAAAAAAATGTTCCGAGATAGATGCGTGAGTGCTAAAAAACGACCCCGCTTGAGATCATACGATCGCGGGCGGAAGCCGCCGTTAAAGCGACCTTTTCAACCTTGGCGATTGCCCTAGCTGTCTCCGGAGAGGAGACCGACATGGCAATCTATAGTCTGAGAGTGGTCAGCTTCATTTTCGTTGCCCTGGCTTTCGCTCCGGCCGCCGCGCATTTCTTCGCTATGTTCAACAAGATGAAGCTCGACGGGCCAAACTATCTGGCTGCGCAGCGCGCCTATGATGGATGGAGCCTGTTCGGCATCGTGGTGCTGGGAGCATTGCTCTCCACGGCCGCCCTGGCGATCCTGCTCTATCGAGCGAGCGCATCTTTCGGCTTGGTTGTTGTCGCCTTTCTAAGCATCGGCGCCACGCAGTTTGCCTTCTGGACGCTGACCTATCCAATCAATCAGGCGACCCGGAACTGGACTGTCCTCCCTGAAAACTGGGAGCTGCTGCGGCGCCAATGGGAGTATTCGCATGCCATCGCCGCAGGCCTCAACGCCTTGGCGTTGCTGGTGCTTTTCATATCGGCGCTTCGCCCTGCGGTGCGTTGAACGACCACGTCGTCACCAGCACGGCCAGCGGGCAGGAACCACCATGAAGCGGAATCATTGAAACGCCAGATGTTCCAGCGCGGCAGGAAAAATGAAACGGTACTATTTTGATCTTCAAAACGGTGACGGCACGGTACCCGACGATGACGGGCAGCTGTTCGAATCCCGGGAACAAGCCAGAGCGGAAGCAATTCGTATTTTGCAGGATGTCGCCCAAGACGAAATGCCCGACTGCGATTTCGTCAAGATAACCGTCAAGGTACGCGATGAGATCGGTGCGCAGATGTTTGAGGCGTCGCTTGTTCTGACCTCCGGATGGAGCGTTTGATGTCGCAGTGCTAGCGGCGATACCGCACCGGGATTTGCACGACATTCTCCGATCCAGGCAGATCAAAGGCCATGGCCAGCTGACGTACGGAGGCCATCTCCACGATCAGTTCTTCAATCGAAAGGTCTGGCAGGCCGGTCTTCACCCTCTGCCTCACCCTGGCCGCAAGTTCATGAACCCGCACCGGGACGAAAAGCGGGCTGTCGTCCAGCAGCTTGCTGATTTCGATGACCACATCGGCGTCGATGTCTTTCGGCAATTCCCGCATGAGCGTCACCTCCAATCGAAGCAACAGCCCGCCATGTCGATGCGACGAGCGATCCGGCGTTGAGCGCCGGGCAGTGGGATCGGAGAGGGACGTGCTCGGCGCTGGCCGATATCCTGATTCATAAAACTGCGAGCATAGGTGTGTCACGAAAAAATATCGGTACGAAATTTACCAAGCCGGTCATCCCATGCAATCCACAAGGGCCTTCCCGAAATCCGGCAGCGGCTGTTGCCGACAGAGGAGGAACAAAAAATATGGCCCGGAATTGAGACTGACGAATTGGAGGATCTAGCCATGGACAGCAGGGAAGAAAAGATCAAACGACGGGCCTATGAAATCTGGGAACAAGAGGGCCGGCCGGTAGGCCGCGAGCAGGAGCACTGGGATCGGGCCGTGCAGGAGATCGAAGCTGAGGGTTCGGAGACTGAACGTGGCCCGGTTCTGCCTGACCCGACAGTTGCGGCCGATTCCAATAGCTCGAAGCGTTGATCGGCAATCCCATGGCGTCTTGAGGACCCCGGTCGGGCAACCAAATTGGCGGAACCTCGTTTGCCGGGCATCAACCAGAGGAGGTTTCGATGAAGAGGTTCTTTTCATTCCTGGTCTTGGCCGCTGCCCTTGCGCTCGGCGCCTGCGACAACAACACCGAGCCGATGAAAGCCACCAGCAACAAGAACCCACAGGTTGATCAGGCCGCCAGACCAGGCCCCACGACTGGCGGCGACCAGCCAGCTACGGTGCCTCAGAGCAAATGAACTCCGTCTCACATTGCGACACACCTCTGCTGCGCGTCGCCTATCTCGATGGTGGACCGCAGGACGGCGCCCCGGTTATCCTGCTGCATGGCTGGCCCGACGACGCGACGACATACGCTCGTATTTCGCCGATGCTTCATGAAGCTGGCTTCCGGACGTTTTCCCCTTGGTTGCGAGGCTTTGGGCCGACATCGTTCCTGTCGAAAGAAACCATGCGCTCGGGCGAGATTGCCGCGATGGCGCAGGATGTGCTGGATTTTGCAGATGCGCTTGGCATCAGCCGCTTTGCAGTTGTCGGACATGATTGGGGCGCTCGGATATCCTATCTGCTCGCGTCGGTTTTTCCGGACCGCATCAAGTGCTGCGCTGCGCTGTCCCTCGGCTGGCAACCAGGCAAACCAGCAACGCCGACGCCCGAACAGGCGAAAGCATTTTGGTATCAATGGTTCATGGCGACCGCACGGGGCGCCGAGTTCGTACGAAAGAACGGCAAGGAATTCGCCAGGTATCAGTGGGACAGCTGGGGTCCATTAGGCTGGTTCGACGACGCCATTTTCGATGGCGTTGCGAGCTCGTTCGAAAATCCTGACTGGGCGGATGTGACGTTGCATTCCTATCGGGTCCGGTGGGAAGAGGCCGAGCCCGATCCGCGTTATGCTGAACTCGCCCGCCGGCAAGCAACGGTCAAGATCATCACCGTGCCGATCCTGACGCTTCACGGTGGTGACGACCGCGTTGTGTTTGCCCAGTCTTCAGAGGGGCTCGAAGAGCATTTCACCGCGTTCTACAGGCGGGTGGTGCTGGATGGCATCGGACACTTCCCGACGCGTGAGGCTTCTGATCAGGTTTCGCGAATGTTGGCTGCGTTTCTCGATAGCCATGGCAAGCGCTGAAGGAGGGGCGCCATCGACCCCATAGTAAAGGCCGGAACCTGACGCATCGCCGCGCATTTCGTCTCCATGCATGACGAACCGAAATGCGGTCTCGCAATCAATCGGCAGCCAGGGAGAATTTGGATGCAAGCTTCAGGCGCAATCTCAAGACACCATGCTGGCCAGTTGGCCATAGAACCGTTTGCGGGCACGGTGACGGTACGATTTTCCGACGCCATAGTCGCTGCCACGGAACGGGCGAAAGTGCTTCAGGAAGAAGGACATGAGCCCGTGTTCTATATTCCTTTCGAAGACATCTATTTTGACCTTTTCGAAAAAACGAACACCACCAGCCGCTCCCCTTTGAAAGGTACCGCGAGCTACTGGCGCGTCCATGCCGTGGGCAGCTCGGCTGACGATTTCATGTGGGCGTACGAGACGCCTGAAACCGCGGCGCGGGCCATTGCACGTCATGGTGCATTCGATCCGGAAAAGGCGCGCATCGATGTCGAGCCCGCGGAGGACAGAAGGCATACGCCCCACGTCACGGAGTAGATTGCCCGTTCTCATCGGCGCGAGCTGAAATTCAAGGCAGGTGCTAACCGCGTGGAAACTCTTCATCAAGGATGCGTAGTGCCTCCTCGTATCTGACGGTTGATGCCCCGGCCTGTCGTGCCTGCCAGATATTGTCCGCCAGATCCGCGCGCTTCACCGGCAGCGCCAATGGATTCGATGCCGCTCGTCGCACGAACGCGAAGTAATCCTCGCCGTCCCTACGCGACATGGCGTCGACGGCCGACGCGATCGTCGGGCCAAAACCGGCCTCTTCCAACCTGGTCCGGTCCCAGCCTTCGCCCTTTTCCAGGACGTCATGGAGATAGGCGACGACCTTCTGATCCTTGGTTTCGACCGCGTCAACGACACGGCGACAGTGCTCGATATAAGGTCGCCCGGTCTTGTCGCGCTGTGCCTGGTGGACCTCTTCGGCAATCTTGGCCGCCCGGTAAAACATGCTCATCAGGCTTCCCCTTCAGACATGGTTTCACCATCGCTCCTCGGTGTCGTGGTGCGGCAGGTCCATTCCGCAGCAAACCCAGCCAAGTCGCTGCCTCGATCCATAATTGTAGCGCGGCTCCAGGCGAGCCGGATCGTCGAACGTTCCGACATGAAGCGCGATCTCTCCCGGCGATGCGTCATAGGCGAGGCTGAGCGGCGATCCGCAGGCGGAGCAAAACCCCCTGCAGGCAATCGGCGAAGACCTGCGATAGGTCGGCGTCGCATCGGTCCAGGTCACGCTTTGGGAAGGCACCCAGGCCAGAACCGCGAACGCACTGCCGGTCGCTCGCCGGCACATATCACAATGGCAGTAATGCACTCTCGGTTCGCTTCCAACGCGGAAGCGGATCGTGCCGCAGAGACATCCTCCGCTCAGTTCCATTTTGGCGCCCCGGTTGACTTGCGGCTCCAACGCCTCTCGCGCGGTCTCATGCGAGCACCTCCATTCATCACAGCGAAAACGCCGGTCATTTGCGTCGGTTCCTGTTGGCTATCTCAGGAACCAGTGCTTGCGCGCGGCGTTGCGTGTCTTTGCTGGCAAAATGAGGAGTCAGGAATGCTTGGCCGGTCGGAGACGCACTGATGTCGATGCCGGGGCTGGCATACGGTCCCCTGGGCGATCGATGCATGCATGTCTGCGTGGACATGCAGCGGCTGTTTGCCGAGCCGTCTCAATGGGCAACACCCTGGATCACCCGGGTTCTCCCGCAGATCGAGACGCTGGTCGAAAGACGCGCGCCGCAGACGGTCTTTACACGCTTCCTGCCAGCCAAGAAGCCGGGGCAGGGCGTCGGCACCTGGAAGCGCTATTATGAGCGCTGGGCTTCACAGACGATCGAGACGATCGGGCCTGAAATGACCGAACTGTTGCCGTCTTTAGCCGGCTACTGCCCGCCAGCGGCGATCATCGACAAGCACATCTACTCGCCCTGGTTCGAAGGGCGCCTCAGAGCCTTCCTGGTGGAGCGCGGCATCGATACGCTCGTCATCACCGGTGGCGAAACGGATGTTTGCGTTCTGGCCACGGTGCTCGGAGCCATCGATTTCGGCTATCGCGTGGTTCTCGTCACGGACGCGCTATGCAGTTCTTCCGATTCAACCCACGACGCACTGCTGACCGTTTACCACCAACGTTTCGCGCAGCAGGTCGAGACGGTTGAGATGGAAACGGTTCTCTCGAACTGGACTTGACGTTCGCCAACTCGGCTCGGCGGAAAGTGTCCATGCTTCCTTGCGCGGTTTGGCTGCCTATCTGTTAAGAGAATAACGGACACCAGAACGGATAGCAGACGTGACGCAACGATCGGGAAGTGCTGATCTTCCACTCCATGGCGGGCGCGTGCCAAAATGGCTCGGCGACCGCATGACGCGTCTTGGCGCCGTGATGTGCGAAGCGATCATTCATCACTATGGTCGAGACGAACTGCTGCGACGGCTGGCGCATCCGTTCTGGTTCCAGTCCTTTGGTGCTGTCATGGGCATGGATTGGCATTCGTCGGGGATCACGACCAGCGTCGTGGGCGCTTTGAAGCGTGGCCTCACGCCGCTTTCCGGCGAGCTCGGCATTCATGTCTGCGGTGGTCGCGGCGCGCATTCGCGAAAAACCCCGCATGAACTCGAAGCCATCGGCCAACGCGTCGGCTTTGACGGAGCGGGCCTGGCCACCGTCAGCCGTCTTGTCGCCAAGGTCGACAGCGCCGCAGTCCAGGACGGTTTCGATCTTTACCTGCATGGTTTCATCGTCACCGATGACGGTCGCTGGGTCGTGGTGCAGCAAGGCATGAACGGTGACAGCAAGGTGGCGCGCCGCTACCATTGGCTCTCCGAGGGGCTCAAGAGTTTTGTCGACCAGCCGCATGCCGCCATCGAGGGCATCAATCAAGGCGAGATCGTCAACCTGACCGACAGGCGCGCCGACGCGTCGCGCCAAGGGCAACTGAACCTTTTGCAGGAGCTCGGACCCGATCGCATCCTGGGCGAGCTTGCAGCATTGGAGCGTTGCGCGGAGCCGAGGCGCCGGCAGGAACCGGAGCAGCCGCTGCTGCCGCATTTGGTCATGCCGGCCCATCACGACGTTCGCGAAAGCGATGTCGTCATGCATCGTCTTCACGGCAATATCGCCGCCGCCGCGGACCGCGGTCCCACCGATTTCGCCGAGCTCCTTCTGGTCCCCGGCGTCGGCGCGCGCACGGTGCGCGCGCTGGCCCTCGTTGCCGAGGTGGTGCATGGCGCGCCTTGCCGCTTTTCCGATCCCGGCCGCTTCTCGCTGGCGCATGGCGGCAAGGACAGGCACCCGTTCCCTGTGCCGCTTAAGGTCTATGACGAGACGATCGGCGTGCTGAAGTCGGCCGTGCAAAAGGCAAAGCTCGGTCGCGATGAAGAAATCGGCGCCTTGAGGCGGCTCGACGATCAGTCGCGGCAAGTCGAACGATACGTCACCGGCCTCAGCCTGAAGGAAATTGTCGCGGGAGAATTCGACCAGTCGCATCTGCTTGGCGGGCGCAGCGTGTTCGGGTGGGAAGCGGCCCCGGACACAGCACCTGCTGAGCGGAGCAAGAAGGCCTGAGAACGAGCTAGAGCGGCTGTAGATCAATCGTCCAGATCGATGAGCGCGACACCGAGATCCGGGCGCTTGCTGCGGCGCAGATGGCCGGGCGCTTCCACCAGGGTGATTTCGAGCGTTGGCCGAACGATGCCATCAAGCAGATGTCCACCCCGGGTGGTGCCATCGCTCAATCCCAGCACCGCATGGACGTGCAGGCTGGGCTTATCGTCATCACCCAGTGCGACATCGCCGATCGCGCTCAGAACCTCGCACTGTTCGTCGATAGGGATTTTGCGGTAGGTCTTCGCGTCCGGATCAAACCAGCCCACGGTGGCTTTTTCGAAAGCCCCTATGGCGGTCAGGGACGCGCTGCCGATCTTCTGGTCGACCGCGAAGGCGGTCAGTGCCGCGAACGCTTCTTCGCCTGGGTCGAGCACCAGGACAAATGTCCTTTGTCCGCCGATCTCATTGACGAGCTGCGATTTCATCCCTGTCCTTCCATCGTTCGGCCCCATTGAGCGCCGCCGTCAGATCAATGGGCACGGTGTTCCGCATTGCGCTTGCGGGTCGCTGCAGCTTTCTTTGCCGATTCCGATCGGCTTGCGGCAGACCGTGATGCCGATGCCTTGCCGCCGCTTTTGCCGCCTTTGTGCGCCGCCGGATGGCCCGTGTGTTTGCCGCGGCCCGAACCGCCTTCCTTCTTGCCACCGCCATCGTCCTTGTTGACGGTTGCCCATGCGCGCCGCTCTGCCTCCTTGTCGGAAACCCCGCGCTTCTCATAACCTTCGGCAATGTGGTCGGCTTTACGCTCCTGCTTGTCAGTGTACTTCGATTTGTCGCCTCGTGGCATGGCCAGCTCCTCCTGTTGAACAAGGGCTGAACGTCGACCCGACGCGGTGGTTCCAACATAAGTTCGCGAAGCCGAGGCCGCATGGCGGGGCAGCGCCATACACCGCCGCGGCGCGAGCTAACGCTTTTCGGGCCGGGGAGAGCGCAGCAGCAAGGCGAGAGGAACGAGCAGTGCGGTCGCTACCGCGCAATATCGAAAGACATCGATATAGGCGAGCAATGAGGCCTGCCGCGCTATCAACTGTCCTATCCAGCCGAGCGCCTGCTGTTTTGCGTCGATCATCGGCGAGCCTTGAGCCACGAAGTGCTCGGTCGCCTGACGCAGAACCTGCTGGTAGGCCGGTGACGACTGTGCCGTGTGGCCGACGAGGTTTGCCTGATGGATTTGCGCGTTCTGGGCTATCACCGTGTTGGACAGCGACACACCGATGCTTCCGCCGATGTTACGGGCAACGTTGATGAGTGCCGACGCCTGGTTCGTCTGCTGCG
This sequence comes from Mesorhizobium sp. Primo-A, assembly GCF_003997175.1. Lineage (NCBI taxonomy): Bacteria > Pseudomonadati > Pseudomonadota > Alphaproteobacteria > Hyphomicrobiales > Phyllobacteriaceae > Mesorhizobium > Mesorhizobium sp. Primo-A. Next base: position 65,974 of record NZ_RZTG01000003.1, read on the forward strand.
GAGCAAGACCGACGTAAGCCGCCGTCGAGATGGGGATGAACAGGAAGGGCAAACCGATCATCAGGAAGATGCGCGCGAAGGCAAAGAAGCCGAAACTGACGTCCGGGGTGAGCGATGTCATATGCCAGAGCGCGACAGCGACGACGGACATGCCTGCCATGATCAGGTATTTGGGCTGGACGATGGCGCCGGCAAATCCGGAAATCGGCATAAGCATCAACATTGCGATGCCACCCGGCATCATCGACAGGCCCGACAGGGTCGCCGTATAGTTGAAGGCGGTCTGCTGCAGTTGCGGCATCAACTGGGTGGTGCTGAACAGCACGGCGCCCACTGCCATCATCACCAGGAACGATGTGCCGAACTGGCGGCTGAACAGCAGGCGGACGTCGACGATCGGATCGCGGTGACTGAATTCCCACGGGATCAGCAGCAGAAATGAGACCGCCGAAATCGCCGCGAAGGTCACGATGAAACCTGATGCGAACCAGTCGTTGCGCTGGCCCTCATCGAGAAAGATCTCCAGGCAGCCGAGTGCCGTGGCGACCAGGATGAAACCGACCCAGTCTATTCTGAGGCCGCCCTTCAACCGTTCCTGCCGTTCGCGCTCGAGCACATCAGGCTCGACCACCAGCCACTGCACCAAGGCAAGCGACATGATGCCGAACGGGACATTGATGAAGAATATCCAGTGCCAGGAGAAATGGTCGGTCAGCCAACCGCCGATGGTCGGCCCGACTGTCGGTGCGACGATGACGGCAATGCCGTAAAGAGCAAATGCCTGGGAGCGTTTTTCGGGTGGAAAGGTGTCGGCGAGAATGGATTGTTCGCTGGGTGCCATGCCGCCGCCCCCGAGGCCTTGCAGGATCCTGAAGACGATGAGCATTTCCAGATTGGGCGCCAGGCCGCACAGCAGCGACGCTATGGTGAAGATCGCCACGCAAAGCATGTAGTAACGCTTGCGGCCGATGACGCTGGCCAACCAGCCGCTAACCGGGATGATCACGGAATTCGCGACCAGATAGGTGGTGATCACCCAGGTGCTTTCGTCCATCCCGGCCGCGAGGCTGCCGGCGATGTTGCGCAGCGCCACGTTGGCGATCGAGGTGTCGAGCACCAGCATGAAGGTGGCGATCGAGACGACGACTGCGATCAGCCACGGATTGCGCCCGCCGGCGGCGGACCGGGTTTCGCTCCGTTCACCAGCCATTTCGACGGCGCTCATCTCACCTTGACTGTCGGCACCACCGACAGGCCTGGACCCAGCAGCACGCCCGGCGGTCGGTCGAAGACGATCTTCACGGGCACGCGCTGCACCACCTTGACGAAGTTGCCGGTGGCATTCTCGGCCGGCAGCAGGCTGAAGGCGGTGCCACTGCCCGCCTGGATGCTGTCGACGCGGCCGTGGAAGTTCTTTTCGGGATAGGCGTCGATATCGATGTCGACGGGCTGTCCCGGCCGCATCAGATCAAGCTGGGTCTCCTTGAAATTAGCCTTCACCCAGACCTCGTCGGGAACGAACATCATCAGCACCTGACCAGGCTGGGCGTAGGTGCCCTTGGCGGCCGTGATACTGGTGGCGCGACCGGCGACAGGCGCGGTTATGATGGTGCGCGACAGCATGGTGCGGGCCTGCTCCTGGCTGGCCTTGGCTTGATTGAGCTTTGCTTGCGCGCTCTTGGTCTGTGCTTGCAGAACAGTGACCTGGCTTTTCGCGGCTGCCACGTTTGCTCCGGCGCTGTCGAGGGCGGCCTGGTCCTGGCGCAGGGTAGAAGCGGCCTGTTCCGCCTGCTGTTGGGTGGAGGTTCCCTTGGCCAGCAGCTCACGGTTGCGCTTGTCCTCCGCTTTGGCAAACTCGAGCGCGGCCTGGGCCTGCGCCACCTGCTTCTGTGCCGCATCGATCTTGGCGTTTTGTGCTTCGATCTGTGCACCGACATCGACGATCTCGGCCTGCGCCGAGGCCACACCGGCGTCGGCTTCCGCCAGGCTTGCCTGATAGTCGCTGTCGTCGATGCGCAAGAGCACGTCGCCGGCTTTCACAGACTGGTTGTCGGTGACCGCGACATCGGTGATACGACCCGATATCTCGGCACCGATCGTCACCGTGCGGGCGTCGATGAAAGCATCGTCGGTCGATTCATACTGACGCGCGTCCAGCCACCACAAGACCAGCCCTACGGCAATCAGCAGCACTGCGAGCAGGATGGCGATGGATATGTAAGGGTGCCGCCGAGGGAAGCTCAGCAGGCTGGGCTTTGGTTCTCCGGCCTGCTTATCCTGCTTGTGCTCCTGACCGACGTCTCTCCGGTGCTTTGGCGCCGCCTCTGAGGTGGCCCTGCGTGACGTGGCGTGCGTGTCGCCGGTTTCAGATTCTTCGGTTTGGGTTTTCGCGTCCACGGGAGAACTCCCAGGAGTTTTGACCGTGGCCAGTCAACGACAACTGGTCGTAAAAGGTTCCTGGCGACCGGGCACGGTTTCGCGCCTGGCGGAATTGGTTCAGCCGATTGCCAACCTGACCACGATGGCCAGGATCACGATACCGACCAAGCCGGCTATGAACATAACCCGACGCGTGCGCGTTCGCAGGATGATCTCGCCCTGTCTCGCCTGCTCCGCAGAGAACACAGGTCCATTGTCACCGTCCTTGTCATGCCGACCATCGCTCATGATCGCCTCCTTCCGGCCCTTGGCACACACCGGCTCTTGGCACACAACCATCGCTCGACAGGCGAGGTTCCGGTTATATCGATCCCGCCAGCAGAAAAAGGATCACAGGCTCGTGAGGAGGGAACTTTGTCCTCCGCGACTGGTTTGGGCCGCTTGAGACCCAGCCAGCCCGGAGCCAGCCATGCCCGATGCCAAGATGTCCAGTGGCCTGAGCAGACGCATGTTCATGACGGCCTCTGTTTCGGCGGCGGCGGCGATGCCGCTTGTGAATTCCCCGACGAGAGCTGCCCAGCCAGCGTCCGCAAAGCCAGCCGAACCGCGCGACTTGTCGGCGGTTTCAATGCGTATCAACAAACAGACCTACAATCTCGCGCTCGACAATCGAACCAGCCTGCTTGACGCTCTGCGCGACCACGTCGGCCTGACCGGCACCAAGAAAGGTTGCGATCACGGTCAGTGCGGCGCCTGCACGGTTCTGATCGATGGAAAGCGGGTACTGTCCTGCTTGAGCTTTGCCGTCATGAACCAGGGGCGGGAGATCACAACGGTGGAAGGCCTGGCCTCGACGGACGGGGAACTGCATCCGGTCCAGCAGGCCTTCGTCGACCACGATGCCTTTCAATGCGGCTATTGCACACCGGGTCAGATCATGTCCGCAATCGGTTGCATCAACGAAGGCCATGCTGGATCGGAAGATGACATTCGCGAATATATGAGCGGCAATCTATGTCGCTGTGCGGCGTATCCCAACATCGTTGCGGCGATCGTCCAGGCGCGCGACGAGATCAGGAGGGCTTAGGATGCGCCCCTTCGTTTATGAAAGACCAACCAGCGTCTCCGCTGCAATCGCCATGGCATCCCGTGTCGATGCCGTGCGCGTTCCGCCAACCGGCGCCGACACGCAATTCATCGCCGGCGGCACCAATCTGGCCGACTACATGAAGCTCGGTGTCGCGCGGCCGGACCGACTGCTTGACCTCAACACTCTTGCCGAGCCAGCCTTGCGGCAGATCAGGATAAACGATAACACGATCCGGTTTGGTGCACTGGTCCGCATGGGTGAAGCAGCCGACAACGATGACGTCCGGCGGCGTTGCCCCGCCCTTGCCGACAGCCTGAAATTCGCCGCCAGCGGTCAGCTTCGCAACATGGCGAGCCTGGGCGGCAATGTGCTGCAACGTACGCGCTGCGAGTATTTTCGAGAGATTTCCTGGCCGTGCAACAAGCGCGAACCCGGCTCCGGTTGCGCTGCGATGGAAGGGTCCAATCGCCAACACGCCGTGCTGGGTACGAGCGATGCCTGCATCGCCACGTATCACGGCGATTTCGCGCAGGCGCTGGTTGCGCTCGATGCCACCGTCGAGATCGAAGGTCCGCGGGGAAGGCGCACGCTTGCATTTGCCAAGCTGCACAAACGGCCGGGCGACACGCCCGACATCGAGACGGATCTCGCCGCCGACGAGCTCATAACCGCCATCGAAGTGCGGCTCGAACGGTGGAGCAGCCGGTCGCGCTATCTGAAGATTCGTGATCGCGAATCCTACGCGTTTGCGTTGGCGTCCGCGGCTGTTGCGCTCGACATGGATGGCGAGACGGTAAGGAGTGCGCGCATTGCGCTTGGTGGTGTGGCGACGGTGCCGTGGCGGGCGCGCGAAGCAGAGGACGCGCTACAGGGCAAAGTGCTTGACGAAGCCGCGGCGCAAGAGGCTGCCGAGGCTGCCTTCGCCGATGCCAGACCGCGCGAGCATAACGCATTCAAGATACCGCTCGGCAAGCGCACGCTGGTGCGGGCGCTGCTCGAAACCCGGGATATGAAGGGCTGAGCCATGAACCAAGCTGCACCCGCCCCCAGGGAAAACCAGGGCGATCCGGTTGTCCGCATTGACGCCCGGCTAAAAGTTACCGGACAGGCCGGCTATCCCGCCGACATCGTCACGGCCAACGTCGCCTACGGTGCCCTTGCCACCAGCAGCATTGCCCGGGGCAAGGTTTCGGGACTTCACACGAAAGACGCCCGGGCCGTACCCGGTGTGCTGGACATCGTCACCTATGACGATATGGACAAGACCGACACGCCGAAATTCGGCAACACCGGCGCAAGTTCGATCGGGCCTTTGCACGACAAGACGGTTTTTCACGACGGTCAGATCATCGCTCTGGTGGTTGCCGAGACCTTCGAGGCGGCGGAGGAAGCCGCAATGTTGATCCGCGCCGACTATGAGGACGAACGGCCCGCCGCCAGCTTTGATTCCAAGGGCGTGAAGATGGAGCCGGCTGCCGGCAAAAACCCTATGTTCAAGGAGGATGCGAAGGCCGGTGATTTCGATGCCGCCTGGGCGGATGCGACGGTAAAGATCGACGAAAAATATTCGACACCGACCCAGCATCACAATCCGATCGAACTGTTTTCGACCACCGCAATATGGCAAGGCGACCAGTTGACCATACACGAGCCCAGCCAGAACGTTACCGGCTGGAAGGTGGAACTGGCACGCCAGCTGAAGCTCGATCCGGCCAATGTGCGGATCGTCAGTCCCTATATCGGCGGCGCCTTCGGCTCCAAGGGGCCGATGACGGCACGCACCGCTATCGTTGCCGTCGCGGCGCGACGCATTGGCCGCCCGGTTCGTTGCGTCGTCAATCGCATGCAAGCCTTCGGTACGCAGACCTATCGCGCCGAAACGCGGCATCGGATCCGCATGGGCGCCGGCAAGGACGGCCGCATCACGGCGTTCGGACATGAGGCCTGGGAGGTGACGTCACGCCCCGACCCTTATGTCGTCGGCGGCACGTCCGCCACCGCGCGCATGTACAATTACGGCGCCGTTCTGACGCATGTTTCGCTGGTTCATGCCGACCGCAACACGCCTGGCTACATGCGATCGCCGCCGGAGACGCCTTATGTCTACGCGCTGGAAAACGCCATGGACGAAATGGCCGTGGCCCTCGGCATGGATCCTGTCGAGTTTCGTCGCATCAATGAACCGGAGAAGGAGCCCATCGGAGGCAAGCCATTTTCCAGCCGCTCACTCATCAAGTGCTACGACCAGGCGTCGGAGGCCTTTGGCTGGTCGAAGCGCGATCCCAAGGTCGGCTCGATGCGCGACGGCGACTGGCTGGTCGGGATGGGCTGTGCGACGGCGATCTATCCGACTGCCGCCGCGCCCTGCGCGGCCCGGGTTCGTCTCACCGCCGACGGCGAGGTTCGGATCCAGTGCGGCTCGCATGAAATCGGCACCGGCGTTCGCACCATTGCCGGCCAGATGGCGGCCGAAAGACTGGGCATCGGCATGGACAAGATCAGCGTCGAGATGGGCGACAGTGCCTTGCCGCCGGCTCCCGTGTCGGGCGGATCGATCTCGACCGCCAGTGTCTGCTCGGCGGTCATGAAAGCCTGCGACGCGATACGCGAAAAGCTGTTCGCCGCCGCTGCGGGCAGGGGGGCTCCGCTGGCCGGTTCGGGCAATGCGAAGCTGGACTTGAAGGACGAAGAGGTCGTCACCGAGACCGGCAAATCCGCAAAGCTGGCTGATGTCTTCAAGGCTATGCAAGTCGGCGCCATCGAGGAATATGCCGAGTTTGCGCCGAAGGGTTCTTCGCCTGAAGCCCTCAGCAAACTCTATGCCGGACAGTCGGAATTTCATGGTGGAGAGAACGACGAAGATTCGGTCAAATATGCCTTTGGCGCCGAGTTCGTCGAAGTGCGCATCAACAGCTATACACGCGAAATCCGGGCCCCGCGCATCGTCGGGGCCTTCGCCGCCGGGCGCATCATGAACACGCGCACCGCGCGCAGCCAGCTGATGGGTGGCATGATCTGGGGTATCGGCCAGGCGTTGCACGAGGCGACGGAAATCGATCAGCGACACGCGCGCTACGTCAACCGCGACCTGCAGGACTATCTCGTACCGGTCAACGCCGACATCAAACAGGTCGACGTTATCCTGGTCCCCGAAATCGACCATCAGGTCAACCCTGCCGGCGTCAAGGGTTTGGGCGAACTCGGCAATGTCGGAACGGCTGCTGCCGTGGCGAGTGCCGTCTATCATGCCACCGGCAAGCGCATTCGCGATCTGCCGATCAGAATAGACGATTTGATAGGCTGACGATCAAGAGTTCTGGACGAAGCATGGAACTCGTAACCCATAAGAAATTCAAAAACGGAAAGTTGATGCCGTGGGGAAAAGGCACGGTCGTCTCCGGAGCAAAGGGATTTGTCTACCTTTGCGGAAATACGGCAACCGCCGAAAATTATGATCCGACCGGAAAGAGAGGAGGGGGATTCACTGGCGATGCGGCGGCACAGTGGCGTGCAATTCTGGCGAACATCAAATCAGATCTGGAAGAACTCGGCAGCGCGCTCGACTATCTCATCCGGCTGACCTTCTTCATCAAGGGGCCATTTCCCGATGGCGGCGTTCTGAGTTCACCCAATTTTCGTCTCGACGTACTGGACGAGTTCTTTGCCGAGCATTGCCCGAAGCACTGCAGCTATAACAACCCGCCGCCTTCGGAGGTGATCGGAGTTGCAGCGCTTGCGCAAGCCGACATCGTCGTTGAAATTGTCGCGGTGGCGGCGTTGCCTGACTGAAGAATTTCGCATGCAGCGCTGGCTTGATTGCCTTGGCTCTCGCGTGTCACTCCGGGGCTGTGGCGGGAGCCGTGTAACGGCGGCGCACGGCATCAAGCACCCGCTTGCGGCTCTCCTCCGCCGACAGGGTCTTGTCCTCTTCCGCCTCGGCGGTTTCGCGCGCCAGGTCCTTGTCCCTGATCTGATGTCGAAACCATTTGGAATAGTCGCCGGTGCGCAAATGAAACTCCCAGGTCTTGTCATCTATGCCCTCGGCGATCTGAGCGAAGATCATCAGATTGTGAGCCCTGAGATTCATCGCATTCTCAGGGCCATGGAAATAGAAGCTGCCGGCTTCGTCGAGCTGGCCTTCGGCATATTTCCGGCTGTGCCGCTTGAGTGACTGACGTGGTTCGACCACTTTGACCGTCTTGACTTTTTTGCCTGCCTGCGGCCGCCAGAACAGCACGCGCGCACCTTTCGGGCTGGGGATGACCTTCGGCGGCTCAATGCCGGTTTCACGGCAGAAGACCTTCACGACGTCCTTTGCCTTGGGGCCAAGCGCAATGATGGCTGTCACCAGGCGCAAGGCGTCTGTCGAGATCGCCTCGGGGTGAACGGTGATCAGGATTGTGCCAGGCAATTCCAATGACAGAACCGCCCGCGTATCGTCGCGCCGCTTGGGCAGAAGATGATGCGCTTCATCGATCACGAGCCAGTGCGGTCTCGCGGTGCGCCGGCGGAAACTGCTGAGGCCAGGCAGCAGGTCGGCAAAGAAATCCGGCCTCTCGTCGACCCGCAGGGCCAGTCCATTGACGACTATGTTGCTGTCGGCCTTGGCGATCAGATCGAGCACTTGCGCCTTTGTCGGCGCGCTTGAGCCGTCTCCCAGGCGAACGGCGCCTTCGAGGCCATCATAGTCGCCTTCGGGATCGAAGACACAAAACTGAAAGCCGCTTTCGACGAAGCGTTCGGTCAGCGCGGTGGCCAAGGTGGATTTACCGATACCGGAACTCCCGGCAATGAGGATCGTGTCGCTCGGCGACAGGTAGGTATCATCGCCGCCAGATGATCCAAGAACGATGCCGTCATGGCGCTTCGGCACTATCGCGTGATCACGCTTTATCAGCTTTGCGATCAGTTGCTCCACGCCTTTGCCTCGGGCGCCAGGCATGATCAGGTTGGCTGTATCCTTGACCGCCGGAATTGCATTGTCGACGGCGACGCTGCAGCCACAGGCTTGCAGGAACGCATGATCGTTCTCGGCGTCGCCGACGCCGACGACGTTGTGCGGCGAAAGTCGAAGGTCCTGAAGGGCCGCGGCGAGCCCGGTGGCTTTGTTGATGCCGCTCGGCAGGATCATCACCGCGCCCTTGTTGAAGATGATTTCCAGTTCGAGACCCATCTTCTTGATGACCTCAAGCACGGTCGCTTGATGCGGTTCCCAGGTCGCGACGATCGATCGTCCGACCGAAAGCGGCTTGACGCCCTGCCTCTTCAACCTGGCGACGAATTTGGGCTCGGGCGGCGGGGCGATCACCCGCTCTTCCTCGCTGGCCGGCGTGTAGATCATCGCGCCATTCTCAGCGACGACCTTGTCGAAGAGGCTAAGCTCGGGAAAGACGCCCTTGAGATCGGGCAGTTCACGCCCGGTGACGAGAACCAGCTTGCGGCCGCTTTTCTTGAACCGCTCAAGCGCAGTGAGCGTTTTCTTGGCGACGACCCCATCATGAGCCAGCGTGCCGTCATAGTCAGTCGCCAATGCAATGAAATACATTCCGCCAACCCTTCTCGGTTCCGATTGCTCTGCGGCTAGAACGTGTGATCGAGACAAAGGCTCCCCGCCGACCGGATCGAGGTCTTGGAGAAGGGGGAACGGTCCGCCCTCGGAAATCAGGAACTCCTTCGGTGCCGGCACGTTGACCAGAGAAGCCGGGAACCGTCCCGGTCTTTGTTGGCGGCGCAAACCCCGTCGCCGAAATCCACACCAAGCGCAATGAAAGGTAAGGCCATGGGCTTCTTTTCGAAGGACATAAAGACACTCGACGATCTCTTCGTGCACACGCTGCGCGACATCTATTACGCCGAAAAGCAGATCGAGAAAGCGCTGCCGAAGATGATCGACAAGGCAACCGACCCGCAATTGAAAGCCGGATTTGAAAAGCACCTCGATCAGACGAGAGGCCATGTCGAGCGCGTCGAACAGGTGTTTGAGTTGCATGGCGTCAAGGCCAAGGAGGTCAACTGTCCGGCAATCGACGGCATTCTCGAGGAGGCCGACGATGTGAGCGGTGACGTCGATGACAAGGAGGTTCTCGACGCGGCGCTGATTGCTTCGGCGCAGGCCGTCGAACACTACGAGATGACGCGCTACGGCACGCTCATCGCCTGGGCCAAGCAGCTTGGCCGCACCGACTGCGCCAATGTGCTGGCCAAGAATCTCAAGGAAGAACAGGCGACAGATCGCAAGCTCACCGAAATGGCGGAAAGCAAGATCAACCTGCAGGCAGCCGAATAAGGCTGCAATCCGGCCGGCTGGTAACTCGGCCGGCCGGATTGCCGGTAGGTTCCATCCCGTCAGCGAGACGGGTCGACGCCCAGTGCCGCTGATTGCTTGCGCAGCGCCTCACCGTCATCCTGCGGCACATGCCGAGCAGACCCTGCGGTTTCCGTGTAGATGCGATACGCTACACAAGCGAACGCCACCATGAAAAGCAGACGGCCCATCCATCCTACTCCTTCGTTGCGGACTTCGTTTCGGCCATCCTCAGTACCCTCCGACGACGGGCAAGATTTCGCCGGTGATGTAGCTCGAGCAATGCGGCGAAGCGAGGAACACATAGGCCGGCGCGAGCTCTTCCGGTTGCGCTGGTCGTTTCATTGGCGTGTCGGCGCCGAATTTCGAGACGTCGTCAGCTTCCTTGTCCGACGGATTGAGCGGCGTCCACACCGGACCCGGTGCTACCGCATTCACCCTTATGCCCTTGCCGATGAGATTGCCCGACAGGGCCCGCGTGAAAGCATGAATGCCGCCCTTGGTCATCGAATAGTCGACCAGCTGTTTTGAACCGTCGATACCGGTTACCGAACCGGTGTTGATGATCGCCGAACCGGGTTTCATGTGCGGCACCGCTTCCTGCGCCATATGAAAATAGCCGTAAAGATTGGTCTTCAACGTCGTGTCGAAATGTTCTTCGGTGAGCTCGCCGAAGTCGCTGGAATGGATCTGGAACGCAGCATTGTTGACCAGCACGTCGATGCGGCCGAATTTTTCAACGGTCTCCATGACCGCCTTGTGGCAGTGGCTGCGTTCGCTGACATCGGCCTTGACCAGGAGGCAGCGTCGTCCCTCCTTTTCCACCGCGGATTTGGTCTCTTCAGCGTCCTTGTCCTCGGCCAGATAGACGATCGCGACGTCGGCGCCCTCGCGGGCGAACAACACCGCCACCGAGCGGCCGATGCCCGAATCGCCGCCCGTGATGAGCGCTACCTTTTGGTTGAGTTTTTTCGATCCGAGATAGTAAGGCGCATCGTACAGCGGCGCCGGCTCTATGGCCCATTCATGTCCCGGTTTGGGCTGATGTTGCTCAGGGAAGGGGGGCTCGGGATATTCGCGGGCGCCAGCCTGCATGGCGCCTTGAAGCTTCCCATCGCCTTTCGATTTGTCCTTGGCATCGATGCCACGTTGGATATGGCGCTGCTTGGCCGCTTCACCGGCTATTTCCGACTTCATCTGCATGATCGTCTCCTTGGCTTGGAGAGAAAACAACGCATGTCGGCCAAAAAGGTTTTGCGCAAAAGATCGACTGCAGAGAGGATTCCGACCAGCGGTTGGCAATGCGTGGCGACGACATCGCCAACTGCAACAATTCAGCTGCAATGCAGCCGCACCAGCCACCGCCGCGATGGGATCGAGCATCTGGGGCTTGCCCGCTGCCTGCGCCGCCTTGGCGGCGAGCCAAACGTGATGATGTGGACTGGGAAGCTCTTGCGTCGCGTGCGCAAAGCAGCGCCATCCGGTCTGCTCCGGGCGGAGCGCCGGAATTCTATCTTGGCGAGAGGCCGTCGAGCAGGAAGTCGAGGCCTCTTCGGAAGGCGCCATCCCAATCGTTGTCCAACAGCAGACGAGAGCGTTCGATTGTCGGGTAGTGTTCGCTGAGATGTGTAAGACGCTGCTGTGCGGCTGCCCTGTCTTCTTCCGAGAGATCGAAGCTTGCCCGGGTGAGGGTGGCGCCCATCACATAGTTCCAGAGCGACCATATCGCGGCGTTCAGATCCGCGTCCGCAACACCGGCTCTGGACAAGGTCTTGCTCAGCATTTCCAGGCGACCGAGAATGTTCCGACCGAGCGCCCGGCGCGGCAACAGCGATGCCGACCAAGGATGGCGCAACATTCTGGCGCGCCAGTCTTCGAGCATATGAACGACGTCTCCGCGCCAGTCCGGAGACTCACCTGTTTCAGGCGATCCGCGATGTTCGAGCACCGAATCGACTGCTAGATCAAAGACATCCTCCTTGTTGTCGACGTGCCAATATAGACTCATCACACCCGAGCCGAGGCGATCGGCCAGCCGACGCATTGTCAATCCGTCTATGCCCTGGGCGTCCAGCAGTTCCACCGCGGTCGCCACGATACGCTCTCGAGACAGCGGCGGCTCGGTGCTCGCTTGCTGCACGGGCTGGAGCGACACGCTTATCCGTTGATCCCCTTTGCTCCGGGCGCCGCTGCGTTTGGCTACCATCCGTCGTCCTCGCTTTTTCAGAACATCGATTTTGACCGGCAACGCGACAAATGTCGATCTTGAGCGATTGACTCGTACGACGTACCATACGATGACTCGTACATCGCACGATTCACGTAGCGATTAGGTTAAAGTTCAATCTGCAGGCGCCAGGGTAGGTTGCTCGCAGGCTGCGGAGCCAAGCGAAAAACCATGTCACGCGCAATCAAGCATCTGCTTATCGGAGGGCTAATCATCATGACCATTGCAGTCCCCACTGCGTCGCCGGCGAACGAGTTCAAGCTGACTATTGTCAATCCACAGGCACTCTACGACCCGTCGCCGAATGGCTACAGCACCGCCGTAATCGCACCGCTCGGAGCTCGGATCGCCTACATCTCCGGGCAGGGCGGCCAAGACAGCACAGGAACCTTGTCACCGGATTTCGCCGTCCAGGTGAAGCAGGCCTACGCAAATTTGCATGCTGCGCTTGAGGGCATCGGCGCCAAGCCGGATCAGGTGGCGAAGCTCACGGTCTTCGTGGTCGACCACGACATGTCCAAGCTCGAGGTGTTGACCAGGAACGTCAAGGACATGTTCGGCGAGGCGCTGCCGGCGCAGACTCTGGTTCCCGTTCCCAAGCTTGCAATCGATCCCATGCTTTTCGAGGTGGAGGCCACCGTTATTCTGGAATAGTCGCTCCGATTGACCCGATCGTTCGAACAAAGAGTCGAGCGCGCTGCCGACGGCTGCGCGCTCACAATATCGAGCGGATGTTTCCAAGCCTCACGTGTTTCCAGGCTGAAGCCTCCAAGGGAACTGGAAAGTGAAGTCGGGGACCGCCGCATCCATGCCGCTCGCCGTATCCAAAAGTCGCATAAGATAGATTATGGAACTAACGCATGGGCCAAGAACTGTAAATTGCCGCTGATTCTCATAGGCTTGAGCCGATTGTGGCGTATTGCCTTGAGCGGATCGCCAACGCTAGGCTGTTGAAATGAAGATGGCAAACAGCGAGATCGAAGCGGCAATCGAAGTGTTCGTGCATGGCTTCAGCGCTGATAGGAGCCGCACCTTTCCTTACGAGGCCAGCCGCGTTGGACCATTGTGGCTGATGCGCGATGCCGAACGCAAGAATCCTCGCGATTACCGCGGCGAAGAATGGGTCGTCCATGACGTCGCCGCTCAAGAGACCGATGCCGTCGTGCGGCAGCATGCGCGGCCGGGCTTTGCCATTTCCGTTGTGATCGCGAACGACGATCCGGACGGGCCGACACGAACCGCCTACAAAGCTCTCGGCTACCGGCTGCTGCGGACCGAAGGCTTTTTCGTCCACCGATTGCACCGGATTCCGAACCCGCCATCGGTTGCTTCGGTCGAACGCGTGCAGACGGCCGAACGGGCGGCACAGTTGGGAAAGATCATCCGCAGGCAGCCGATCCCAGACGATTTGCTCGGCGACACCGCGCCGTTCCGCCAGTATGTGGCAATCGACGGCGCCGACATCGTTGGGCGCGTTCGCAGCCTGGATGCCGTGGGAGCCACCTGGTGTTCGAGCATGTATGTCGAGCCGTCGCACCGGCGTCGCGGCATTGGTCAGGCTTTGATATCGAAAATGTTGCACGACGATCGCGCGCGCGGGTCAAGGTACTCGGTGCTGGCAGCAACCCATGCCGGGGCGCTGCTTTATCCCCGGATGGGCTACGAGCGGATCGGAACGCTGCTGATATTTGCACCAAGGAGCCGAAAGCCCTCATGAAGCTCTATTCGCATCGTGCTGATTCATAAGGGATTTCTATAACCATGCCGTCATAGGCGGGTTCGACATTGGCTGGTGTCTCGGCCATCACCGAGACGTAGTCGAGCGGCACGTGCATATGTGTCAGCACCGCATGTATCGGCGCCAGCCGCTGGATCCATTCAAGCGCTTCGCCAAGTGACAGATGACTTGGATGCGTCCGGTACTGCAGCGCGTCGATGATCAGCACGTCGAGGTCGCCCAGCCGTTCGGCGGTGGGTTCCGGAAAGTCGCTGATGTCGGGGCAATAGGCGAGACCGCCAATGCGGAAACCGAGCGATACGATGTCGCCGTGGATCTGCGGCAGCGGCTCGAGGGTGAGGGTACCCCCCTCTCCTTCGACGACCACCGGCCTGGTGTGGTCGATGAGATGCGGCCTGACGATCGGCGGATAGGAACTGCCTTGCGGCGTCTCGAAACAGTATCCGAACGCTTCCCGCAGCCGAAGCATCGTCGCCCTGTCGGCATGGACGTCGATGAGCTGGCGCTGATCGAGGACGAAACCGCGCAGATCGTCGATGCCATGGATATGGTCGGCATGCGGGTGGGTATAGACGACCGCATCGACACGGTTGACGCCGGCCAGCAGCATCTGCTGCCGAAAATCCGGCCCCGTGTCGATGACGACAGTCGTTCGGCTGCCGTTCGCCGCAATCCGCTCGACGAGCGCGGCGGCACGGGTGCGCCGGTTCCTGGGGTTGTCGGGGTCGCAATTGCCCCAATCGCCGGTGATGCGCGGCGTACCTGGGGACGAGCCGCAGCCGAGAATGGTGAGGCGCAGCCGGTCAGTCATCGTTCAGGCACTTTGCTCTGCAGGCCGCGGCATCTTGCCGAACAGCCGGAAGAAATTATCTGTGGTCAGATCGGCGATTTCAGCTTCGCTTACCCCGATCGTTTCGGCCAGCACTTTGGCGGTATGGGCGACATAGGCGGGCTCGTTGCGTTTGCCGCGAAACGGCACGGGCGCCAGATAGGGCGCATCGGTTTCGACCAGCAATCGGGCATGCGGGACATCGGCGGCAATGGCACGCAACTCAGCTGAATTCTTGAAGGTCAGGATGCCCGAGAACGACACGTAGCCACCGAGAGCGACGCCCACCTCGGCAAGCCGGCGCCCGGAAGAAAAGCAATGCAGGATGAAGGGGAAGGCGCCCTTCCCTGTTTCGTCCTCGAGAATATCAGCCATGTCGGCATCGGCATCGCGCGAATGGATGACCAGCGGCAGCCCCGTTTCACGGGCGGCGGCGATGTGGTTGCGAAAGCCTTGCGCCTGTGCATCGCGTGGCGCCTTGTCGTAAAAATAGTCGAGACCGGCCTCGCCGATGGCCACTACTTTTGGGTGCGCGGATAGCCGCACAAGCTCCTCGACCGTGATATCCAGTTCTTCGGCCGCATTGTGCGGATGAGTGCCGACAGAGCAATAGATTTCGTCGAAAGTTTCAGCGATCTCAAGTACTTGCGGAAACCGCTTCACGCGTGTCGAGATCGTCACCATACGGCCAATTCCGGCGGCTAAAGCGCGGGCGACGATGGCCGCCCGCTCCTCGGCGAAATCTGGAAAATCCAGATGGCAGTGGCTGTCGACGAGCATCAGATGTTCGCGTCCGGCTGTTCGACGTAACGCGGAAACACGCCTTCCGGCACCGGCAACGCAGTGCCGGGCACAAGCGCGTGATCCGCGTGGACATGCACGAAATCGCGGCTCTCCGCCGGCACCGCCAGCAGGTCGAGCAGTTTCGCGGCCGAGCCCGGAGTGAAGGGCTGACACAGCACCGCCACGCGGCGCACGACTTCGGCGGTCGTCCACAGCACCGTTTCCATGCGCGCCGGGTTGGTCTTCTTCAGCGCCCATGGTGCCTCGCCGGCGAAGTAGCGATCGGCTTCCGCCACCACGCCGAAGATAGCTGCCAGCGCCAGATGGATGCCCTGCTCGGCGACCGCCTTGCGCGCGGTGTCGAGCGCGGCGGCGGCCTGATCCAGGATCGCTCTGTCTGCATCCGTCAGCTCGCCGCGCTGCGGCACCACGCCGCCGCAGTTCTTGGCGATCATCGACAGCGAACGCTGCGCCAGGTTGCCGAGACCGTTGGCAAGATCGGCATTGGTGCGGTTGACGATCGCGTCATGGCTGTAGCTGCCATCGTTACCGAACGGCACCTCGCGCAGGAAGAAGTAGCGCACCTGGTCGAGACCGTAGTGCTCGACCATCGCGAATGGATCGACGACGTTGCCAACAGATTTCGACATCTTCTCGCCGCGGTTGAACAGGAAGCCATGCGCGAAGACGCGCTTTGGCAACTCGATGCCCGCCGACATCAGAAATGCCGGCCAATAGACCGCATGGAAGCGGACAATGTCCTTGCCGATGATGTGCGTGGCCGGCCAATAGTGCCATTGCTCGGCCTTTGTGTCGGGATAGCCGGCGGCGGTGATGTAGTTGGTCAAGGCGTCGACCCAGACATACATCACATGCTTGTCGTCGCCTGGCACCGGCACGCCCCATTTGAAGGTCGTGCGCGAGATCGACAGATCCTTCAGCCCCGACTTGACGAAGCTGAGCACCTCGTTGCGGCGCTCGGTCGGACCGACAAAGTCGGGCTGGCTCTCATAAAGCGCCAGCAATTTGTCCTGATAGGCGGAAAGCCGGAAGAAATAGCTTTCTTCCTCGTTCCATTCGACCGGCGACCCAAGCGGTTCGCGGCGCACGCCGTCGTCGCCGAGCGTCGTCTCGCTCTCGTCGAAATAGGCTTCCTGGCGCACCGAATACCAGCCGCTATAGCGGTCGAGATAGATGTCGCCATTGGCGGCCATCGCTTTCCAGATCGCCTGACAGGATTCGTAGTGGCGCGGTTCGGTCGTGCGAATGTATTGGTCATTCGAGCCGCCCATCGCCTCGGTCATTGCGCGGAAAATCGCCGAATTGCGGTCGGCCAGCGCCAGTGGCGTTATACCTTCCTTCTCGGCAGTTTGCTGCATCTTCAGGCCATGCTCGTCGGTGCCGGTCAGGAAGAAGACGTCCTTGCCGTCCAGGCGCTGGAAGCGTGCCAGGGCGTCGGTTGCAATGACCGTATAGGCGTGGCCGATATGCGGCTTGCCGTTCGGATAAAAGATCGGGGTGGTGATGTAGAATTTGTCGCGTGACATGAATGAACCGTCATGAATGTCTGAATGGAAAGGCGT
The DNA here is from genome assembly GCF_003997175.1 of Mesorhizobium sp. Primo-A. Lineage (NCBI taxonomy): Bacteria > Pseudomonadati > Pseudomonadota > Alphaproteobacteria > Hyphomicrobiales > Phyllobacteriaceae > Mesorhizobium > Mesorhizobium sp. Primo-A. The sequence continues at coordinate 82,907 of NZ_RZTG01000003.1, forward strand.
GGCGGTGGATATCGTATCGAGGCAGCATTTGCCATCCCGATCCAGGAAACCCAGTCACATTCGCATTGCAGAATTCAGGCGGTCGATCATGATCAAGGCGTGCTGCTTCTTATCGAGATTGTAAGTATCGGTCTCAGATATAGCGTCCAGCGCCTCATGCCAAGTGTCCGACAGCGTTTTGGCTCGTGCGAGATCGCCAGCCAGTGCTGCCTGGCTTGCCGCGTCCGACAACAGGTCTAGCACCCGGCGGTTGAAGATATCGAACTGGATCGCCTGATCGCGGCCGGCCACGGCTTCGGCGAGGCGGAACGCGCCGCCGACATCGCTCTTTTTCCCGGTGACCAGAGCGTCGAGCGTCGAAGCGATCTCCAACCCGCCATACTGCGTCAAGAGGATCGCGGTGCGGGCGCTGCCCCCTGCCCGCTCGGCCAGTGCCGCGCGCGCCGCCGGATCCTCAGGCGGCGCCGGCTCGGTCGTTTCCAGCACCGTCATCAGGTCGTCGGCGTCGAGCGGGTTCAATCTCACCACCTGACAGCGCGACCGGATCGTCGGCAGCAGGCTGCCCGGCGCGTGGACAATCAGGATGAACAGAGTCCGTGCCGGCGGCTCTTCAAGATTTTTCAGCAAGGCATTGGCGGCATTGGTGTTCATGTCGTCGGCGGGGTCGACGATGACGACCCGGTAGCTGCCGTCATGCGAGGTCAGCGACAGGAAGCGGCTGACCTTGCGGATCTCATCGACGGTGACGACCGTCTTGAAACTCTTGGTCTTGTCGTTCAGCGGCCGGGTCAGATGCAGCACGGAAGGATGCGCCCCGGTGGCGATCTGGCGAAACAGCGACGACGCCGGATCGGGAGCGGCAAGGCTTTCCGGCGCCTGCGCGAAATCCGGGTGCTTCAGCAGATGATGCGCAAGGTGGAAGGCGAGCGTCGCCTTGCCGATGCCGACTGGCCCGGAAAAGATCAGCGCATGCGGCAGCTTGCCGGCGCGATAGGCGGCGGTGAGCACGCCTGCAGCCTGGCCGTGCCCGACCAGAAGGGGCGTTTCGGAGGGCTCCGGCACGCCGTCGAGCGTGTCGTGCTGCTCGGGTGCGATGCGCTCGAAGATCATGCCGGCGTCGCCTGCCTGTCGCGTGCCGGCGCTCTCGCCGCCAGCGCCGCGAACACTGCCGCGGTGACGACGTTCTCAACCGCGTCGGGCTCGGCGGCTGCGTCGACGACGATGCAGCGCTCCGGCTCGGCCTTGGCGATCGCCAGAAACGCCTCGCGGCGGGCCTGGTGGATCGCCAGCGTCTCCTTTTCGAAACGGTCGGCGACTGCCTCGGCGCCGCGCCGCAGCGTTGCGCGCCTCAGGCCTTCCGCTGGGTCGATGTCGAAGATCAGCGTCATGTCCGGCATCATGCCGTTGATGGCGACCTGTTCCAGCGCATCCATGAACGCCGGATCGATGCCGCCGGTGACGCCCTGATAGACGCGTGAGGAATCGAGGAAGCGGTCGCAAAGCACGATGGAGCCACGCTCGACCGCCGGCCGGATCACCTGCTCGACATGATCGGACCGCGCGGCGGCGAACAGCAGCGCTTCCATCTTCGGCCCGAACGGTTCGGCTGCGCCCGACAGCAGCACATGCCTGACCGCTTCGGCGCCCGGCGAGCCGCCGGGTTCGCGGGTAAGCAGCACGTCGTATTTCTTGGCGCGCATCTTCCTGGCCAGCCGCTCGATCTGCGTCGACTTGCCTGCCCCCTCGCCGCCTTCGAAGGTGATGAAAAAACCGCGTGCCAACCGAGAGGCCTTCTTGTCCATGGCTGAATGGGATTGTAGCGCTCTAGATAGTCCGCGTTGGGCCAAACGTCCATGCCGTCGATTTTTTGCCCTTATGCATGCCGTTCCCCAAAACCATGGCTGGTTTTGAGCGACATGCGTTAGCGCAGCCAGCCGATCACCAGTTCCTTGACGGCATCGAGCGCGCGCTGCGGCAGCGTGCCGACGCCGATCGATTCGGCAGCGAAAAGCGGCGTCTCCTGGCTCAGCGTATCGCCGATCCAGACGCGCAGCGCACCCACCGGCTGCCCCTCCTCCACCGGTGCTGCAACCGGGCCGTCATAGACGATCCTGGCCGTCAGCTTGTCGCGGTTGGTGATCGGCAGGAAGATGTCGATCGGTCCCTTTGCCTTCAGCGTCACCCCGGATTTGGCGCCGCCGAAAACCTGGGCTTCTCCAACCACCTCGTCCCTGGCGAAAATTTCGGTCTTCTCGAAGGAGCGGACACCCCAGTCGAGCAGCTTTCGCGCTTCCTCGGCGCGCTCCTTGTCCGAGGCCAGCCCGCTCATCGCCGCGATCACGCGGGTACCATTGTGGCTGAGCGAACCGACGATGCCGAAGCCGGCTGCCTCGCTCGCCCCGACCGCCAGGCCGTCGGCGCCGATGTCCATCGCCAGCAGCGGATTGCGGTTCCTCTGTGAGATCTTGTTCCAGGTGAAATCCTTTTGGGCATAATAGCGATAGAAATCCGGATAATCGCGCCACAGGTGCAGGGCGAGCTGCGCCAGCTCGCGCACGGTCGTCTGCTGGCCATCCGCCGGCAGGCCGGTCGAATTGACGAAAGTCGACGTCTTGAGGCCGATCTGGCGGGCGCGTTCGGTCATCTGCACGGCAAAATTGTCTTCGGATCCCGACATGCCTTCGGCGATGACGATGCAGCCGTCATTGGCCGCCTGCACGGTCACGCCCTGAATCAGGTCTTCGAGCCGGATCGACGACTTGAGCTTGGCGAACATCGTCGATGTTCCCGAAGGCGCGCCACCCTTGCGCCAGGCGTTCTCGCTGACCACGAACGTATCGTCGAGCTTCAGGCGGCCGGATTTGATGGCATTGAAAACCACTTCCATGGTCATCAGCTTGGCCATCGAGGCCGGCGGTATCGGCTTGTCGGCCTCCTTGGAAAACAGCACCGTCCCGGTCTCGGCATCGATCATGAAGGCCTGCGCGGCCTTGGTCTCGAACAGCTGTGCACCGGCCGGAGCCTGGAAAAACAGCAGCAAGCCAAAAACCAGAAGCCCGGCGAGAGGCGGGAGCAAGCGAAATTGCATGATGTTCGACCCGTTGGCCGGCACCGCCGGCAAGCCCGCGAAAAGTATCAGGCTTTTTGCGCGGCGGATCAACCGCGCAGCGGAAATCCCATCAGGCTTGCGCTCAGTTGCGCACAGCCAGCGCATCGGGCGCGCCATGCGACCAGGCAGCCTGCAGCAAATCATCGAGATTGCGGTGGCCATCGGGATAGAGATTGACCGAATACCAATCCTCGCCATCGAGTTCCGAACGCTGGATCTCGATCTTGCCGTATGCGGCAAGCTCAGCGGCAACACGCTTGGCCTCCGCTGCATCCTCGAACGAACCAGCCGCGACGTAGTCAGTGGACGGACCGGCCGCTGGCGGCTGCCGCTTCCATGATTGGAGCACATCGGCCGGCGACATGCCGTCGCCACCCATCGCGGCGAAGGCATTTGAGGCGCGTTCGACCCGCTCGTCGGCATAGGACAGCGAGGCCACGGCAAACGGCGATTGCGGCGGCAGATTGATCTGCGGACGCTCCGGCACGATCGGGCCGAAATCCGGAAGCGCCAGATCGCCATAGGCCGACGACTGCGTCGACATGATCGGCTGGACAGAACCGGTATCTGTCAACTGGCCCGGAAACGGCACGGCAGCAGTGCCGGCAGGCAGGCTTGGCGACGGCCCGTTCATGGCGACCATGACGCCGGTCGGCAGTCCATCCGACGGGTCTGGCGCCCTGTTGCCGGGATGATAGGAGGCCATCAGATACTGGTCGTCATCGCCGTCGAGCGGCGCGCGGCCGACATATTCGACCTTCACCTGAGCGGTGCCGGTGTTGGCATAGTCAAGCATCTGGGCAGCGCGCTCCGATACGTCGATGATGCGGCCTTCGTGATATGGGCCGCGATCGTTGACGCGAACGATGACCGAACTGCCGGTCTTGAGATTGGTGACGCGGGCATAGCTTGGCAGCGGCATGGTCGGGTGCGCCGCCGTCAGATGGGTCATGTCGTAGACTTCGCCATTGGCGGTAAGCCGGCCATGGAAGGCGTCGCCATACCAGGAGGCGAGGCCGACCTTGGCGTAGCGCTTGTCTTCCTTCGGGTAATACCACTTGCCACGGACCTGATAGGGTTTGCCAAGCTGATCCCTGCCGCCGCCACGTTGGATGCGCCCGTTCCGGGAGATCACACGCGGGCTTGCCTTCACGCCATATTCGGATTCGGCGAAATACTCCTTGGAGCGGGTCTTCTTGTTGACCATCGCTTTCGGCTCAGGCTGCGACGCGCAGGCGGCCAGCAAGGCAGCCGACATGGCGAACAACGCGACGGTAGCAGCGCGACGAAGACGCGGTGGCGTCACAGCCTGCATTTTCCTGATGTCCCCTTCAGTCTCAACTCAAGGCGTCGCGTTCAACCACCAGAGGAGCCAAAACACTCACCCGACAATACCAACGACGCTTAAAACCCCGATCCTTTGTGCGCAGGAATTGCTTATCACGGTATTAACCGATTGTGGCCGCAACCGGGCAAGATTGTGGCGTCTCCACCGTAAGAGCTCTCTGAAAAGTAACGGTTTTCGTGCTTCCACGCGAGAGATGTGATGCCCTCTGCCACAGAAAGCCTGGCTTCGCTCCTGCCCGCCGTGTCTGCCGGTTGACCGGGCTTTGTCGGGCAGCGGACCGACCGCCGGAACAAAGAAATGCGCCGCTAGTTTCATCCGCAGGGCACTCGAACAGAAGGACGAGCATGATGAAAATGACTTCATTGATGGTCGCGATCGCGATGTCGCTTTCTGCCGGGTCTGCGATCGCCGCATGTCCGGACAAGTCAGCTTCGAACACCGGGACCGATGCCGGACAGACCGCCGGTATTTCGAAAGATGGAACCCACGCGCCTTTAGAGACTCCGAAGGCCATGGGCAACGCGAACAAGCCAGCCGCCAAGGATGGCACCACGATGCCATTGGCGGGCGCTGAAGGCGGGGGCGACAAAAACCTTGCAACCTCGCAGCAGGATATCGAGGCGCAGCAGCACGGTGATAAGGCCGCGGCGGCAAAGGCGGACGAAAATTGCAAAGACTGAGGACCGTACAGGCCGGAGCCGATTTGCAGCTTCGGCCTTCCTCACCAGTAGCTGTTCCCTTGGCGAAAGTTAAATCTGCGGGATACCGCAGCTGTCCCAAGAGGCTGACCCGTAGGGATTCGCCAGTCGGCGGGCTCCTTCTTCATCATGCACCAATGGGATAGCGAGTTCCGGTGCTCGATTCCGACAAACTCAGAGCCTGCCAGGACGGCAGGAACCGACACAGTGGTGGTTGACGCAGCCCTCAATGCCGCTTTACAGGAATGAGGCGTGAACCAGCCGGGAGCGCCTTCGGTGCCAATCCGGTGCCACAGGCCAAACGAGTTGGCCCCGCGCTGCCCAAATGGTTGAAAAACCACGATGGAGGAATGGCCGAGCGGTTTAAGGCACCGGTCTTGAAAACCGGCGTGGGTGCAAGCTCACCGTGGGTTCGAATCCCACTTCCTCCGCCATTCGATCGAGAAGGGCATACAGAGCATACAGAACTGAGTACGCCGATTTCCGCCTCCGTGGACGTAAGGGTGAAGCGTCAAACATCATGTCTGCTTTCTCCTGACCTTGGGCGTCAGCACTGGTAACCCCCCTGCTCATTCGACGTTCTATCCCTTGCATCGACCGCAATCAGAGGTATGCTAACACTTCATTCTGGTTGTATATTTCGCAAGGCTTATGGGATATTCGATCTCTCACGAGCGCCTGTCGGTAGTGATCGGTCGCATATATGAGGCCGCCTACGATCAATCGATTTGGCTTGACGTGGTCCTTCAGTTGCAAGCCATGTTTCATGGCTCCAGAGCCTGTTTCTCGGGCATCGACTGGGCCAATGTCGAGGATAGCTTTTGCGTCTCACCGAGCCGCGACCCCTATTGGGACAGGATTTTCCTTGACCATTTCGCGACCAACGAACTCTTTGCGCCGCGTGTGGCCGCGCCGCTTGGCCGGGTTTTTAGCGACACCCAGTTGATTGGGCGGCACCGTATTGAACGCACCTCCGTCTGGAACGAATGGATGATGCCGCAGGACATGTATGACGGCATGTTCTGCAATCTGCGCGCGTCGGAAAAGAACTACTGGTTTTTCGACGTGCAGCGAGGCCGAGGGCAGCCGGCGTTCGACGCCGATGATCGTGCGATGCTCGCCCTGATCACGCCTCATCTGCAGCGCGCTGCGGGTTTGGGCCGACATTTCGAGGCGCGACCTGTGCTCCGATCGCTGCTCGGCCACCTGCCCTTCGCCGGCTTTATCGTCGATCCGCGCCTGCGCATCCTTGACATGAATGACGCCGCGCAAAGACTTTTGGTACAGCCGATCACTCTGCTGACGGCGAACGGTGGCCATCTGGCCACCTCCGATTCCACGCAAACCCAAATGCTGCAACGTGCGGTCGCACGAGTCTGCCGGGTGGACGAGAGCGAGTTTCCCATTTCGGCTGCCGATTTGATCTTGCGGTCGGAGCGCGGCGACCAACTGGTATTGTCGATTGGATTGTTGCCCGACGGCGAGATGTTCGGCCTGTCGGCTGGACCTTGCGCGGTGGTGCTGGCGCGCGAATCACGTTTGGCCCTGTCGACGAGCTTAGCCGATCAACTGCGAAAAACCTTTGGGCTGACAGGGAAAGAAGCTTCCGTCGCGCTCGCGCTCGCAAGCGGATTGTCCTTGAAGGAAATAGCGATCAGGGAAAACATGGCCTACGGCACCGCACGCGTTCATCTGGACAAGATTTTTCGCAAGACAGATACGCAGAGGCAGAGTCAGCTCATTGCGCTGCTGAATGCATTTCGTCTTCTGCCCTAACAAGCTGCAATAGCACATTAAGGTTCTTCGAGTGCAGGGCGTTGCGACTGTGGCGAGCCAGCGACAGTGCGCCACTCTTTGGCCGGTCTATGGCATTTGATATATATATCGCCCACCCATCATCCGTTATTGCGAATCTGAAGCACTGATTTGCTCGAAGCATTGCTTTGCTTGGGCTGTTCTGATGACGGCAGATTGCATTTATTGGACGATGGGGCGGGCCTATCATGAGACTCTACGGTTTTTCGGCAGACAAAGCCTACCCACTCGTTTCCTTGCGCGCGCAACTCCTCTCGCAGGCCAGTCGCTCGGCACTGCGTTTCGCAATCGGCATGGCCGGTTTCGCCGGCTCGGCTGTTTTCTTTTCCCCGCAGGCGCAGGCGGCATGTACGGTCACTCTGGGAACTGATGTGCAGTGCGGCACCACCTCCACGGTCAATGCCGTCAATCCGGCTGCTCCTCCCAACGACCGGGGCTATTCATTTTCTTCACCGTTTACGGCCCACCTCGCGATCGATGCCGGGGCGACGGTCAGCGGATTTGGCCTCGCGATCGAGAATACCGGCAATGGCGCCGTCATGGTCGTCAACAACGGCACGATCAGTGTCGATGCGGGCAACACGCCAACAGCCGGCGGGACCGCGGCACTCAATATCGATGCCGCCTCCAACCTGATCACGTACACAGGCAGCGGCGCGATCACCAATAACGGCAGTGGCGATGCCTTCGCAATAAAGCAGAATGGCCTGGGCTCGATCGATGTCGATGCCACCGGCGATATCACGGCGGCTGCCGGCTCAGGCATTGTGGTGCGTAACACGGCGGCGAGTGGCTCCATCGATGTCACCACGGGCGCGGTGACGGCGCTGGCTGCTGGCATGTTCGGTATCGACGTCCAGTCGTCTTCGACGGCAGGCAATCTCACGACCGTGGCGAACGGCGATGTGACGGCGGGCAATACCGGTATCTTGGGTCGAGTTTCCTCCACAGGAACTGGCAACATCGATATCACGGCGAACGGCGCCATCGACGCAGGCAACGGCATTATCGCGCAGAACTTGGGCAACGGCTCGACGACGGTGAAGGCGATGGGACCGGTCACCGCGACAATGGCGTCGGGCCTTGGCGTCTTCGCTCAGGGCCGGGGCGATGTCTCGATAACAACGGGTGCGGTGACCTCGACGGGCGGTCAGGCGGTCTATGCAATAGGGACCGGCACAGGCACAGGCACAATCGATGTGACGACCAACGGCAACGTCTCGGGCACTGCAGGCATCCTCGCAGGTAACTCCGGCACGGGCATGATCAGCGTGATCGCCAATGGTGCGGTGACCGGCACATCCTTTGACGGCATCGTCGCGAACGGTGGTGGCGCGGTGGACGTGCAGGTCGCCGGCACGGTGATGGGCGCGCGTTCCGGCCTGACCTTGATTGGTGGCGGCGGCGGCACGGGTAATCTCTCGGTGACGGGCGCGGGCGGCTTCGTCGGCGGCAGCGACGATGCGGTGAATATTCAGAACTATGGCCCGGGCACGGTCACGGTCGATATATCCGGCGCCAGCAGCTCGACGAGTGGCGGCGGCATCGTGGTGCGCGACACGGCGACGGGCGGCAACATCGGCGTCACGACGGGCGCGGTGACGGCGCTGGCTGCCGGCAGGATCGGCATCGACGTTGAGACGCTGTCGGCGACGGCCAATGTGACGATCGTGGCGAACGGCGATGTGAAGGCGGGCGGCCCCGGTATCTTCGCTGGCCTTTCCTCGGGAAGCGGCAACGTCGATGTCACGGCGAACGGCGCGATCGACGCGAGCAGCGGGATTGTCGCAGGGACTGTCGGTACAGGTTCGGTGACCGTGAAGGCGGTTGGTCCGATCACCGCGACGACTGGTCGAGGTATCGACGCTGAAAGCTCGGCCGGCAATGTCGCGGTGATAACGGGTGCTGTGAACGCAACTGCGGCTACGGCGATCTTCGCGCTCCAGGACAATCCGGTGGGCGCTGGCACGATCAATGTGACGACGAATGGCAATGTCTCGGGTACGACAGGTATCCAGGCAACCAATCTTGGCACGGGCGCGATCACGGTGATCGCCAATGGCGCGGTGACCGGAACGTCGGCCGAGGGCATCGTCGCGACGGGCAACGGCGTAGTGGATGTGCAAGTCGCCGGCACGGTGACGGGCGCGACGCGTGGCCTGACTTTGACTGGTGGGACGGGCGCCATCAACGTCGCCTCGTCGGGCGCGATCCGTAGTCTTTCCGGACTGTCCAGCGATGCGGCGATCGAGACCAATGCCGCGACGATGGCGCTCACAAACGCCGGTTCGATCGTCGGTACAGCGCAGTTTGCCGGCGGCGCGACACTGTTCGCCAACGACGGGAACTGGAACGGCGCCGGTGGAACCAGTGATTTCGGCGGTGGCGCCAGCAGGCTGGTCAACGACGGGACCGCCGTCGGTGGAAACTCCGCCGGCGTCGCGGAGACGACGCAATGGACCAATCTGTTTCAGTTCACCAATCAAGGCACCTTGACAATGGCCGACGCTGGCGCCGGCGATGTGATCCGGCAAACCGGCGGCAATGCCGCTTTCGCGACTGGCAGCATCATGGCGATCGATATCAACACGGCCGGCCAGGCCGACAGGTTCAGCACCTCCGGCACCGCGACGATCACTGGCGCGACGCTGACCGTGAACGCCGCGGGCGGCATTGCGGTGCCGGGCACCCGCTATACGGTGTTGACCGCCGATGCCGGGCTGACCGGGCAGTTCGCTGCCTTGACTGGAGTTCTCAACACCGCCTTCCTCAGGCTTGTCGATACCTATGACACCAACAACGCCTATCTCGACATCCTGAAATACCGCAACTTCACCGACGCAGCCTTGACCCGCAATCAGATCGCAACCGCTGGGGGGCTCGAGAGCCTGCCGACATCCGGATCCCTGTACAACGTCATCCTCAACCTCGCGACCGACGTGCAGGCACGTGATGCCTTCGACCAGCTCTCGGGCGAGGTGTATCCCTCGGCGCAGACTTCCCTCATCGAAGATAGCCGTCTTCTGCGCGACGCGGCGACGAACCGCATCCGGGCCGCTTTCGGTATCGTCGGTGCATCGGCCGCTCCGGTCATGGCCTACGCCGATCAGACCTATGGCGGTGCTGCGGGCGCCTATGTCTCGCTCGATCCCAATACGACCGCTGCAGTGGCGTCGGACACCGATCGCTTCGCCCTCTGGAGTCAGGGCTTTGGTTCATGGGGCCATACTGGCAGCGACGGCAATGCTGCCCGCGTTGACCGCTCGACTGGCGGTTTCCTGGCCGGCGGTGACGCCGCCATTTTCGACACCTGGCGATTGGGTATCATGGCGGGATACAGCCGCACCAACCTCGATGTGAAAGACCGCGCCTCGTCGGGCTCGAGCGACAACTATCATCTCGGCCTCTATGGCGGCACCACTTGGGATGTTGGGGGCGGCACGCTCGGCTTGCGCACCGGTACATCCTATACTTGGCACGACATCGCGACGAGCCGCTCCGTCACTTTCCCCGGTTTCAATGACAGCCTCAAGGCAGATTATCGCGCCGGAACGGCGCAGGTGTTCGGCGAACTGGGCTATGGTATCCATGCTGGAAATTTAGGCTTTGAGCCCTTCGCCAATCTCGCCTATGTGAACCTCCGGACTGACGGCTTCACCGAGACAGGCGGCGCGGCGACGCTGACAAGCGCTTCGGCAATCACCGATGCGATCTTCACCACGCTCGGCCTACATGCCTCAGGCGAGTTCACCGTCGGCGAGATGGCGGCGACGGTTCGCGGCACGCTCGGCTGGCGCCATGCCTTCGGCGAGACCGTACCGCTGTCGCGCTTCGCATTCGCCGGCGGCGCATCATTCACCGTCGCGGGCGTGCCGATCGCCAAGGACGGGCTGATACTCGATGTCGGGTTCGACATCGCCATCGCACACAATGCCACGCTCGGCCTCACCTATGGGGGACAATTCGGCAGTCGCGCCGCAGACCAGAGCGTGAAAGCCAATCTCGCGGTCAGGTTCTAGTTGGGGGATGGGCCACACGCCGCAGGACGAGCCCGCATTCGCGTCTCCTCGTCCACCCGCGTTCCATTCACAATCCGCGTTTGCCGCCGCCACTTGCGCAAAAGGTAGAGCCTTTAGCCTTTGGAAAGGGAGATGTGGTTCCTCTCAGAGGCGCGGACTGCGCGCTGAGGCGAATCGATGGATATCTTTGGCATCAAGGCACTTCTGATCTGCGCCCTGATCTTCATTCCGTTCGAACATCTGTTTGCCGAGCGGCCGCAGAAGATCTTTCGCAAGGGCTTCGCTGTCGATCTGATTTATCTGCTGTTCAACGGCTTCATCATAAAGCTGGCCATCGTCATGATGGCGGCAGGCGCGCTCGGTGCCGCTGCACTCCTGGTCCCGCAAGCGATAACGCATGCCGTCAGCGGCCAGCCCGTCTGGCTGCAGGTTGCCGAAATCATCGTGATCACCGATGTCGGCGTCTACTGGACACATCGGGCCTTTCACAAAATCCCGGCGCTTTGGAAGTTCCATGCCGTTCACCACGGCATTGAGGAACTCGACTGGCTCGGGGCCTTCCACAATCATCCCGTCGACGCCATCGTCACAAAGGCAATATCGCTGACGCCGATCTTTTTCCTCGGCTTCTCGGAAGCGTCGATCGCCGTCTTTTCGACTCTCTACCTTGGACATACGCTGCTTGTGCATTCAAACGTGCGGATTCCGTTCGGCCCCTTGAAGTGGCTGATCGCCAGCCCGCAGTTCCATCGCTGGCACCATGCCAACCAGCGCGAAGCCTATGACAAGAACTTCGCCGGGCAGTTGCCTTTCCTCGACGTGCTGTTCGGCACCTACAATCCCACCGGTGACAAGGTGCCGGACAAGTACGGCGTCGACGATCCGATCCCTTCCACCTATTTCGGCCAGATCGGCTATCCGCTCCTGCGCCGCAGGAAGCTGCCGAACCGGGCGGTGCCGAACGCCGAAGCCTGACGGCTGGCCCGGCGTTGCGGTATCCACACCGGTCCCCTTTCGAGCCGCAGGACGCCGAACCACCGGAAGGCTTTTCGCCTCGAATCGGCTAAACCTTGCGCCATGAACGAGACCTCACTCTATGCGCCGGTGAAGCGGTTCCTCGAAAGCCTCGACTTTGTCGTCAAAGGCGAGATCGACGGCTGCGATGTTGTTGCGTTGCGCGAGGGGGAGCCGCCGGTTGTCGTCATCTGCGAGTTGAAGCTGCAGTTCAATCTCGAACTGGTGCTGCAAGGTGTCGATCGTGCGGCGGCCTGTGACGAGGTGTGGCTGGCCGCGCGCATGTCGGCTCGCGGCAAGGGACGCGAAAGCGATGCCAGGTTCCGCAATCTCTGCCGCCGGCTTGGCTTCGGCTTGCTTGGCGTGACCGCGACGGACCGGGTCGAGGTGCTTCTCAGCCCGATCGCGCTGGCGCCGCGCAAAAATGCCCGCCGGCGCTCCCGCCTGGTCGATGAGCACCAGCGCCGTCGCGGCGATCCCGTTGCCGGAGGAGGATCGCGCAATCCGATCATGACCGCCTATCGCCAAAGCGCCCTCGCCTGCGCTGCCGCCATGGTGGATGGCCCCAGGCGGCCGCGAGATCTGAAGGCGGTGACGCCGATCGCGCCCAAGATCCTGCAGCACAATGTCTATGGCTGGTTCGCGCGCGTCGACCGCGGCCTCTACGATCTTACCGATGCCGGCCGTGCCTCTTTGATCCGTTGGCCGCAGGCATCGCACGACGAATCCCGACACGCAATTTTGAACGCAGCAGCCATATGATTGAAGATTCCCGCAGCGTCCGAGGCGGTCCGCTCGGTTGATTTCTCCGACAAAATATGTTGCTTGTCCCGCCCATGAAGAAGCTCTGCATGACCGCCTTGGCGTCAGTGACACTGAGTTTTCCAGCCAGCGCAATGGACAATGCATTGCGCGCCGGACTGATGAAACTCGATCCCCAAACTCGCCTTGAACAGCGTTGCGACGCCGAAGTGCTCGACCGCATCACCCATGACGATCGCAAGTTCAAAGCCGATCGCGTCGTCGCCTACGCCTTTGCCACGCCCGAGATGGGCGCCGATGCAATCAAGAGCCCGGGTGCTGCGTTTCGCAGCAAGGGGCAGTGGTACAGGCTGAAATTCAAGTGCCAGACCGGGCCGGACCATATGGAAGTCTTGCAACTCCGCTACCGGATCGGCGACGAGATTCCGGAAGCCGACTGGGCAAAGTATAATCTCTACGATTGATTGGCGATCGGCCATGGTTTTGCCTGGCTGTCGGCGAGTGCCGCGAGCATTGGATCTGGCTTGACGTAGCGATGCTTCGGTGATGGCGCCACGCGTGATCCCTTGACGCCAAGGGACCACCAAGTTAGGGCCTCTGGGTAATCGACGAACACTCGGCAAAATCAGCAAGGGCTTCCGGTCGATGGACATTTTTTTCAGCGCTGCCAGCCTGACCGCCCTGCTCCAGGTCATCGCCATCGACCTCGTGCTGGCCGGCGACAATGCGATCGTCATCGGCCTTGCCGCTGCCGGCCTGCCGGCTGACCAACGCAAGAAGGCGATCCTCATCGGCGTGATTGCGGCAACGGTGCTGCGCATCGGTTTTGCCGCAATTACCGTCAAGCTGCTGGCGATCGTCGGCCTGCTGCTGGCCGGCGGCATCCTGCTGCTGTGGGTCTGCTGGAAAATGTACCGCGAGCTGCGCACGTCACATGCCGATGAGCTGGAAGCGACCGAGGCGCTGTCGAATTCGGACCTCAACAGTGACCAAGCAGTCGCCGGCAAGTCGAAGCGCAAGACCCTTGGCCAGGCTGCCTTGCAGATTGTCGTCGCCGATGTGTCGATGTCGCTCGACAACGTGCTGGCGGTGGCTGGAGCGGCGCGTGATCATTTTCCGGTGCTGGTCATCGGCCTTGTGCTGTCGATCGCGCTCATGGGGCTGGCTGCGACCTTCATTGCCAAGCTGCTGCATCGCCACCGCTGGATCGCCTATGTCGGCCTGCTGATCATACTCTATGTCGCGCTGGACATGGTCTATCGCGGCGCGGTGGAGGTCTGGCCACATGTGAACAACGTGGTCGGCTGAAGCTGGCGGACATCCGCGTCTTCACTCCGTCGAAGCAAGACCGCCGTGCGTTTTGCCGCATCGCGGGCCTGCCCATACCAATGCCGCAATAAGTGTGGTACTGCGCCGGCAATCCTGAAAAGCCCGGAAACCCTCTATGTCCGCTCCCCGCGTGAGTTTTGTCAGTCTTGGATGCCCGAAGGCCCTCGTGGATTCGGAGCGCATCATCACGCGCCTGCGCGCCGAAGGTTACGAAATCGCGCGCAAGCATGACGGCGCCGACCTCGTCGTCGTCAACACCTGCGGTTTTCTCGATTCCGCCCGCGACGAGTCGCTCAACGCCATCGGTTCCGCGCTTTCGGAAAACGGCCGAGTGATCGTCACCGGTTGCCTGGGCGCCGAGCCGGACGTCATTCGCGAAAAGCACCCCAATGTGCTGGCGATCACCGGGCCGCAGGCCTATGAGAGCGTGATGGCCGCGGTGCATGAGGCCGCACCGCCGTCGCACGATCCCTATATCGATCTCCTGCCGCCGCAGGGTGTCAAGCTGACGCCGCGTCACTACGCCTATCTCAAGATTTCCGAAGGCTGCAACAACCGCTGCACCTTCTGCATCATTCCCGCACTGCGTGGCGACCTCGTCTCGCGGCCGGCGGCCGATGTGCTGCGTGAGGCTGAGAAACTGGCCAAGGCTGGCGTCAAGGAACTTCTGGTCATCTCGCAGGACACCAGCGCCTACGGCATCGACATCAAATACCAGACGTCGATGTTCGGCGACCGTGAAGTGCGCGCAAAATTCCTCGATCTTTCGGAGGAACTGGGCAAGCTCGGCATCTGGGTGCGCATGCACTATGTCTACCCCTACCCGCATGTCGCCGACGTCATCCCGCTGATGGCGGAGGGCAAGATCCTCCCTTACCTGGATATCCCGTTCCAGCATGCCTCGCCGCAGGTGCTGAAAAACATGCGCCGGCCCGCGCATGGCGAAAAGACGCTCGAGCGCATTCGCGGCTGGCGCGAGGTCTGTCCGGATCTGGCCATCCGCTCGACCTTCATCGTCGGCTTCCCCGGCGAGACGGATGACGATTTCGAGATGCTGCTCGACTGGCTCGATGAAGCCAAGATCGACCGCGCCGGCTGCTTCAAATACGAGCCGGTCCGCGGCGCCCGCTCCAACGATCTCGGTCTCGAACAGGTCCCGCAGGAAATCAAGGAGGCGCGCTGGCACCGCTTCATGCAGCGTCAGCAGAAGATTTCGGCGACACAGCTGGCCAGAAAAGTCGGCAAGCGCCTCCCGGTGCTGATCGACGAGGCGCATGGCACATCGGCAAAGGGCCGCACCAAATACGACGCGCCCGAGATCGATGGCTCGGTGCACATCCAGTCGCGTCGTCCGCTGCGCCAAGGCGATATCGTCACCGTCAAGATCGACCGTGCCGACGCCTATGACCTCTATGGTTCGGCGGTCTGACGCCTCGTTCCGCGTAAATTTACTACATCTGGCGATAATCTAGGCCTCTTAACCCGCTCAGCCGCGATCCGCTCTATGGTTTGCCGACCGTAGATGCGGGAAATGCGGATGAACACCAGACCTGCGGAACAAAATTACATTGCGACGCTGGACCTGCTCAGGCTGGTCGCGGCGATGGCTGTCGTGTTCTTCCACTATTTCTTTCGCGGCGCGGCTGCCGAGGGCATTCTGGCTGAGGGTTATCCGCTTGCGGCACCGTTCGCCCTCTACGGCTATCTCGGCGTCAATCTGTTCTTCCTGATCAGCGGTTTCGTCATTGCCTGGTCGGCGGAAAACCGCAGTTGGGACCAGTTTGCGGTCGCGCGGTTCGTTCGCCTCTATCCGGGCTTCCTGCTCTGCATGACGATCACCTTCGCGATTGTCTTCCTTGCCGGGTCGCCGCTGCTTTCGGCCTCTTTCGTTCAGTATGCCGCCAATCTGTCGATGTTCGCGCCGGCGTTCGGCCAGCCCTTCATGGACGGCGTCTACTGGTCGATCGTTCTTGAGCTGGTGTTCTACGGCTGGGTGACGCTGGCGCTGCTCACCGGGCTGTTTCAGAAACGCAAGCTGGAGCTGATCTTGATCTGGCTGGCGATCTCGGCCTTGAACGAGTTCTTCATCGGCAGCGGCGCCGCCAGGCTGCTGTTCATCACCGAGTTTGGACCGTTCTTCGCCGCCGGCGTGCTGGTCCACCACCTGCATGCGCATGGCCGTTCACTGCCTGCAATGCTGCTGCTTGCCGCCGCGTTCCTGATCTCCTGCGGCACGCTGTCGGTGACGCAGCACTGGATGCTTGGCCACTACGGCATTGCCGTTTCGTCGGCCAATCTGGTCATCGCCAACGTCGTCATGCACGCGGCCTTGATCGGTGCGGTGCTGCTGCGCGGCCGTATCAGGGCATCGGGGCTCACCCTGGCGCTGGGCGGGCTGACCTATCCGCTCTATTTGCTGCACCAGGACATCGGCTATCTCGTCATCAATGCGGCAACGCCCCTTATCGGCAAATGGTTTGCCGCCTTTGGCTGCGGCGCACTTATGCTTTTCGTTTCGTGGGCAATCTGGCGCGCCTGCGAACGACCCGCACAGCGGCTGCTGAGGATTTGGCTCGGCCGCGCGGTCGATGCTGGCCTGGCGCGATTTCGTCGCGTCTCAGCCGGAGCGCAGCCCGCCGAATGAAAAAGGGCGCCTCGCGGCGCCCTCCTCATTTCGATCTCTTGCGCTACTTACTGCGGCAGCTTGTCGTCGACACCCTTCACATAAAAATTCATGCCGAGCAGCGTGCCGTCATCGGCGACTTCGCCATCCTTCAGCCACGGCGTGCCGTCTTGCTTGGCGATCGGCCCGGTGAAGGGGTTCCAGCCGCCGGCGATCTTCTTCTCGGTGGCCTCCGCCATCGCCTTCACGTCGTCGGGCATGTTGGTGTAGGGGGCGAGCTTGACCGCGCCGTCCTTGATGCCAAGCCAGACATTGTCCGGCTTCCAGGTGCCGTCGAGGGCTGCCTGGACCCGGCTGATGTAATAGGGACCCCATTCGTCGGTGAGCGAGGTCAGCTGCGCGTTCGGCGCGAACTTGATCATGTCGGAGGACTGGCCGAAGCCGTGCAGCTTGCGCTCCTCGGCCACCTGCAGGGCAGCGGTCGAATCGGTGTGCTGGACAATAATGTCGGCACCCTGGTCGAACAGCGCCTTGGCGGCGTCGGCTTCCTTGCCCGGATCGAACCAGGAATTCACCCAGACGATCTTGGCCTTGAAGTTCGGGTTGATCGACTGCGCGCCGAGCATGAAGGAGTTGATGCCCATCACCACTTCGGGGATCGGGAAGGAAACGATGTAGCCGGCAACGCCTGCCTTCGATTCCTTGGCGGCGATCTGGCCGAGCACATAACGGCCTTCATAGAAACGCGCATTGTAGATGCCGAGATTGTCAGATGTCTTGTAGCCGGTGGCGTGCTCGAACATCACCTTCGGGAATTTCTTGGCGACCTTCACTTCTGGGTCCATGAAGCCGAAGGAGGTGCCGAAAATGATCTTGCAGCCTTCGCGTGCCAGGCGCTCGAAAGCGCGGTCGGCGTCGGGGCCTTCCGAGACGTTTTCAAGATAGGCGGTTTCGACCTTGTCGCCGAGCGCCTTCTCCACTTCGAGACGGCCCTGGTCGTGCTGGTAGGAATAGCCGAAATCGCCGATCGGGCCGGTGTAGACCCAGCAGGCCTTCAGCTTGTCCGCGGCCTCGGCCGTCGCTGCCAGCGACATGGCGGCGGTCGTGGTCATCAGGGCAATAAGCAGTTTTTTCATCGTGTTACCTCTCTGAGTTAGCCTTGGAGCTTCCCGTTTGTTTTTGTTGTCAACGATCCGGAACGAATGGCTGCCCCAAGGAAGCCGGCGTGTTCATCATCGTCAGACGCTTGTTGCGCGAGATTAGAACGAGAACCACGACGGTTGCCAGATAGGGCAGCGAAGAAAGGAACTGTGAGGGCACTGGAATGCCAAAAGCCTGTGCATGAAGCTGGCCGATCCATACCGCGCCGAAGATGTAGGCGCCGGCCAGCACCCGCCATGGCCGCCAGGAGGCGAACACCACCAGCGCCAGCGCGATCCAGCCGCGGCCGGCGCTCATGTTCTCCACCCATTGCGGCGTGTAGACCAGCGAGAGATGGCCGCCGGCGAGACCGGCACAGGCGCCGCCGAAGATGACCGCGAGGTATCGGTAGCGGATGACCTTGATGCCAAGCGCATGCGCCGAGGTGTGGCTGTCGCCGATCGAACGCAGCGTCAGCCCGGTGCGGGTCTTGAACAGGAACCACATGACGGCGGCGGTCAGTGCGATCGAGATGTAGAAGATCGGATCCTGGCCAAACAGCAGCCTGCCGACCACAGGGATTTCCGTCAGGCCGGGAATGTCGAGGTTGGGCAGCCTTTCGCCGGGCTGGCCGACGAAGCTGGTGCCCATCATGCCGGACAGGCCAAGGCCGAGCAGCGTCAGCGACAGGCCGGTCGCCACCTGATTGGTGGCCAGCGACAGCGTCATGACGGCAAACAGCAGCGAGAACACCGCGCCCATGGCAATGGCCGCCAAAAGGCCGATCCAGGGTGATCCGGTGAGATAGGTTGCGCCGAAGCCGCCGACGGCGCCCATGATCATCATGCCTTCGACGCCGAGATTGAGTACGCCGGAGCGCTCGACCACCAGCTCACCGATTGCCGCGATCAGCAGCGGCGTTGCCGCGGTGGCGATGGTCAGAAGGATGTTTACGGTGATGTCCATCAACGGGCTTCCTTCAGCTTCGGTGCGGCTTCGAGTTTGGCCACGCCTTCCGGTTTGGTCAGCGCCAGGCCGACCAGACGTATGCGGTAGTGGATGAGCGTGTCGCAGCCGAGCACGAAGAACAAAAGCATGCCCTGGAACACCCGCGCCACCTTGTCGGAGATGCCGAGCGCGCTCTGCACTGCTTCGCCGCCGAGATAGGTCAGTGCCAGCACCAGTCCGGCGGCAACGATGCCAAGCGGGTTGAGACGGCCGAGGAACGCCACGATGATGGCGGTGAAGCCGTAGCCGGGCGAAATGACGGGCTGCAGCTGGCCGATGGCGCCCGAGACCTCCGAGATGCCGGCAAGTCCCGCCAGCGCGCCCGACAGCAGGAAGGCAAAGAACACCATCCGGTTGAGGCCGAAGCCGGCGAAGCGTCCTGCCCGCGGGCTCGAGCCCAGCACGCGCACCTCGAAACCTTTCAGCATGCGGCTCATCAGGATCCAGACCAGCACCGCGGCGACCAGCGCGAAGACAAAACCCCAGTTTGCCCGTCCGGCATCCGGCATCAGTTCCGGCAACACGGCCGAATCGTTGAACTGGATGGTCTGCGGGAAGCCATGGCCCTGCGGATCGCGCCAGGGGCCGCGCACCAGCCAGTCAAGGAAAAGTTGCGCGACATAGACCAGCATCAGGCTGGTCAGGATCTCGTTGGTGCCGAAGCGCGTCTTGAGCAGAGCCGGGATCGCCGCATAGGCCGCACCTCCGACCATGCCGAGCAACAGCATCAACGGCAGCACCAGCGGGCCTTCGAACTGCGGAAACAGTACTGGAAGCATCGAGCCAACGATGCCGCCGAGGATGAACTGGCCTTCGGCGCCGATGTTCCAGATGTTGGCCTTGTAGCAAACCGACAGGCCGACAGCGATCAGGATGAGCGGCGCGGCCTTGATCGCCAGCTCATGCAACTGCCAGATTTGGCTGATCGGCTCGATGAAATAGATGTTGAACGCAGTCAGCGGATTGACGCCGAGCAGTGCGAACATGACGGCCCCGGCAATGATGGTCAGCGCGAAAGCGATGAACGGCGACAGGGCCGAAAACAGCATGGAGCGCTGCGGGCGTTTGACGAGTTCGAGGCGCATCATGCCGTCTCCAACGTGTGTTCGGCGTGACCGGGTTCGGCGCCACCCATCAGCAAGCCGACCTTCTCGAAGGTCGCTTCGGCGATCGGCATCGGCTTCGACAACTCGCCATTGTGCATGACCGCGATCGCATCCGAGATCTCGAACAGCTCGTCGAGATCCTGGCTGATCACCAGCACCGCTGATCCGCTGCGCGACAACTCGATCAAGGCCTGGCGGATGTGGGCGGCAGCGCCCGCATCGACGCCCCAGGTCGGCTGGTTCACCACCATGACGCTTGGCCGGCGGTCGAGTTCGCGGCCGACGATGAATTTCTGCAGATTGCCGCCCGAAAGAGCCGCGGCCTCCGGATCCGGCGCGCTCTTGCGCACGTCCATCGCCTCGATGATGCGTTGGGACGCGGCCTGGATGGCGGCGCTCTTGACCATTCCGCCGGAACCGACGAACGCCTTGCCGTCGGTGGCATGGCGCGACAGCAGCAGGTTTTCGGAAAGCTTCATGCGCGGTGCGGCACCGTGGCCGAGGCGCTCCTCCGGCACGAAGGCAGCGCCCAGCAGGCGCCGTCCGGTGATGGTGAGGCTTCCCGAATCCTTGCCGCGAATGCGCACCGAGGCGGCATCCTGCTGCAGCACTTCGCCCGAAACGGATTCGAAGAACTCGCCCTGACCATTGCCGGCGACGCCGGCGATGCCGATCACCTCGCCGGCGCGGACGTTCAGGTTGATGCCCTTGAGCGGGATCGAGAACGGCGTCGCCGGTTGGCGGCTGAGATTGCGGATTTCGAGCAGCGGCTGCGCCTTGTCGATGCCCTCGACCGGCGCGCGCACCACGGCCTGCACCTCATTGCCGACCATCATTCGCGCCAGCGAAGAGGCTGTTTCCTCACGCGGATTGCAATGGCCGACCACCTTGCCGTGGCGCAGCACGGTGGCGCGGTCGCAGATGCGTTTGACCTCTTCGAGCCGGTGCGAGATGTAGAGGATGGATTTGCCTTCCGAGCGCAGGCGCTCCAGCGTCTCGAACAGCTTGTCGGCTTCCTGCGGCGTCAACACCGAGGTCGGTTCGTCCAGGATGATGAGCTGCGGCGTCTGCAGCAGGCAGCGGATGATTTCGATGCGCTGGCGCTCGCCCACCGACAGGTCGCCGACCAGCGATTCAGGATCGAGCGGCAGGCCATAGCTGAAGGAAAGCGCCCTCGCCTTCGCAGCGATGCTGCTGATCGGCGAGCCGTCGTCCAGCGACAGCGCGATGTTTTCGGCCGCGGTCAGCGCCTCGAACAGCGAAAAATGCTGGAACACCATGCCGATGCCGAGCTTTTTCGCGACGCCCGGGCTGGAAATCCTGACGGCCTGACCGTTCCAGAAGATCTCGCCGGCATTGGGCTCCAGCGAGCCGAAAAGCATCTTGACCAGCGTCGACTTGCCGGCGCCGTTTTCGCCGAGCAAGGCGTGGATCTCACCCCTGGCGATGTCGAGATCGATATGATCGCACGCCGTCAGCGTGCCGAATATCTTGGTGAGGCCACGCACCTCAAGCAGGTTCGTGCCGTCCTGATTTGCACTCACAGTGCCTCCCATCTGGTTAGCCAGACATGTTCTGTGTTCCCGCAGGCATGGTAGGCGCGGCCGGCTCTCATCGGAAAGCGGCACACGTCTTGAAAGAGCTTCAAGAATTTCAGCGGAAATTCAAGGGATAGCAAGGCAGAACGAACTAAGGGATGAGAATGGTCGTCCCTGTGGTCCTGCGGCCCTCGAGGTCGGAATGCGCCTTGCCGGCGTCCTTCAGCGCGTAGCGCTGGTTGATCCGGATCTCGACCGCGCCGCTGAGCACGACCTCGAACAGGGCGGCAGCAGAAGCGTCGAGGTCCTCGCGTTTTGCGTTGTAGACGAACAGTGTCGGCCTTGTTGCGAACAACGAGCCCTTCTGTGCCAGCAACGACATGCTGAACGGCGGTATAGGTCCCGAGGACTGGCCAAAGCTGACGAACATGCCGAGCGGCCGCAGGCAGTCGAGCGAAGCCGGAAACGTGTCGTTGCCGACCGAATCGTAGACGACATCGCATTTCTTGCCGCCGGTGATGGCGGCGACGCCGGCGACGAAATCCTGTTCCTTGTAGTTGATGACGTGATCGAAACCATGCGCCCTGGCGAGCTCGATCTTGTCGGACGAGCTGGCGGTGCCGATGACGGTGGCGCCGAGATGTTTTGCCCATTGGCCGAGGATCAGGCCGACGCCGCCTGCAGCGGCATGGAACAGGATCGTGTCGCCGGCCTTCACCTTGAACGTCCGGCGCAGCAGATATTCCGCGGTCATGCCCTTCAGCATCATCGCTGCGGCCTGTTCGTCGCTGATGCCATCCGGAACCTTGACGACGCGGCTGGCATCGATGACGCGTTCTTGCGCGTAAGCCCCCGTCGTCACGGCATAGGCGATGCGATCGCCCGGATTCAGCCAGTCGACGCCATGGCCGACCTCCAGCACCACGCCGGCGGCTTCGCTGCCTGGCACGAGCGGGAAGCCGCCGGGTGGCGGATAGAGACCGGAGCGATGGTAGACATCGATGAAATTGAGGCCGATCGCGGTGTGCCGGACCAGGATCTGCCCGGATCCCGGCTGGCCGGGATCAGCGTCCTCATAGGTCAGAACTTCCGGGCCGCCATTGGCATGAATGCGGATCGCTTTGGACATTGCTAGGCTTCCTGTGGGCTAGGCTTGTGGGGCCAGGCTCCCTGTGGGAGTGGCCGATCAGGCCTTTTTGGCACCGAGATTGGGAAAGAACTGCATGATGCCACCGATGCAGGCAAGATAAAGCCCGGTGATGGTGATGCCGATCTTGGTGAAGGTGCTGACCTGCTCGCCCAGCACGCCGATCTGATCGTAGAAGGCGGCGAGCGCCGCTTGGGCCAGGGCAAGCGCGCCGAAAGCGCACCACAACAGGGTCATCCCAAGGTTGATGCGCCGCAGCCGCACCACCCGCACCGGGTGGATGAAGTTGATCGGCACGAAAGTCAGGACGCCGGCCACCACCACCACCGCGAACGAAACCCATTGTCCGGGCTCGATGACGAACAGGGTGAACACCACCATGTTCCAGACCACCGGGAATCCCTTGAAGAAATTCTCCTTCGTCTTCATGCCGGTGTCGGCATAGTAGATGGCGCTGGAAACGACGATGATCGCCGCCGACAGGAATGACAGGCCCTCGCCCATGAAGCCGCGCTGATAGAGCGCGAAGGCCGGGATCAGCACGTAGGTCACGTAGTCGATGATGTTGTCGAGCAGTTCGCCCGACCATGTCGGCAGGATCTCCTTGACCTCGAGTTTTCTGGCGATCGGCCCATCGATGCCGTCGACGAACAGGGCCAGCCCGAGCCACCAGAACATTGCGGTCCAGCGCTCTTCACTTGCCGCCACGAGCGACAGGAAGGCCAGGAACGACCCCGAGGCGGTCAAAAGGTGGACGGAGAACGCCCTCGCCTGCGGCCAGGTGACCTTCTTCTTCGGGCGCGGAATCCGGTCCGTGATCTTTTTGGCGGCTTTTCGTGCTGCCAAATTCCTGGCCGTTGTGTTCTTGCTCACGGGCCCCGCCAATCCAGCTTGCAGATTTCGGCCGAACGGCCGGCGAAATTCCAGTTGCGGCCAAAAGCCCGCACCTTGCTCTTGTCGGACCTGGCCACGATGATCTCGGGCGCGATCCAGTATTCCGAATTGCTGATCACCGTATCCTTGTCACGGTCCTTGCCTTGGAAGGGTGTGACCGCTCCGTCGATAATCCTGGGTATCTGGAAGATACGCGTTTTGTCACGCGTCTCATAGGTGATCGGCACCTGCTCGACACCGAGGAATTTGCCGACGAGGA
Source organism: Mesorhizobium sp. Primo-A (assembly GCF_003997175.1). Classification (NCBI taxonomy): domain Bacteria; kingdom Pseudomonadati; phylum Pseudomonadota; class Alphaproteobacteria; order Hyphomicrobiales; family Phyllobacteriaceae; genus Mesorhizobium; species Mesorhizobium sp. Primo-A. The sequence goes on from NZ_RZTG01000003.1 coordinate 106,716, forward strand.
TTGAGAGCAGCGATGTGGTTCCACCTGCCTTGCCCGTGAAGATCTTTGTCAGCGCCTTGACCGCATAGACAGAGGCGCGGCTGTCGATGAACAGGCCCGCGGTCCAGTTGCCGCGGCTCATATAGCCTGGGATTTCCATGATCAGCCCAAGATTGAGCCCGGACAGATCGACCTCACCGAAATGGCCGGCATCGATGCGAAACCCGGCCCATGTCTGGCAATAGCCTTCGGTCGGCGGATGATTGCCAAGCGAGAGCACGCAAGGGCAAAAAACCGTGCAATTGCAGGAGAGTACGAGCTCTCCCTTCATCGCCCAGCTCTGGTCTGCCATCGATTTTCCCCCACTCACAGCGAGACTACTAGCAGCGCGGCTGCCCAGACAAGCAGTATCGCACCGGCCAGCCGGGTTGGAACCCTGCTGGCCGTTTGTTTTTCGATCAGGGTGAACAGGCCGATCAACGCCATCCAGAAAACGTTCATGACGCCCACGGCGAACATCACCAGCATCAAGGCCCAGCAGCAGCCCAGACACCACAGACCTTGCGCGGCACCGAGCCGAAAGATGTTAAGGGGCCTTGCGCTCCAGCTCGCGAAAAGGATCGAGAACGGGTTCCTGCATTTCTTCAGGCAAGCTTCCTTCAGGCCGCTGAACTGGTAGAGGCCGGCAATCAGCAGAGCGAGCGCACCGGCAATGCCGACGACCGGATCGAGAATCCCGGCTGACGAAGCGAATGCATGGACGGCCAAGGTCAGCGCCGCGAACACAATTGAAGCGGCGAGCCAGACGCTGAGATAGCCGGCGACCAGCAGCAGCGGGTGAACGACCGGTTCGCCCTTGATGCGTGCCGTGTCAGCGATCTCGCAATAGGTGCGTATCATCGGCGCCGCCGAAGGCAGCATCGTCGCGATCGCCATCAGGAACCACATCGAAACGAGCGCGCCGGCCCGCAAGCCGAGACCTGCGTCCAAAGGCACCGGTGAGAGGCACAGCACAAAGAACCGTTCCAGGAAATCGGGCAGCGGCAGTTGCGGCAGGCTGCGAAGGATCGTGTCGCCAGGGGCGCCGACGCCCGCAATCCCTGTTTCAGCCCCGCGGATTGCCATCGCCGCAAGAGACAGCCATGCAAGCAGGATGCAAGCGCCGACAACGACGTTTACCGTAACCCGGGGATTGCGCGCGATGCCGGCCATGGCGCGGCCGGCGCGGTCGAGATGGCTGAAGTCGTCCTGCTGGCCGGTCATGACATCCGAATGGGCCGAATCGCCGCGTTGATCAAGCGGCATGATCTGACCTATATGCTGATCGAACGGCAGGTCGGGTGGACCGCCTCGCATTGCAAGCCGGAAGCCGATCTTGGAGCATCAGCAAACTGCGCGGATACTGGTTGCCGGCACGGGGCCGGCAGGGCTGATCGCGGCACTGGGTTTTGCCGCCGAAGGTTTCCCGGTGACACTGGTCGGGCCGGAGGCCACCGCCCCCGATGGTCGCACGACGGCCCTGATGAACCCTGCCTTGAAAGTGCTCGACCGGCTCGGCGTGCTCGAAGCCGTCGTATCCAAGGCGGCGCCTTTGAAGGTGATGCGCATCGTCGATGCCACCAGCCGGCTGATCCGCAGCCCGGTCGTCACCTTCCGCGCCAGCGAGATCGACGAGGATGAATTCGGGCTGAATCTTCCCAACAGCGTCCTCACCCCGGCACTCGCCAGCGCCGTTGCCGCGCGCGCCGGCATCGACTGGCTGAGGTCGATGGTGGCGAACTGGCATCTCGATGCCGAGCATGTTCGTGCCGGCCTCGCCGACGGCAGCTCGGTTGACGCATCGCTGGCGGTCGCCGCTGACGGACGCTTGTCACCGGCGCGCCAGGCGGCCGGCATCTCGACCTCGGCCCGCTCCTATCCGCAGGCAGCTCTCGTCCTCAATTTCGGCCATAGCGGCGATCACGCCTTCACCTCGACGGAATTCCACACCGAGACCGGTCCGTTCACGCAGGTCCCGCTGCCCGGCAATCGCTCCAGCCTGGTCTGGGTGGTCAAGCCCGAGACCGCGACCGAGCTCGCCGCGCTGGACGATGCGACACTTTCTCAGCGGGTCGAACAGCAGATGCAGTCGATGCTGGGCCGGGTGGCTGTCGAGCCGGGCCGGCAGATCTACCCGCTATCGGCGGTGACGCCGCTTCGTTTCGCAAGGGATCGGGTGGCGCTGGTCGGCGAAGCCGCCCATGTGTTTCCGCCGATCGGTGCGCAAGGCCTCAACCTCGGCATCAGAGACGTCGACGATCTAATTGGAATCGCTTGTGAAAATCGATCCGATCCGGGCGCAGCCAAGGCGCTTGCAGCCTACGATTTCAAGCGCCGCCCCGACATTCTGGCGCGCAGCAGCGCGGTCAACCTGCTCAACATGTCGCTGCTTTCCGACATGCTGCCGGCGCAGATGGCCCGCGTTGCCGGGCTCGGCGTGCTCGGAGGCTTCGCGCCGCTTCGGGCTTTTTTCATGCGCGAGGGGCTTCGTCCCGGCAGCGGTTTTGCCGCGCTTGCCGGCGGGTTAGGGAAACAGGTCCGGCGCTAGGATATTGTGCCGGATCAGGTAGAGCAGCCCGGTAACGGTCACGACCGACAGGCAGGTTGTGATCAGCACACTGGCCGACGCTCGCTGTACCCAGACGCCATACTGCTGGGCGATGACGAAGACGTTCGTGGCGGTCGGCAATGCGGCCAGAAGCACCGCCGAGAAGACCCATGTCTCAGAGAAATTGCCGATCCAGCTCAGCACGACATAACAGAGCAACGGGTGCAGGATCAGCTTCAGCGCGGCGATCGGAACCATCTCATGCGGGACGCGATTGAGTGGCCTGAGCGCCAGCGTGACGCCCATGGCAAACAGCGCGCAAGGTGCGGCCGCACGGGAAAGATATTCTAGAAATCGCTCCACCGGCACGGGCGGTCGAAAGCCGATATAGGCGGCGCCGACACCCAGGGCGGTTGCGATGATGAACGGATGCAGCACGATCTTGCGCAGGACGCCCAGGGCAAGCCGGAGAGGAGTGGTCTTCTCGTCGCCAGACAGCGCCATCATCATGGGCGCGATGGCGAAATGCATGATGTTCTCGAAACAGAAGATCAAGGCGACCGGCACAGCCGCCTCCTCGCCGAAGGCCAGCAGCGCCAGCCCCGGCCCCATATAGCCGATATTGCCATAGGCGGCCGCGAGCGCCTTGATGGTCGATTGCGCTATCTCGCCGCGCGAGGTCAGGACCGACCCCATGAACATCAAGGAAAATATCATGAAGGTCGAGACGACCGAGCCGAAGATGAAGCGCCATTCCGTCAGGTCTTCGAACGGCGTCTTGGCAAGCAGTTGAAAGAAAAGTGCCGGCAGCGCGACATAGACGATGAACGTGTTCATCCAGCCGAGCGCGTCCAGCGGCTGCCTGGTGATGCGCGCCACCAGAAACCCGACAAAAATCAAGCCGAAGAACGGAAGAACAAGACCGATGACGTCAGACATTTTTATGCTGGTCCGAAACCCTGGCGCCGGGCTAACCCGTTGCTTAATAGGGCGTCAAGCGCCTCGGGATTGAATTGATGCGCGGTCTGCGCCAAATAAGCTCAAGGAACTCAGTGGTGAGTACGATGAAAACAGCCAAATTCGCAATCGGACAGGTGGTTCGCCACCGGCTGTTTCCATTCAGGGGCATCATTTTCGATGTCGATCCGCAATTCGCCAACACCGACGAATGGTACGAAGCCATCCCCGCCGACGTGCGGCCGCGCAAGGATCAGCCTTTCTACCATCTGCTCGCCGAGAATTCGGAGACCGAATACATCGCCTACGTCTCCGAGCAGAACCTGCTCGAGGACCAGTCGGGCGAGCCGGTCCGGCATCCGCAGATCAAGGAAATGTTCGACAAGAAGCCGGACGGCGGCTACCAACAGAAGCGGCAGTCCAGGCATTAGCCTGCTGGAAGACAGTCACAAAAAAGCGGGGCATGAACCCCGCTTTTTTGTTGGCTCGGCGATATCGGCCGATCAGTTGGCGGTCTTCGCCTTGTCCTGCTCTTCCTTGAGCTTCTTGGCGAAATCCTGGTTGTTCTTGGCGACGAAGTCCTGAAGCTTCTTCTGCCTGTCCTCGATGTCCGACTGCTGCAGCGCCGGGCCGTCATAGGCGCCGCTGAAGCCCTGCAGGGCGATCTTGATCGGATTGGGCTGATTCTGGAAATTGACCGAAGTCAGCGTGATCGCCTGGCCTTTCTTGAATGCCGCGACGAGCTGATCGGTCAGCGGCACTTCGGCCACGCAACGATCCGGGAAGCAGATCACATAGTCGAGCTTCTGCGCCTTGCCGGTGTCGATCTGCAGGCCGATGCCGGGAGGCACCAGACGGCCGGTCGGAACCGTCACCTGGAACACCTTGCGGTTCACCTTGCCCTTGAGCTCGATCAGGCTGACGCCGGTGACCAGCTGGCCATTGCCGGCAGTGGTGATGTTCTGGACGTTGCAGATGTCGACATCTTCCTGCTTGGTGCAGGCCTTGAACCAGCCTTGCGGAATCTGCTGCTGCTGCTGTGCGGAAGCGGCGGGAAGCCCTGCGCCGAGAAAGCCGACCACGCCAGCGGCCATGACCGACAGGCGGTACGCGTTGCTGTTCAGGCTCGTCATGTCGTGCACTTCCTCTCAAATGATCCCGGGACCGGCTTCTTCGTGCCGTGTGGTCCAGCTACCTGTTGCCGAAATGAGGCAACAGAATGACTTCGGAGGGCGTGTTACACTGCAAGCGAGGCCGAATCCAGCCCGGCGCCTGCGATTCTTGGCCGTGCGATTTGGGCCGTGCGATTTGGGCTGATGTATCTGGCCGGAGCGCGGTGGCGCCATGCTAGGGTGCAGTCCGAATCATCAAGCCGCCCAGTAAGGAGACGGTCATGGGCCGCGTTCTTGTTTGGCTGATCACCGCGATATCGTTTCTCGCCCTTTCGCATCAGCCGGCCGCATCGGAGCCGAAGCACGCCATCGCCATGCAGGGCGAGCCGGCGCTGCCGCCCGACTATACGCATTTCAACTACGTCAATCCCGACGCGCCGAAGGGTGGCTCGATCACCTATTGCGTCGTCGGCAGCTTCGACAATCTCAACCCTTTCATCCTCAAGAGCCTGCGCACCACGGCGCGCGGCATGATGGATACGATCTTCGGCAATCTGGTCTTCGAGCCGTTGATGCAGCGCAATGCCGACGAGGCTTTCACGCTCTACGGTTTGTTGGCCGAAAGCGCCGACATGGATCCGGAGCGCAAGAGCATCGAGTTCCATCTCAATCCGAGGGCCAAATGGTCGGACGGTCAGCCGGTGACGCCGGAGGACGTGCTGTTCAGTTATGATGTCTACACCGACAAAGGCCGCCCGCCTTACAGCGACCGCATGGCCAGGGTCGCCAAGCTCGAAAAGACCGGCGACCACAGCGTGCGCTTCACCTTCAACGACAAGGCCGATCGCGAATTCCCGCTGATCATCGCGCTGACCCCGATCATCCCGAAGCACGCCTTCGACAAGGAGACTTTCGACAGGACGACGCTCAAGCCGGTGATCGGCAGCGGTCCGTATACGATCGCGCAGGTGCAGCCAGGCCAGCGCATCGTCTTCAAGCGCAACCCGGACTATTGGGGCAAGGATGTCCCCGCCAAGCGCGGTTTCGACAATTACGACCAGATCACCATCGAGTATTTCCTCAACGCCAACGCCAAGCTCGAAGCGTTCAAGAAAGGCCTCTGCGCCATCGATGACGACAGCGATCCGGTGAAGCGCGAGCGCGATCTCGATTTTCCGGCCTTCCACAAGGGGGACGTGATCGCCGAAACCTTCGACACCGGCATTCCGCCGGTGGTGACCGGTTTCCTGTTCAACACGCGGTTGCCGAAATTCGCCAACCCGGTCGTGCGGCGCGCGCTCGGCATGCTCTACGACTTCGAATGGGCCAACAAGAACCTGTTCGGCGGCAAATACACGCGCACGATGAGTTACTGGCAGAATTCCGAGCTTTCCGCGCTCGGCCATCCGGCCGACGACAGGGAGAAAGCGCTTCTGGCGCCCTACCCCGGCCGCGTGCCGGCCGATGTCATGGACGGCACATGGCGGCCGCCGGTGACCGACGGATCGGGCCAGGATCGGCGCGTCTTGAAGGCAGCTTTCGATCTTTTGAAAAGTGTCGGCTACCACGTGCAGAATGGAACGATGCTTGATCCCGAAGGCAAACCCTTCGGCTTCGAGATCCTGACCGCTTCGCAGGACGAGGAGCGCCTTGCCGGCATCTATCAGCGCACGCTGGAGAAGATCGGCATCAATCTCACCATTCGCAGCCTCGACGGCGATCAGATACAGTCGCGCAAGCAGCGCTTCGATTTCGAGGTCTTGGTCGGATCGAGCGGCTTCAACAATTCGTTGTCACCCGGCATCGAGCAGAGCGGGCGCTGGAGTTCGACTGCCGCCCGGACGGAAGGCTCGTTCAATCTCGCCGGCGTCGCCGACCCGGCTGTGGACGCGGCAATCGAGGCGATGCTGCGCGCCCGTTCCAAGGAGGATTATGTTGCCGCCGTTCGCGTTCTCGACCGGCTGCTGATCTCCGGCAACTACATGGTGCCGATGCAGTACAACACGCAGCAATGGATCGCCTACTGGAACTACCTGGAACATCCGCAAAAGACGCCCATATTCGGATATCAACTGCCAACATGGTGGCGCAAACCCAACTGAGGGATCAGGAGATCGAGATGAGCGAATTGAACGCCATCACCGTCGATGTGGTGTCCGATGTCGTCTGCCCCTGGTGCTTCATCGGCCAGAAGCGGCTCGACAGGGCAATCGCCGCCGTCGGCGATGTCGACGTGCATGTCCGCTGGCGGCCGTTCCAGCTCGATCCGACCATTCCGCCTGAAGGCAAGGACCGGCGCGAATACATGCTGGCAAAATTCGGCAGCGACGAGCGTATCCGCGAGATTCACGACCGCATCGAGCCGCTGGGCGAAGCGGAAGACATTTCCTTTGCCTTCGACGCCATCAAAGTGGCGCCGAATACGCTGGATGCGCACCGGCTGATCCGCTGGGCAGGGGCCGCCGGCGAAGCCATTCAGAACAGGCTTGTACGGCGGCTGTTCCAGCTGAATTTCGAGGAAGGCGCTGACATCGGCGACCATGCCGTGCTGGTCGAAGCCGCGCGCGAGGCTGGCATGGATGCGTCCGTGGTCGCCTCGCTTTTGCCGACCGAGGCCGATGTCGAGGCGGTGCGCACCGAGATCGCCACCGCGTCGCGCATGGGCATTTCTGGTGTGCCGTGCTTCCTGCTCGAGGACAAATACGCCGTCATGGGCGCGCAGGATGCCGATACGCTGGCCGATGCCATTCGCCAGGTGGCGGCCGCCAAGGCGCGCGGCGAACTGGACAAGGCCGGCTGAGGCCGGCCGGCCTCTCCTCTCCGCGACAGCGGCAGACGTTACTTCGCCGTCGCCTTGGCCTTGCTGATGAAAAATCCATGGCCGTTCGTGGCCGTGCAGGTCAGTCCCTTGGTTGACGACTGGCACGAGAACGGCCCGGCGCTCCAGCTGTTGCCGTAGCCAAGCTTATCGACATCGCTGCAGCAGCCCTGCTCGCCTGGGTTCTTGATCAGCGTTGCTGGCCCCTTCGGACCCAGGATAATCGTAAGGTAGCTCGGCTCGACGCGCGAGCAGCTCAGTTCCGGGCCGCCATCCCTCGGCTCATAGGTGCCGGTGCCGCCTTTGGGCGTGTAGATGCAGCCGATGTTGCCGGACGGCGTGTTGAACTCGATCTGGCCCTCGGCGCTGGCCGGAATGCTTTGCTCGCCGGCATGCGCCAAAGGTACAAAGGCAAAGAGGGACAGGATTGCGGCCGCGCGTGCAAGCATTGGGAGCTTCCTTGTTGAAGAACCGGACATGCATGAGTGTCGCCGATGCCGGGCAAGGTTCAATCCCAGGCGGATGAATTGTCAAACGCAGTCCCTCAGCCGATCCGACAAGACGGAACGCGCCGCTCGATCGATTCTCTCGTCAATTCCTGCCCCCGGCAGGGACGACCCCGGCAATCCTGGCGAGTCACGAGCCGCAGATTTTCGAGCTCTTTGAGCCGTCCACAGTGAGAAAACCGGTCGCTCGATACGATTTCGAGTTCACGAAACCGTGTGAAAGCCTTCCCTAGGGGAAGCCGTGCCAACGCCACGCCCTCGATATATCAAGCCCATGAAATTAAAAGCAATATCCGGATTTTTGTCGACTGTTGTCGCTATATTTCAGCATGTAATCTGTTGCCTCACGGCAACGGCTGCCGGGGCAATCCGGTCGGCCCGGTTTTAAATTAATGGAAAATGATCAATTGGTGTTACCATCCGTAACAAAAGAAAAAAGGTTTGGGCGGGATAGTGATTCGGGTCGGTAGACCATCGCAAGAGTCAGTACCGGAAAAAACACCTCGCGATGCCGCAGGGCGATCGCTTCTGACGCCGGTGTCGTCGATGCGCAGCTTCTGGGGCCTGATGCGGGCCTACTGGGTTTCCGACCGCTGGAAGGAAGCCTGGACGCTGACGCTGGTGATCGCGCTGCTCACGGCGTTGTCCAGCAAGGCCGGTGTCTGGTTCGCCGAAGCCTCGGGCGAACTGGTCAATTCCATCGCCTTCTTCCATGACGCCGCCAACACCACGCCGCTTCGCTCGCTTTTGGTCAATGCCGGCGTCCTCGTGCTGCTGGTCGTACTCAAGGACGCTGGCTTCACCGGCATCCGCAACCTTGTCTCGGCGACGTTGCACCGCAAATGGCGCGGTTGGCTGGACAGCCGCTTCAATGAAGCGCTGCTGGACGGCAATCATACGCATTTCCATGCCCAGCACGCGTCGACCGGCAGCGGCGCACCGGCCCCCGACAATATCGACCAGCGCGTCCAGGAATCCATCAAGGACATGACCGGTGGCGCCATCGGGCTCGCCATGGGCGTGCTTGGCGTTGCCACATCGCTCTATTTCGTCGGCCAGAAGCTGCTCGAAAACTCCGTCGAGGTGAAGGGGCTGGAATTCCTCGGCAGCTATGGCAGCGCCATCCTCGCCTTCCTGGCCGTCGCCACCTACGTGCCGCTGAACACTTGGATCGCGGTCAAGCTCGGCGGCCTGCTCGAGCGCCTCAATGTCAGGATGCAGCAGGCCGAGGGCAGCTATCGCGGCGAGCTGACGACATTCCTGCGCCGCTCCTTCCATGTCGCGGCGTCTCAGGGCGAAGGCGTGCAAAGGACCATGCATGGCCGGCTTTATGTCGACATCGACGGCACCTGGACGCGGCTGAACATCGTCAACACCGTCTACATGTCGTTCGAGCTGATCTACAATTTCATCGGTGCCCGCATTGTCGCCTACGGACCGGGCCTGGTGCCGTTCATCCACAACGGTCTCGACCTCAAGGGCTACATAACCGGCTCCGAGCTGGTCAATTCGCTGATCGGCCAGTGTTCCTGGTTCATCCACGTCATGCCCGCCATCGCCACGTTGCGCGCCAACAGCCAGCGTGTCACCGAGCTGGCCAATGCGATCGAGAATGTCCAGCATCCGCAGGAATTCTACAGCCAGACCGGCCGCTCCGACTTCCACTATGCCAGCCAGAACCCGGTTTTCGGCCTGACCATCCAGAAGCTCGAACTGGCGCATCAGGGCGAGGACGCGACGCCCTTTCTCAGCGCCGCCAATCTGCGCTTCCGGCGCGGCGAATGGACTTTCCTGAAAGGCGAGTCCGGTTGCGGCAAGACCTCGCTGATCAAGGCGATCAACGGCCTGTGGCCCTATGGCCGCGGCACCATCGTCTTCCCAGAGGGCGTCAAGAGTTTCTATGCCGCCCAGGAGGTCAAGCTGCAGCCTGTGTCGCTGAAGCAACTGGTCTGCCTGCCCGGCTCCGAGCACGACCATGGCGATGCGCAGGTGGCGTCGGCGCTGCACAAGGCGGGGCTCGGCGACTTTATCGAGCACATGGCCGACGAAAGCCGCGAAGGCAAAAGCTGGGACCAGGTTCTGTCGGGCGGCCAGAAACAGAAGCTGGTGGTGGCCCGCATCGTGCTGCAGCAGCCGGGATTGCTGTTCCTCGACGAGGCGACCGGCGCGCTCGACCCCGATGGCAAGGTCGCCTTCCACCAGGCCATCAAGGACAACTGCCCCGATGTCACGGTGATCTCCGTCATGCACGAGGCGGTGGCGCCGAGATCGATGACGGGCAGCGAATTCTATCACAGCATCGTCGCGATCGCCGACGGCGTCGCCACCAAGAAGCCGCTGGTTCCGACCCTGCCCGCCGAACTCACCACCATTCTGGTGCAGCCAAGGCCGGTCCCAAGGCCGGTCGAAGACAAGTGGCTGCGCTTCTCGCGCCGGCTGAAGCAGAAATAACGGTTATTCCACCCCGGTCTGCCTGGTCGAACGGCGGCCGGTGATCACAGTCTCGCGATCTTGCCCGCTCGTCGGCATTTTCCCTCCTCACCGCGATTGACACGGCGAGGCGCGCTCCTATGTTGCGCCCGCTTGCAGACAATCAAACGCGAACCCGCAAGCGGAAAGGTCACCGCGCCATGCCTGGCGACAGTCACAGTCGAACGCAACAGCCGTCCGCCCTGACGTGACCTCACATGGTTCATGTCCTGCCGGACGGCAAGGAGTGAGCCATGAACGAATTTACCACGGTGGCAAGCGACGAGGCCGTCGCGATTGCCCGTATCCTAGCCAACGATCACGTCGCCGACATTGTCGAGGCCCTGAACAGGGAGCCTCGAGAGACCGCGACGGAACTGCTCTGTGAAGTGACGTTCGAACGTCTGGTCGAGATCTTCGATCAGCCGGAACTCGACGGCGCGTCGGAACGCATGGAGGCGCTGCCGCGCGCCAAGGCGGGCAAGCTGCTCACCGCCATGTCGGTCGACCGGGCAGCCGACATCCTGCGCGAGCTGGAAGAGCCGGCGCGTTCCGAGCTGCTTGGCGGACTTGCGCCGCCGCTGCGCGCAACGCTGCTCTCCATCCTCGGCTATCCCGAAGGCAGTGCCGCATCGATCATGACGACGGAGTTCGTCAGCGTGCCCTCGGACTGGAGCGTCGGGCAAACGCTCGACTACATCCGCAAGGTGGAGCGGACGCGCGAGACCGTCTATGCGATCTATATCGTCGATCCGCAAACGCACCTGCTTGTGCGCTCGACGGGCCTGCGCCGGCTGATCACCGGTGAGCCGGACGATTCGATCATGACGGTGGCGCCGGATCATCTTCCGATGACGGTCGGCCCGCTGACCGATCGCGAAACGCTGGCGCAGACGATCTCCAAATACGATCTGCTCGCCGTTCCGGTCGTCGACCATGGCAAGATCCTCGGCATCGTCACCATCGACGACATCATCGACACGATGATCGCGGAGACGACCGAGGACGTGCACCGTTTCGGCGGCATGGAGGCGCTGGACGAGCCGTACATGAAGATGAGCTTCCTCGCCATGATCAGGAAACGCGGCGGCTGGCTGTGCGCGCTGTTCATCTCGGAGATGCTGACGGCCAACGCCATGCAGAGCTATGAGGGCGAGCTGGAGAAGGCGATCGTGCTGACGCTGTTCATCCCGCTGATCATGAGCTCCGGCGGCAATTCCGGCTCGCAGGCGACCTCGCTGGTCATCCGCGCGCTGGCCTTGCGCGAGATCGGCCTTGGCGACTGGTGGCGGGTGGCGCTGCGCGAGCTGCCCACCGGCCTGGTGCTGGGCGCCATGCTCGGTGTGGTCGGCGTCTGCCGCATCGCGCTCTGGCAGTATATGGGCTTCTACGACTATGGCCCGCACTGGCCGCTGATCGCCACCACGGTGGGTGCTGCACTGGTCGGCATCGTCACCTTCGGTTCGCTGTCGGGGTCGATGCTGCCGTTCGCCTTGAAGCGCATCGGCTTCGACCCGGCCAGCGCATCGGCGCCGTTCGTTGCCACGCTGGTCGATGTCACCGGGCTGGTGATCTATTTCTCGGTGGCGCTGGTGATCCTGCGCGGCACGCTTCTGTAGCAACCATCTCCGCCGTGGCATGACCTTGCCGCGGCGGAGTTCCTCAACCAGGATTTGCCGTCAATCGACCCGCTCGCCGTCCTTCACGCGATAGGTCGGCTTGTACATGGTGACCAGTTCTTCCGCCGCTGTCGGATGCACGGCCATCGTACGGTCGAAATCGTCCTTGGTCAGGCCGGCCTTCAGCGGGATGCCGAGAAGCTGCGCCATCTCGCCGGCGTCCGGCCCCAATATGTGGGCGCCAAGCACTTTCTTCGACGCGCCATCGACCACCAGCTTTATCAGCATCTTCTCGTCGCGCCCGGACAGGGTGTGCCGCATCGGCCGGAATGTGGCGCGGTAGATCTCGATGTCGGAAAAGCGTTTGACGGCGTCGTCCTCCGACAGGCCGACAGTGCCGATCTCGGGCTGTGAAAAGACGGCGGTCGCGATCGTCTCGTGATCGGGAGCGGTCGGATTTCCCTTGAAGGCGGTTTCGATGAAGCACATCGCCTCATGGATCGCCACCGGCGTCAACTGCACGCGGTTGGTGACGTCGCCGATTGCCCAGATGTTGTCGACATTGGTGCGGGAATATTGGTCGACGGCGATGGCGCCGGTCTTGGTCATCTCCAGTCCGATGCCTTCCAGGCCCATATTCTCGGTGTTGGGAATGCGGCCGATGGCCAGCATCACCTGGTCGACGGTCAGCACCTCGCCGCCGCTGACCAGCGCGTCGAGCCGGCCGTCCGGCCGCTTGCGGATCCATTCGGACACGGAATGGCAAAGGATCCTTATCCCCTTCTTTTCCATGGTTTCGTGCAGCATGCGCCGCAGGTCCATGTCGAACCGGCTGAGGATCTCCTTGCCGCGATAGACCAGCGTCGTGTCGACGCCGAGACCGTGAAAAATGTTGGCGAACTCGACGGCGATGTAACCGCCGCCCTCGATCATGATCGCCCTGGGCAACTCCTTGAGGTCGAAAGCTTCGTTGGAAAAGATGCAATGTTCGTGGCCGGGCAGCGCCGGATGCGCCGCCGGGCGGCCGCCGGTGGCAATCAGGATCTGGTCTGCTGTGACGGTGCGATCCTCACCCAGGAGATGCACGACATGCGGATCGACGATCATGGCGCGCGAGTGGAAGGTCTCGCCGCCGGCGCCCTCGACGTTCCTGACGTAGATCGCCTCCAGCCGGCTGATCTCGCGATCCTTGTTGGCGACCAGCGTCTGCCAGTCGAAACTGGCTTCCGGCACCGTCCAGCCATAGCCGGCGGCGTCGGCGAAGTGCTCGGGAAATTGCGAGGCATAGACGTAGAGCTTTTTCGGCACGCAGCCGCGGATGACGCAGGTGCCGCCATAGCGGTATTCCTCGGCGATGCCGACACGCTTGCCGAGTGCCGCGGCGACGCGGGCCGCCCTCACCCCGCCCGAGCCGCCGCCGATGACGAAAAGATCGTAGTCGTAACCGGCCATGACGCGGCTCCCAGGCTTCAGAAATGTGTCAGACAGGTAGGCCGCAAAACGGCAAAAGAAAAGCCCGGACAGGCCGGGCTTTCGCAGTAGGCCGCAAGGCCATTTGAAAATGCGCGTCAGTTGTTGTCCGCGGGGGCCGCACCATCGGCGGGCGCTGCGCCATCGGCCGGAGCGGCGGCTCCGTCGGCGGGCGCGGCGGGTGCTGCCTGCGCCTTTGCCTTGGCGGCAGCGGCCAGCGTTTCGCCGACCTGCTGGGCGAGATCGCGGCCGAGGCCGTTCTGCCAGATGTCGGCTGCCTTGACCAATTCGCGGGTCACCGTCGGGCCGCTATCGAGCAGCTTCTTGCCCGAATCGGAATTGTAGAAGGCGGCGATGTCGGTCAGTTCCTTTTCGGAGAACACTTTCGCGTAGGCGAGTGCGGCTTCCTTCTCGAGGTCGGCACGGCGCGAGGCCAGCGCCAGAGCCTTCTCGTTGATGGTCTTGCCGATCAGTTCCTGCATGTCCGGGTTCTTCTGGATCAGCTGCGATTCGAGCGCCGCGGCTGCCTGCGGCAGGATGTTGTCGAACGGGTCGGTCGCGTGGATCGCAGCGACCGCCGCGCGGGCGGCCTTCAGGTGCGCTTCCGTGACATCCTGCGAAAACGCCGGCGACGAGAAGGCGAAAACGGCCGAGGCCGCCAGAAGGACGGAAAGGCTGCGAACCCGGTTATGCAACGTCATGATCGGTAGAACTCCCTGGTTTTCGGGCGGCATGGACGGTTTGGATACCGTCGCCGCCGGCGATGATGGCCGCTGAAGCCAGCCCGATGAAAAGACCATGCTCGACCACGCCCGGAATGGCGTGGAGAGCATTCGAAAGCGCTCTTGTATCCGGAATGCGGCCAAAAGATGCATCGAGGATAAAATGGCCGCCGTCTGTAACAAAAGCCTGCCCGCCCGTCATCCTCAATGTGACCGGTCCGGAAAGACCGAGCTTTTCAGCCGCCGCGGCAACCGCGATTTCAGTGGCGCGCAGGCCGAACGGATTGACTTCGATCGGCAGGGGAAAACGGCCGAGCGTCTCGACCATCTTGGAGCGGTCGGCGATGACGATCATGCGCTGGGACGCCGCGGCGACGATCTTCTCGCGCAGCAGCGCGCCGCCGCCGCCCTTGACCAGGGTCAGTTCCGGGTCGACTTCGTCGGCGCCGTCGACGGTGAGATCCAGCTCTGGCGTTTCCTCCAGCGTCGACAGCGGCACGCCAAGCTCGCGGCAGAGCAACGCGGTGCGCTCCGAAGTCGGTACGCCGATGACGGTCATGCCGGTTGCAACCTTTTCGGCAAGCAGCCGCACGAACTCCTCGGCCGTGGTGCCGGTGCCGATGCCAAGCCGCATGCCGTCGCTTACATGGGCGAGTGCTGCCCGCGCGGCTTCGACCTTCAACTGCCTTGCATCCATGTCGGTTATTGCCCCGGAAATTCGCTGCCGGGCTCGTAGCATTTTTGCCGGTCCGGTCAAAGCCCTGGACGGCGCTTCTCCAGGTGATGCTCAGTGTAGGAATTATTTCCTTGACGGGTGAGTGCAGCTATGCTACATTTTTGCCTATGGTGCTGATTTGCGCCAACAACCCGCCGTCGAAGCGGGTTTTTTCATATCGGACGGGCCCGCTGCGAATGCCCGGCCTGATAAGCAGGCCCCGCCTGAACGAGCTGGCCCAGCGCTTGCCTTGACGCGCCGCAGCCTTTATCGCCTGCCCCTGTAGAAACTTGCCCCAGGACAGACCATGACCCGACCGATCATCGTGTTCGACCTCGACGGTACGCTGATCGACACAGCGCCGGACCTGCTCGACAGCCTCAACCACAGCCTGGCCGCCAGCGAGATCGCGGCGGTCGACGAAGCCGGCTTCAGGCGCTTTGTCGGTCACGGCGGCCGGGTGATGATCGAGCGGGCGCACGCCGCCCATCAGCGATCGCTTGCCGTCGAGGAGCACGACCGGCTGCTGAAACTTTTCCTCGACCACTACACGCTCAACATCCCCGGCAAGTCACGCCCCTACCCCGGTGTCGTCGAGGCGATCGCGCGCTTCGAGGAGGCCGGCTATACCCTCGCCATCTGCACCAACAAATACGAAGCCAACTCGCTGGCGCTGATCGAGGCGCTCGGCCTGACCAAACATTTCGCGGCCATCGCGGGCCAGGACACGTTCGCCTTCCGCAAACCCGACCCGCGCCATTTGATCGAGACCATAAAGCTGGCCGGCGGCGACCCTCACCGCGCCCTGATGGTCGGCGATTCGCAAACCGACATCGACACGGCGAAAGCCGCCGGCATTCCGGTGGTGGCGGTCGATTTCGGCTACACCGACCGCCATGTGCGCGAATTCGAACCGTCGGCTGTCATTTCGCATTTCGACGCCCTGACGCTCGACCTGGCGCAAAGGCTGATTGCCGCTGCCGGAAACTGACTGGAAGGCGGCCGGAGACAGGGCGCAAAGCACAGCAAAACCGATCCGTGTCAGAACGCCGGACAGCGCCTTGACTTCCCGCACCCGCCTCCCTTATATCGCGGCTCGCTTGGCCTTCGGGCAACGAGCGGGCGATTAGCTCAGCGGGAGAGCACACCCTTCACACGGGTGGGGTCGCAGGTTCAATCCCTGCATCGCCCACCATCGGCCTTCCTGAACGCCGCACCCCAAAATGCCTAGCAACTACACCCCGCCCCTTGCCCGCCAAAAATTCTTCTGGGCGAATTCCACGCGCTGCTGTAGCTCGCATATCTCTGGAACGGGCAGACGTCGGAGCCGTTTTGGACCTTCATCTGTTCGCGATCCCAAAACGACACCCTCGATGCGGTCGTCGGCGCAAAAGACCGTATAGCGTTGTTCCGGCTCAGCGCTCGGGCTTGCTCCATGGGCCGGGCTTCATCGAGCGCCACTTGCCCGACAGGTCGCTGACCGCTTCGTCCGTTAGCCAAAGATGCGTAGTCGCAGCAATGGAAGGCGGCGAGATAGTCGCCGCGCATGAACTCCTGTCGATGGGGCCAAACTCTGCCCTACGCCGGTCGAGCCGCGATCAGCGCTTCATCGCGTGCAGGATGGCCTGCATGTGCTCTTCCAGGTCGAGTTCGCCCCGAGCCTCGGCGGTCAACAGGTAATCGGCCTTGGCCCGGCGGTCGCCTCGGCTGATCGCAGGATAGGAGCAGATGGCAAGCAATGCTTCCTGTTCAATCCGGTCTGCCCTCTTGCGATCGTGGCTGCTGCTGCCCGCTTGATGAACAACCCTGTGAAGCCCGACATAGCTGGCTTCATGGGCTCCGATCAGCGCCCGCAATTCGGGTGAGGCCCCTTCCGCTTCGGCAAATGTCGGTTCAACAACCGAGGCCACGGCGGTGAACGCAAGAAGTGTACGGCGTGTGATTTCGGGCATGCCTCATATCCCTGCTGTCTGATCATGCAGGCACACCATAGCACCGGCGCAACGGTTCGAAGAGATGCTCCTGGACGCGACCGCACTGTCTGCTGACAAAATGTACTCGCTCCCGTAGCTCGCCCGCCCAGCAGCCAGTGTGGCCTTAAGTCGCAAGGATTGGCTTGCGAAAGCGGGGTTTCGGCCTTCATTGACGCTGCGATCGACACCATATGGTGATCCACAGCCCTCCAAACGAGAGAAGCTCGCTTGACGCGGTCGCATAGCGGCCGTCAGCCGGCAATGGCTATGAACCAGGAACCTGAAAAACCATGCCTGAAAATGTCAGACCAATTTCGAAAGACGTCCCCCTCATTCAGCTAGGCGTCTATCAGTGCCGCTTCCCGGTAAGCGAAGACCGGTCGGTACCCGGCGGTTATCGTTTTTGTGCCGGGCCAACTTCGGCGGATCGCGTCTATTGCGATCACCACCACAGCATCGTGACCGCCGTCGACCCTCGCCGAACCCGTTCAGGTCTCCACCCCGCTCAACGACGCGCCGCGTAAGTCAAGCGGGCAGCGGCCCCTCGTTCGGGCAGCTGCAAACCGGTGGACTGAATCGGCACGCATTCCACCCGCGGAACAAACCGGTACGCCAGCGAGTTTCTCCCCGACGAAACTTGAGGGAAAGCCATGTCCAGATTTCTGCTGGCGACCAGCGTCGCCGTTCTTTTCGCCGTCGCGCCGGCCTTGGCCGCGGACGACAAGCCGCTGCCGCCGCCCAATGCCAAGAAGCTGTCGGAGATCATCGCCAAGGTCGAGCAGCGCGACGGCTTTCGCTATGTGGACGAGGTCGACTGGGACAGCGGCGCCTACACCGTCACCTATTACACGGCGGACAAGGCGAAGGTCGAAATCACCTACGATCCTGTGACGGCGGAGCCGAAATAGGGACGCTCCGACGCGAATTCGTTCTCGGCTGCGTCACAGGCTCCCGGCGCCAACTTCGGCGATCGCCCTGGCGCGGGCGCCTCCCCTTGCGTCAGTCGTGCTTTGATGGCTGACTGTCGTTTCCTGGAATAGCTCCGGGCGCCGCATTGGGGGATGGGGATGGCGACGGCAAAGCACGTGATGAAGCGCATATTGATGATGTTGGCCGGCTACTTCGTATCGGTGCTGGTCGGCCTGATCGCCGTGGCGGTGATCTATGGCGTGCTCAGTTCCTTGCCCAATGCGCCCAACTATTTCGACGTCATGGGTGTTTCGCCGATCGCGGTGCTGCTGGTGCCGCCGCTCGGCATGTTCGTCTATTTCCTGACGATCGTGGTGACCGCGCTGCAAACGTTGATCTTCGCGCTGATCGCAGAGTTCTTCTCGCTGCGCAATGTCCTGCTGCACATGGTTTTCGGCGCTGGCGCCGCAGTCGGCGGCTTCGCCCTGATCTGGCCGAGCGCACCGGAGGACATGGACCCGGAGCGTTGGGTCGACATCGGCATCATTGCCGCTGCCGGCCTTGTCGCCGGGTTGCTCTATTGGCTGATCGCCGGGCGCGACGCCGGCTTCCGACGGCCACTGTTCGAGCGCTAAATCAACTCGAAGGCGAGCGAACCGCCTCCGTGGCATCCAGGGCCTGCTTCAGCCGCGAGTCGCGGTCGTAGACGTCGCCGAAATATTCGACCTTGCCCGACAGATCGGGCCATGCGGTGAAATAGGCGACATAGACCGGGATCGTGCGTGTCACGTTCTCGGTCGCGTGGCCGTGCTTCAGCTTCTCGGCGATATAGTCCACGGAGGTGCCAAGCACCGCCGCCGCCATGCCGCGCGGGTCCTGCAGCCGCACGCAGCCATGGCTGAGCGCGCGCATATCGCGCTGGAAGAACGATTTCTGCGGCGTGTCGTGCATGTAGATCGCATGCTTGTTGGGGAACAGGATCTTCAACTCGCCCAGCGCGTTGGCCTCGCTCGGCTGCTGGCGCACGCTGTATGGGATGTTCGAGCCATAGGCGCCCCAGTTGACCGCCGACGAAGGAATGCGCTTGCCGCGCGAATCCGTCACCTCATAGCCGGCCCGGTCGAGATAGCCCGGATCGTTGCGCAATCTCGGCAGCATCTCGTTGACGATGATCGACTGGGGCACGCCCCAATAGGGATGGAAATCGACCTGCTTGATCTGGTCGTAGAAGAAGGAGGTCTGGTTGGTGGTCCGGCCAATGACGGCACGCGTCTTGAGCTTTTCCTCGCCATTGTCGATGTAGCTCGCGGTGAAGGCCGGCTGGTTGATGAAGACGCGCGGGCTGCCGAGATCGGAGGGCAGCCAGCGCAGTTCCTCCAGCGCCACTTCCACCTTCAGCAACTTGTCGGCCTTGGATGTTCCGGCCAGCGACGCGACGGTGCGCGGGCCGATGACGCCGTCGCCCTTCATGCCTGCCTTTTGCTGCACGGCCTTGATGACCGGGATCAGTTCCGGATCATAAACTTCGCTGGTGGCCAGCCTGGACAGGACCTCGCCATAGGCGCCGCCCATCTCGTCATCGAGATTGCGCGCGATCAGGGTCAGCAGCTTCGGCAGTTCGGGGCTGGTTTCGCCCGGCTTCAACAACAGTTTGGGGTCGACGACGATTTCGTTTTCCGCACTGGCCTGCAGCGCTTCCAGTTCGACGCGCAGCGCCTGGTATTCCGCATTCTGCGGGTGCCGCGATTCGAGATAGGTGCGCACCTGCTGGGTATGCGCCAGCGTTTTCAGCACGCCTTGCAGATCGAGCGGCTTGGCCGGGAAATCATAATAGCCGGTCATGCGGTTGGGATCGACGCGGCCGTTCTGGGCGTCGTGGGCATAGCGCAGCACACGCGCCGAAAGCGCCATCTCGAAACGGACGAGTTCTTTCAGTTGCGCATTGGCATCGGTCGTCGATGCGCCGGCAGCGGGCACTTCGACCGTATAGTCGGCGGGCGTGAGGCCATAGCTTGAAGCCTCGCCAAGCACCCGCACCGCATCCTGCGCACGGCTGTTGAGGCTGGTTCCGCTTATCCAGATGAAATCCGGATTGGCCGAGTAGTACGCGATCAGCGCCTTGGCGATGTCGGGCTCGGCTAAGAATTCGTAGTCGCCCAAGCTGGCAACCGCATCACGAAACGCGGCACCCGTAGCCGACGGGACGAAGGCGGCGTCCTGCGGTGTCGCCTGCGCCGGCGTCGCGGCCAATGCCGAGAAGTCGACGCGAACCAGCCGGTCGGCCTTGTAGGTGTAGTAGGACGGGCTGCTGATCTTCACATTGCCGCCGCCGCCACCGGACACTTTCGGCTTTGGCTTGTTCTTCGGTGGCGGGGGCGGAAACTCGCCTTTCGGCGCATGCCTGACGCCGCCGCCGAAAAGCATGTCGAAGAGCCCCTGCGCGCCTGCCTGGGGTACACCGAAAGCCAGCGTCGCCGTGATTGCCATCAGCGGCATCACGGTTGCTTTGTTTCCGAGGAATTTCATGAATCACCCGCTCCGGCCGCAACCGGTTCCCGTTCCGCACGCTCGATCGTCCCGCTCACCGCATGGCGGATGTAAGGCGCGACTATACTGATTCATACCGATTTCGTTAAGCTTTCATAAATTTTGGAAAGCCTGTTGCAGAACGGTTTCACAAGATCGTGACGGCTGGAGCGGAGGGTGGTTCCGCCCCAGCCGGAAATCCCCGCGGGATCAGGCGTTGGCGCCGCCGTCGATGGTCAGGGCAGCGCCGGTGACGAAGCGGCCTTCCGGGCCTGCGAGCCAGGCGACCATGCCGGCAATGTCGTCGGCCTTGCCGAAGCGCGGCGTTGCCATCTTCCGGCGCTGATGCTCGGCATGCGGGCCGTCGGCCGGGTTCATGTCGGTGTCGGTCGAACCGGGGTGGACGACATTGGCGGTGATGCCGCGCGGGCCGAGGTCACGCGCCAGCGCCTTGGTCAGGCCGACCAGCGCCGCCTTGCTGGCTGAATAGGCCGTGAGGCTGCCGTCGGCCCGCTCGGCAAGGTTGCTGCCGATCGAGATGATGCTGCCGCCCTCACCCATATGGGCGGCCGCGGCCTTGGAAGCGATGAATGGGGCCCGGAGATTGACCTCCATGGTCTCGTCGAAATCGGCGAGCGACAGCGTGTCGATTGGGGCGGCGCGCCAGATGCCGGCGCTGTTGACCAGGATGTCGAGCCGGCCAAAGGCGGTTACGGCGTCGTCGACTGCCTTGTCTAGGGCGACCGCATCGCGGTTGTCGGCTTTGATCGCGATGGCGCGGCCGCCCTTGGCCTCGATCTCGGCGACGACAGCGCGGGCCTGTTCCTCGCCATGCACATAGGTCAGCGCGACGCTGGCGCCATCGGCCGCCAGCCTCCGCGCAATCGCTGCGCCGATGCCGCGACTGCCGCCGGTGACGAGCGCGGCCTTGCCGTTCAATCTGCTGGAAGACATCGAATTCTCCTTTTATGTAATGATCGATACATAAATATCTGTCAGCCTTGCCCGCTGGCGTCAACTGAATTATGTATCGATCAACACAGAAAGAGCGTCATGTCGGAACGAGGCCGTCCCCGCACCTTCGATCGAACCGCAGCCCTGCGTTGCGCGATGCAGGTGTTTTGGGCGCGTGGTTACGAAGGTGCATCGATGAGCGAACTGACCGCCGCCATGGGCATCAACTCGCCCAGCCTCTACGCTGCCTTCGGCAGCAAGGAGGCGCTGTTCCTGGAGGCGACGGATTTTTACTCGCACACCGAGGGTGCCGACATCTGGCTGGCATTGGACGAGGCTCCGACCGCGCGGCAGGCGATCGAACAATTCCTGTGCCTGACGGCGAAAGCCTATGCGCAGAGCGATCGCCCGCAGGGCTGCCTGATCACGCTGGGCGCACTGCATCAGGATTCGAGCCGCGGCGCCATCTGCGACGATCTGCGCCGCCGTCGTGCCGAAAACCACACCGCCCTGCAAAAACGTCTGGAGCGCGGTATTGCCGAAGGCGAATTGCCGGCGGATTTCGACGCGAGCGCTGCCGCGACCTTCTTCGCCACGGTCCAGCACGGCATGTCGATCCAGGCGCGAGACGGCGCCTTGCACGCTGCCCTGCTGGCGACGGTTGCCGGGGCCATGGCTGCCTGGCAGACGTTGGCCGGCGGCAACGCGGCGTGACAAACGCCGGCTGGTGTGCTCGAAATCCGCCAGCAAGGCCGGGAGGGACGAGAGCGTGAAAAAGGGTTATCGCGAGCTGCTGGACGAGGCGAATGCCGTGATCGAGGTGGTTTCGCCGGAGGAAGCGGCCGGGCTGCTCGACGATGAAGACACCATCTTCGTCGATCTGCGCGATCCACGCGAAGTGGAACGCGACGGCCGGATTCCGGGCGCCAAGCATGTCACGCGCGGCATGCTGGAATTCTGGATCGACCCCGAAAGCCCTTACCACAAGCCGTTCTTCGCCTCGGGAAAGAGCTTCGTGTTCTTCTGCGCCGGCGGCTGGCGCTCTGCCCTGGCCACAAAGACGGCGCAGGACATGGGGCTTTCGCCGGTCAAGCACATCCTCGGCGGCTACACCGCCTGGAAGGCCGCCGGACTGCCGGTCGAACCCGGCGAGCAGAAGAAATAATCTCGACCGCCGCTCAATGCAGCAGCAATGGCTCGCGATGCGTCACGAAGCCGACCGCGCGTTCGACCACGCCCTTGTCGGCAAGAATGCGGCGATGGCCAAGCCCGTCGGCCCAGTAGAGCCGCACATGGCCGCCGGCACCGGCATAGCGCCTTGCGTGATCGGCCGAGACTTCGCGGTCGTCCGGCGCGTGGATGACCAGGGTCGGCACCGGTGCCTGGGCGAGCTGGCGGTCGCCGGTGAATTCGTGCAGCGGCCGGCCGGAAAGATGCTCGACCCGGTCCGCCATGGCGGCTTGCGAGCGCGGGCCGACATTCAACATATGACTGAAGTCGGCAAAGATCGCCGGCAGGGAACTTGGCGCCGCGATCAGCACCAGGCGTCCCGCCGCCAGCGGCGGGATGTTCTTGACCGAACCGGCGATGGCATTGGCGGCGACGGCGCCGCCGAAGGAATGGCCAACCGCCGCCGCGAACGGGCCGAACCATTCGCCGGCAACCCGCACCGCATCCACCGCATTGACCATGTTCAGGCGCCGGCCCTGCGACTGGCCGTGGCCAGGCAGGTCGAGCGAAACGACCCTGTAGCCGGCGGCGCGATAGCCTTCGATCAAGGCGCGCATATATTCGGTGCGCGAGCGCCAGCCATGGACGACGAGCACCGTGCCGACGGCCGCCCTGCCCGGCTCGGGCCGGAACTCGTGCACCATGACGCAGCCGGTCGCGGTCTTCAGCCGGTGATGACGCGCCTCGGTCATGAACCCCGTCGCACGCTCGACAGCGCGGCGCTCGCCATCGCTGAGCGCCTTGACATTCGGGGTGCGGCAGAACAATTCGAACGCCGCGCGTCCGCTGAGCCGCGGCGCGACACGCTCTGCCGCACCGAACACGCCCCGGATGACCTTCAGCCCGAATGATGCCATAGTGAGAATCCATCCATACGTTCAAGCATGAACATAATAGTTCAAAGATGAACAATAAACAAGAGCTGCCTTGGGACAACCCGCGTTTCCGCAACTGGGTCGCGGTGGCGCGCGCCTGCCATGTGCTTGAGCGCACGCTGGCGGTGAAACTTGCGCCGCTCGATTTGAAGCCGGCGCAGCTCGACGTGCTGATGAACCTCTATCGCCACCCCGGAATGTCGCAGCACGATCTTGCCCGCAAGCTGCTCGTCGGCCGCTCCAACATCACCATGCTGTTGCCGCAGCTGGAAGCGCGTGGCCTGCTGCGTCGCGAAGGCGACGAGAAGGACAAGCGCATCCTGCGGCTCGCGCTCACCGAGGCCGGCGAGGCGCTGCTGATGCAGGCGCTGAAAGTGCATATGGCGCTGATCGAGAAGGCGATGAGCCAGTCGACGCCGGAGCAATGCGACATGATCGGCGAGCAGATGCGCAAGATCTATGATGTGCTGAATGAGGCTTGAGCGCCCTTCAGCCCAACCTTACCACATCGTCTTCTTCGCCCGTTCCGGCCATTCCTTGTCGTAGGTTTCGCCGTCGATGTTCTTGCGGCTGGTGATTTCCAGGATCTGTCCGGGCGTCGGCAGCGACTTCGGCTCGACATGCCTTGCCGGGTTCCAGAGCTCGGAGCGGACGATGGCCCGGGCGCATTGGAAATAGACCGCATCGATGTCGACGACGGTCACCGATCGCGCCGCCTTGCCGTCCACCGTGAATGACGCGCACAGCGCTGTATCCGTTGTGATGTGGGCGCGGCCATTGACGCGCAGCGTCGTGCCGGAGCCCGGCACCAGGAACAGCAGGCCGACGCGTGGGTCGCGAATGATGTTTTTCAGCGAATCGGCGCGGTTGTTGCCGCGTCGGTCCGGCATCATCAGCGTTTTCGGATCATGGATGCGCACGAAGCCGGCGAGATCGCCGCGCGGCGAGCAATCAAGCCCCTCCGGCCCGCTGGTCGCCAGCGCGACAAAGGGCGAGGCTTCGATGAAGGCGGCATATTCGGGAATGATGTGGTCGAGTTCCTTGACCAGCGAGGCCTCGCCTGGAACGCCATAGAGTGCCTCGAGCTGCTCGACCGTGGTGATGACGGACATGTTTTCGCCTCCAAACCTTTGCCGGCGCTACCCCAGATCGATGACATCTTCACGACAGCGATGCCCTAGCGGTCCCGGCTAAGGCCCTTTTCCGCAAGCTCCGCGAGATAGGCTTCCCAGCGCGCATCCTTCTCGTGGCCGAGCGTATGCAGGTAATTCCAGGTGAAGATGCCGGTGTCGTGGAAATCGTCGAAGGTGATGCGCACGGCGTAGTTGCCGACCGGCTCGATCTTCAGGATCGCCACATTGCGCTTGCCGGGGACCGTCACCCGCTGATCCGGCGAATGGCCCTGCACTTCGGCCGATGGCGAGGCGACGCGCAGCAGTTCCGCCGGCAGTTCGAACGGATGGTGGTCGGGAAAGGTGACGGACAGAAGTTTGCGGTCCTTGGAAACCCTGAGTTCTTTCGGTGCGGTCATGCTGTTCGATCCCGTGTCATCCGCCCTTCCCTACGCCGCTTCGCCAAACGGGAAAAGGTCTGATGAGACCGACCGACATGCGATGTCGGCTGAGAGATGTTACCAAAGATCGAGAGGCGCTATCTTGAACAGCAGGCCGGATCGTATCACATAGCGGTATATAACGAAGCCGTTCACGGCCACGGGAAGCGCTTGAAGCATGGACATGATTGATCCTTTCGGCCGCACGATCAGCTATCTCCGCGTGTCGGTTACCGACCGCTGCGATTTCCGCTGCACCTATTGCATGGCCGAGGACATGGCCTTCCTGCCTAAGAAGGACCTGCTGTCGCTGGAAGAGCTCGACCGGCTGTGCACGGTTTTCATCGAAAAGGGCGTCAGGCGATTGCGGCTGACCGGCGGTGAGCCGCTGGTGCGCAAGAACATCATGCATCTGGTGCGCCAGCTGTCGCGGCATCTCGAAAGCGGCGCGCTGGAAGAACTGACGCTGACCACCAACGGCTCGCAGCTGTCGCGCTTTGCCGCCGAACTCGCCGATTGCGGCGTCAGGCGCATCAACGTCTCGCTCGATACGCTCGATGCCGACAAATTCCACAAGATCACCCGCTGGGGCCATCTCGACAAGGTCATGCAAGGCATCGATGCCGCGCAGGCGGCCGGGCTCAAGGTCAAGCTCAACGCAGTGGCGTTGAAGGATTTCAACGACGCCGAGCTGCCCGAGATGATGCGCTGGGCGCATGGCCGCGGCATGGACCTGACGGTCATCGAAACCATGCCAATGGGCGAGATCGATGCCGACCGCACCGACCAGTATTTGCCGCTGTCGCTGCTGCGCGCGTCGCTCGAACGCCAGTTCACGCTGACCGACATTCCCTTCAAGACCGGCGGCCCGGCGCGCTACGTCCAGGTCGCCGAGACCGGCGGACGGCTCGGCTTCATCACGCCGATGACGCATAATTTCTGTGAGAGCTGCAACCGCGTCCGGCTGACCTGCACCGGCACCCTCTATATGTGTCTCGGCCAGGAAGATGCCGCCGATCTGCGCGCGCCCTTGCGCGCCTCGGAAGGCAACGAGCTGGTCGCCGAAGCTATAGACGAAGCCATCGGCCGCAAGCCCAAGGGCCATGACTTCATCATCGACCGCCGCACCAGCCGCCCATCGGTGTCACGCCACATGAGCGTCACTGGCGGCTGATCTTTCCGTGAAATTCATGCAATATCGCTTCGGGATCATGACTTCGAGGCGAGCATGCGGCTGCACTCTTCATTCCTGGTCATTGCGACAATGGCAGCAACCAGTGCGGTCGCCGCGCCATTCACCTATGTGAACGATCGCTTCGGCACTGTCTGCACCTTTCCCGACGACGTCTTCACCGATCGCCAGCCGGAGCCCGACAATGGCGACGGACAGCAATGGCTGAGCGCCGATGGCGCCAGCCTGATCTGCTCGGGCATCCTCAACGTCGACGACGACACGCCGAAAGGCTTTGTCGCGGCGGAGAAGGCGAGCAAGAAGCCGGGCTACAAGGTCACCTACAGCAAGGCCGGAAAGGACTGGGCCGTGCTGTCGGGCCTGAGGGATGGAAAGATATTCTACGAGCGACGTCTGTTTGGGAAAGACGGTATCATCCGTACGGTCTGGGTCGACTACCCGCCGGCGCTGAAGTCGAAATACGATCCGCTGGTCGGCGCCATCGCCGGCAGTCTCAAGGGGCCATGACGGTTTCGGACCACACCCCAGAAAAAGTCTTGTTCGCGAACCGCAGCCGGATTTACGGCCAGTCTGTTCCAGCCTAGCCTTCCCCTGGAAGCTGCTCTTCGCTCGCAGGGGGATACACCATGCGCAAACTCGTTCTTTCTCTGGCACTGCTTGGCCTCGCGGCCGTGCCCGCGGCGGCGCAGTCGATCGGCGGCACCTATACGGTCGCCGGCACCAACTTCGACGGCTCGGCCTATGGCGGCGAAGCCACCATCACGCTGACCAGCGGGACGACCTGCGCGATCCATTGGGAAACTGGTGGCTCATCTTCCGACGGCATCTGCATGCGCAACGATGATGCCTTCTCCGCCGGCTATGTCATGGACAAGGACATTGGCCTCGTCGTCTACAAGGTGGCGGCGGACGGTTCGCTGCACGGTCTTTGGACGATCGCCGGCAAGGAAGGCAATGGCACCGAGGTGCTTACGCCGAAGAAGTAAGTTCGCCATCGCAGGCGATATTCCGGGCCACAAACAAGGCTGTGGCCCAGTCCTTTGCTGTTGCTGTTTCATGCCCGACTGTTACAGGCTTGCTGCCTAAAGCGCGTCGCGTTTGAACGGATTCAGGCCACGCGCTTCAGGTCTTTGTTTCTTATGCATGTCGTTTCCCCAAAACCGAGGTCACTTTTGGGCGATATGTATTAGCAGAACCGGTAGCCGTCTTGCCCCTGTCTCCAAATCTTCACGGCGCGTTGTTCATGATGGTGGCGATGGCCGGCTTCACCCTCAACGACGCCATAACCAAATACTCGTCGCAATCGATGAACATGGCGCAGGTCATGTTGATCCGTGGGGCTTTCGCTTCGCTTTTCGTCGGCCTGCTGGCCTGGCAGCGCGGCGCTCTCGCCCGCCCGGGCTCGATGCTGCAGCCTCTGGTCGCCTTGCGCGTGATCAGCGAGGCCGGCGCAACGGTGAGTTTCCTCGTCGCCCTCGCCCATCTGCCGATCGCCAATGTTTCGGCGGTGCTGCAGGCGCTGCCGCTGGCGGTGACGATGGGAGCGGCACTTGTCTTTGGCGAGACTGTCGGTTGGCGGCGTTGGCTGGCCATCGCCATCGGATTTGCCGGCGTGCTGATCATCGTGCGGCCGGGCTTCGAAGGGTTCAGCGTCTACTCGCTGTCGGCGCTGGCCAGCGTCGCCTGCTGCGCGGTGCGCGATCTCGCCACCAAGCGGATCCCCAAGGCCATTCCGACATTGCTGGTGTCGACCGCGACCGCGCTTGCCATGACAATCGTCGGCGCGGCGCTGTTGCCGGCAATGGGCGGCTGGACGCCGATGACGGGCAACAGCACGGCCCTGCTGGCCCTGGCTGCTGTGCTGGTGATTATCGGCTACCAGTTCATCATTATGGCGATGCGGGCGGGCGACATCTCCTTCATCGCGCCGTTCCGCTACACGGCCCTGATCTGGTCGATCCTGCTTGGCCTGTTCATCTTCGCGGACATTCCCGATCTGCCGATGATCGTCGGCGCCACCATCATCATCGGCTCCGGCCTCTATGCGCTCTACCGCGAGCGGGTCGTCGGCCGGCGCAAGATCGTCGCCGAAAGCACGGGGCCAAGCATGGTTCCGGACGGAATCTAGCCAGATCATTGAAGGTTCTTGTGATTTCCGACGGCTGGCGTACAGGCTTCGTGGCATGAAGCGAGACATTGCGGGGATTGTTCTGGCCGGTGGCCAGTCGAGGCGGATGGGCGGCGGCGACAAGAGCCTGTTGCCGCTTGGCGATGGCTGCCTGCTTGACCAGGTCGTGTCGCGCTTCGCCCCGCAAATAGAATCGATGGCGCTCAGCGCCAATGGCGACCCTGCACGATTCCTGCGCTTTGGACTGCCGGTGCTTGCCGACAGCGTGCCCGGCTTTGCCGGTCCGCTCGCCGGAATCCTGACCGGCCTCGAATGGGCCGCGGCCAACAGGCCTTGCAAGGCGATCGTCAGCGCTGCCGGTGACACGCCTTTCCTGCCGTTGGACCTTGTCGAGCGTCTGGCAGGGGCCGCCGATCAAAGCCCCGGTTCTATTGCCGTTGCCCGCTCGGCCGGCAAGCGGCATCCGACCTTCGCGCTGTGGCCGATCGGCTGCCGCGATGCCTTGCGGCACTTTCTGGTCGATCAGGATATCAGGCGGGTTTCGGCTTTCATCGACCGGCAGGGTTTTGTCGAGGTGGAGTTCCCGGTTCCGCCATCGGCGGGGATCGACCCTTTCTTCAACATCAACGAACCGGACGATCTTGTGTCTGCCGAGCGTCTGTTGCAGAGCATCAAGCCATGAACAGACGCGTCTTCGGCATCACCGGCTGGAAGAATTCCGGCAAGACGACTTTGACCGAGAGGTTGGTCAGCGAATTGGTCCGGCGCGGCTGGAAGGTGTCGACGGTGAAACATGCCCACCATGACTTCGACATCGACAAACCTGGCGCGGACAGCTTTCGCCACCGGCAGGCCGGCGCCACCGAAGTCGCGATCGTCTCCGGCGTTCGCTGGGCACTGATGCACGAGCTGCGCGGCGAGGATGAGCCGACATTGGAGACTGTCCTGTCGCGGCTTGCCCCTTGCGACCTCGTGCTGGTCGAGGGCTACAAGCGCGAAGCCCACAGCAAGATCGAAACCCGCCGGCTGGATGCGAAGGACCGCACGCCGCTTTCGGCGGAGGATCCCAACATCGTCGCTGTCGCCGCCGATTTTGCCATTGAAGGCGAGCTGCTGCCGGTATTCGATCTCGACGATGCAAAATCGATAGCCGACTTCATCGAGCGCACCACCGGGCTCGTTGCTTGAGCGCTGACGCAACGGCAGAATAGCCTTGCCCATTTTTATGGTTTTGCAGTTGCTTTTTTCTTGGAAAGAGTGGGAGTATCGCGCCAGCGGGCGGTCAAAAGCACCGCCCCACAGAGCCGTTCGGAACGACGGCCGGGACCATAAAGAGAGGACCATCATGCGTATTTCACTGCGTATCGCGCTTGCCGCTTCGGCCGCGCTGCTGACGCTCGGCGTCGCCCAGGCCCAGGAAAAGACCCTGAGGATCGGCACCGAAGGCGCCTACCCGCCCTTCAACAACCTTACCGCCGATGGCCAGCTCGTGGGCTTCGATATCGACATCGCCAAGGCGCTTTGTGATGAGATGAAGGTCAAGTGCACCTTCGTCGCCCAGGATTGGGACGGCATCATTCCAGCCCTCCAGGCCGGTAAATTCGACGCCATCGTCGCCTCGATGTCGATCACGCCGGAGCGCAAGGAGAAGGTCGACTTCTCGAACAAATACTACAACACGCCCTCGGCGATCGCCGTGCCGAAGGACAGCACGCTGAAAGGCGTGACCAAGGAAGATCTCGCCGGCAAGACCATCGGCGTCGCCACCACCACCACGCATTTCAACTATGCCTCGAAGACCTACACCGACAGCACCGTGAAGGGCTATCCGAGCAGCCCCGAGGAGCAGGCCGATCTTGCCAATGGTCGTCTCGACGCCATCGAGGACGATATCGTCGTGCTGCAGCAGTTTCTGGACTCGCCTGACGGCGCCTGCTGCAAGATCCTCGGCCAACCTTCGCCGCAGCCGGTCGAGATTTTCGGGCCTGGTGCCGGCATTGCCGTACGCAAGGGCGAAACCGACCTGGTCAACAAGCTCAATTCGGCCATCGCCGCCATTCGCGCCAATGGAAAATACAAGGAAATCAACGACAAGTATTTCAAGTTCGACGTCTACGGCGCCGAGTCCTGATAAGCCAGGTCAAGACGGCGGGGAATTTCCCCGCCGTCTTTCTATTCGTCTTGGGAATGCCGTGAGGATAAGACCGGTCGATGCCAGCCCAGAGCATATGGACACTTCTCAGTTGGGGACCTGAAGGCTGGCTTGACGATATTGCCTATGGCGCACTGATCACCATTGCGTTGGCGCTTGCCACGCTGCCCATCGGATTGACGATCGGCTTTTTCATTGCACTCGCCAAGCAGTCCGAAGAACCGTCGCTGCGCCTTGCCGCCAACATCTACACCACCGTCTTTCGCGGCCTGCCAGAACTGGTGACGCTCTTCCTGTTCTTTTTTGGCATGCCGATCCTGCTGCAGCATCTCGTCAGGTATTTCCGGCCTGACGTCACCATCGACGTCAACAGCTTTGTCGCCGGCATGATCGTGCTTGCACTGATCTTCTCCTCCTATGCCAGTGAGGTTTTCCTTTCCGCCTTCCGCGCCATTCCCAAAGGCCAGTATGAGGGCGGCTATGCCATCGGTCTTTCGAACTGGCTGACCATGCGCAAGGTGATCGTGCCGCAACTGCTGCGCATCGCGTTTCCTGGACTGGAGAACTGCTGGCTCAGCCTGCTCAAGGACACGTCGCTGGTGTCGGTCGTCGGCCTGGCCGAGACGCTGCGCAATGCCAGCATTGCGGCCCGCGTCACCAAGCACGCTTTCCTGTTCTTCGGCGTCGCCTCGCTGGTCTTTCTTGGCCTGGCCGTCCTGTCGTCCTTCGCCACCAATGCGATCCTGCGCTCGCTTGGCCGGCGGGAGGCGCAGCGATGAGCGCCACGGCCACCATGGTCGAACGTCCGCCGCCACGGGCGCGCGGCTGGCCGCGCAGGCGTATCGCCGGTTACGCGCTGGTGGGCCTATGGATTTTGTTCGGAATCGGCATCGTCAGCTATCTCTTCCTTGCCTGGAATCCTGATTTCTTTGCCAAATATGCGCCGGCTTATCTGAGCGGGCTTGGGGTCACGCTGGCGCTGGTTTCCATATCGATGGTACTCGGCGCGATCCTGTCGGTGCCCGTCGCTTACGGGCGCATGTCCAGCAACCGGATCCTGTCCGGCCTCGCCTATTGCTACGTCTATTTCTTCCGCGGCACGCCGCTGCTGGTCCAGACCTATCTGGTCTACTACGGATTGGGCTCGTTCCGCGTCGAACTCCAGTCGGTCGGCCTCTGGGATTTTTTCAAGGACGCGTTCAATTGCGGCGTCTTTGCCTTTGCGCTCAACACGGCCGCCTACCAGGCGGAGATTCTGCGCGGCGCCATAGAGAGCGTGCCAAGAGGGCAATGGGAAGGGGCGGCCTCGCTTGGCCTGCATAAGCTGCAGACGTTGCGCAAGATCATCCTGCCGCAAGCCTTGATCGTCGCCTTGCGGCCCTATGGCAACGAACTGATCCTGATGGTCAAGGCGTCCGCCATCGTCGCCATCATCACGGTCTACGATCTGATGGGCAATGCCAAGCTCGCCTTCGCCAACTCGTTCGACATCCAGGCCTATATCTGGGTCGCCCTCGTCTATCTGGTGATGGTCGAGATATTGCGGCATGGCGTCGAATGGATCGAGCGCCGGATCACCGTTCACCTGAAACGCTGACGATTTTCGATTCGGCTGCACCAGTCGATCAGGCTATACGCGTCTTGACGAATTGAGCGCAGAGCCTAGAGCTTTCGCAGCAAATTCCGTTTCCATTCTGAAGGGCAAGCTCATGGCATCTGTGGCATTTCTCGGTCTTGGCGTGATGGGCTATCCGATGGCCGGACACTTGAAGAACAAGGGCGGCCATGACGTCACCGTCTACAACCGCACCAAGGCCAAGGCCGAGCAATGGGTTGGCCAGCATGGCGGTAGCCTGGCGGCGACCCCTGCGCAGGCCGCCGAGGGCAAGGATTTTGTGTTCTCCTGTGTCGGCAATGACGACGATCTGCGTTCGGTGACGACCGGTCCGGAAGGCGCCTTCAAATCGATGAAGAAGGGTTCGGTCTTCATCGACAACACCACCGCCTCGGCCGAGGTCGCTCGCGAGCTGGCGGCGGCGGCGCTAGCCGGCGGGTTTTCGTTTCTCGATGCGCCGGTCTCGGGCGGCCAGGCCGGCGCCGAGAACGGCGTGCTGACCGTGATGGTCGGCGGCGAGCAGGACGCTTTCGACAAAGCGAAGCCTGTCATCGACGCTTTTGCCCGCATGGTCGGCTTGATGGGGTCGGCCGGTGCCGGCCAGCTCACCAAAATGATCAACCAGATCACCATAGCCGGTCTCGTCCAGGGCTTGGCCGAAGGCATCCATTTCGGCAAGAAGGCCGGGCTCGACATCGAGAAGGTGATCGAGGTGATTTCCAAGGGCGCCGCGGGCTCCTGGCAGATGGAGAACCGCCACAAGACGATGAACGCCGGCAAATATGATTTCGGCTTCGCCGTCGACTGGATGCGCAAGGATCTCGGCATCTGCCTGGCCGAGGCCGACCGCAATGGCGCCAGACTGCCGGTCACCGCACTCGTCGACCAGTTCTACAAGGATGTGCAGGCGATGGGCGGCAAGCGCTGGGACACGTCCTCGCTGCTCGCCCGTCTCGAAAAATAGGTCTCTGCCGTGGCAGAGCTCTCGCCTCAATCCAGTGCCGCGGAAATCGTCGCCCATCTTCGCGCCATCGGATCCGAGCAGAACCGCCTCGGCATGTTGCGCTACGGCATCAAGATCGACCGTGCACTTGGCATCTCGCACGGCATGCAGCGGCAGATCGCGCGGACGATCAAACGCAACCACGAGCGCGCCTTCGAGCTATGGGACAGCGGCATCATGGAGGCGCAGTTCATTGCCTCCGTCACGGCTGACCCGAAACGGTTTTCTGCTGGAGATGCAAGACGATGGGCGGCGAGTTTCGACTCCTGGGACATCGTCGACGGCGTCTCGGATCTCTTTGTCGATACGGACGCCTGGAAAGAACTGATCGCCGAGTTTGCGGCCGACGAGCGGGAGTTCGTTCGGCGCACGGCCTTCGCCATGATGGCCTGGTCTGTCGTCCACCGGAAGCAGGAGCCAGGGGCGACCTTCCTCTCCTTCCTGCCGATCATCGAAACGCACGCGAACGACAGCCGCAATTTCGTGAAGAAAGCCGTGAACTGGGCGCTTCGGTCGATCGGTAAGCGATCGATGAACATGCACGGTGCCGCCCTGGCTGTCGCCGAACGACTGGCGCAGTCGGCAGACAAGACGGCGCGCTGGATCGGCAAGGACGCCGTAAGGGAGCTGACCAATGCCAAGACGCTCGCGCGGATCGCCGCCAGGAAAGGCTGACGGCGCGCGTTCCGCCATGTCAGGATCTCGCCGACATGTGAAGTGGCTGCCGACATGTGATGCGCCTCGAGCGTTGACGTCTTTGGCAGCGGCGTCTTTACTTGAGGCTCAAAGGAAGCGGCCGATGAGCAATCCTCTAAAATCAACCCTGGCGCTCGCTGCCGCTTTGTTTGTGTCCGCTGCCGCCGATGCCTCGGCCGAGACTGCGCACATATTCTGGAAGGATCTGCGTCCGGCTACGCAATCCGCCGCCGAAAACGTCGGGCTGCCGATGATCGCGGCAAAATTGCCCGACCATGGCGAAACGCTGTCCGTCAATCTTCAGGACAAAAGCATTCAGCTAGCCGGCTACGCATTGCCGGTCGATCGCGACGGTGATCTTGTCTACCAGTTCCTGCTGGTACCCTGGACGGGTGCCTGCAGTCACATGCCGACGCCGCCGCCCAACCAGATTGTCTTGGTTACGCCGGCCCGTCCCTACAAGATGTCCGAGGCCTATCAGCCTGTAGCGGTCACCGGCGCGCTGAAGCCGGACATGGAGAAGAGCCAGCTGTTCATCCTCGACGGCGTCAGCATCATCCAGTCTGGCTACAGCGTGCGCAAGGCAGATGTGGTGAGCGTCGAGACCGTGCCGGATACGATCACGCTGCCGGTGAACTCACCCTGGAGTTTCCTCAACAAAAAGAAGAACTAAGCGGGACGACTTTATGTGACGTTCAGCTCAGGCAGCGTTGGCACCCGATTCCTTGTCCAGAACCATGTAGTCGAGCGGGATTTCGGTCGTGTACTTGATCTGCTCCATGGCGAAGGACGACGACACATCACGGATTTCGATCTTGGCGATCAGCCGTTTGTAGAAGGCGTCATAGGCCGCGATGTCGGGCACCACGACGCGCAGGAGATAATCGACGTCGCCGCTCATGCGGTAGAACTCGACCACCTCGGGAAACTCCTGGATGACTTCCGAGAAACGCCGCAGCCATTCATGGCTATGCGAATTGGTGCGGATCGACACGAAGACGGTGACGCGCACATTGACCTTTTCATGGTCGAGAATGGCAACGCGCCGCTTGATGACGCCCTCTTCCTCGAGCTTCTGGATGCGTCTCCAGCAAGGCGTCGTCGACAGCCCGACTTTCTTGGCGACATCGGCGACCGCGAGTGTCGCGTCCTCCTGCAAGAGGCGGAGAATTTTTCTATCGAGGCGATCCATATCGTGCTCCCAAGGGAATAGAATGCCTATACTCTGCCTTATCCAGGCCTTTCACAAGAAAGAAATTCTGCTGATCGGGCAAAAAGCGAGTGATTTCTTGCTGAAAGGTCAGCCGAGGCGATAGCGGATTTCCGAACGCAGAAAAGGCAGCAAATCCATTTCAAACCACGGATTCTTCTTCAGCCAGCCCGTGTTGCGCCACGAGGGATGCGGCAGCGGCAGCACTTTCGGACCGATGGAATTCTCCCAGATGGAGCGCCAGTCCATGACCGTTTCCGTCAGTGAGGGCCGGCGCGCCGCACCCATGTGCCAGGACTGCGCGTAGATACCGATCGTCAGCACCAGATCGATCCGTGGCATAGAGGCCATCAAAGGTGCGCGCCAGGCCGCCGCGCATTCGCGCCTCGGCGGCAGATCTCCCCCCTTGGCATCCTGGCCGGGAAAGCAGAAGCCCATCGGGACGATTGCGAATTTTTCGATGTCGTAGAATTCGTCGCTCGTCACGCCAAGCCAGCTGCGCAGGCGGTCGCCGGAAGCGTCGGTGAACGGCATGCCCGACAGATGCACCTTGGTGCCGGGCGCCTGGCTGGCGATCAGGATCCGGGCGGTGGATGATGGGCGCAGCACTGGTCGCGGCTCATGCGGCAACGGCTTGCCGGCCGGATTTTCCACGCAGATGCGGCAGGCGCGGACCCTGGCGACGAGGTTTTCGAGTTCGGCAGTCATTCTCAGGCTGATGCGCTCGGCCGGCTGGAAACGGCTTGATGCCAGCGCAACACATTCGCGCACTCATCCGGTACCTTGATGCGTGCCGGCTTCATGAAGTCGACAGCGATCAGGCCGGTGATGTCGGCGATCGAATAGCTGTCACCGGCGATGAACTCCCGGCTGCCCAGTTCGCCGTCCAGCAGCCTGAGGAACGCCACGGCCTTCGGCTTGTTGGCCTCACCCCATTCAGGGACCTGCGGGATTTCCCATTCCTTCATGGCCGGATGGATGTGCCGGAAGGCCTGCGTGACGCAGCTGAGCAAATTGAATTCCATCCGCCTCTGCCACATCTCGACCTGCGCCTTGCCGAGTGCGCCACGCCCGAACAGGGCCGGTTCGGGATGCAGCTCCTCGAAATAGCGGCAGATGGCGACGGATTCGGTGATGACGGTGCCGTCGTCGAGCTCCAGCACCGGCAGACGCTGCAAGGGGTTGCGCGAGCTGACCGCCTGTTGCCTGTGTTCCAACGCGCCCATATCGATGGGCACCTGCGGAACCTCGATGCCTTTCTCGGCCAGGAAAACGCGGACCCGCCTTGGATTGGGCGCCCGGCCACCGTCGAAGAGCTTCATTCCATCCTCCTGTTCGTCCTCGGTTCCAGTTCCAGGATGCGCATCACCAGAAGCGAAAAATCTCGCGCACGGCATCGCCGATCGACGCCAGTGTGCCGTGCTTCTTCTCGACGACTTCGCCGTGATGGCTGTCTCGCCAATTCTGCGGCTGATCGAACGTTCCCGCCCAGATGCCGGCCTTTGCCGCGCGGGCGATGGCTTCCTCGCTCTCGAAGTCGCCATAGGCAACCGCCCAGCCCGCCTCGACCTGCGCGCGGTTGAGATCCTTGCCGCCGGCGGTGCAGTCGCCGAGCAGCCGGCCATAACGATCACGCTGCCAGCCGGTACAAGAGACGGGCTTGCCGGCGATCAGGCGAACGAGCGACTGACGCGCAAGCGTGCCGCAGGAATAGTCCGCGCCGTTCTTGCGGCAGGTCTGCGTATATTCCGGAGCATCGATGCCGCGCATGCGGATACGCTCGGTGCCAAGCGTGATCGAATCGCCGTCGTTGATGATTGCCACGCCTTGCGTCTTGCGTGTCTCCACCCGGTCGAGGCGGGCCGCCAGCAGGATCAGCAGTCCGAGGATGATGACGGCAAGCCCGTAATCCACCAGCCGGCGCCACAGGCTTCTGGGGCGCGCAACGTATCGCCGGCGCGGCCTCGGCGACCATGAACGGCTCATATGGCAAACGGTTGGTTAATCATTCGAACGTAGCTTAACACTTGGAAACCGCTGCTCGCATAAATTGAAGTTTTGATGCCCTTGCAACGCTCGAACACAGCGGACAAGTTCATTGTGGACCGCAGGAAACGCCATCGCAACAGCGATGTCGCGCGCGCGGTGCGCAAGACGCGTGACCGTCTTTCGCAGCAGGCCGGCAATCCCGATTTCGATCGCGAACTGCTGAAGCTGCATGCCCGAGCGATGACAAGCGGCGCCATCGCCATCCCGCTTCTCGTGCTGGCGATTGCCGCGGGTGGCCGGCTGGCCGGAATCGGCAATGAGATCGGGCTTTGGGCGCTGTTCACGCTAACCTGCTACACTATCGTTGCCGTCATGGCGCGGCGCATCGAGCGCACTGAAGCTTCCGAGCTCAACCCTTTGCAAGCACGGCGGGAATTCCTGATCGGCCATTTCCTGTGCGGTCTCGGCTGGGCTTGGTTCGTGTGGCTTGGCTGCAGCGTCTGCGAGGTCGATCCGTTCCACATCGTCAAGGCCGTGGTGCTGTTGTTCGCCATGGCGGCGACCGCGGTGATGACCTCGTCTCTGCGGGGCGCGCTGCTGGCGACCTTTGCCGTTCCCGTGGCGCTCTACGCCTATGCCGGCGCCAAGCTATGGATGCCGGTCGAGGCGATCATGGCCGCGCTGCTGGTCGTGTCGCTGCCGTTTTTCGCCTATGTGGCCCGTCATCTGAACCACTCGTCCCTGATGATGCTGTCGTTCCGCTCCGAAAAGGATGCGCTGATCGCCGAACTGGAGACGGCGAAATCGATGTCGGACGAAGCGCGGCGGCGGGCCGAGGACGCTAATCTGGCGAAATCGCGGTTCCTCGCCTCGATGAGCCACGAATTGCGCACGCCGCTCAACGCCATTCTCGGTTTTTCCGAGGTGATGTCGAACGAGGTGCTGGGACCGATGAGCAATCCCACCTATCGTGACTACGCCCATGACGTGCACGAATCCGGCCAGCATCTGCTCGACCTGATCAACGAGATTCTCGACCTGTCACGCATCGAGGCCGGCCGCTACCAGCTCAATGAAGAGCCGGTGATGCTGCTTGGTATCGTCGAGGACTGCTGTCACATGATGGAGTTGAGAGCGCGCAACAAGGATATCCGTGTCGTCCAGGATTTCGAGCACGAGCTGCCTCGGCTGTTCGCCGATGAACGGGCCGTGCGGCAGATCACGCTCAACCTTCTGTCGAACGCGATAAAATTCACCGCCACCGGCGGCGAAATCCGCGTCCGTGTCGGTTGGACGGCGGGCGGCGGACAATACATTTCGATCAAGGACAATGGCCCGGGCATACCGGAAGATGAGATCCCGATCGTGCTTTCCGCCTTCGGCCAGGGCTCCATCGCCATCAAGAGCGCCGAGCAAGGCACCGGGCTTGGCCTGCCGATCGTGCAAGGGCTGCTCGCAATGCATGGCGGCGAGTTCGAACTTCATTCCAAGCTGCGCGAAGGCACCGAGGCGATCGCCATCTTCCCGCTGAGCCGGGTGATGGAGGAATTGCCAGCATTGCCGACCGCGGCGGTGGCGGCTCGACGGCGGTAATACCTCAAGCCCTAACCGCGTACCGCCGCAGCCATGCCCGAACTGGTCAGCGCGGCGGCCTTGACCAGACCCGCTGCAAGGGCGGCCCCTGCCCCTTCGCCATGGCTGATGCCCAGATCAAGCAACGGGCGCAAGCCGAGCCGTTGGGCGGCGCGTGCATGCGCGGGTTCCGGCGACAGGCTGGCCAGCAGGCAATGGTCGAGCGCGGCGGGATTGACGCCATGCAGTACCGCTGCGGCTGCCGTCGCCGCCAATCCGTCGAGCAGCACCGGGATCTTCTGCATCCGCGCGGCCAGAATGGCACCGGCGATCGCCGCGAATTCCCGGCCGCCGACCCGGCGCAGCGCCTCGAGCGGGTCGCCGAGATGGCCGCCATGAAAAGCCAGCGCCGCATCGACCACGTCCGCCTTGCGTGCCTGCATCGCCGTATCGGCGCCTGACCCCGGGCCGGCCCAGTCGGCGCCCCCGCCCCCGAACAGCGCCGCAAACAGGGTGGCGGCGACGGTGGAGTTGCCGACGCCGAGATCGCCGAGACACAAAAGATCGGTGCCGCCGGCGATCGCTTCCATGCCGAAGGCCATGGTGGCGGCACAGCCACGCTCGTCAAGCGCGGCCTCTTCGGTGATGTCGGCGGTCGGGATGTGCAGGGCAAGATCGAAAACCTTAAGCCCGAGATCGTAGGCAATGCAGATCTGGTTGATCGCGGCACCTCCGGCGGCGCAAAGTTCGACCGCGTTGGCGGTCGCCGCCACCGGCCGTGGCGAAATGCCGTGGCGCGTGACGCCGTGATTGCCGGCAAAGACCGCCATCAGCGGTCTTGTCACCGCGGGCGGAGCCCGCCCGCTCCAGGCGGCCAGCCAGGCGGCGATGTCCTCGATGCGGCCAAGCGAATTGCCCGGTTCGGCCTTGGCAAACAGCGTGCGCACGCGGGTCTCGGCTGCCGTGTCGGCCGCCGGCAGATTGGCCAACAGGTTGCGAAAATCGTCGAAAGGCAGTGCGCTGGTCATCTTGTTATCGATCATTCCCTGGATTTGGTAAGCGGCATAGCCGCCTTGCGGGGTTGGCACAACCTCTGGGATGATGGGCCTGCATTTGCCGCAAAGCCGGCCCCGAAGGGCGCAATCGCGAGGGCTTGCATTGGCTTTGCCGTTGCACCATGTGGAGGTGGAACAAGGGATTGCGGATGGAAGCCCAAGAGAAAGTCATGACGGCCATCGAATCCCCGTGCATCCTGGTCTGTTCGATCGACATGAAAACCGGCTTCTGTTTCGGGTGCGGCCGCACGCGCGAGGAAATCGGCGCCTGGATCGGGATGACGCCGGAAACGCGCCGCAGCGTCATGGCTGAATTGCCGGCCCGGCTGGAAACGGTCGAGCGCCGGCCGCGCCGGGAAACGCGCCGCACCCGCATGGCGCGCGAACGCGACGCGCTGTCGTGAGGTGCGGATGAGCCGGTTGTTCTGGATATTGATGGCCGCGATCGGGGTGGGAGCAGTCCTGCTCATGCTCAACGATTCCGCCGGCAGCACCCTCGGCGTGGAGAACAACGATTTCAGCCGGCTGATCTGGCTCGGCGCCTTTGGCGCCCTTATCGGCGCCGGCCTGCTTCGCTCGGGCCGACCCCTGGGCGCCATGGCCCGCAACTTAGGCGCCTGGGCGGCCATCGCGCTCGCGCTGATCGCCGGCTATCAGTACCGCTATGAGCTGCAGGATGTCGCCAGCCGGGTGACCGCGGGCCTTGTTCCCGGCAGTCCGCTTGCGCTTGGCGTCGAGGACGGCCACGCCACGGTGACGCTCGACAAGGCGGACAACGGCCATTTCGAAGCGCGCATCCTGGTCAACGGCAACCCGGTCCGGGCCGTGGTGGATACCGGCGCGACCAGCACCGTGCTGACGTCCGAAGACGCACAAGCCGCCGGATTCAATCCAGCGGCGCTCAACTACACCATACCGGTTTCGACCGCCAACGGCATGGCACGCGCCGCGGCCGTGAAAACCGATCAGATTGCGATCGGCGGCATCACGCGCAGGGATATGTCGGTGATGATCGCCGCACCCGGCATGCTCAGCCAGAGCCTGCTCGGCATGAACTTCATCGGTTCATTGTCGGGTTTTGACGTGCGCGGCGACCGCATGATCCTCAGGGACTGATCCCTGAATCTCAAGCCGCTTCGGCTGCCGCTCCGCCGAGCTCGACGGCCGCGAAAGCCGCCTTCAGCACGTCCGGGCCGGCGCCGGGTTTTGTCGCGTCGGTGGACAGGATCTGCCGGTAGCGGCGCGCGCCGGGCAAGCCATGGAACAGTCCGACCATGTGGCGGGTGACATGTCCAAGCCGCCCACCCAGCTCGATATGACGTGCCGCATAGTCCGCCATTGTATCGATCAGCGCGGCGAAATCGAACGGCTCGGACTGGACGCCGTAGAAAGCGGCATCGACGCCAGCCAGAATGCCGGGTGTGTGGTAGGCGGCGCGGCCAAGCATGGCGCCATCGACATGGTCGAGATGCGCCAACGCCTCTTCGATCGTCTGAATGCCGCCATTGATGCCAATGAATTCGTTAGGTTTTCTAGCCTTCAACCGATAAACTCTGTTGTAATCGAGCGGCGGGATGTCACGGTTTTCCTTGGGGCTCAGCCCTTCCAGCCACGCCTTGCGCGCATGCACCCACAATGCGTCGGCGCCGGCGTCGAAAACCCCATCCGCCAGCGCATCGAGGGCCGGCTCCGGATCCTGCTCGTCGACGCCGATGCGGCATTTGACGGTCACGGGAATTGTCACCGCCGCCTTCATCGCCGCGACACAGCCGGCAACGAGGTCCGGCACCTTCATCAGGCAGGCGCCGAACGTGCCCGACTGGACGCGGTCTGACGGACAGCCGACATTGAGGTTGATCTCGTCATAGCCAAAGGCCTCGCCGATGCGCGCCGCCTCGGCAAGTTTTTCGCGATCCGAGCCGCCGAGCTGCAGCGCGACCGGATGTTCTGACGCATCGAAGCCGAGCAGACGCTCGCGTGCGCCATGGATGACGGCGTCGGCCACCACCATCTCGGTGTAAAGCAGCGCATGGCTCGTCAGCTGACGGTGGAAGAACCGGCAATGCCGGTCCGTCCAGTCCATCATGGGCGCTATGGCTACCCTTAACCTTTGATAATCTTGCATGTTTCGTAACTTCAACAGGTTGGATCGCGTCGTACGGGCTCTATCACGCGCCATGATAGGCCCAAGCCGCAAATCGGCGGATGACTGGCCGGCGCCACGGCGTGGGGCGTCGAATACCTCAATCGCAGGGTAGCGTATAGGTCGACCTGGCCGGAATTGCCAACGCGTCGTCTGCTTTCGATGCCTGGGCGGAGGACGGAACCCTCCAGCTTCGTATGACGGTGTCTGCGCCAACGATGTGGCTAGGAACTGGGAAGGCCAGCCCTCGACAGCATCTCAAGGAACCGGGAATGATGATGATCCTTTACATAGCGCGGCACAAAGCCAGGGCAGACGTTGCTCAGATTGAGATGCGGAAGTTGTGACAGGCAATGGTGGATGGCCCGGGACGCTTCTTCGTTATTTCCGGTGGCCGATGCGGTCGCGGCCCAATAAAGGGCGCCGCGAACGAAGCCAGGCTTTGTCCTGACTACTTTGCGGGCGGCTTCGAGCGCCCGCTGGTTGTCTCCGCCAGCGAAGAGCGCCACAACCAGGCCGTGGTGGCGCCAGAAGTCGATGACATCGTGCGTTCCGAGCCGGATTGCTTCGTTGGCCTCACGCACCGCTTCGTCGACCTGTCCGCGCAACGCAAAGAGCATCGAAATATCGCCGTGGCCAGTTGGGTAGCTTGGGTTGAGGCTGATCGCGTGGCGGCATTCGGCGATCGCCTCGTCGATGCGACCGCAACTTTCGAGAGCGAACGACAGAATACATCGGGCAATTTCATCGTCCGGTACCGCCCGTACTGCGGCTTCCGCAAGCTCGACCGCACGCTCGATCACCCCACGCCCCCGAGGCAGCGCACCAAACGCCACGCCCATGGATATCACGATCGAGAGCGTCCGCTTTGCACGGGCATTGTCGGGACCTATCGAGAAGGCCCTCTCGGCAAGCTCTATCCCGACCAAAAGTGAGTCCCGAGTCATCTCAAAATATTTCATGAGGGCTTCGTTCACCAGCCTGCGCACTTCAGGGATCCCTGGCGGGCTTTTGTCTCGAACCTTCCAGTTGGTCAGTTGAAGTTCGAGGATCACGGCAAGAACAACAGATTGTGCGATCCTGTCCTGGAATTCGAGCGCGTTCTCGGAGTGGCCGTCGAACTTCTGGGCCCAGACGTGGTGGCCGCCGGCGGCATCGACGAGCTGGACATTCACCCTCAACCCATTGCCGGATCTCTGGACGCTGCCGCTGAGCATATATCGCGCCCGGAGTATCCCTGGTGTCTTGGCTTCTTCGCCTGGGCCGCTCTTCTCGGACGGAAGCGCGGCGAGCACGACATAGTCGGCCACTCCGGAGAGGGCTGTCGTGATGTCCTGGACAAGTCCCTTGGCGAAAAAGTCGTCGCCTTGCTTTCCGGTCAGATTAACGAAGTCGGCAACGCTGATGGACGGACGCCCAAGGCGCTGGCTGGACGGAACACCATTTGTCGACTGCACATTTGAAGCGTCGTCGGCGGCAAGCAACAGAGATTGCCAAAGCGCCCGCGTTTCAGGGCCGGCTTCGACGCCGAACTCCTTCTTCAGCATGCTTCTGCAAGCTTCGTATGTCCTGATTGCCCTGTCGCGTTGGCCACATGCGAGCAGCAATTCCATCTTGAGCCGATAGGATTCTTCCCGTGTCGGTTCCATGGTCAGAATACGATCGGCCAGGATCAGCCCGGCATCGGGGTCGACGAGACGGGCCAGTTTTTCGAAGGACTCAAGCGCGCGGCCGAGCAGCCTGTCGCGTTCCGATGTGATCCAGTCATCGAACGCATTGCTTCCCAGATAAAGCCCGTCGAGGAAGGGCCCGGTGTAGTTCGCCAAGGCCTTCGCCAGCTCCTGGGCGGAACGGGCCGAGAGACCCGTTTCGAACTTCTCCACGTCGACTTGAACCAGCTCTGGCCTCAGGGCGATCAACTCACCGC
This sequence comes from Mesorhizobium sp. Primo-A, assembly GCF_003997175.1. Classification (NCBI taxonomy): domain Bacteria; kingdom Pseudomonadati; phylum Pseudomonadota; class Alphaproteobacteria; order Hyphomicrobiales; family Phyllobacteriaceae; genus Mesorhizobium; species Mesorhizobium sp. Primo-A. The sequence continues at coordinate 150,371 of NZ_RZTG01000003.1, forward strand.
TGGAATGGATGAGATCCACCCCCTCTCGCGCCAGATCCTGGCGCAGGACACTGAGGGCCTGCCGAAGGCTGTTGCGCGAATGTTCAGCGTCGCTGTCGCCCCATAGGAGGTCAGCCAGCCTCTCCCGCGTCGCCGCCATGCCCGGACACCGGGCCAGATAGGCGATGATTGCCGGCCCTCGTTTCCCGGTCAGCCGAAGCGGGCCGGCCGTTTCATTTTCAATCCGGAAACCGCCGAAGAGTGAGATTCTATTTGCAGCGCCGCTGTCCTCACTTTGCATTTGCTATCCCAGCCTGACGAAATCCTAACTCAAAACTAACGCTTCGCAACAGTCGGCCTTCGCGCTCAAGCGCTGCCGTAACGGCAGGCTGTTTAGGCTTTGCTAAATTAAGGCGACCAAGTCAACGAAAGGCTTGGTTCGAGGGGGGCGCGTGTCCAGGACAAGAGCCAATTTGCTGCTGCTGTTTGCAGCCGCTTTGTGGGGCTTCGGCAATGTCTCGCAAAAGATGGTGCTTGTGCATCTCGACGCGCTGAGTGCTGTGGGTCTGCGATGCCTGATCGGCGGGCTGCTTGTGCTGCCCTTTGTCTTCATGGAGAAGCGGCTTCCGCTCGGGCCGGACTATTTTTCCAGCTTGGCCAAGGTGGGCGCGCTGTTTGCCATCTCCATCACGCTCCAGCAGCTTTGCTATCTCGGGGCCTCCGTCACCAATGCGAGCTTCCTGGTAAGCACGGCAACGGTAATGACACCGCTGGCCGCCTGGTTTCTCGTAGGCGAACGTCCGACAGCGAGTCTTACAATCGCCGCCGGATTGACCCTTGTTGGAGCCCTGCTGTTGTCGGATGGGATAGCCGGGTTCAGCAGTGGCGATCTTACCGCTGTCCTCTCGGCTGCCTGCTATGCGCTCTGGGCAGTCGAGCTGGGCCGGCACATGCAGGTGCATGCGCGGCCGTTCACCGCTGCCGCGACACAGTTCTTCGGCGCCGCAGCCTTCGCCCTGCCGCTCGGTGCAATGCAAGGCAATCTGTCGCTGGCCGCCGCATCCGCAGCCGGCCCGGAACTGGCCATCCTCGGCGTGTTCTCCACTGCGATTGCCTTCGGCATACAGACGGTTGCCCTCCGCTTTACGCCGGCCAGCCACGCCGCCGTGATCGTCAGCGCAGAAAGCGTTTTCGGGGCGCTGGGCGCGGCAATCTTTCTCGGCGAGCGGAGCTCGTCCGCGAGCGTCTTGGGTGCCGGCATCATCCTGGGTGCGATCCTGTCCGTTGCAATGTCGAACCGAGCGCTGCAGGCACGCACGTCCTTGCGAACCGCTTCGGTTCAATCCTTCGACGCGGCCCCTGCCTTTGCAACTGCGTCCGCAAATCGGGCGGGCGATCGTCATCCCAACAATTCAGGTCCAGTGGAGGAATGTGATGGCCCTTGCCGGTGATGCGAAACGTATTCCAGACCCGGCCGGACTTGTCGCGGGGGCGCAGTGATGGATGCGCGGACAATCCTTCTTCCGGTCGCACATTTGGTATCGGCGCTTCGCGCCCGCATGAAGGGACCGGGTGGCTACTACAACAGCGGCAATGCGCTCGGCCTCATTGTCGGTCTGGCGATCCAGATTGCCACCGCGCCGGTCGGCTTGCATGAGGGAAGCAGCGTCACCATGGCGGTGATCGAATATTTCGCTGGCAGCCATGGCACTGTTGCGCTGACCTTGACCACCCTGGTCTTCTTCTGGGGCGGCGAGGCCTATCACCGGGCCTGGGCAAGGCCGGATGCTCCCGATCCCGCCCTCAACCGTCTAGGCGACTTCCTGTCGGGCCTGGGTGCGATCGGGCTCGGCATTGCCCTGTTGCTGCTCGGCGATCCATTGCTTGCGGCGACCTCCGGCCTGCTGCATGCGCTGGGCAAATTCGGCAGCACCTTCCACAGGCCCGGCACGCCAATTCCGATCTGGCCGGCCGCTTGGCCCGATCCGTTCCGCAGTGCGGTGCTCGCCAGCCGGTTGCCGGCAATGCTGGCGACGACAGTGGCCCTCGCCCGCGCTTTGCCTGAGGTCTGGTGGAGCGGCTCCTTCGCGGCCCTCGCCATGCCACTGACCTTGCTCGGCTGTTATCTCTTGTGGACCAAGGCCGATCTGCTGCTCTTCGGCGTGGGCACCAAGGCCACCCGCCAGATTTCCACATGTTGAACCCGCTTTTTGAAACGACCGGATGTCGAGATGGAGAATGACATGTTTGGCAGTGTGTATCATCAGGACGCCGGCCCCCCATCCTTTCGCAAACTGGTGCGGGCGACAGGCTGGGGCAGTCTCCTGACGCCGGCCGGTTCAATCTCGAGAGTGACAGGAATACTTGCAGCTTCGCTGTTTTGGGGGGCCTCGGCCCATGCCGCGAACGTTGACGTCGCCATCGTGTTCGCGGTCGACTTTTCGTCATCCATCGATCCGAAGATCGCCGATATGCAACGCGAGGGACATGCCGCGGCACTCACCTCGCCAGAGATCATCGCCGCCATCAGCCGGAATTATATTGGTTGCATCGGCGTTGCCTATTTTGAGTGGTCGAGCCCCGGACACGCGCGCGTCGTGCTGCCGTGGACAAGCATCTGCGGACTGGAAGATGCCGAAGCGGCGGCTGCGGTGATCAGCAGGAAAGGCGATACCGGCTTCATCCGCAGAGGGCGTGGCGGAACATCCGTCTCCTCGGCTATCGACATCGGCAGTCTCCTGCTCGACCAGTTCCCGGGAAAGGCCGCAAAGAAAGTCATCGATATCTCCTCCAATGGCGAGAACAACGACGGGCTTCCCGTCCAGCCGAGCAGGTCGAACGCCATAGCCAAGGGATATACGATCAATGCCATCGCCATCCCGACGGAGGATGAGAATCCCGACCAACCTCTGGCATCCTATTTTGCCAAATCGGTCATTGGCGGTTCCCAGGCCTTCGTCATGACGCCGAAGGGGCCAGACGACTACACCATGGCGCTTCGCCGCAAGCTCGTGACTGAAGTAAGCATGAACGACGACCGTCCGCTGTGAAAGTGCGCCATGTAGGACGAACTTTCGAGGCCCCATCCCGGAGCGCATTGCACAACGAGATCCCCGCGCCGCTGCAGCGCGAGACCTTGTAGGACCGTCAGGACAACAGCCTATCGCCGCAATGCGTGCACGCTTGCCTTGCCTTCGCCGCCTACCGGCAAAGCCATGTCATCGTCGAGAAGGCGCGTGATGCGGGCAAAGCCGGTGAACGCTTTCCTTGCTTCCTCGGCCGACATCTGGCCCGACAAGGCGGCCGAGCAACAGTTCAGCGCGCACTGATAAACCGGACCGCGCCGTCCCGTTGGCCATTTCCGCAAGAACATCATGGCTTCGGCAACACTATCGATTTCTTCCGCAGGGTGTCCTTGCCCGCGCGAAATCCGCACGGGCGAAAAGAAATGCAATTGATCCATCGTTTCCTCCCGGTCGACCGCAATGCGCTCGATCGAACCCCACCAAACGCACCAACAGCCGGTTGGTTCCAGCCAAAAAATGGAATTTTTTGAGAAATCTGTCAGGCGAAGGCGATCACCTGTGCGGTGGTGAGTGTCGCCTACATCGTCGGAAAGTGGCAGGCGACTTTGCGACCGGGTCGGTATTCCCGCAACTGCGGCCGCTCCGAACGGCAGCGCTCCGCCGCGATCGGGCATCGGGGATGGAAACGGCAGCCGGTTGGAGGGTTCAGAGGGCTCGGTACGTCGCCGGTGAGGATGATGCGCTTGCGCGTCCCGCTGGGCGTCGTCTCCACGATAGGAACCGCCGAGATCAGCGCCTGGCTATAGGGATGGGCCGGTGCTGCAAACACTTCTTCCGCCGGCCCTTCTTCGACGATCGAGCCGAGATACATGACCGCTATGCGGGTTGAAACCTGACGTACCACCGACAGGTCGTGGGCGATGAAGATGTAAGTGAGATTGAGCTTCTCCTGCAGATCGGCAAGCAGGTTGACGATTTGCGCCTGCACCGACACGTCGAGCGCGGAGACGGGTTCGTCCAGGACCACGAGGTCCGGGTTCAATGCAATAGCCCGCGCGATGCCGACGCGCTGGCGTTGCCCGCCGGAAAATTCGTGCGGAAACCGCATGACGTGATCCGGCAGCAGGCCGACAAGGTCGAACAGTTCCGCCACGCGTCTGGTGATCTCGCTCGACGAGAGCCTGCCATGGATGCGCAGCGGCTCGGCCACCAGGTCGCCGACGCGCCGGCGCGGATTGAGCGATGCCGACGGATCCTGGAAAACCATTTGCAAGCGGCGCCGGAGCGGCCTGAGTTCGGACAGCGACTTCGAGGTGATATCGTTGCCTTCGAACAAAAGCTCGCCGTCCGATATGTCGTAGAGCCTCACCAGGCAGCGCGCCAGCGTGGACTTGCCGCATCCGGATTCGCCGACCAGGCCGACCGTCTCGCCGCGCCACACGGTCAGGGAAACATTGTCGACCGCATGAACGGTTCGCTTGCCTTCGGCGGAAAAACGGCTGCCGATCGAAAAGCGCTTGCCCAGCGAACGCGTCTCGATAATGGGGCGATTCTTGTCGGTCATCGATCCGCTCATGCCTGTGCCACCCTGAAGCACGCCGCGGCATGAGTGCCGCTCCCGAGGTCGGGTTTGCCGGCCTCGCAGGGCTCATAGTGAACCGGGCACCGCGGACCGAACGCACAGCCCTGCGGCAATCGCAGCAATGACGGCGGCGAACCGGGAATGGCCGGCAGGCGGCGTGGTTTTTCGCCGGTCAGCGGCGGGATCGAACCGAGCAGCGCGCGCGTATAGGGGTGTCGCGGATCGGAAAACAGCTCCGCGCGACTGCCGCGCTCCACCACGCGGCCGGCATACATGACCATGACCCGGTCGGCGAGTTCGGAGACCACGCCCATGTCATGCGTGATGAAGACCACCGCCGACTTGTGCGTCGCGCGCAGCTTGCGCACCAGATCGAGAATGCCGGCCTGTACGGTGACGTCGAGCGCCGTGGTCGGTTCGTCAGCCACCAGCAACGCCGGATTGCAGGACAAAGCCATTGCGATCACCGCCCGTTGACGCATGCCGCCGGACAGTTGGTGCGGGTAGCGCGACATCGCCTCGTGCGGGTTCGGAAAATTCACCTCGGCCAGCAATTCCTCCACGCGCTCCATCGCCTTGGACTTGCTGATGTTGCGATGCGCGCGGATCTGTTCGGCGATCTGCCAGCCGATCGTGTAGACAGGCGTCAACGCGGTCATCGGATCCTGGAAGATCATCGCGATCTCGTTGCCGCGCAGCCGCCTCAGTTCGCGCGCGGGCAGTCCCACCAGTTCGCGGCCCTTGTAACGGATCGAGCCTTCGATGGTGGCGTTGGGATCGGTGATCAGACCCATGACGGCCAGCAGCGACACGGTCTTGCCGGAACCGGACTCACCGACGACGCCGAGGATCTCGCTCTCCTCGAGGTCGAAGGAAACGCCATCGATGGCCCGCACCAGGCCATCATTTGTGCGGAAGGATACTTTGAGGTCGCGCACCGACAGTATCATGATGTCCTCAGGCGCGGATCGAGAAGGATGTAGACGAAATCGACCACCGCATTGGCAACAACCACGAACATCGAAGCGTACATCACCGTTGCCATGATCATCGGCAGATCGAGATTCTGCAGCGCGTCATAAGTGAGCTTGCCGATGCCGTGCAGCCCGAACACCACCTCCGTCAGCAGGGCCGAGCCTCCGACCAGCGCACCGAAATCCAGGCCGAACAAGGTGACGAAGGCGATGAGCGACGTGCGCAAGGCATGGCGCAGCAGGATGCGGGTCTCCGACAGGCCCTTGGCCCGGGCCGTACGGATATAGTCCTCCTGCAGGGATTCGATGATCGCCGCGCGCAGCACGCGCCCATAAATGCCGATGTAGAGAATGGACAGCGTGATCCACGGAATGACCAGGGTCAGGAACCAGCCCTTTGGATCGTCGGAGAAGTTCTTGTAGCCGAGCGGCGGCACCCAGGAGAACGCCCAGCTGTCGTGGTAGCGGCTCTGGGTGATCAGGTTCATCACCTCGCCCAACCAGTACACCGGCATCGAAATACCGAGCAGCCCTAGCGCCATCAGCAGCTTATCCAGCCAGCTGCCGCGCGTGGCGGCGGCGGCGATGCCGATGATGATGGAGACGACCACCCACAGGATCGCCGCTCCGAACACCAGCGAGAGCGTGACCGGGATCGAATCCATGACCGCCGGCACCACCTTCCAGCCACGATTGACGAAGGAGGTCAGATCGCCGGTGACGAAGATCTTCTCCATCATCGTCACATATTGCACGTAGAGCGGCCGGTCGAAGCCGAAGCTGTGGCGTACCGCCTCCAGCACTTCGGGCGATGCATTGCGGCCGGCGATGCGCGCCGCCGGATCGGAGCCCGGCGTTGCGAAGAAAATCAGGAAGACGATGACCGAGATGCCGAACATCACGAACAGCATCTGGCCGAACCGGCGCAGGATTGCGTAGATCATCAGTCGCGCCCCAGCCGAACCTTGGAGCGCGGGTCGAGCGCGTCGCGCAGACCGTCGCCGAAGACATTGAGCGCCATGACGGAAACCGCGATCGCCAGGCCCGGCACCAGCGCCACCAGTGGCCTGGTGTAGAGCAGCGCCTGTCCGTCCTGGATGATGGTGCCCCAGCTCGCGGCCGGCGGCTGCACGCCGATCGAAAGGAAGGAAAGGGCTGATTCCGTAAGCATGTTCAGCGCCATCATCAGCGGCACGAAGACGATCAGCGTCGTGGTGACGTTGGGCAGGATGTCGCGCCACAGGATGCGCCACCCCGGCACGCCCAGATTGATCGCGGCGAGCACGAATTCGCTTTTGCGCAGTGCCAGAACCTGCCCGCGTATCGGACGAGCCACATAGGGCACGTAGACGATACCGATGATGATGACAGGCAGCCACAGACTGCCGGACTCGATCTGGATCGGTCCTATCGTGATGCCATGCGCGATGGTGACGATGGAGAGCGAAATCGCCAGCAGATAAATGGGGAACGCCCACAGTATGTCGAGGAAGCGCGACAGCACCGTGTCGGTGACGCCGCCGAAATAGCCGGCGATCAATCCCGCCGCCGTGCCCAGGATCAGGGTGAAGATGGTTGCTGCTCCGGAGATCAGCAACGAGCTCAGCCCGCCATAGAGCATCCTGGCCATGACATCGCGCCCCTGGCTGTCGGCGCCGAGGAAATAATTGCCCAGCCGCCAGGTCGGGCCGAGCGGTGTGTAGCCAAGCCCGAGCCCCTCCGTCGATTGTTCCATCACCGGAACGTCGGCACCGTCGATCTGGATGACGGCGTCGAGCGTCGAGGCGAAGGGGTCCACGCCTGCCCATTTCGCATAAAGAGGCGCACTGAGGCAGGCAAGGACGATGAGGAGGAACACGGCCAGCGACGCCATGGCGGCCCTGTCCCTTGCCAGCTTCGCAAACGCGACGGCCCAGGGCCCTCGCGTCTTGCGCGGCGCGGCGACAGCTACGTTCGACACGGACGTGCCCCTCCGCGGTTCGTTACTGCACCCAGGCCATTATTGTACCCAGGATTGGGTGATCATCCAGTTGAACTGCCTGTTGAACTTGAAATTGCCAAGACGTTTGCTGACGAAGTCTAGCCGCTTCGGCGTAAAGAGGCCGACCGCAGGTGCCTTGTCGGTGACTTGCCTGTCGATTTCAGCCCACATTTTATCGGCGGCTTTCTGATCGGTGACGCCGAGGTCCAATGCCTTTTGCATCTTGGCGTCGATTTCCTTGTCGCAGAAGCCGGCGATGTTGATCGAGGCGTCCGAACCTTCGCGGAAGGAGGCGCAGCTGAACAGGATGTTCAGGAAGTCCGAAGCCGCCGGATAGTCCTTGTACCACTGGGTGACGGACATCTGCACCTTGTTGTTGGTGTTCTGGATGTAGGTGAACTGGATGTTCGACGAGATCGGCTTGACGTCGGCGACATAGCCGATGCTGGTCAGCACGCTCTGCAGATAGACGCCGATGGAGCGCGAAATGGCGGTGTCCTCGACGATGATCGTCACCTTCTGGCCCTTGGTGCCGGAGTCCTCAACGAGCTGCTTTGCCTTGTCGAGATCAGGAGCCGACCATTTGGCGCCCGGGTTCTTGGTGAAGGGACAATAGTCTTCATGCCCGGGGAAGTCCGGAGGCAGGACCTGGCAGACCGGCGAGGCCAGCACCTTGCCGCCGAACAGCTTGACCAGCGTGTTGCGATCGATCGCATAGGCAACGGCCTGGCGGGCTTTTTCGTTGTCGAAGGGTGCGAGACGGTTGTTCAGCGGCGCGTACCACCAAGCCGAAAGCGGCGAGATGTGCAGCTGGTCCATGGACTTGCTGCCCAGTTCGCCCAGGCGGTCGCTCGGCAGAGCGTCGAACATCCAGTCCGCTTCGCCGTTCTGGATCGCGGTGACGGCTGCCTCTTCGGACAGGCCGAAATCATATTGGACGACATCCGGATAGCCGTCCGGCTGGGCTTCTTCGCTCCACTGCTTGAAATTGGGGTTGCGGGAAACCGTCATGCCCTTGTTCGGGTCGAAGGCGGAGATCATGTACGCGCCGGTGCTGGGAATGGGCTTGGAACCCATGTCTTCAGCGGGCGTGTCCGCCGGCAGGACCACGGCATGCGGCAAGGCAAGCTTGTAGAGCAGCTCGGCATCCGGCTTGGTGATGTTGATGGTGATGGTGCCGGCCGCTTCGTCGCCGACAACGCCGCCTTCCAGCGTGCAGCTCTTGGTGTCGGCCAGGCATTTGTCCGCCCCGACGATGCCGGCATAGAACGTGCCGGAGGTGGGTCCGGAAACCTTGAAGATGCGCTGGAAAGAAGCGACGACGTCCTTCACGCCAAGATCCTGGCCGCTGGAGAACTTGATGCCCTTGCGCAGCTTGAAGGTGAAGGTCTTGCCGTCATTGCTGACCTGCGGCAGGGCCTCGGCCAGATCGGGGACGATGGTGAAACCGTCCATGCCCTCGGCCTTGCGGAAGGCCACCAGGCCGTCATAGATCGGCTGGTACATCTGCCAGCCCTGGTCCGTGTAATTGATGTGCGGATCGAGCGTTCCGGCCGCGGAGCGGGCCAGCAGGCGGATGGTGCCGCCTCGGTGCTCCTTGAGATATTCGGCCTGTGCCGGGGCCAGCCATGTACCGGCCAGCAATGCCGCGGCTGTTGCCGCCAGAAGCAGTTTCTTCATGTCTTGATTCCCCTTTTTTCAGTTATCGTTGTGGTCCAGGAAGTCTCCCACCACCCGCATGCACGCATCTTGCTCTTCGACATGCGGCATGTGGCTGGAATGCTCGAATATCTCCCAGCGAGACCCCTTGATGCCGTCCTTGTAGGGCTGCACGGTCGCGGGCGTGGCCTCGTCGTGACGTCCGGAGATGATCAGTGTGGGAACATCGATGGCCGGCAGGCGCTCGACGATGCTCCAGTTCCTCAGCGTTCCGATGACATGGAACTCGTTTGGCCCATTCATCAGATTATAGACGGTCGGATTGCGCACGACCTGGGCGAAACTTTCCGTGACTTCGGGCGGGAAAGGCACGACCCGGCAGACATGCCGCTCGTAGAACACCATCGTCGCAGCCTGGTAAGCCGCATCGTCCGTCGTGCCGGCCTGTTCGTGTCGGGTCAGGGTCTCCTGCACATCCGCGGGCAGATCCGCACGCAACCGGTTGGCCTCTTCGACCCACAGTTTCATGGACGCCGGTGAGTTGGCTATGGTCAGCGATTTCAGGCCTTGCGGCCGCGTCACGGCATATTCGGCGCCCAGCATACCGCCCCAGCTCTGGCCGAGCACGTGGAAGCCTGTCCGAATGCCGAGGTGGTCGACGAGGTTTTCAAGCTCGTCGATGAACAGCCCAGGTGTCCAGAAATCGGCGCCTTTCTCAGGCAGCAAGGTGGAATTGCCGCAGCCCAACTGGTCGTAGTGGATGACGGCGCGATCCCTTCGCGCAAGAAGCTTGTAGGCATCGACATAGTTGTGAGCGACGCCCGGGCCGCCATGCAGGATCACCACAGGCGCCTTTTCGCCGCCGAGTTCGCCACTGACCCGATACCAGGTCTCGTAGGCGCCAAAAGCGGCCCGTCCTTCCATGCCGATGATCTCAGATGACATCCCAATTCCCAGTGCGATTGAAGGTACTTTTATCGTCCGCGGCGGCAGGCGCCTAACTCATGTTACGGGTGACCTGCACCCACTCTTCCAGCATCTGCACGCCAAATGCCGTGGCACCTTGCCTGCCGAGCGGCCGATCGGTGTCGGTCAGTTCCTTGCTGGCGATGTCGAGATGCACCCAGGGGCGATCTTCCGTGAAATGGCGCAGGAAGGCTGCGGCATAGGGAGCATCGCCATCTTCCATATCCTTGGCATGATGCCGCAGGTCCGCGAACGGCGATTGCAGGCCCTCGTCGTAGGCCCGATCGAGCGGCAGCCGCCAGAACCGCTCGCCGACCGTTTCTCCGGCCGCGATCATCTGTGACGCGATGGCATCGTCGGTGCTGAACAGGCCGGCGAATATCGACCCCAACCCACGCGTCACCGAATAGGTCAGCGTTGCCAGATCGACGATCACTAAAGGGTTGAAGCGCGTGGCTGCATAGTGGAGGCAGTCGGCCAGAAGCAGGCGTCCCTCCGCATCCGTGTCGAACACTTCCACTGTCTGTCCGGACGCCGTCGTGATGATGTCGCGCGGTTTGAGCGCCGTGCCGGATGGCATGTTCTCCGCAATGCCGAGAACACCGACAACGTGTACCGGGCTGCCTTGCCGGGCGAGTGCGATCAGCAGGCCGACCACAGCGGCCGCTCCGCCCATGTCGGCTTTCATGTCGAACATCTGCGCTCCGCCCTTGATGCAGAGGCCGCCCGAATCGAAGCAGACGCCCTTGCCGACGAAAGCGAGTGGTTGGGCGGGAGCACCCTTGCCCCGGTAGCGCAGGACAGCGACCCGCGGCGGGCGCGCCGAGCCCGATCCGACAGCAAGAAGCGCGTTCATGCCGAGCTCCTTCAGTTGCGCGGCATCAAGCATTTCGATGTCGATGCCGGCTTCACGCAGGGGCTCAAGATGATCGTGGAAATTGTCTGGATGGAGATGGTTCGGCGGCAGGTTGACCAAGGTGCGTGCATATTCGACGCCGTCGGCGATGGCATTGATCCGCGCCAGCGCCGCTGTCAGATCCGGGCCGCGAGCCCCTACCAGTTTCACCCGCAAGGTTCTATCCGCTCCCGCCCCTTGCCGCCGGTTGCGCATATCGAAACGATAGCGGCGTAGCCGCATGCCAAGCGCGACACGCGCCAGGATTTCGGCGCCGGGCAGGTCAACGCCGGCGATCGGGTCCAGGACCAGGGTGGGCGCGCATTCCCCCTTGCCCTCGAGATGCGCGGCAAGCAGACCGCCGGCGCGCGCCAGTGATAGGGTGGTTACGGCTTCAGCTTTGCCCAGGGCCAGGACGACCACGCGCTTGGTCGATACGGACTGCGGGGCAATAAGATCGATGCAGGTGCCGGATTCGATCAAGGCGGCCGGGTCGGAGCAGGCGCGCGAGAGAATCCCGCCCATCTCGGCATCCAAGGCGGCTGCCCGCGGGCCGAAGCCTGTTTGGGCAGTTTGCAAGATCACGACGACGGAGGCTTCCGAGGAAATCTCGTCCGCGGTCTCGAAAACCGGCGCTGGCGATTGAGGCATAGGCTGGCGCTCTCTCCGATTGCGGCAATACCAGCCGGGTAGCGAGCAACGCTTCGCTCACCCCGGTGGAGACTGGTCAAGCCGGTCTCCGCCGTTCGTGGTATAATGCCGGTCCCCAAATAGTCGCTTTCTTGAGACGACTTAATTGCTCTTGTCATCTGGGTATCCCCTAACAGGGCAGGCGATCAAACGCGAATTCTGCCCATGTCGATTGACAAAAACTCAACTCACAATTCATGATCGGCCAATGGCCCTTCCCTCACTCAATGGCATGCGCGCTTTCGAGGCCGCCGCTCGCCTTGGCAGCGTCAAGGACGCGGCGGAAGAACTGCATCTGACACCCTCGGCTGTCAGCCGGCACATCCGCGCGCTTGAACGAAATCTTGGCCAGGACCTGTTCGAACGCGGTTTTCGCCAGATAACGCCAACCATAAGGGGCTCCTACTATGCGCGCAGCCTCTCGGAGGCGTTCGAAGCGATCTGGCGCGCCACCGATGACGTCAGCCTCTCCGAGGGGTCGCGCCACGGCAAGATCCAACGTGTTCGGGTCTTGTGCGTGCCCACCGTTCTGAACCTTTGGCTGGCGGACCGGTTGCCGAACTTTCGCCGGTTGCATCCGTCGGTGGATCTGGAGATCTCCACTTCAGGCAAGCGCGCCAACTTCGATTTGGCCATTGTCGACGAGTTCGTCTACAAGGCCGGCCCGGCTCTGACGCTGCTGATCCCGCTGCTTTTGACGCCGGTCTGTGCGCCTTCGCTTCTGGAGGGGCCTGTGCCGCTGCGATCGCCGGCCGATCTGGTCAATCATCATCTGATCCATGAATGCGAAACCATGAGATGGAAGCGTTGGCTGGAGCAGGAAGGCGTTCTGGAAACGACGCCAAAATCCAGCACAACACTGGATGATTGCACCTTGATCATGCGCGAAGCGATCAATGGCGCCGGAATAGCGCTTGCGGACACGATGATGGCGCAAGATTTTCTGCAGCAAGGCAAGCTGGTCGCGCCGTTCCGTGCCCGCCACACCTATCCGGCCGGCATTTACCTGCATCAGCGTCGCAGCATCGGCAACAAGCCAGGCACCGGTCTGTTTCAGGATTGGCTGCTCGCCGAAGTCGCGGACCACAAGCAGGTGATGGCAATCGCTTAGATGCCCCCCAACCGAAAATGTCGGGAGCCACCGCTTCAGATTGGAATCCCCGCGTCGAACCTCGACTCATCCGTGGTCCAGCGATGACCCACCATCGCCTTGCATCGATAATCGCAGTTCTCATTGAATATCTTTAAGGCCAAAGCCGGCAAATAGGTTGCTTGTCGGTTCCCCTGCGGCAGGCTTAACCTGCACGCGGCCAACGCGTGAGGGCGCGTGCTGCAAAAGGGGAACATTGCCATGACGATACAGGGTGCTTCACCTGATCTGTACAACGAGGATTTGGCTCCGGCCAAAGTTCGAAACTGGGGACCATTCTCGATCTTCAACGTCTGGACGTCGGACGTCCACAGCCTTTGGGGCTACTATCTTGCCGCCAGTCTGTTCCTGTTCTGCGGCGGCTTCGTCAATTTCATCATCGCCATAGGCATCGGCTCGCTGATCATCTACGCGCTGATGAACATGGTCGGCTATGCCGGCGTGAAGACGGGCGTGCCCTACCCCGTGCTTGCCCGCGCCTCTTTCGGCATCTGGGGCGCCAACATACCGGCGCTGGTGCGCGCCGTCGTCGCCTGCTTCTGGTACGGCGCGCAGACTGCCGCCGCCTCGGGCGCGATCGTGGCGCTGCTGATCCGCACGCAATGGTTCGCCGATTTCAACGCCAGCACGCACTTCCTCGGTCATACCGGCCTGGAGGTGATCTGCTTCGTGGTCATCTGGGGGCTGCAATTGCTGATCATCCAGAACGGCATGGAAACGGTCCGCCGCTTCCAGGACTGGGCCGGCCCCGCGGTGTGGGTGATGATGCTGATCCTGGCGATCTATCTCTGTGTCAAATCCGGGAGATTTGCCTTCACCAGCGACATCCCGATGGACGTGCTGCTGGACAAGACGAAGGATGCGGGCGTGCCCGGCACGCCTGGCTCCTGGACCTCGCTGTTTGCGGTGGCCGCGATCTGGGTCACCTATTTCTCGGCGCTCTATCTCAATTTCTGCGATTTCGCCCGTTACGCGCCTGACAAGGCATCGCTGCGCAAGGGCAACATCTGGGGCCTGCCGATCAACCTGATCCTGTTTTCTCTGGTGGCCGGCGTCACCACCATTGCCGCCTTTGACGTCTATGGCGAGGTGCTGCTGCATCCCGACCAGATATCGGCGAAATTCGACAGCTGGTTCCTGGCAGCCCTTGCTGCCCTGACCTTTGCAGTTGCGACGCTTGGCATCAACGTCGTGGCGAACTTCGTCTCGCCGGCCTTCGACTTCTCCAATGTCTTTCCCAGGCAGATCGACTTCAAGAAGGGCGGCTATATCGCGGCCGTGATCGCCCTGCTGCTCTATCCCTTCGCGCCATGGGAAGGCAGTGCGGCTTCCTTCGTCAACATCATCGGCGCGACGATGGGGCCGATCTTCGGGGTGATGATGGTCGACTACTACCTGATCCGGAAGGGTGAGGTCGACGTCGAGGCGCTTTATCGCGAAGATGGCGAATTCCGCTTCCAGGGCGGCTGGCACGTCAACGCCTTCATCGCCGCCGGCATCGGCGCCATCTTCTCGTCGATCCTGCCCAACTTCACCAACTGGCTGCCGTCCTGGTGGGGTGTCTATGGCTGGTTCTTCGGCGTGGCGATCGCCGGCATCATCTACTACGTGCTGCGCACCGCCGCTTTGGGCGCCGGCGCCAGGACCGCGAAGGCCTGACAAGGTGAATTTTGGGGCGGCGAGAGCCGCCCCAAAACCTACCCGAGCATCTCGGCCAATCTGCGCACCGTGTTCCAGTTGCGCGACGTGCCCGTGCCCATGCGCTTGTGATTCATCGCCGCAAGCAGCCGCGAGCTTGGCCTCTCGCGCGAAAAGACGACCCAGATGTCGCCGCCGACCGAAGTCACTTTTTCATCCTCGCCGGCATAGGCCTGGAGCCCCGTCACGGCCTCCACGGGCGCAGGCTTGCGCATCACCCGTACGGCCACCTGATCGCCTGCTTTGGCCGAATCGGCCGGGAACGGATTGCCGGCGGCAAGCTTCAGCCAGTCCTTGGCACCACGCACGATGATGTCGACATGGCGGCCGAAGGTTTTTTCGAAGGCTGCCTCCAGCCGCTGTTCAAGGTCGGCAATATCAGTTGCCGGCGCCTCGAAGACCAGATTTCCGGTCGCCACCAGGGTGCGCGGGTTCTTCAGCCCGAGATCTTCCGCCATGGCCTTGAGATCGGCCATGACGACCCGGCGGCCCTCGCCCAGAATGATGCTGTAAAGCAGCGCGACATAGGTCTGCATGGCCGACCGGCCTACACCAGCCGGCTCTGCTCCACCGCTGCCTCGATGAAACTGGCGAACAGCGGATGCGGGTCGAGCGGCCGGCTTTTCAGTTCCGGATGATACTGCACGCCGATGAACCAGGGATGGTCCGGGTATTCGACCGTTTCCGGCAGCACGCCGTCGGGCGACATGCCGGCGAACACCAGGCCGCAATCCTCAAGCCGCTCCTTGTAGTCGACATTGACCTCGTAGCGGTGGCGATGGCGCTCGGAAATCTGAGTGTCGCCGTAGATCTCGGCGATCTTGGAGCCCTTGGCGAGCTCGGCCTGATAGGCGCCGAGCCGCATCGTGCCGCCGAGATCGCCGGTTTCGCGGCGCTTCTCCAGCATGTTGCCTTTCAGCCATTCGGTCATCAGGCCGACGACCGGTTCCTCGGTCGGACCAAACTCGGTCGAAGACGCATGCTCGACGCCGGCCAGCGACCGCGCCGCCTCGATGCAGGCCATCTGCATGCCGAAGCAGATGCCGAAATACGGCACTTTTCGCTCACGCGCGAACTTCGCCGCCAGGATTTTGCCTTCCGAGCCGCGCTCCCCAAAGCCGCCGGGAACCAGGATGCCATGCACCTTTTCCAGCCACGGCGTCGGATCCTCCTTTTCGAAGATCTCCGATTCGATCCAGTCGAGCTTGACCTTGACGTGATTGGCCAGGCCGCCATGCGACAGCGCCTCGATCAGCGATTTGTAGGCGTCCTTGAGGCCGGTATATTTGCCGACAACGGCGATGGTCACCTCGCCTTCCGGATTGTGGATGCGGTTGGACACCGCCTGCCACGGCTCCATACGCGGCTTCGGCGCCGGATCGATGCCGAAGGCGGCCAGGACTTCCGAATCGAGCCCTTCCTTGTGATAGGCCATCGGCACGTCGTAGATATGCGGCACGTCGAGCGCCTGGATCACGGCGCTTTCGCGCACATTGCAGAACAGCGACAGTTTTCTGCGCTCTTCCTTGGGGATAGCGCGGTCGGCGCGGACCAGCAGGATGTCGGGCGCGATGCCGATGCCGCGCAGTTCCTTGACCGAATGCTGAGTCGGCTTGGTCTTCAGCTCACCGGCCGTCGGGATATAGGGCATCAGCGTCAGATGCACGTAGACGGCATTGTTGCGCGGCAAGTCGTTGCCGAGCTGGCGTATAGCCTCCAGGAACGGCATCGCCTCGATGTCGCCGACCGTGCCGCCGATCTCGCACAGCACGAAATCATAGTCGTCATTGCCGTTGAGGACGAAATTCTTGATCTCGTCGGTGACGTGGGGGATGACCTGCACGGTGGCGCCGAGATAGTCGCCGCGCCGCTCGCGCTCGATGATGTTCTTGTAGATGCGGCCGGTGGTGATGTTGTCCTGCTGGTTGGCGGAGCGGCCTGTGAAGCGCTCGTAATGGCCAAGATCAAGATCGGTTTCCGCACCATCGTCGGTGACGAAAACCTCGCCATGCTGGTACGGCGACATCGTCCCCGGATCGACATTGAGATAGGGATCGAGTTTTTTGATGCGTGCGCGATAGCCTCGCGCCTGCAGGAGAGCCCCAAGGGCCGCTGCGGCAATGCCTTTTCCAAGTGAGGAAACCACGCCGCCTGTGATGAATACATATCGCGCCATGGGAGTCATCGCTTAACGCGGCCGGATTGATTCCGCCAGAGAAAAAACCACCGCGAAGGTTTTTTCCCAAGAAGGCGCTCGGATCGTGAACAGGGCAAAACAAAAGGGCCGGCTGAGCCGGCCCTTTCGGCAGGATGACGAAAACGTCAGATGATGACGACCTTGGTGCCAACCCTGACGCGGCTGTAGAGATCCATGACGTGCTCGTTGATCATGCGGAAGCAGCCATTAGAGGCGCTGGTTCCGATCGACTGCGGCGCGATGGTGCCGTGGATGCGCAGATGCGTGTCCTTCTTGCCGTCATAGAGATAGATGGCGCGGGCGCCGAGCGGATTCTGGCCACCGCCAGGCATGCCGTCCTTATACTGGCCGTAATGCTTCGGCTCGCGCTTCTGCATGTCCAGCGTCGGGATCCAGCGCGGCCATTCCTGCTTGTCACCGACCGCGACCGTGCCCTTGAACTGCAGGCCCTCGCGACCGACCGCAATGGCGTAGCGCCGCGCGGTGGAAGATGATTCGACGAGGTAGAGGCGCCGCGCGCTGGTGTCGATGACGATGGTGCCGGCATCGTAACCAGTGAATTCCACGTCCTGCGGCACGAATTCCGGCTTCACCTTGAACTGCTTCTTGGCCTCCCTCTTGGCGAGAGCCTGATCGAGAGCCCGCGTCTCGGGAAGATAGCTTATCGAGGAGCCGGACGACGTCCCGCCGAAAAGGCCGGCGAACAGGCCGCCGCCGCTCGGCTTCTTCTGGCCGATGACTTCGCTGCGCAGTTCGCCATTGTTGCCGGTCAGGGCGACGTTCATGGCCTCCGCCGGAAGCGGCTCGGCCGACTGGATCGGCGCTATCGGTTCGATAGGCTCGATGATCTTGGCAGCCTGCTTCTTGGCCGGCTTGGCATCGGCCACCTCGGTTGCCGGCGCGCTCTTGCCCTTCTTGGCAAGGAACGCCTGCCGTTCCGCGTCGGCCTTGGCCTTTGCCGCCTCGCGCATTGCCAGCTTCCTGGCTTCGAGCGCCTTGGCTTTGGCGGCTTCCTTGTCGGCAACGATCTTGGCCTCGATCTTCTTGATCTGGGCGAGGTCGTCGGGCGTCGGGTTTTTCTTCTTCTTGAGAAGCTTCAATTGCGACGCATCACTCTTGACGGCGACGTTGATGGCAGAAGTTGTTTCAGCCGAAGGCTGTGCGGCCATATTGGCCGGAACGCCTGCGAAAGCGGGGGAACTCACGCCGAGTGCGGCGCAAAGTCCCAGGAAAATGAAGCTGCGAAGCTGCATGGCGAAGATCCGATCGTTCTATGCTTGTTGCCACGGCGTCGCCCAGCGCCCCCCAAGGGCGCCGGAAATGCCGCGTGCAATCTATAGTCGAATAAGCGCGGCCGCCTCAAGCGTGGGGCCATGCCTCACCCCGTCGAATCTTCGTGATCTCGCTGCATTTGCCGCGACTGTGTTCAAACGACCACAGATCGCGGTTCAGGCACCGAGGACTACTGGTTTGGAACCTGCGGGGTCGCCGGTGCGGCGGGAGCCGTGCCGTTGGTCGCCGGCGGCGTCGAGCCGGCGGCAGGCGCAGTGGCCGGGGCAGTCGCAGGAGCCGAAGCATCGTTGCCGGAAGGCGGCGTCGGCGTGGTGGTGCCCGCGGGCGCCGGAGTTGTGGTTCCAGGCAACTGGTTGAGCACGCCTTTGCCGGCGCCGTCCGAGGTCGCCGGCACGCGGTCCAGGATATCGATCGGCTTTTCGCCGTAGCGGGCGACGATCGACAGGGTCAAGGAGGTGGCGAAGAAGGCAGCCGCCAGGATCGCCGTCGCACGCGTCAGCGCATTGGCCGCACCACGCGCGGTCATGAAGCCGGACCCGCCACCGATGCCGAGGCCACCGCCTTCGGAACGCTGCAGCAGCACCACGCCGACAAGGGCGAGCACGACCATGAGATGGATGACGATCAGTACGGTTTCCATAGTTTATCCTGGCAAGGCCTTGCCCGGCCGCGGACACGACCGGTGAATTGGAGGCGGCTCAATACAATGCTTTGACGGCATTTCCAAGCCCGTGGCCGGAATATGGGAAGCAACCCGTCCTTTGCAACGATTTCGTGCACCGGAAGCCCTGTCCGGCAGGGAAAATGTCTTCAAGCAATATTGCGATAGGCCTCGGCGATGCCGAGAAAGTCCGCCGCTTTCAGGCTGGCGCCGCCAACCAGCGCGCCGTCGACATTCCTGACGCCGAGCAGTTCGACCGCGTTGGAGGGCTTGACCGAGCCGCCATAGAGAATGCGCACCTTCGCCGCGACGCCGCCGAGCTTTTCCGATAGCTTTTCGCGGATATGTGCGTGTGCCGCAGCGACGTCGGCCGCTGTCGGCGTCAGGCCGGTGCCGATCGCCCATACCGGCTCATAGGCAATGATGGTGTTGGACGGGGTGGCGCTTGGCGGGACTGAGCCCTCGACCTGCCGCGACAGCACGTCCAGCGTGGCGCCCGCTTCACGCTGCTCATGCGTTTCGCCGACGCAAATGATGGCAACAAGCCCGGCACGCCACGCGGCGGATGCCTTGGCCTGGACAGTGGCGTCATCCTCGCCGCGTTGCTCGCGGCATTCGGAATGGCCGACGATGACATGGCTCGCACCGGCATCCCTGAGCATTTCCGCCGAGATGCAGCCGGTGTAGGCGCCGCTCTCCTTGGTGTGGCAATCTTCGCCGCCGGCATGCACCGGCGTGCGCGACAGGATCTCGGCGGCGTGGGCAAGCAGGGTTGCGGGAACGCAAACCAGCGCTTCGGTCTCCGCGTCAAGCCCACTCATGAAGCCGTTGCCGATCATCCTGAGCTCGTTGAGGGAGGCGCTGGTGCCGTTCATTTTCCAGTTGCCGGCGACGAGCGGGCGAATTCCTGGCGTCATGGGTTTGCTTCTCCGGATGATATCGGGGCTCTGGCCCTCACTACCAAAATCAGGCCACAAAGCAATCGACAGTGGGCCGGAAGGGCGCTATTGCGCTTGTTTCAGACTCGGCGCATGCGAAAATGCGCATAAATCGGAAGTAAAAATGCTTGGTATATTGAGAAGCGCGGCAGGCACCTGGGTCGCGAAGGGGCTGTTGGTGCTGCTGGTGCTCAGCTTTTTGGTCTGGGGCGTTTCCGGACGGCTGATGGGCGGTTTGGCCGGCCATGATTCGGTGATAACCGCTGGCGGCACCAAAGTGTCGATCAACGAATACCGTCTCGCCTATGATCGCCAGCTCGCCGTCATGTCGCAGCAGTTCGGCCAACGTCTCAGCCACGAACAGGCAAAGGCGCTCGGTGTCGATAACCAGGTGCTGGCGCAGCTCGTCTCGGGTGCCGTTCTCGATGAACAGGCCCGCAAGCTGGGCCTCGGACTTTCCAAAGACCGGCTGGCCGAGCTGACACGCGAAGACCCGGCCTTCAAAGGCCCGGGCGGCCAGTTCGATCGCAGAACGTTCGAATATATGCTGCAGCAGATTGGCATGCGACCCGAGGACTATTTGAAGAACCGTGCTCAGGTGGCGGTGCGCCAGCAGATTGTCGAGGCGGTCTCGGACGGCCTCAAGGCTCCGGACACTTTCTTCAAGGCAGTTGCGCTCTATCGCGGCGAAGACCGCACCATCGACTATTTGACGCTGCCCAAGGCACTCGTCGAGCCGATCGTGGCGCCATCCGATAGCGTGCTTTCGGCCTATTTCGAAGCCAACAAGAAGACATATGCGGCACCCGAATACCGCAAATTCTCCTATGTCCGCCTCGAGCCGGTCGACATCATGGATCCGACCGCCGTCACCGACCAACAGGTCAGCGACGATTACAACAAGAACAAGGCGCGTTACACCACGCCGGAATTGCGTACCATCGAGCAGCTCGTGTTCAAGACGCCGGATGCGGCCAAGGCCGCGTTCGATTCGCTCAAGGCAGGCGCCACTTTCGACAAGCTGGTCACGGCGGAAGGCAAGACCCCAGCCGACACGTTGCTCGGCACGCTTGCCAAGGACAAGATCGCCGACAAGGCGGTCGCCGACGCCGCCTTCGCGCTTAACGCCAATGAAGTCAGCCAGGTCGTGCAGGGCGCCTTCGGTCCGGTGCTGCTGCGTGTCACCGAGATCAAGCCCGAGGTGGTGAAGCCGCTGGCCGAGGTGTCCGACCAGATCCGCAAGGATCTGGCGCTGGGCGAGGCAAGCCGCATCCTTCTGGACGTGCGCGACAATTACGATGACACCCGCGCCGCCGGCAGTTCGCTGGCCGACGCTGCGGCCAAGCTGAAGCTGAAGGTCGTCACCATCGACGCCATCGATCGCAGTGGACTGCGGCCAGATGCAAGCATCGTCAAGGACCTGCCGCAATCGCCGGAGCTGATCAAAGCGGTCTTCGACGCCGAACCCAACACGGAAAACGATGCCTTGACCACAGCCGACAACGGCTTCGTCTTCTATGAGGTGGCGTCCATCACGCCGGCTCGCGACCGCACGCTGGATGAGGTTCGTCAGAAAGTCGTGGCCGACTGGACGGCGGCGGAAACAAGCAAGCGGCTCGCCGCCAAGGCTGACGAGCTGGAAAAGCGGCTCAAGGCCGGCGCAACGCTCGATGTCATTGCCAGCGAACTGAAGCTGGAAAAGCAGACCAAGCGCGGTGTGAAGCGCGAGGCTGACGACGTCGATTTCGGCAAGGAAGGTGCCGCAGCGATGTTCGGAGTCGGCGAAGGCGGTACCGGCCTGATCCCCTCGCCTACCGGCGACGGAGAGATCCTGTACAAGGTCGCCGAAGTGTTCGAGCCCGCCGGGGCCGATGCCAGCTCGGTGCCGGATGACGCACAGAAATCCTTCACCTCCGGCATGTCGGACGACCTGCTCGACCAATTGGTGGCGCAGTTGCAGACGCAGTACGACGTTCGCGTCGACCAGGCCGCCGTCGCCCAAGCCTCGACAAGATGAGCGCGCTGAAAACCCATATCGCCAAGATCGCGACCGGTAGCGCGCTTTCCTTCGAGGAAGCGCGCGAGGCCTTCGACATCATCATGTCGGGTGATGCGACCCCCGGCCAGATCGGCGGTTTCCTGATGGCGCTGCGCGTGCGAGGCGAGACGGTGAGCGAGATTTCCGGCGCCGTCGCCACCATGCGGGCCAAGATGCTGCAAGTCGACGCGCCGGACGGCGCCATCGATATCGTCGGCACCGGCGGGGACAATTCCCACAGCGTCAATATTTCCACGGGATCGGCCTTTGTCATCGCCGGCAGTGGTGTGCCGGTTGCCAAGCACGGCAATCGTGGCCTGTCCTCGCTGACAGGAGCCGCCGACGTGCTGGTTGCGCTCGGCGTCAAGATCGACATCTCGCCCGAATTCATCGGCCGCTGCATCCACGAGGCTGGCATTGGTTTCATGTTCGCGCCCGCGCACCATCCAGCGATGAAACATGTCGGTCCGACCCGCGTCGAACTCGGCACCCGCACCATCTTCAACCTGCTCGGGCCGCTCTCCAATCCAGCTGGCGTCAAGCGGCAGCTGGTCGGTGTGTTCCTGCCGGAATGGATCCTGCCGGTTGCCGAGACGCTGAAGGCACTGGGTGCGGAGCATGCCTGGGTTGCTCATGGCGACGGCTATGACGAGATCACCACCACCGGCGAGACGCAGGTCGCCGAACTGATCGGCGGCGAGATCCGCAGCTTCACCCTGACGCCTGAAGCGGTCGGGTTGCCGCGCCACAGCAGGGACGAACTGCGTGGCGGCGATGCGGACTACAATGCCAAAGCCTTGCGCGATATGCTGGGCGGCGCTGCCGGCGCCTATCGCGACACCGTGCTGATGAATGCCGGCGCCGGCCTGGTGGTGGCGGGCAAGGCGACGACGCTTGCTGACGGCATCGCGCTCGCCGCGCAAGCCATCAACAGCGGCCGGGCCCTGCAAGTGCTCGACAGGCTGGTCGAGATTTCGAACGGGTAAAACGTGTCTGACATTCTTCGCAAGATCGAGGCCTACAAGCGCGACGAGATCGCGGCGGCAAAGGCACGTGTGCCGCTGGCCGAAATCAAGGCGCGAGCCAAGGACGCCGACGCACCGCGCGGCTTTCTTGCCGCACTCGAAGCAAAGCGCAAATCCGGCGCCTTTGCGCTGATCGCCGAGATCAAGAAGGCAAGCCCGTCCAAGGGGCTGATCCGCGCCGATTTCGATCCGCCGGCGCTGGCGCAGGCCTATGCCAAGGGTGGCGCTGCCTGTCTTTCGGTGCTGACCGACGCACCGTCCTTCCAGGGCGCGCCGGAATTTCTCACCCGGGCGCGAGCCGCCGTCGCGCTGCCGGCGCTGCGCAAGGATTTCCTGTTCGATCCCTATCAGGTCTACGAAGCCCGCGCCTGGGGCGCGGATGCCATCCTGATCATCATGGCCAGCGTCGACGACGCCCTGGCGAGCGAGCTTGAGGCAACGGCATTCGAACTCGGCATGGATGCGCTGATCGAGGTGCATGATGAGGCCGAGACGTTGCGCGCGCTAAAACTGTCGTCGCGGCTGATCGGTATCAACAACCGTAATCTGCGCACATTCGAGACCAGCCTCGACACTTCAGTGCGGCTGGCGAAGATGGTTCCGGCCGACCGCTTGCTGGTCAGCGAGAGCGGTATTTTCTCGCATGACGACTGCCTCAGGCTGCAAAAGAGCGACATCGGCACTTTTCTTGTCGGCGAGAGCCTGATGCGGCAACAGGACGTCACCACCGCGACGCGCTTGCTTCTGACAGGCAAGGCTTTGGCCGAGGCTATCTGACGATGGTATCAGGCCTGACCCATCTCGGCGCGCAGGGCGAGGCCAACATGGTCGATGTCGGCGACAAGGAAGAAACAACGCGCACGGCGATCGCCGAAGGCTTTGTCGCGATGCAGCCCGAGACGCTGAAGATGATCCTCGCCGGCAACGCCAAGAAGGGCGACGTGCTCGGCACCGCGCGCATCGCCGGCATCATGGCGGCGAAGAAGACGCATGATCTGATCCCGCTCTGCCATCCGCTGCTGCTGACCAAAGTTTCCGTCGACATCGAGCCCGACCATGCATTGCCGGGCCTGAAGGTCACCGCGCTGGCGCGCGTCACCGGCAAGACGGGCGTCGAGATGGAGGCGCTGACGGCCGCTTCGGTAGCCTGCCTGACCATCTACGACATGGCCAAAGCAGTAGACCGCGCCATGGTCATCACCGGCATCCGCCTGGTCGAAAAGACCGGCGGCAAGTCGGGTGACTACAAGGCGAGTTCCTGATGGCGCTGGTTCCTATCGCGGAGGCGCTTGAGCGCCTGCTCGATGGTGCGGCACCTCTAGCCGGCGAAAGCGTTCCTCTGTTCGAGGCGGTGGATCGTGTTCTGGCGGAACCGGTCGTGGCACTCCGTACCCAGCCACCTTTCAACGCTTCCGCCATGGATGGCTATGCCGCTCGAGCCGCCGACGTGGCGTCGGTACCATCCAGGCTGTCGGTGATCGGCATGGCGCCGGCCGGACGTGGTTTTGCCGGTAGGATCGGCAAGGCACAAGCGGTGCGCATCTTCACCGGCGCGCCGCTGCCCGAAGGCGCCGACACCATCGTCATCCAGGAGAATGTCCGCGACCTCGGCGGCGGCGAAATCGAAGTGACCGAGCCGACGGCGCAATGGCGCAATATCCGTCGCATCGGGCTCGATTTTTCAACAGGCGACATGCTGCTCGAAAGAGGCCGTTTGCTCGACCCGGCGGCACTGTCGCTGGCAGCATCGGCCAACCATCCCCAGGTCAAGGTGGTAAGACGACCGCTGGTCGCCATCATCGCCACCGGCGACGAATTGCTGCCGCCGGGCAGTAATCTCGGCCCGGACCAGATCATCTCGTCCAATGCCTATGGCGTCGCTGCCACCGCACACTCGGTCGGCGCCCGCGCGCTCGATCTCGGCATTGCCGCCGATCGCAAGGAGGCCATCGCCGAACTGGTGCAAAAAGCGGTGGCGGCCGGTGCGGATGTCATCGTGACGCTTGGTGGCGCCTCGGTCGGCGATCACGACCTGATCCACGACGTGCTGACCGGCGAAGGCATGACGCTCGGCTTCTGGAAGATTGCCATGCGCCCCGGCAAGCCGCTGATGTTCGGCCGCCTCGGCGATATCAGGTGCATCGGCCTGCCCGGCAACCCGGTGGCAAGCCTGGTCTGCTCGCAACTGTTCCTGAAGCCGCTGCTGGCGCGGCTCGGTGGCCGCAACCATCGCCAGGACATTCGCCCAGCGCGACTGGGTACCGCAATGCCGGCCAATGATTTGCGCCAGGACTATGTCCGAGCCGTGGTCAGGGAAGATGACGGCGCGCTGGTGGCGACGCCGTTCGGCATTCAGGATTCCTCGATGCTGAGAATGCTGGCCGACGCCAACGGGCTGATCGTGCGGGCGCCGTTTGCCCCTGCAGCAGCCGCGGGCGAGGCTTGCAGCGTTTTGATGCTGCGCTGAGGAATTCCAGGCAAGCCGTTCATAACAGACGAGAAAGTGATCTCGGCTCTAGCTCGAGATCAAGCTCTGTGTCAGCGGATGCGCCGGATCGGCAAGGCCGTCGACAATGTCGTAGTGATGCCGGTCGGGCTCGACCACGGTGCTGGTGGTGGCGCCAAGGCCGGTCCAGATGTTGGCAAGCAACGCATTCTGGCGCAGGAACTCGGCGCGCTCACCGCCGCCGGCCCAGCAGGTGATGCGGGCGCCATCCATCGGGCGCAGCAGGGCTGGGCTTTCAGCCAGCGCCTCCTCTTCGTCGATTGCCAGGTCCTTGTTCATGCCGGTGCGCATGAGCGGACGCAAATCGTGTAGACCTGAAATCGAAACGACATGGCGTATGCGCCGCGCCACATCCGGCGCCAGAGGCGTGGTTGTCGTCACCATCCGGGTGGCGAGATGGCCGCCGGCCGAATGTCCGGTCAGCATCAGCGGTCCGTCAACCATTGCCGCTGCCTTGCCAATCGCCGCCCCGACCTCCCGGACGATGCCTGCGATGCGTATGTCCGGGCACAGCGTGTAGGAGGGCATCGCAACGGCGAAGCCGCTGCCGACCGCGCCATTGGCGAGATGCGACCACAAGCTCTTGTCGGTCTCCAGCCAGTAACCACCATGGATAATCACCACCAGTCCTTTGGGCGCGGCCTTGGGAAGGAAAAGATCGAGCCGATTGCGCGGCCTGTCGCCGTAGGCGATGTCGAGCCGTGCCCGGCTCTCTGCCGAGAGCGCATCGCGGAATGCTGCCGCTGGCTCGGACCAGGCGGCTGGCCAACGGTCGCTGCCGGCAATGTTCGCGCCGTTGGCATAGGCATCATCCCAATCGACGATGTGACGTTCGAACATCTGCGCCCTCCCCCAAAACGGCATCGCTGTTGCGCTAGCAATGGCCAGCGCCACGCCATGCGTCAATGCTCCAGGGCAAAAACATTTTAGGCTTGAAACAAATTTCGACTGGTGCGATCCTGCCCGCACGAACAGCCGACAATGGGAGGTCTGCTGTGCTGCCCTCACCTGCAGATGTTCACCCTTTCGGCGCGCATCTCCGAGCAGGCGTGATGGGCAGCACGAAGCCTCCTCAGAGCAGGACCTTAGGATCCACCACATCCAGCCAAGGCGCATTGCGCACTGGCCAGGCAGCAGACGGGAGAGCGGCGACATGCTTGGGCCTTCAGCGCATATCGACACGTTCACGCGCGATCACCTGCCGCCGCCGGAGCAATGGCCCGATATACTGCTCGACGGCTTCGACTATCCCGAACGCCTCAACGCCGGTGTCGAACTGACCGACCGGCTGGTCGAGAAGGGCCTCGGCGACCGCACAGCCCTGATCGGCAATGGCCGCCGCCGCACCTACAAGGAACTGTCCGACTGGACGAACAGGCTCGCCCACGCGCTGGTCGAGAATTATGGCGTCGAGCCCGGCAACCGGGTGCTGATCCGCTCGGCCAACAACCCCGCCATGGTCGCCTGCTGGCTGGCTGCCACCAAGGTCGGCGCCGTGGTCGTCAACACCATGCCTATGCTGCGCGCCGGCGAACTGGCCAAGATCGTCGACAAGGCGGAAATCACCGTCGCGCTCTGCGACACCAGGCTGATGGACGAGATGACCGCCTGCGCCAAGGACAGCACCTTCCTCAAACAGGTCATAGGCTTCGACGGCACCGCCAACCATGATGCCGAGCTCGATCGTGCCGCTCTCGACAAGCCGGTGACATTCACCGCCGTCAACACCGGCCGCGACGATGTCGCGCTGCTCGGCTTCACCTCGGGCACGACAGGCGTGCCGAAGGCGACGATGCATTTCCACCGCGACCTCCTGATCATCGCCGACGCCTATGCCCGCGAAATCCTGGAGGTGACGCCGGACGACATCTTCGTCGGCTCGCCGCCGCTGGCTTTCACTTTCGGCCTTGGCGGGCTCGCTATCTTTCCCCTGCGCTTCGGTGCGGCGGCGACGCTGCTGGAGCAGGCGACGCCACCCAACATGATCCACATCATCGAGACCTACAAAGCCACGATCTCCTTCACCGCGCCGACTGCCTACCGCGCCATGCTGAAGGCCATGGATGAAGGTGCCGATTTGTCTTCGCTGCGGGTTGCCGTTTCAGCCGGCGAAACCTTGCCCGCTCCGGTTTTCGAAGAGTGGACGCAAAAGACCGGCAAGCCGATCCTCGACGGCATCGGCGCCACCGAAATGCTGCACATCTTCATCTCCAACCGCTTTGGCGACATGAAGCCCGCGTCGACCGGCAAGCCGGTCGGCGGCTACGAGGCGCGCATCGTCGACGACGAGATGCGCGAAGTACCGCGCGGCGCGACCGGCAGGCTGGCGGTGCGCGGCCCGACCGGCTGCCGCTACATGGCCGATATCAGGCAGAAGGACTACGTGCGCGACGGCTGGAACATCACCGGCGACACCTTCACGCAGGACGAGGACGGCTTCTTCCATTTCGCCGCGCGCTCCGACGATATGATCGTCAGCGCCGGCTACAACATTGCCGGCCCCGAGGTCGAGGCCGCACTTCTGTCACATCCCGACGTCGCCGAATGCGCGGTGATCGGCGCCGAGGACGCCGAGCGCGGCCAGATCGTCGAGGCGCATGTCGTGCTGGTGCAGGGCGTGGCGCCTGACGCATTGACGACCAAGCGCCTGCAGGACCATGTCAAGGCGACGATCGCGCCCTACAAATACCCGCGATCGGTGAAATTCATTGCTGCTTTGCCCAAGACCCAGACCGGCAAGATCCAGCGCTTCCGGCTGCGCACGGAGAAAGTCAATTGAGCGAGCCCTACGATCCGGCGTCCGAAGGCGCACAGATGTCGTTCAACGAGCGCATGTCGTACAGCGACTATCTGCACCTGGAGAAAGTGCTGGAGGCGCAGACACCGCTCTCGTCGGCGCATGACGAGATGCTGTTCATCATCCAGCACCAGACCTCGGAACTGTGGATGAAGCTCGCTTTGCACGAGATTGGCGCCGCGATCCGCTCGATCCGCGCCGACCGGCTTGAGCCGAGCTTCAAGATGCTGTCGCGAGTCGCGCGCATCTTCGAGCAGCTGAACAATGCCTGGGATGTGCTGCGGACGATGACGCCCAGCGAATACACCGAGTTTCGCGACGCGCTCGGCCAGTCCTCGGGTTTCCAGTCCTGGCAGTATCGCGCCATCGAGTTCATGGCCGGCAACCGCAACCTGGCCATGCTCGGCCCTCACAAGCATCGGCCTGACCTCAGCGGAAAGCTGGAAGCCATTCTGGCCGAGCCGTCGCTCTATGACGAAGCGCTGCTGCTTTTGGCGCGCAACGGATTCGACATCGGTGCCGATGCCAGGCGCACGGACTGGCGTGAGACGCGAACCGAGAATGAAGAGGTCCTGGTCGCCTGGCAGACTATCTACCGCGATCCGCAGCGCTACTGGATGTTCTACGAACTGGCCGAGAAGCTGGTCGACTTCGAGGATTATTTCCGCCGCTGGCGCTTCAACCACGTCACCACGGTGGAGCGCATCATCGGTCTGAAGCGCGGCACCGGCGGCACGTCGGGCGCTTCGTATCTGAAGAAAATGCTCGAGGTCGTGCTGTTTCCGGAGCTGTGGACGGTCCGCACCCGGCTCTGACATCATCGAAATGAGAACAGGCTCACCGAAGGGACGCTCTGTGGCGGAAACCCCTTCGCGAACAACCGGGGACTGACCATGAGTGGAATTCCTGATCTCGCCGCAGTCGAAGCGATGGATGCCACGGATCCGCTGCGGGCCATGCGCGACCGTTTCATTCTGCCGGAGGGGGTGATCTATCTCGACGGCAATTCACTGGGGGCAGCATCTCATGCCGTTTTCGGCGAGCTGCAGCAGGCGGCGACGCAGGAATGGGCCCGAGATCTTATCCGAGCCTGGAACACGGCCGGATGGTTCGAGATGCCGATCGAACTCGGCGACCAACTCGGACGCCTGATAGGAGCCGCGGCCGGCCAGACCGTTGTCTGCGACACGACATCGACCAACATCTACAAGGTGCTGCACGCAGCGATGGAGATGCGGCCCGGCCGGTCAGCCATCGTCGCCGAAGGTGACAGTTTTCCCACCGACCTGTACATCGCCGAAGGCGTGGCCTCGACCCGGGATGGCGTCCTGCTGCGCCTCGCGGGCGTCGACGCGCCGACCATCGAAGATCTGATCGACGAAAACGTCGCGGTGGTGCTGGTCAACCACGTCAATTACAAATCGGGTGAACTGCGCGACATGGCGGCGCTGACGCGCAGGGCTCATACGGCCGGAGCGCTGATCGTCTGGGATCTCTGCCACACCGCCGGCGCCCTGCCCGTCGAGCTCGATCAGGCAAATGCCGATTTCGCTGTCGGCTGCACGTACAAGTACCTCAACGGCGGTCCGGGCGCGCCGGCCTTCATCTATGCCGCGCAGCGCCACCACGGCGATATCAGCCAGCCGCTCAGCGGCTGGTGGGGCCATGCGCGGCCCTTTGCCTTCGAACGGGGTTATGTTGCCGGCACCGGCATCCGCCGTTTTCTGTGCGGTACGCAACCGGTCCTGTCGATGCGGGCGCTCAAAGGCGCGCTTGCCATCTGGAGCGACGTCGACATGGCGGCATTGCGAAAGAAGAGCGTCGCGCAGACAGAACTGTTCATCCAGCTCGTCGAAGCCAAGTGCGGCGCCTACGGTCTCACGCTGGAGACCACCCGCGACGCGACCAGGCGCGGCAGCCAGGTGTCGTTCCTTCACGACCACGGCTATCAAATCATGCGGGCGCTGATCGAGCGCGGGGTGATCGGTGACTTCCGCGCACCGTCGACCATCCGTTTCGGCTTCACGCCGCTCTATGTCAGCTACAAGGATGTGTGGCTGGCGGTTGAGGTTCTGGAAGACATTCTGCGCACGGGAGCATGGAAGGACCAGCGTTTCGCCGTCAAGGAAGCCGTTACCTGACGCACCGATCCCGGCGATCCGCCGTCGCTGCCCTCACTGCCTGGCAAATGACGGAGAGCTGAATTTCCAGCCAAAATGCCCAACTGACGTTGGCGTTTTGGCTCCGTTTCGTTCACGGCCAACGAACGTCCCGAAGGTTGCAATCGCCCCTTGTCGAGGTCGATCGACAGATAATGCCAAGCTTTGGTAGGGGATAAGCCACAGGTCATTAACCATAACAATTTCAATGTGAGCAGGCGCATTGCCGAAGGTGGCGCCCGTCGATCGTAACCCGCTGGCAAGCGCCAAATAATTTCAGCAGCCTTAACAAATTCATTAAACTTTAAACGGTTGCAGAACACAACTGGAACAGATAGTGTTTGTTCTGGGTTTGTTTTTCGATTCTGGTTTCAGGGAACCTGGGGGCCGCCATGCTGACACGCAAGCAACATGAACTGCTGATGTTCATCCATGAACGCCTGAAGGAGAGCGGCATTCCGCCATCCTTCGACGAGATGAAGGAGGCGCTCGACCTTGCCTCCAAATCCGGGATTCATCGGCTGATCACGGCCCTTGAGGAGCGCGGCTTTATCCGCCGGCTGCCCAATCGGGCCCGCGCGCTGGAAGTGCTGCGGCTGCCGGACTCCATCGCGCCAGGCCTCAATGCGGCAAAGAAGTTTTCGCCAAGCGTCATCCAGGGCAGTCTTGGTCAGGGTGGTGCTCTTGGCCGGCAGATCAAGCCGGCGCCTTCGCGGATGCCTTCGCCCGGCAATGACGACGATGCGGTCTCTGCCGTTTCGATCCCGGTCATGGGTCGCATCGCCGCCGGCGTGCCGATCGATGCCATCCAGCATCAGACGCATTCGATTTCGGTGCCGCCGGACATGATCATGGGCGGCGCGCACTATGCGCTGGAGGTCAAGGGCGATTCGATGATCGAGGCCGGCATCTTCGACGGCGACACCGTTATCATCCGTAACGCCGACACGGCCAGCCCCGGCGAGATCATCGTGGCGCTGGTCGATGAAGAGGAAGCGACGCTGAAGCGGTTCCGCCGCAAGGGCGCCTCGATTGCCCTCGAAGCCGCCAATCCAGCCTATGAGACACGGATTTTCGGGCCGGACAGGGTCAAGGTGCAAGGCAAGCTCGTCGGCCTGATCCGTCGCTACTGAGACGGCTGTGGGTTGACCACTGGCTTCTCGGGTTTCTTGAAGGGTGCCAGCCCCCTCGCCTCGCGAGAGTATCTGCGTTGCGTGTGCCAGGGCCGATATGGGCTGTCCACCGCGAAGCTGATCGTCGCCGGCGTGGTCGCCGATTGGCGATCGAAGAAGACCGCGGCACTGCCTTTGCGAGCCAGTTGCCGCTTGGTGATGACGAGAACCAGCGGGTTGTGACAGGCGTCATAGGCGGTGGCGTCGTTGACGACGATCAGTTCGGCGAAGCCGCAGGCTTTCCAGGTGTCCTTGCGGTCCTCGACATAGGCAATGATCGCACCGGACATGTGCCTGGCCACGCAAACGCCTGAGGAGCAATAGAACGGCGATCCCGGCGGTAGCTCAACGGCATCCGCGACGTCGAATTGCCCATCGCTGTTGTCGAACACTTCCGGAACGACGATGGTTTCCGATGTCAGCGCGCGTTTCCAGTTGTCGACGGTGAATTCGTTCGGCCGTTGCCGGCTGACGGCAAGCTCACCGCCACCGATCGGCAACGCCACCAGCCGGGCGTCTTCCGAGATCAGCACATCGGGCGTGCGCGTATCCGAGACGGTCAGCAAGCCTGCCAACGCGAATGGCAGAGCCGCGAGCCGCAGCCATGTCGTCGCCATCGTCGCGATGACCAGGGCAATGGCCACCAGCAGGACCGACTGTTGCGAAATCAGCCCGACCCCATCGACAGGCGAACGCTCGGAGATCCAGCCCGATATGGCGATCATCATCGTCAGGCCCTTGCCCATCAGGTAGAGACCTGGCCAATCCAATCCGAAAGGCATCAGCAGCGCGCTGGCGACGGCCAGGAACATGACGACGGTGACGATCGGCATAACCGCGAGATTGGCGAACAGGCTGAGCGGCGACACACGCTGAAAATGCCAGATGGCAAACAGCGTCGTGGCGCTGCCGGCGATGATCGAGGTCATGGCCAGACCGATTGCCGCCAGCAGGAATTTTCGTGTCAGGAACCCGGGCAAGGATCGCTTCGGCGGCGGCGTTCTTGCTTTTCCCGCGCGGTGATCCGCCCAGCCGGCATAGGCGCCGACCAGAGCCGCGGTCGCGGCGAACGACATCTGAAAACTCGGGCCGACCACCTCATGCGGCGACACCACGATGACGGCGATCGCCGAGATCGCCAGATTGCGCATGGTGAGTGCTGCTCGATCGAACAGAACTGCAATCAGCATCACTGCCAGCATGATGAAGCTGCGTTCGGCGGCGACGACGATACCTGAGATGACGAGGTAGGCTGCGATCGAGAACAGTGCGGCGGCAGCGGCATACTTCTTGACCGGGCGACGCGCGGAAAAATCGGGAAACAAGGCGAAGGCGCCGCGCAGCAACCCCATGATGGTGCCGGCGACCAGAGCCATATGCAGTCCCGAAATGGAGATGATGTGGTAGATGCCGGTACGTCGCATCGCCTCATTGATGTCGTCGGGAATGCCGGCGCGCACGCCGACGATCAGCGCCGCGGCGATCTCGCCTTCGGCGCCGCCGACGCTCGCCCTGATATGGTCGGCGATGCCTTCACGGGCATTTTCCACGCTGGAGGAAATTCGGGCCGACAGCGGCATGTCGCCATCATCGCTGACGACAAGCTTGGGATTGCCGAGAAAGAACCCGCTGCCGCCAATGCCGGCAAAATAGCTGTCGAAGGAGAAATCATAGCTGTCCGGTCGCACCGGCCCGGTCGGCGGCAAAAGCTTGGCATATCCAGTGATGAGAGAGCCTGCGGTCACGTCAGCCGGGATCTTGCGTGCCGAAAGCCGTACCCGTTCCGGCGCATAGCGCAGTTTCGGTCTTGCGGTCGATGTTACGTCGATGGTCAGCCGGATACGGCCAGTTTCCATACGGTCGAGCGAGACGACGCGGCCGGTCACCTGCGTCGAGATTTCCGAGCCCAACATTTGTGTGCCCGCACGCCACGTCTCGACCTTGGCAGCAAGCAGCCCTAGGGCGCACAAAAGTGCCGCCATGAAACACAGATGGGTCTTTGGCCATGAGCGCGAGACCAGCGCACAGATCCCCGTCAGGATGACAACCGCGACAGGTCTCGCAAAGTCGGGTTCAGCCGTCAGCGAAAAATAGCCGATCGCTCCGATCGCAAGGCAGACCGGTACCAGCAGGAAGGCCACGCCCCGGTCGAGTTCCAGGCTCGCCGCCATGTTCACGCTGTGGCGCAGGCGTGGCAGTGATATCAGGCCGATCTGCCGGCGCACGCGCACGATCCTGCCGGTTCCGGCAACAGGAACAGAGGCGGCGATACCCGTTTGCAAGGGCAGCTTGCCGGAATCCGGCACGAGGGGCGACGGCGGCGGCAATGAGGCTGGCAGAGGCGCAAACAGGGACCGTTCGCTGACGCCAATGGCAGCGTCCTCGCCCTGATCCGAGCCCCAGCCTCGTCCAGCCATCGGGTCTGCCCCTTGCGCCCTCGACACCCTATGCTACATGAACGCGCAAAGCGCGAAAGTCCGCGCGACCGCACCCCGCTTCAGATGGTTTCCGAGAGTTCCATGTCCGACAAGGTCGTCACCCGTTTTGCCCCCTCGCCCACCGGCTATTTGCACATAGGCGGCGCGCGCACGGCGCTGTTCAACTGGCTGTATGCAAAGCACACCGGCGGCACGATGCTGCTGCGCATCGAGGACACCGATCGCGAACGCTCCAATGAAGCCGCGACGGCTGCCATCCTCGACGGGCTTTCCTGGCTTGGCCTGAGCTGGGACGGCGAGCCGGTGTCGCAGTTCGAGCGTGCGCCCCGCCACCGCGAGGTGGCCGAGGAGCTCGTGCGCATCGGCAAGGCCTATTATTGCTACGCCACGCCAGCCGAACTGGAGGCCATGCGCGAGGCCGCCAGAGCCAAGGGGCTGCCACCCCGCTACGATGGCCGCTGGCGCGACCGCGACCCCTCAGAGGCACCCGCAGGTGCCAAGGGCGCCATCCGCATCAAGGCGCCGACCGAAGGCGAGACCGTCGTCCATGACCGGGTCCAGGGCGACGTGCGCTTTCCTAACAAGGATCTCGATGACTTCATCATCCTGCGTTCCGACGGCAATCCCACTTACATGCATGCCGTCGTCGTCGACGATCATGACATGGCCGTCACCCACATCATCCGCGGCGACGACCATCTGACCAACGCCGCCCGCCAGACCGTCATCTACAACGCCATGGGCTGGGACGTGCCGTCCATGTCGCATATCCCGCTGATCCACGGCGCCGATGGCGCCAAGCTATCGAAGCGGCACGGCGCGCTTGGCGTCGAGGCTTATCGCGCCATGGGCTACCTGCCGGAGGCGCTGCTCAACTACCTGGCGCGTCTCGGCTGGAGCCATGGCGACGACGAGATCATGTCGATCAAGGACATGATTTCCTGGTTCGACATCGGCGACGTCAACAAGGGCGCGGCGCGCTTCGACTTCGCCAAGCTGGAGGCAATCAACGGCGCACATATGCGTCGCATGAGCGATGCCGAACTGTTCGACATCTTCATCGCCACCCTGCCCTACCTCGAAGGTGGCCCGGCGATCGCCGCACGCCTGAACGACAGCACCAAGGCGCAGTTGCTGGCAGCGCTTCCGGGCCTGAAGGAGCGCGCCAAGACGCTGGTGGAGCTCGTCGACGGCGCGGCCTTCCTGTTTGCCACGCGACCGCTGCCGATCGACGACAAGGCGGCCCTTCTGCTCACCGACGATGCCCGCAAGATCCTGCGCAGTGCTCACGAAGCTTTGAACGGGCTTGCGGGTGACTGGACAGCCGTCTCGGCGGAGGCGGCGATCCGCGAGGTGGCGGCGGCCGGCAGCCACAAGCTCGGCGCGGTGGCCCAGCCTTTGCGCGCCGCTTTGACCGGCAAAAGCACCTCGCCGGGCGTGTTCGATGTGCTCGCCGTGCTCGGCCGCGAGGAAAGCCTGGCGCGCATCTCAGATCAAATCGATTAGGAGCAAACTGGCCCAAGAAGATTGGCATTGAAAGGCGGGTTTCGCAGTGCAACATTAGGCCTTGGCCCAATCTGGCACGCACCTCCTGAAATGCGGTGGCGAATACGCGCATTGCGGTGATTTTCGACGTGTCGCTCTGCGAAATTTGCCTTTGCCGGCATGAGGAAACAAGAAGGAGTTTGCAATGACCGAAGCTGCGAAAAAACTGGATTTGGGCAAGACCCAAGAGGCCACCGCAACGCTTGAATTCGCCGGCAAGACCCATGAATTCAAGGTGCGAAGCGGTTCGGTCGGGCCTGATGTGATCGACATCGCCTCGCTCTACTCAACCACCGGCGCTTTCACCTACGATCCCGGCTTCACCTCGACGGCAAGCTGCGAGTCCGAAATCACCTTCATCGACGGCGACGCCGGCATCCTGTTGCACCGCGGCTATCCGATCGACCAGTTGGCCGAACATGGCGACTTCCTCGAGGTCTGCTATCTCCTGCTCTACGGTGAATTGCCGACCAAGGCGCAGAAGGACGATTTCGATTACCGCGTGACGCGCCACACCATGGTGCATGAGCAGATGTCGCGCTTTTTCACCGGCTTCCGCCGCGACGCGCATCCGATGGCGGTGATGTGCGGCGTGGTCGGCGCGCTGTCGGCCTTTTATCACGACTCCACCGACATTTCCGACCCCTACCAGCGCATGGTTGCCTCCATGCGGCTGATCGCCAAGATGCCGACGATCGCGGCGATGGCCTACAAATACCACATCGGCCAGCCCTTCATTTACCCGAAGAACGAGCTGAACTTTGCCGCCAACTTCCTGCATATGTGCTTTGCCGTGCCTTGCGAGGAATACAAGATCAATCCGGTGCTGGCGCGCGCCATGGAACGCATCTTCATCCTGCACGCCGACCACGAGCAGAATGCCTCGACCTCGACCGTTCGCCTCGCCGGCTCGTCGGGCGCCAACCCGTTTGCGTGCATCGCCGCCGGCATAGCCTGCCTGTGGGGACCCGCGCATGGCGGCGCCAATGAAGCGGCGCTCAACATGCTTGGCGAGATCGGCCATGTCGATCACATCCCGGAATTCATCGCCCGCGCCAAGGACAAGGACGACCCGTTCCGCTTGATGGGCTTCGGCCACCGCGTCTACAAGAACTACGATCCGCGCGCCAAGATCATGCAGAAGACGGCACATGAGGTTCTGGGCGAGCTCGGCATCAAGGACGATCCGCTGCTCGACATCGCCATGGAGCTGGAAAAGATCGCGCTGACCGATTCCTATTTCATCGAGAAGAAGCTCTACCCGAATGTCGACTTCTATTCCGGCATTACGCTGAAGGCGCTGGGCTTCCCCACCACGATGTTCACCGTGCTGTTCGCGGTCGCCCGCACCGTCGGCTGGATCGCCCAGTGGAAAGAGATGATCGAGGATCCGCGCCAGAAGATTGGCCGCCCGCGCCAGCTCTATACCGGTGCACCGGAGCGGGATTACGTGCCGATCGCCAAGCGGTGAATTAGGAAATAGTGAGTAGTGAGTAGTGAGTAGTGAGTAGTGAGTAGTGAAGTCGACCATTTCTACTGATTACTGACTACTCACTCTCTTGACATACCGCATCACCACCTGCGCGGCGATCTCGCCGGACGGTCTGCCCGTAGCCATGCGCCGCCTGATCTCTGCAAATCCATCCTTCTGCCAGGCACGCATGCCGCTGTCGGCGAACAGTGCCTCCAATTGCCGGGCAAGATTGTTCGGCTTGATATAGCCGTCGTAGAATTCGGGAATAAGCGCTCGATCCGATATCAGATTGGGCAGCAGCGCCGACCAGACGGAAACGAGGTACGGCGCCAAGATGCGCGCGACCGGGTCGAGCCTGTAGCAGGAAATCATCGGCACGCCGGCCAGCGCCAGTTCCAGCGATACCGTCCCGGACGCGATCAGCGCCGCATCGGCCCTGCCGAAAGCCTGCCATTTGCGCTGGGGCTCGACGATGATCTCAGGCTTTTCATCCCAGCGGTTGACGGAAGATTTGACGAGGTCGGCGACATGCGGGACGGTCGGCAGCAGCAGCCGCAAGCGGTGGCCGCGCGCGCGCAGGATCGACACCGTCTCGCCGAACGGGTCGAGCAGCCGCCGTACCTCGCCACGCCGCGAACCGGGCAGGACGAGCAAGGTTTTGACCCGATCAGGAGAAAGGTCGCGCGGCAACTCCTGCGCCTTGGCTGCAGCGAGCAAGCCCGCATCGTGCGTCAGGCGATGCCCAACATAGGTGCCCGATGGCCCGCCGAGCCGCTCCAACTCCTTAACCTCGAAAGGCAGGATGCAGAGGATGTGGTCGACATAGGGCTTCATCGCGACCGCCCTGCCCGGCCGCCACGCCCACACGCTCGGGCAGACATAGTGGATGATCGGAATCGACGGGTTGGCCGCACGCACCTTTTTGGCGACGCGCAACGAAAAGTCCGGACTGTCAATGGTGACGAGGCAATCCGGCTTTTCGTCGGCAACGGTCTTGGCCAGTTGGCTGATCCGCCGCATCAGGCGCGGAAGGTCGCGCAGGACGGCACTGAACCCCATGAGGGCGATCTCACCGGCATCGAATGGCGAGACCAGTCCCAGCGTCTGCAAATGACGGCCGCCGAGGCCGACGAGTTGCACCTCGCGCCCGGCCGCCTGCCTGAGCGAGCGTACTATGTCGGCGCCGAGCAGGTCGCCGGACTCCTCGCCGGCAACAATCGCGATCTTCAATGCCCTGTCAGCCACTGTGCGGCTCCGTCGTGGCAGGCAGGCCAATGACGAACAGGCCGAGTGCGTTGGCGCGCGCGATGGTTTCAGGACCTTCGAGAACCAGCGAACGTCCCGCCTCGACGGCAATCCCGGCAAGCTCGGCTGCATGCGCTGCTTCGACCGTCTGCAGGCCGATGGACGGAAGATCCGCTCGCAGTTCCTGGCCAGGCTTGGCGCACTTGACCAGGACGCCGCGGGTCTTGCCCGCAATACGGCCGTGGCCGCGTAAAAGCTTTGCCCGCTCAAGCAATCCGGCTGTTCCTTCGATGCCTTCCAGCGCAATGGTCCGGCCACCGATGGCGATCGCGGCCTGGCCGATGTCCAGCGCCCCGATGGCCTTTGCTGCGTCAAGGCCTGCCTCGATGTCACGCCAGTCCGACTTTTGTGGCGCGGCGTTGGTCAGGACGCCTTCGGCGGCGACAAGGCTCGGCACGATTTCATGCGCTCCCACAACCTTTATTCCACGGGCTTCGAGGCCCCTCGCCAAGACCTTCAGCAGGCCATCGTCGCCACGCGCGAGCGCCATGACGACCAGCGGAATTACCGCGAGCAGGCTGAGACTGGGGCGCAGCGCAAGCAATCGCGGCCGGCGCTTGATCTCGCCTGCAAGCACCAGATGGGTGATCCGGTGCCGCCGTAGCAATGGGACCAGCGAGCCTATACCTTCCAGAGCGAGGCTTTCGTGATCGTATCGGGAGAGCTCCGCGATGCGGTCGACCTCGCCTTCCATCAGGATGACGAAGGGCGGATAGCCTTGTTCAGCCGAACCGGCCGCGACTTCGACCGGCAGACTGCCGCCGCCGGCAATGATGCCGACCCTGGAGCCCGGCGGAAGATCAAGACGCGCTGCCGCTGTCTCAGTCTTCGTCATCGACATCGTCGCCATCGCCGCCCTTGAGCGACGGCACAGCATAGTGCCGCTTGCCGCGACTGGTGATGAAATCGATGATCTTCATGGCGGTCGGCGACGACGCGAACTCCGCCTTGGCGAACTCGATGTTCTCGCCAACGGTGCGGGAACGATCGAAGATCATCCTGTAAGCCTTGCGCAGCACAAGGATTTCGGACCTTGGCAGGCCGGAGCGCTTGAGGCCGATGATGTTGAGGCCGCGTAGGCTGGCGCGGTTGCCGACCGCTATGGCAAAGGGGATGACATCGCCGACGATCGCGGAGCAGCCGCCGAGAAAGGCGTTGTCGCCGATGCGGACAAACTGATGCACTGCGGTCAGTCCGCCGATATAGACATTGTTGCCGACCTCGCAGTGGCCGCCCAGCGTTGCGCCATTGGCGAACGTCGCATTGTTGCCGACGACGCAATCATGGGCGATATGGGCGTAGGCAAGGAAATTGCCATTGTCGCCGACCGTCGTCTCGCCGCGGCTGGAATCGGTGCCGAGATGCATGGTCACGCCTTCGCGGATCGTGCAGTTCCTGCCGATGACCAAGGTGGTTCGGCCGCCCTTGTGCTTGGTGTTCTGCGGCGGTGCGCCCAATGTCGCCATCGGATAGACCTTGGTCGAGGCGCCGATCGACGTCGCGCCCATCACCGAGACATGACTGACCAGTTCGACGTCGTCGCCGATCACCACATCGGCAGCGACATGGCAGAACGGCCCGATGCGCACACCTTGGCCGATTTGGGCGCCTTCCTCGACAATGGAGGAAGCATGAATGGATGTCTTGATTTTCATAAGCACTCGATCGTCAGTCGCTGGTGACCATCATGGCTGAAATCTCGGCCTCGGCCGCCTTGGCGCCGTCGACCATGGCTTCACAAGCGAATTTGAGCAGGTTGCCGCGTTTCTTGATTTTCTTGACATAGATCTTCAACTGGTCGCCGGGAACCACCGGTTTGCGGAATTTGGCGTTGTCGATGGTCAGGAAATAGACCAGCGACGGCTTTTCGGTACCCAGGCTGCGGATACAGATGGCGCCGGCCGTCTGCGCCATCGCCTCGACGATGAGCACACCCGGCATGACCGGCTGCTCAGGGAAATGGCCCTGAAAATGCGGCTCGTTTATGGTCACGTTCTTGATGCCAACAGCGGATTCGTCGCCATCGATGTCGACGATACGATCGATCATCAGGAACGGATAGCGGTGCGGCAGGAGCTTCATCAGCCCCATAATGTCGACCGCCTCCAGCGTCGTCGACGCGATCATGTCAGCCATTGCCTCCCTCGCCCTGTTTGCGGGTCCTGGCGAGCTTGCGCAGCATGGCTATCTCCCGCATGGCTTCCGCCATTGGCTGTGCCGGATAGCCGCCCCAGATCTCGCCTGCAGGGACATTGCTCATAAATCCACTTCTGGCGGCAAGCTTGGCCCCTGTCCCAATGGTCAGGTGATCCGCAAGCCCGACGCCGCCGCCCATGGTGACATTGTCACCTACGACCACAGAACCCGAAATACCCGAAAGCCCGGCTATTATGCAATTGCGGCCGATGCGGACGTTATGGGCGATCTGCACGAGATTGTCGATCTTGGTGCCCTGGCCGATGATCGTATCGGACATGGCGCCGCGATCGACGGTGGTGTTGGAGCCGATCTCGACGTCGTCCTGGATAACGACACGGCCGATCTGCGGCACGCGCTCAGGACCCTTGGCCCCGCCGACGAAGCCAAAACCATCCTGGCCTATCCTGGCGCCGCCATGAATGATGACGCGATTGCCGATCAAGGCATACTGGATGCTGGCGCCCGGACCGACATAGCCGTCGCGGCCGATCTGGCAGGATTGTCCGATGACCGCATTTGGGGCGATGACGGTGCCGCTGCCGATCGAAGCACCTGGCCCGACAACCGCGCCGGCCTCGATGACGGCACCGGCTTCGACATGGGCGGTCGCATCGACGTGAGCGTGCGGCGAGACGCCGGTTTCGCTGGTCATTGGCCCTGGTGTCGCCGCCCTCGGAAACAGCAGACGCCCGATCAGCGCGAAGGCCTGTTGTGGACGCGGATGAATGAGAACGGCAACGCTTGCCGGCGCCTTGCCGGCAAATTCCGCCGGGCACAGCACCGCGGCAGCCCGCAGCGACGGCATCAGCGCGGAATTACGCTTGCCGTCGACAAAGACGAGCGCGTTCTCGCCGCCCTCGCTGGCCGGCGCGAGTGCTTCGATCAAAATATTGGAGTGGCCGGAATCGACAAGCACCGAGCCGGTCAGATTCGCGACTTCGCCCGCCGTATACCGGCGTGATGGCGCGAAGAACACCGGATCGGTCATTCCAGAAGCTATATCCAGCTAGGTCGGAACATTTCTCCCGGACCCTGAAGACCCGGGAGCATCGTTGGCCGCCGATCAGAAGCGGGTCGATATGCCGAAGTTGAATTCCTGCACGTCGTCGCGCGCTTCCTTCTTGACCGGGATCGCATAGTCGATACGAATCGGACCGAACGGCGACGCCCACATCAGACCAACGCCGACAGAGGCACGCAGCTGCATGTCCGTTGACTCCTGAGCAACGCTCGTAACCTTGCTGCCATAGAGAGTCGCCGCGTCAGCAAACACAGCTCCGCGAAGGCCGAAGCTTTCCGGAACGACTGGCAGCGGGAACTGGGCTTCAGCAGAAGCATTGAAGTAGGTCGTACCGCCGAGATGGTCACCCGTGAGAGGATCCACAGGCCCGATACCGCCATAGGCGA
This sequence comes from Mesorhizobium sp. Primo-A, assembly GCF_003997175.1. Classification (NCBI taxonomy): domain Bacteria; kingdom Pseudomonadati; phylum Pseudomonadota; class Alphaproteobacteria; order Hyphomicrobiales; family Phyllobacteriaceae; genus Mesorhizobium; species Mesorhizobium sp. Primo-A. The sequence continues at coordinate 192,125 of NZ_RZTG01000003.1, forward strand.
AGCCACGGATCATGCGGTCCGTGCTCTGGAACTGATCGAAGATACGCAGGCCGTCACTGCCATAACCCTCGACATGGCCGGCGCCGCCCGAAATAAGGCCGACAAGATCAAGCGACTCGGACAACGTCTGATAGACGCTGCCGCGTCCCGTGATCTTCACGAACTTGGCATCGCCGCCAAGACCGGCCACTTCGACGGTTGTGTTGGCATAGATACCCTCATGCGGGTTCTTCATGTCGTCGATGGTGTTGTAGACCAGCCCGAGACTGACCGACGACTTGATCCAAGGGCTCTGATCGATGCCATCAAGGATTGCAGTTGAGATATTGCAAGGGCTGCCAGGAATATAAACCCCATCGGTCAAGCAACCATCGTCAACTTTATATTTTTCCTGCGATATGTTGTACGCCAACTGGGTCGTGATGCTGTCGGTGATCGGCAGGCCGAAACGGATCGTCGCGCCCGTGGTATCGCTGTCATAGTTGTTGTTGTATTCCCGCGTCGACTTATAGATGTCGAAACCGGCGGCGATGCGCCGTCCGAGGAAATAAGGCTCGGTGAAGGACAGGCTGTAGTCGCGTGAATTCTTGCCGCCGCCCGCAGACAGCTTGATGAACTGACCGCGACCGAGGAAGTTGCGCTCGGTCACCGAGCCTTCGACCGACGGACCGGCCGTGTCGCCACCGGTCGAATAACCAGCGCCCACCGAGAACTCACCGGTCGATTTCTCAACCACGTCGACCACCAGAACGACCTGGTCGGGCTGCGAGCCAGGCACGGTCGAGATGTCGACTTTCTCAAAGTAGTTCAAGTTTTCCAGGCGCTTCTTCGCGCGCTGGATGAGCACCTGGTTGAAGGCGTCGCCTTCGCTGACGTCGAACTCCCGGCGAATGACATAGTCACGCGTGCGATCGTTGCCGCGGATCTCGATGCGCTCGATATAGGCCTTGGTGCCCTGGTCGATCGTGTAGACGACCGAAATGGTGTGGTTCTCGAAATTGCGGTCGCCGCGCGGCGTGACCTGCGCGAAGGCATAGCCGGAACCGGCCACCTTCTCGGTCAGCGCGATGATGGAATCCTCGACGTTCTTGGCGTTGTAGACGTCACCCTTGTGCGTCTCGATCACCGATTCCAGCGACTTGCCGTCGACTTCAGGGATCGTGCTCTCGACGCTGACATCGCCGAACGTGTAGCGGTCGCCTTCCTGGACGGTGATGGTGACCGTGTACTTGTTCGTCGCGCTGTCGAGCTCGCCGACGGCGGACACGACCTGGAAGTCGGCATAGCCGTGATTGTAGTAGAAGCGGCGCAGCAGCTCCTGGTCCGCGCGCAGCTTGTCATCGTCGTAGACGTCGTCGCGCAGGATGAAGGAAACCCAGGACGAACGCTTGGTGTTGATGATATCCGACAGGCGGCGGCTGGAATAGGCGCTGTTGCCGACGAAATTGATCGCCGCGATCTGCGTGCGATCGCCTTCGGCAATGTTGAAGACCACATTCACGCGATTGTCGCCAAGCTGCATGACCTGCGTGGTCACGGTCACGTCGTCGCGACCAATGCGCCTGTAGGCAGCCTTGACCGACTCCACGTCGGCATCGAGCGTCGCCTGCGAGAACGTTCCGCGTGGCTTCAGCTGCACCGCCGCCGCGAGCGCATTGTCCTTGAGTTTCTTGTTGTTCTGGAACAGCACCTGGTTGACAACCTGATACTCGGCAACCTTGACCACCAGCGTCGAGCCGACCTGGTTGATCTGCACATCCGAAAACAGGCCGGTGCCAAACAGTGCCTTGACCGCACCGTCGATATCGGAACTGGAGAAAGCCTTGCCCGGCTTGATGGTGATGTAATTGCGGATGGTCTCAGCGTCGATACGCTGGTTGCCGCTTACTTCGACTCTGCTGACGACAGCGGCTTCAGCCGCCGATGTGGCAACGAACTGCACTGCGAGCGCGCCTGGCACGACCATGGCCGCGGACAGGGTCACCGCGGACGCGGCGCTTAGAAACTTGGATGCTGCCTTCATCGGGCTTAATAACCTTTTCTCGTAGTCCCCACGGCGAGAAAACCGGACGTGCGGTAATTTCCCCTACCGTATTAACCGGATTTTCCCTACACGCAAGGCTTCTGGTTAATTTGTATTTACTTAACCCTGCGGCGTGGCTTTCGCGTCACTCATATCCCCTTGCATGGTAAACGGCGTCTCAACATCGTCCATGCAGAAGCCAAATTTCTTCATGATTTCAGCACCCAAACAGATCGTTCCAAAAAACGAACCCCATGAAGCACAGCACCAGAAGCAACCCGGCCCGATAGGCCATTTCCATCATCCGTTCCGACACCGGACGGCGAATGACAGCCTCCACCCCGTAGAACAAGAGGTGACCGCCGTCGAGAGGGGGAATCGGCAAAAGGTTCAGAATTCCGATGCCAACGGATAGCAGTGCAACCAGTTGCACGAGCCATTCGAATCCCAGTTTCGCAGCCCTGCCCGCCATGTCGGCGATCTTCACCGGACCGCCCAACTGACATTTGTCTTCGCGCCCGACAACAAAGCGCTGCAGGAACTGGCCGGTGCGCTGGATGACGTGACCGGTTTCCTCGACCGCCGCCGCGACAGCTCCAACAGGCGTGTAGGTGATGAGCCGTGGCTGGCCGAGTTCCTTGTTGTTGACGACACCGATTACAGCGACCTTGACCTTGTTGCCGAGCGCGTCTTCCTGTTCCATCAGCCGCGGTGCCGCGGTCACAGTGACCTCCCGGCCGTCGCGCAGCATGACGAAAGTGATTGCGTCGTCCGCACGGCCCGAGACCAGGCGTTGGACGTCGCCAAAGGTTTCGACCTTGTTGCCGTCGACGCTGACGAATCGGTCGCCGGGAAGGATGCCGGCCTTCGCCGCCGGGCTGTCGGCGGTCACCTCGGCCACCATGGGCTCGGCGACATAACGGCCATAGGCGGTGAACAGCACGGAAAAGACGACGATCGTCAGCAGGAAATTGAACAGCGGCCCGGCCACCACCGTTGCCGCGCGCTTCCAGATCGGCTGCGTGTGGAAGGCGACCTTGCGCTCTTCCTCGGTCAGCGTTTCAATTTCTTCCGACGTGGGCTGGCTCGATGTGGCGTTCATGTCGCCGACGAATTTGACATAGCCGCCAAGCGGTATCGCACACAGTTTCCAGCGCGTGCCGTGGCTGTCGTTGAAGCCGAAGAGTTCCGGGCCGAAGCCGATCGAGAAGGCCCTGACGCCGATGCCGCACCAGCGCCCGACAAGGTAATGGCCCATTTCGTGGACGAACACGACCACGGTCAGCACGAAGAGGAATGGCACCAGCGTGCCGAGGACAAAGCCTTGTGTGCTGAAAAGCGCGTGAAGAATCTCGTTCAAGACAAACCCTCAAATTCTTCCACGGCGCAGACTGCGCCGTGACTGTGACACCAATCCGGGCGAATCCAAGGCGCATCGCGCAAAGGACCTGAAATGACACCACTCAAACGGGAAACAGACCCTGCGCCGGATGATCGGCGTTCGCCGAAATCCAGCCGATGACGTATAGGGCGAATGCGGCTGCGACAAGCCCATCGACACGATCCATGACGCCGCCATGGCCCGGGATGAGCGCGCCTGAGTCCTTGCGGCCATGGCGGCGCTTGACCCAGGATTCAAACAGGTCGCCTGCCTGCGAGACAATCGACAGCACGAGCGCCACCAGGCCGAGCAATGCCAGATTGCCGACACCGGCAGCTACGGCGAGGACCAGCCCGGCGACGACGCCGCCGAGCGCACCGCCGAGCGCGCCGCTGCGCGTCTTGCCGGGCGAGATAGAGGGCGCCAGTTTCGGCCCCCCAACGGCACGGCCAACGAAATAGGCAAGGATATCGGTGGCCCAGACGACCGCAAACAGGAACAGGATGGCAATGAGGCCCGAACGATCGCCATCGCGCAGCAAGGCGAGCGACAGGCCTGAAACCGCGGCATAGGCGAGGCCGCTCGCATCCCATTGTCCGGTCTTGCGAAGCGAGGCGGCTATCGCCGTTGCGGCAACAATGGCCGCCACAAGCGGTAGCAGCCAGGAGGCGGCCAGGCCGCCGATCAAGGCGCCAACGAAGACGACCAGCAATGCTTCCGGCAGGAAACCCAGGCCCGTGACCCCGGTCGGGCGCGACATGCGGGTCCATTCATAGAAGATCGCCGCCGATATCACGGCGCACAGCAGCCGGAACGGCAGACCGCCGATCCAGGTCAGACCGAGAGTGATGATGGCGAGCACGATCGCCGAAACGACACGCAGCTGGAGATTGCTCATCCCGCGGCCGGTCGCGAAGCGACGTCCTGGCCTCCAAGTCCGCCGAAACGGCGTTCGCGGCCAGCAAACTCACGCAAGGCCTCGGCAAGGTGTTCGCGGCTGAAGTCGGGCCAGTAGCAAGGCAGGAAGACAAGCTCGCTATAGGCGGCCTGCCACAGGAGGAAATTCGACAGCCGAAGCTCGCCGCTGGTGCGAATGACCAGTTCCGGGTCGGGAATGCCTTGCGTATCAAGCGCAACGGCAAAGCTTTCGGCAGATATCGCCTCGGCGTCGAGTTCGCCACGCGCCACGGCCAAAGCGAGCTTTTGCGCCGTGCGAACGATCTCGTCGCGTCCGCCATAGTTGAAGGCGATCACCAGCGTCAGAGATTCATTTGCGGCAGTCAGCGTTTCGGCCTCGTCGAGCAGTCCCCTGATATCGGGCTGCAGCCCTGCCCGGTCGCCGATGATTCTAACCCGCACACCGCTCTGGTGCAGTTCGGCAAGGTCACGGCGGATGAACATTTTCAGAAGGCCCATCAGGTCGCTGACCTCGGATTTCGGCCGCGACCAGTTCTCCGACGAGAAAGCGTAGACGGTCAGGTAGGAGATGCCGAGTCCGGGTGCTGCGCGCACCGTCTTGCGCAGCGCCTCGACGCCGGCACGATGGCCCGCAAGACGAGGCAAGCCGCGCGCCTTGGCCCAGCGTCCGTTTCCGTCCATGATGATCGCGACATGCGCGGGCGTTGCCATGTTCTCGCTTTCGGGTCAGCCGGAGGCCAAGACCCTAAACCTGCATGATTTCAGCTTCCTTATCGGAAAGCAGGTGGTCGATGGTGCTGATCGTCTCGTCGGTAAGTTTCTGAACCTGGTCCGAGCGCTTGCGCTGATCGTCCTCGCTGATGTCGCCGTCCTTCTCCGCCTTCTTCAGGAAGTCCATGCCGTCGCGGCGCACATGGCGCGCGGCGACCCGGGCGTTCTCGGCGTAGGTGTGCGAGATCTTGACCAGTTCCTTGCGTCGCTGTTCGTTGAGTTCGGGAAGCGGAATCCTGAGGTTGGTGCCGTCCACGATCGGGTTGAAACCCAGATTGGATTCGCGGATCGCGCGGTCGACCGCGCCGACCATCGACTTGTCCCATACCGATACCGAGATCATGCGCGGCTCCGGCACCGAGACGTTGGCGACCTGGTTGATCGGCATGGTGGTGCCATAGGCCTGCACCTGGATCGCATCAAGCAGATTGCTGGAGGCGCGACCGGTCCGCAGCGAAGCCAGATCATGCTTGAACGCGGCGATGGCCCCATCCATGCGCCGCTTGAGATCGTCGTACTCACCACTCATCTTTATCTCCTCGACCCGTCTAATGCGGGCTCACTGCTCCGTCTTCGAATCGGACCTTCGAAAACCGGTTTCCCTTCGAGCCTGGCCGCCGATCAATCGTCCGCGACGACCGTGCAGCGGCCGCCGCCCCTCAGAATATCGCCGAAACCACCTTTTTCGTGGATCGAATAGACGATTATCGGAATGTTGTTTTCGCGCGCAAGTGCAATCGCTGCAGTATCCATGATGGAAAGGCCGCGATTTATGACTTCGCCATGGCTGATGCGCTCGAAACGCGTCGCATTCGGGTCCTTCTTCGGGTCCGCCGAGTAGACGCCGTCGACCTGAGTGCCCTTGAACAGTGCGTCGGCGCCGATTTCAGCCGCGCGGAGGGCGGCGGCCGAATCAGTGGTGAAGAACGGATTACCGGTGCCGCCGGCGAAGATCACCACCTTGCCCTGGTTCATGTAGGCAGTCGCCTGGCGCTGCGAAAAGCTCTCGCAAAGTTCGGGCATGGCGATCGCCGAAAGCACCACGGCGTCGACGCCGATCTTGTTCAACGACGTGCGCAGCGCCAGCGAGTTGATCACCGTGGCAAGCATGCCCATGTGGTCGCCGGTGACACGGTCGCCGCCCTTGGAGGCAACGGCCACGCCGCGAAAGATGTTGCCGCCGCCGATGACGACACCGACCTCGATGCCCAATGCACGCGCCTCGGCGATGTCGCCGGCGATGCGATCCACCACTGAAACGTCGATGCCGAAATGCTGCTCGCCCATCAACGCTTCGCCCGACGCTTTCAACAAGACACGTCGGTAGAGGGGCTTCACCGTCATCTGGGCCTCTTCATTTGCATGTGGCGCGTTTCGGTGGCTACCCTCGCGCAGGCGCCGCCTCGAAACAATGGCGTTCCGATACACGAAGGGCGCCGCGATGTCACGCGGCGCCCAAACGGCAAATTCGCCGGTTTCCTGTCCCATCAATCAATTGGTGGACACGCTGGCCGACTCTCCTTCGATAAGCACCGGTGACACGTAGTTGGAGGGCTTGTCGCCGGTTGTCGCGCCGCCGGTGACGCGCGCCTGTATCTGCGCGCCGAAATAGGAATAGGGAAACGGCGCTGGAGTTCTGCTGACCCTCTCCAGCCGGTCGCGATGCGCTTTCGGAATCTCGAAATCCAGCGCGCCAAGATTGTCCTGCATTTGGCTGAGCGTCGTCGCACCGAGAATGACGGTCGCGATCCCCGGCTGCGTCGCTACCCAGTTGAGCGCGACCTGAGGCATGCTGCGGCCGATCTCGGATGCGACCTTCTCGAGTTCGGCCACGATAGCCCAGTTGCGTTGCGTGAACTTTTGGAACCCCGGATGCGTCGAGTTGCGAAATCCGTCGAGCCGGCCCGCGGTTCCGGCCTGAGCCGGCCGATACTTGCCGCTCAGCAGTCCGCTGGCCAGCGGGCTCCACACCATGATGCCGGCGCCATGGCGCGTGCCGAATGGCACGAACTCATTCTCGATCGCGCGTTCGGCCAATGAATATTCGAGCTGTAGCGCCGAAACCGGCTCATATCCGCGCAATTCGGCGATCGCCTGTGCGCGGCCCGCATACCAGGCGGGCACATCCGAAAGACCGACATGGCGCACCTTGCCCATCCGAACCAGGTCGTCCAGCGTGCGCATGACCTCCTCGGCCGGGGTCAGCCTGTCCCAGACATGCATGAGATAGAGATCGATATAGTCGGTCCCCAACCGTTTCAGCGAAGCATCGACGGCCCGCATGATGTTCTTGCGGCCATTGCCGCCGGCATTCGGATTGCCGGGCTGCATGTTCATGGTGAACTTGCTGGCGATCACCGCCATGTCGCGCAAGCCGCGCTCGGCGATGAATTCGCCAAGCCAGGCTTCGGCCGTGCCGTCTGTGTAGAGATCCGCCGTGTCGAAGAAATTGCCGCCCGCCTCGACATAGGCGTCGAACATCGCCCGCGCCGTATCCCTGTCGGCTCCCCAGCCCCATTCCGTGCCGAAAGTCATCGTGCCCAGCGCCAGCCGGCTGACCCTGAGGCCGCTGTTGCCAAGAGTGTAGTAGGTCATGGTCATAATCGTCTTCCAATGCTTGGTGATAGATGCCCGAGCGTCACTGGCCCGGAGTGGTCTTGACCCAGGGATTGCCGCGCTCGTGTGTCATGCGGAACGCAAAGCCATCGACCTTCCAGCCATCCGCAAAACGCGTCAGGTGATGCTCATAGGTGCCCCAGACCTCCCAAAGCGGGTCGCCATTGCCTTCCATCCGGTTCCAGGCATAGCCGTTCGACAGGACAGTCGCCGTGTCCCCTTCGAGAACGACCTGGTGATTGGTGCGCAGATGCAGGCTTGTCTTGCTGCCCTTGAGGTTGGCCGCCCAGGCGCCAATCAGGTCGTCGGAAGCGATGTTGGCCGCCGGCTGTCCGGAAAGGCTGCTGAAATCGGCAGTGGCCCGATCCGCGAAATAGCTGCGTGCAAGCTTCCAGTCCTGGGCGTCGACGGCCCGGTCGATGGCATCGGCAATGCGAATGACCGCGCGTTCGTCTGCGAGGGCCCGCCAGTCTGATGGCTCCGCCCCGCCGGCGTCCATCGGCGCCAACGCCATGCCTGCCGCGAAAGTTACGCGCTTCAACGCATTCATGTTCTTTCTCCTCGATGCCATCAGCCCATCGCCGACGTGCGGCCGGCAATGTGGACCGCTCGGTCGACATCGATAAGATTGCATTGTTCGTATGGACCATGCGATATCATGCATGAATGTACCGGGACCTGCTCACCCACTTGCCTGTGATCGTCGCCGTGGCCCGACGCGGCGGCTTTGCGCTTGCCGCCGCCGAACTCGGCATGAGCCCTTCGGCAGTCAGCCATGCGGTGCGCATTGTCGAAGAGCGGATCGGCCAGCCTTTGTTCGCACGGACGACGCGCAGCGTTTCGCTCACCGAGGCCGGCAAGGCGCTGGTGGAAACGGCGGCTCCGGCCCTCCAGGATATTGCCGAGCGGATGGACCGTATCCGCAGCGTCAAAGGCAGGCCGTCTGGCCTGCTCAGGATCAACGCCTCCAACATCGCCATACCATTGGCGGTGACGCCGGTGGTCGCCGCGATGGCCGAGCGCTATCCGGAGGTTACCGTCGAGGTCTTCGCTGACCAGGGTCTGGTTGATATCGTCGGCGAAGGCTTCGATGCCGGCATCCGGCTTGGCGAGATGATCGCCCAGGACATGGTCGCGGTCCGGCTGACGCCGCCGTTCTCCGTCGTCATCGTGGCCTCGCCCGTTTATATCGGACGGCACGGCCGTCCCAGCAGCGTTGCCGATTTGGCGAACCACAATTGTATTGGCTACCGGCTCGTCCGCTCCGGTGCGCTCTATCGCTGGGATCTGATCGAGGATGGCAAGGACATCGCCATGGAGACGCGGGGCAGCGTTGTCGTGACGGATTCGCTCGCAGCAATCGATCTTGCGCTTGCAGGCGTCGGGCTTGCCTATGTCTTCGAGCCGCTGGCGCGCGCCGATCTTGCCGCGGGCCGCCTGGTCCAGGTGCTGCCGCAGACGGCGATCGAGGAACCGGGGCTATTCCTCTATTTCCCGCGCCGGGCGTCAATGGCGCCGAAGCTCAGGGCCTTTATCGACACCGCACAAGAAATCGGCCGGGCATCCTTGCGGACACCCGGCCGAGTTGCCTGAGCTGAGAAGCCCCTTCAGGGGCTATTTGTAAGGATTATTTCTTCACCGCAGCCGCGACTTCCGCCGCGAAATCGGTCTCTTCCTTTTCAATGCCTTCGCCGAGCGCAAAGCGCAGATAGGCGGAAATCTTGGCCGGAGCGCCGATTTCCTTCTCGGCATCCTTCAGTGCCTGCTCGACAGTGATGTCGGGATTGAGCACGAAGGCCTGCTTCAGGAGCACGACTTCCTCATAGAACTTGCGTAGGCGGCCTTCGACCATCTTTTCGATGATCGCTTCCGGCTTGCCGGACTGGCGCGCCTGATCGGCGAAGATCGCCTTCTCGCGCTCGACCGCAGCCGGATCGATCTGCTCGGCCGTCAGCGCCAGCGGGTTGGTGGCGGCGACATGCATGGCAACCTGGCGGCCAAAGGCATTGGCGGCATGCTCATTGCCCGTGGTCTCGATCGCGACCAGAACGCCGAGCTTGCCAAGACCATCGGCAACTGCGTTGTGGACGTAGGTGGCGACAGCACCGTGCGGGACGGTGAGCTTGGCCGAGCGGCGGAAGCCCATGTTTTCGCCGATGGTGCCGACAGCGTCCTTGATGGTGTCGGCAACCGACTTGTCGGAACCTGGATACTTTGCGGCGGCCACAGCTTCCGTCGTGCCGTAGGCCAGCGCAACCTTGGCAACATTGGCGACGATTTCCTGAAACGCGGCGTTGCGGGCAACGAAGTCGGTCTCGGAATTGACCTCGACGACGGCAGCCTCGCGCACGCCGTTGTCGACGCCGATCAGGCCCTCAGCCGCGGTGCGGCCAGCCTTCTTGTCAGCCTTGGAGATACCCTTCTTGCGCAGCCAGTCGACGGCCTCTTCCATGTTGCCGTTGGTCTCGGTCAACGCCGCCTTGCAATCCATCATGCCCGCGCCGGTCAAGTCGCGGAGTTCTTTGACCTGTGCAGCCGAAATGCTCATTGTCGCCTCTTTGTTTTAAATGCACCGACGCACCATCGGTATTCGATGGTGCGTCTGTTTAGCGTGCCAGAATATGAGAAAGATGAAGGCCGCAACCGGCCTTCGATTATCAAGCTTCCGGAGCGTCTGCAGCCGGGGCCGGAGCCGGGTCGAGCGCCGGTTCGACGGGAGCTTCGATCGAAGCGCCGATGTCGACGCCGAGCGCGCCCTGCTGACGGGCAATGCCGTCGATCGCAGCCTTGGCGATCAGATCGCAATAGAGCTGGATGGCGCGGGCCGCGTCGTCATTGCCGGGGATCGGGAAGTCGATCTTGTCCGGATCGCAGTTCGAATCGATGATGGCGACGACCGGAATGCCGAGGCGCTTGGCCTCGAGAATGGCGATCGCTTCCTTGTTGGTGTCGATCACGAACATCAGGTCGGGCGTCGAGCCCATGTCCTTGATGCCGCCCAGCGCCTTGTCGAGCTTCTCGCGCTCGCGGTCGAGGTTCAGGCGTTCCTTCTTGGTCAACCCTTGCGCCTCGCCGGCCAGCATCTCGTCGAGCTTGCGCAGGCGCTGGATCGAATTCGAGATCGTCTTCCAGTTGGTCAGCATGCCGCCGAGCCAACGCGAGTTGACGTAGTACTGAGCCGAACGCTGTGCCGCATCGGCGACGATGTCGGACGCCTGGCGCTTGGTGCCGACGAACAGCACGCGGCCGCCCTTGGCGACGGTGTCGGAAACCTGCTTCAGCGCCTGGTGCAGCAAAGGCACCGTCTGCGAGAGGTCGATGATGTGGATGTTGTTGCGGGCGCCATAGATGTAGGGCGCCATTTTCGGGTTCCAGCGATGGGTCTGGTGGCCGAAGTGAATGCCAGCTTCCAAAAGCTGGCGCATGCTGAAATCAGGCAGTGCCATTCAAAGTTCCTTTCCGGTTAGCCTCCACGGACACAGGCATTTTTGGACTTTGTCCTCGAACGCCACCGGAGGTTTCAGCCGGATTTCTCCCGGGCAGACACCAAAGTCCGTGTGTGGAATGAGCGCGCATATAGAGGGGATGCGCGATAAACGCAAGCGCCGTGGGACCTGTGTACGGCGTGCGACGATCCGCGCGCTGCCGTCAGCGCTTTATCTTGCCGTTCGGCACCCGCACCCGCCGGAAGACCGCGACGATCTCCTCGCGGCTGCATTCGATGGCGCCGAGCCGCACCGCACGGTCACGCTCGAAGCCGGTTATGTCATAATGCGGCGCCGATGTCTTGGGCGGCCCTTGGTAGGATGAGCGCTTGACGCCAAGATGCGCGGCAAAGCGATGCAACTCGTCGGTGTCGTCGGCCAACAGATGGCACCAGCGATGGCCGGCCCAGTTCCAGATCGCTGCGTCGACATAGGCTGCCATAAAGCTTGCTGTCTGCCTTCCATCCGTCACGACAGTCGGCCACATGGCCCGGCTGATGTCAGTGACGATAGAATGGATTCGGATAGAAAATGAAGCCGCCATTGGCTGCAAGCTCGGCGACGATGTTGGTGACTGTATCCTGCATGCGACGGTGCAGATCGGCAACCGCATCGTCGATCGAGCCCGTATGCTCATGCAAGCCCAGTGCCTCCGGCACCCGGATGTGGGCGCAACGCGGCCCGGCCGGCTGCGGAACGAATCGGTTCATCGTGTCGCGCAGCCCGCCCCGACAATAGTCGTTGCGGATCCGCTTCAGATGTTCGGCGATCTCCTCCTGGCTAATGCGCGGATTGGCGCAGGCCCAGGGTCCGACGCGTTGCAGCCTCTGAACCCTATCGACGAGCGCGCGGACCTGCCTTTGCCGTTCGGCATCGCCAGTGTTTTCGCGCTGCCAGCGGCGCGCCCGCCGCAGAATCTCGGTGATGTCGGTGACATCAATGTCGGCTGAGATGCTTTTGCCGAGCTGGCGGCTGAGCTCGGTGACCAAAACCCTCTGACGCTGGGCATAGGAAGCGCCTTGGTCGAACGGCATGCCGGTGGCAGCTTCATCGCGGGCCAGCAGTGTCGAATAGACATGGTGAATGCGCTGCGGCAGCGTGTCGGTCGCCTGGCGTTCTATTTTGAGGTTTTTCTCGACATAGGCGCATTCCTTCGCCAGTGCCGCTTCGACGTTGCCGGTGAAGGCAAGCTTCCAGACGACGGGCGCGATCCAGACCTTGAAATTGGGATCCGTGGCCCGACCGCGCTTGAGGGCCTCCAGTCCCATCTCGACGGCACCCGGCAGCAAAGGCGCAACGACATTGGCATGCCAGCCGACGCCGCCTTCGGGATGCAGCAGCACGCCATGGCCTTTCAAGGCCCAGGCGATCGAGTGTTCCTTCGCTGCCCCGCTGTTGCCGGGAATCTGGGCGATCAGATTGTTGGCCAGCCAGAACTTCTGCATCAGCCGGCCAAGGCCGTTGACGACACCATTGGTCGCCCATGAGGCCGTGAGCGGGCTGACCTGCGACACGATTTCCTTGTCGATCATCCAGTCGGTGAAGAACTCGGGATGATTGGGCGTGATGAAGGTCGCCTTCCCTGCCCCGCAACTGGCCTTCAGCCGCTCAAGATCGGCGTCGGGAAAGTCGATATGGCGGACATTTGAGACGCCGCGCAGACCGGCCAGGCGATTGAACGGCAACAGATCCCGAAACCCGGGAATGCCGCGCAGCATGACGATCCGGTTGACGGATGTCATGGCCCTGATCAGTGCCGGGTTGGGCCGCGGCGCGACGAACGTATCGATCCTGCTCAAGCTGATCCCCCTCGCGCCTGGACGCTGGAAGAGGTTGAGGGACGATTGCGGCACGTTCAAGTCGTTCGTTACGACCACGCCGTGCCGTGGCAAATCAGCTGCCTAGACAGGCACTATTTGGCGGGACAAGGTTTTGTCTGGTCGAACAGCGACAGGTTGACCAGCTTGCCGGTCATCGAGAAGTCGCCATAGTCCATGACGAGATCGCGGGTGATGCCGTTCTCATGCAGCTTGAAGCTGATACGGTATTCCGGAACCTCTTCGCCGGTCTTGTTGGTGTCGTCGAAATAGGCGATGTCGACCGGCCAGTATTTGTCGGTGGCGAGCTTTGCCAGTGCCGAAGCTTCCGGGTCGGCCTTGTCGGCATCGGTTTTCTTGCCGACAACGACGGTGGTGGTCATCACCTTGTTGGCGTCTTCGGAACCGTCGAACAGGTTGGTTTCGTAAAAATTCTCGCCTTTTTCGGCCTTGCCGATCAATTCGACCAAATGCTGGGTCGGGAATTGGGTTGTCGCCAGCTCGACGCTGTTCTTTTCGGGCTTGTCGATATCGACCTTCAGGCCCTTGGCCTCTTTCGTGGCTATGCCCTTGACCTCCTTGTCGAGGTTCTGGTCGGAAAAGGATTTCGTCACGAACGAAAAGGTCTTGCCTTCGGCGTCCTCGAAAGTTGTCGTCTGCTGGTCCGTCAGCTTCGTGCCGTCAGCGGTGACGATCTGGGTGACGAAGCGGAATTTCACCGTATAGCCTTCGCAGGCCGAGCCGTTGAACTCATAGACCATGCGGCCGGATATGCCCGTGATGCCGGACTGATCGGAAGCCTTTTTCAGGGTAAGATCGTAGACGGCGCGGTGGGCTTGCAGCGCCGGCGCTGCGAAGACAGGGCCTATCGAGAATATCCCCGACAACAGGACGGCATGGAATGCGAGGCGCGTTGCGCGCATGAGGTACTCCGATCGTCGCGACTGATGGCAGGCCGCAGGGAAAGATGGTCCAGCTTAAAAAAAGTCGTGGCGGAAGCGAGGCAAAAATAGCAATTTCGGCCCGGCCGGCGCGGCGTCACCAAGCAATAGGGAAATACCATGAGTGAAACAATCGAAAAGCGGCTAAGCGATCTGGGTGTGACGCTTCCCGTCGCCGCCGCGCCCGCCGCCAACTACGTGCCCTATTGCAGGACCGGCCATTTGCTGTTCACTGCCGGGCAATTGCCGCTTAAGGACGGCAAGCTGCAGGCGAGCGGGCTGTTGGGCCGCGATCTCGATACCGCAGGCGGCAAGGATGCGGCAAAATACTGCGCGATCAACATCCTGGCGCAGGCCAAGGCAGCACTCGGCGACCTCGAGAAGATCAGCCGCCTGGTGAAGATCACCGTTTTCGTCGCCTCGACACCCGAGTTCGTCGAGCAGCATCTGGTTGCCAACGGCGCCTCCGATTTCCTGGTCGCCGCCCTTGGCGAGCGCGGCAAGCATGCACGCTCCGCCGTCGGCACGGCCTGCCTGCCGCTTAATGCCGCAGTGGAAATCGAAGCCATCTTCGAAGTCGCATGAGCCAGGGTACAGATATGACCGAGCTATCCTGGCTGACCGCCCGGCCCGTTGCCCACCGCGGCTTCCACGACATGAACAAGACGCGCTGGGAAAACACGCTGTCGGCCTTTGCCGCAGCCGCCGAACGCGGCTACGCCATCGAATGCGACGTGCACCTGTCGTCCGACCGCGTTCCCGTCATCATCCATGACGGCGATCTCAAGCGCCTGACCGGCCAGGATGGTTTCGTCTGGCAGCGTACCGCAGCTGAACTCGCGGCGCTCAGGGTCGGTGGCACGGCGGACCATGTGCCGACGCTGCAGGAAGCGCTCGACCTGGTCGATGGCCGCGTGCCACTGGTCGTCGAGCTGAAAGGCACGCCCGGCTATGACGAAGGCCTGGTGGCAAGCGTCGGCAAGATGCTCAAGCGCTACAAGGGCAAGGCGGCGATCATGTCGTTCGACCATTGGCTGGTCCGCGATTTTCCGAAGGACGCGCCGGGTATCCCAGGGGGTCTCACCGCCTACGGCAAGGACGTCGGGTTGATCGAGGCGCATTTCGCCATGCTGGCGCATGAGATCGCCTTCACCTCCTACGCCGCCGGCGACCTGCCAAACCCATTTGTCAGCTTCGTGCGTGAAAGGCTGAAAATGCCTGTTATCACCTGGACGGTGCATGACCAGCCGGCGGTCGACCTGACCTTCAGATATGCCGACCAGATGACTTTCGAAGGGTTCGAACCCGATCTGGTCAAAGTCGCCTGAGTGTCTGAAACGTGACTTGCACCAGGCCGGACGGAGCTTAAATAAGCCTCATGGATCAGGGCGATGAGGGTGACGGACAAACGGCCAATGCGGACTATTCGATCCGCGTCGCCGCCGGCATCGGCGCCTTCACCTATGATGAATGGAATGGCTTTGCGGGAACTGCGCGCGGCGATTTAGAAGCCAGCTACAATCCTTTGGTTTCATTCGCTTTTCTAGGCGCGCTCGAAGATTCTGGATGCGCCGTGCGGCGTACCGGCTGGCAGGGCCACCACCTCCGGCTCGAGGATGGGCAAGGCAGATTGCTGGGCGCGGTGCCCTGTTATCTCAAATCGCACAGCCAGGGCGAATATGTGTTCGACCATGGCTGGTCGGATGCGTTCGAACGCGCCGGTGGCCGCTACTATCCCAAACTGCAAAGTGCCGTGCCGTTCTCCCCGGTCACCGGCCCTCGCCTGCTGGTCACCAGGGGCGAGGACAGTGCCAAGGTGAAGGCCGGTCTCGCGGCGGGCCTGAAGGCGGTGACGCAAAAGCTCGGTGTCTCTTCCGCACATGTCACCTTCGCGCAAGAGAGCGATGTGGAGGTGCTGGAAGCAGCCGGTTTCCTGCACCGCACCGACCAGCAATTCCATTTCTTCAACGAAGGCTTTTCAACCTATGACGACTTCCTCGCCACCCTTGCCTCGCGCAAGCGAAAGGCGATGAAAAAGGAAAGGCGCGAAGCGCTTGCCCCAGGCATTTCAATCGACCGGCTGACCGGCAAGGACCTCACGGAGAAAGCCTGGGACGATTTCTTCGCCTTCTACATGGACACCGGCAGTCGCAAATGGGGCCGGCCCTATCTCAATCGTCAATTCTTCTCGATGATCGGCGAGCGCATGGCCGACGACATCCTGCTGGTGATGGCCAGGCGCAACGGGCGCTATATCGCCGGCGCGATCAATTTCATCGGTTCGGATGCACTTTATGGCCGCAACTGGGGCTGCATCGAGGACCATCCCTTCCTGCATTTCGAGGTCTGCTATCATCAGGCGATCGACTTCGCCATCGAGCGCAAGCTCAAGGTGGTCGAGGCGGGAGCGCAGGGCGAGCACAAGCTGGCGCGCGGCTACCGGCCGGTGACCATGCATTCCGCGCACTACATTGCGCACCCAGGCCTGCGCAACGCCGTCGCCGACTATCTTCGGCGCGAACGGCAGGAGGTGGAGCGGATGAGCGAATATCTGGAAGAGCATACCCCGTTCCGCAAGGATCTCGAGGAGTAGCCCCGGCTGGCCGGCTGGGGGGCGACGATTATCTTGCCGAATTTCGACGCCTTCGCTACACGAAGGCACAATCCGGAGCGTTCGCCATGACCGAGGCCGCCTACGATACCGACAACATTTTCGCCAAGATCCTGCGCGGCGAAATTCCCTCGCACCGTGTCTACGAGGATGACGCGGTCATCGCCTTCATGGATGTGATGCCGCAGGGGCCCGGCCATACGCTGGTGGTGCCGAAAGCGCCGTCGCGCAACCTTCTCGATGCCGATCCGTCAATTTTCGGCCATCTCTTGAGCGCCGTTCAGAAAGTGGCGCTGGCGGTGAAAAAGGCCTTCGGCGCCGATGGCGTCACCGTCATGCAGTTCAATGAGCCGGCCTCAGGGCAGACCGTCTATCATCTGCATGTGCATGTCATTCCGCGCTTCGACGGCATCCCGCTGAAGCCGCACACGGGCGAGATGGAGAAGCCGGAGATTCTGGTCGGTAACGCCGAAAAGATACGGACTGCACTCAAAAATTGAGAGCGGGAGGTCCGCCAATGATGTGGTGGACCGGGTCGAGAATATCGGACTAACAAGCGCCGTTCAGTCCAGAAGCCGATTCTAATGCCCGGCCGTGCCCAGTGCCGACTCAACCGTTTGCAACTCTAATCGTCTGATTAGGAAATATCGAACCATCTCACGGTAAAATGCTAACGCGTGGCGAGCTGTGGGGCTTCAAAACCATGGAACATTCGGTTGCGGCATCGGCCCCACTGGCGGGGGCAATTGTCGAGCGTGCTTTTCTTGGCATCTTGGCGGATGCCTTTTGGCGACACCGGCTGCTGCACGCTATGGCTGCCGCTGCGCTGCTTCTGGCAAGCGCAGTCGGGTGGCACACTGGAAACATGCCGGATTTCGGCGTTCTGGAGGAATACGCTGAGTATCTTTTCATCGCCTTCTGGATTTGCGGCTCAGCCTTTGCACTTGGGACGCTTCTCCATCTTGCGCTGGTCCAGCGGGATACCGAACCGCTGCACACCTTCCTCAAGTCACTGGGTAGATTCTTTGGCGACGCCGAACGCATTGCCAACAGCCTGAATGGCCTGGGTGCGGGTCTTGCCTTCATATCCGCGATCGGTGTGTTGAAGGGAGCCATTGCAATCCTCTCTCCGTTTGCATGGGACAAGGCATTGGCTCAGGCCGACCGCATCCTGCATTTCGGTCGAGCCCCGCACGAATGGTTGTGGTTTACCGTCCAGTCGCCGCTTGCATTGAAGATCATCAACATCGCTTACAATTTCTGGTTCGTCGTGCTCATTACCGCGGTTTTCACCGTGTGCATCGCACGCAAGGATACGAAGCTGCGTCACCAGTTCCTGATGAGCTTCATGACGGTGTGGACGCTGGGTGGCTTCTTCCTCGCGATGGGCCTGTCGTCGGCTGGCCCTTGCTTTTACGAGCGATTGGGGTTCGGCAACGACTTTCACGCCCTCATGCAAGCACTCGCCACCGCCGATCGCATCTATCCAATCTGGGCGCTCAACACGCAGGATATGCTGTGGGGTGGCTACACCGGCGCAACTACCGGCAGCGTCGGTATATCCGCCTTCCCATCCCTGCACGTTGCGATGGCGGTGCTGTTCGCTCTCTATGCAACGCGGCGGTCTCGGCTGGCCGGTGTTGTGATGTGGTTATTCGCGGCGTCATTATGGTCGGATCCGTCGTGCTTGGCTGGCACTATGCCGTGGATGGCTATGCGGGCGCATCCCTGATGGTCGCGATCTGGAAGGCGTGCGGATATTTGCTGACCCGTTTCGAGTCGGACAGCGCGGCCGCTGAGAGCTCCACCATGCAATCGCCGGCCCTTTGCGGGATGTAAATTCGCCGATCTGGACGAACTCGCCTGCGGCGGCATGCCGGTCAAAACGCCTCAAGGGCGGCGCTGGATGGGTTGGACATTTCCGAAACGCTGTTCGATACGGTCCTTGCCGAAGCTGCTCTGCGAGCGTGTCCGCGCATTGCCCAGGGCTCAGGAGCGACGTGTCGACTTCCAGATCGTACACGCCGGGCCGGTGCACCTCTTCCTGCCACAGGCGCGCCACCGGGCCGCAATCCCATCTCGGGTCGATAGCGCGGCGGCATGGCCTGATCGCAAACGTCGACACCGAGATTGATCCAGACGCCATCGAAGCACTCCTGAACAGCCTTGGCGATGCTTGTTTTTCGATCGCGGCGCACCGTTCAGGATGATGATCTGGCCGATTATGCCTACCCTCGCTCCAATAAAAAAGCCCCGTCTCCGGGGCTTTTTTGACTTTCGTAAGCTCAGTTCTTTCGGGGCAGTTGTGGCACCAGGCTGCGCTTGCCGCCGTCCTTGCCCTTGGCTTCGGGCTTCTGCGCCACCAGCTTCTTGGCCGCCGGCTTTTTCACCACGGCCTTTCTGGACTTCGGCGTTTCTTCCGGCTCTTCCTTCTTCGGCTTCACCGGCGCCTCGTCGGCCAGCGATTCGAGCTTCAGGCCGGTCTCGCCGGTTTCCTTCTTCTCGACGGTGACGCGCACCGTGCCGCCCTTCTTGAGCTTGCCGAACAGCACCTCGTCGGCCAATGGCTTCTTGATGTGCTCCTGGATCACACGACCGAGCGGCCGCGCGCCCATGCGCTCATCATAGCCCTTGTCGGCGAGCCAGGCGATCGCGTCCGCCGACAGGTCGAAGGTGACGCCACGCTCGGAAAGCTGGGCCTCGAGCTGCATGACGAACTTCTGCACCACCTGATGGATGACCGGCACCGGCAGCGAGCCGAACGGGATGATCGCATCGAGACGGTTGCGGAACTCCGGCGTGAACAGCCGGTTGATCGCCTCGACATCGTCGCCTTCGCGCTTGGTCGAGCCGAAGCCGATCGCCGCACGCTGCGCATCCGACGCGCCCGCATTGGTGGTCATGATCAGGATCACATTGCGGAAGTCGATCTGCTTGCCGTTGTGGTCGGTCAGCTTGCCATGGTCCATAACCTGCAACAGGATGTTGAACAGGTCCGGATGCGCCTTCTCGACCTCGTCCAGCAACAGCACGCAATGCGGATGCTGGTCGACGCCGTCCGTCAGAAGACCGCCCTGGTCGAAGCCGACATAGCCGGGAGGAGCACCGATCAGCCGCGACACGGTGTGGCGCTCCATATATTCCGACATGTCGAAGCGGATCAGCTCCACGCCGAGCGACGCGGCCAACTGCTTGGCCACTTCGGTCTTGCCGACGCCGGTCGGGCCGGAGAACAGGTAGGAGCCGATCGGCTTCTCCGGTTCGCGCAGGCCGGCACGCGCCAGCTTGATCGCCGAGGTCAGTGCGGTGATCGCAGTGTCCTGGCCATAGACGACTCGCTTCAGCTCGATATCGAGGCCCTGCAGCACCTTCTCGTCGTCGGCCGAAACCGTCTTCGGCGGGATGCGGGCCATGGTGGCGATCGTCGCCTCGATCTCCTTGATGCCGATAGTCTTCTTGCGCTTGGCTTCCGGCACCAGCATCTGCGAGGCGCCGGTCTCGTCGATCACGTCGATCGCCTTGTCCGGCAGCTTGCGGTCGTTGATGTAGCGTGCCGACAGTTCCACCGAGGCCTTGATCGCCTCGTTGGTGAACTTCACCTTGTGGAACTCCTCATAATAGGGCTTGAGGCCCTTCATGATCTCGATCGCGTCCTCGATGGTCGGCTCGTTGACGTCGATCTTCTGGAAGCGCCGCACCAAGGCACGGTCCTTCTCGAAGAACTGGCGGAATTCCTTGTAGGTGGTCGAGCCGATGCAGCGGATCGCACCCGACGACAGCGCCGGCTTCAACAGGTTGGACGCATCCATGGCGCCGCCTGAAGTCGCCCCTGCCCCGATCACCGTGTGAATCTCGTCGATGAACAGCACGGCGCCAGGATAATCCTCGAGCTCCTTGACGACCTGCTTCAGCCGTTCCTCGAAATCACCGCGATAGCGCGTGCCGGCGAGCAGCGTGCCCATATCGAGCGCGAAGATGGTGGCATTGTGCAGCACTTCGGGAACGTCGCCCTCGACGATGCGCTTGGCCAGGCCCTCGGCGATCGCCGTCTTGCCGACGCCGGGGTCACCGACGTAGAGCGGGTTGTTCTTGGAGCGGCGGCACAGCACCTGGATGGTGCGGTTGATCTCGGACTCGCGGCCGATCAGCGGGTCGATCTTGCCGGCCTTGGCCTTGTTGTTGAGATTGACGCAATAGGCCGTCAGCGCGTCCTGCTGCTGCTTCTTCTTGCCGCCTTCCTCTTGCGGCTCGGCGCCGTTCTGGCCGCCCTGCTCGTCATCGGCGCCGCGCGGCGAGCGTGTCTCCGACGCGCCCGGACGCTTGGCAATGCCGTGCGAGATGTAGTTGACCGCATCGTAGCGGGTCATCTGCTGTTCCTGCAGGAAATAGGCGGCATGGCTCTCGCGCTCGGCGAAGATGGCGACGAGCACGTTGGCGCCCGACACTTCCTCGCGGCCAGAAGACTGCACATGGATCACCGCGCGCTGGATGACGCGCTGGAAACCGGCCGTCGGCTTGGAGTCCTCGTCGTAGCCGGTGACGAGGTTGTCCAGCTCGGTGTCGATATAGGTGAGAACCGTATGCTTGAGCTCATCGAGATCGACATTGCAGGCGCGCATGACGGCGGCCGCCTCGGTGTCGTCGATGAGCGCGAGCAGCAGATGTTCTAGGGTTGCATATTCATGGTGCCGCTCATTGGCGAGCGTCAGCGCCTGGTGAAGCGCCTTTTCCAGGCCTTGGGAGAAAGCCGGCATGTTACCTCACTTCTTCTCCATCACGCATTGCAGCGGATGCTGATTCTGTCGGGCGAAATCCATGACCTGGGACACTTTGGTCTCGGCCACCTCGAATGTATAGACCCCGCACTCGCCCACTCCATGATTGTGAACATGAAGCATGATGCGTGTGGCGGCTTCGCGATCCTTCTGGAAAAAACGCTCCAGCACGTGAACCACGAACTCCATCGGAGTGTAGTCGTCGTTGAGGATGAGGACCCGATAAAGGCTGGGCTTCTTGGTCTTGGTTTTGGTGCGCGTGATGACGGCCGTCCCACGGCCGGCCCCATTGCCGTTACCGTCGCCGTCTTGCATTCGCACCACGCGTCTCGTGGCAGTCAAACCGATCGTCACGTATTCCTGCCTCTTTCGATTCCCCATGCGAGTTCGACATGTAGGTGTTCGATGTACGATTTTAAGCCCTTCTGGTTAGCTGACAATATGGCTAGGTCACCAAACTTGGACGATTTTCGCAATCGTGAAGGGGCGCGAGGCTCTGGAACGGAAATTGACACGAAAAAGCCCGGCCACGTTTCCACGGCCGGGCTTTTTCTCGGGTCAAAAGGCTGAATCTGGGTCACGTCAGGCGAAATCAGTTCGCCCGGGCGAAATTACTTCGCCTTGGCAACGATCGATTCGAATGGCTTGTAGGCTTCCTTGGCGAGTTCGGCATAGAGATCGCCGATCTTGGTAGCCTCGGCGACGAACGCCTCATAGGACTGCTTGGCGTAGTCCGACTGGATCTCGATGGCCTTTTCCAGCGACTTGGCTGAAAACAGCTTCTCCACAGTGGCGCTGCCGGTTTCAAAACTCTTCTTGGTGTATTCACCAGCCTCGGTGGCAATCGCCTGTGCGCCCTTGGAGAGCGACGCGAAGCTCTTCAATCCGGTGTCGGCGAACTCTTTGCCGTATTTGCTGAAGTCCTCATAGGTCTGGGTCATTTCACGATTCCCTTGACGGTTGAGGCGTCCTTCTTCGGGGCGCCCTTGTGCAATGCAAGATAATATATTGTGCGCCGCACAAAAGTCAAGATTTCGCGGGCTCGCGGACCCGCCTGCGCAGCCAATGGCTAAAAATCGAATAAAGAGAGCTTCAAGCACGAAGAAAATGGTGAACGCGGCGGTTACCATAAACGGATTGGTAACGCTGCGCCGGTAGCTTGGCCGGAAGCGAGGCAGGACCCTTTGCCGCCTCCAACGCAACGAAGAAATCCAAGGGAAGTACCAGTGCGTAAGGCGTTGTTGGGCATCGTTTCCAAATCCACCTCCCCTCTCAAAACGATGATGATCATCGCCTTGGCGATGACATTCGTTTTTGGAGACGTTGCCTCGTCGCTGGCGGCCAAGCAGGCGGCCATCGTCGTGGATGCCAAGACTGGCAAGGTGCTTTACTCCGCAGATGCCAACGGCAGGCGCTATCCAGCTTCGCTGACCAAGATGATGACGCTGTACCTGACCTTCGAAGCGATGGCGAAGGGCAAGATCAGCAGGAATACGCCAGTGGTGTTTTCCGCCAAGGCCTCCGCCGAGGCGCCGACGAAACTTGGCGTGAAGCCGGGCGGTTCGGTCACGGTCGAGACCGCGATCCTGTCGATCGTCACCAAGTCGGCGAATGACTCGGCCACCGCGCTCGGCGAAATGCTCGGCGGCAATGAAACCACTTTTGCCCGCATGATGACCGCCAAGGCGCGTGCGCTGGGCATGAACGGCACCGTGTTCCGCAACGCCAATGGCCTGCCAGACCCTGGCCAGTTCACCACCGCGCGCGATATGGCGACGCTCGGCATCGCGCTGCGCGAACATTTTCCGCAATATTACGGCTATTTCTCGCAGCGCTCCTTCCTCTACGGGCGTCAGCGCATCAACGGTCACAATCGCCTGCTCGGACGCATCAAGGGTGTCGACGGCATCAAGACGGGCTACACCCGCGCCTCCGGCTTCAACCTCGTCTCGTCGGTTTCCGACGGCAATCGCCGCATCGTCGGCGTGGTCATGGGCGGCAGTTCCGGCCGCAGCCGCGACAATCAGATGGCCAGCTTGATCAACACCTATCTGCCGAGGGCATCGACTCGCGGCGGTGGCGATCTGGTGGCCAAGGCCGGCGGCAACAACCCGGTCACCGCCCTCGCCCAGGTTCTCCTGCCCAAGCATGACGCTCCGACGCCCGATGACAAGCCTGTTGTGGCGCAGGACGACGCCACCGTCGCCGAGGACGCCACGGTCGCGGAAGACGATACCCCGCAGGCCGAAGAAGCAGCCCCCGTCGTCAAGACCAGAAAGGTCAAGACCGTCATCGTTTCAGCCCCCCAGGTCGCGACGGCCCAGGTCGTCGCTGCCTATGCCGAGCCAACACCAGCGGCCGTCGATCCGGTCAACACGGCGTCGGTGCCGTCGGGCTGGGCCATTCAGGTCGCCTCGTCGCCAAAGCAGTCCGAGGCACAGGCCTTCCTCGACAAGACCACCAAGCAGGCGCCCAAGGTGCTGGCCGACGCCTCCGGCTTCACCGTCGCCTTCGACAAGGACGGCGTCACCTACTATCGCGCCCGCTTCGGCGGCTTCGGTTCGAAGACCGCCGCCTGGAAGGCCTGCACCGCTTTGAAGAAGAAGAACATCGAGTGCTACGCCGTCCAGCAGTAGGACGGCGTGGAAATCATCTCCCGGAAAAATTCTGCGTCGAAGGAGACTAGTTGTGATTGGAGAGCAAGACGTCCTTGGCTTCGTTAATCCGCGCCGCCAGGAAAGACGTGCCGCCGACATCGGGGTGCAGGCGCTGCATCAGGCGGCGGTGCGCCTTGCGGACATCCGCCGCGGCGGCCCCCGCTTCAAGACCAAGGACCTTGTAGGCCTCCTCCTTAGTCATGGCGCCCGGACCTGGCGCAACACCCAGCCCTTCGCCACCGTTCGTCTCAGTGTTTTTGCGCCAGACGGGAAATCTGCCGTCAAGATACGTCTCTAGCAACTGCCGGCTCTCCGGATCACCGGAGAGTTCGCGGTAGAGGTGCTGCAATTCCACCAGCCCCATCGCGCCAAGCATCTTGCCTTCGTGGCGGCCAGCCAGGACCAGTCCTTCGAGGCCGCCGGTATCGTGATCGAGCTCCATTTCCAATGCCGCTGTGCGCACCGTCGAGCGTTTGCCCGGTGCAAGCCCCGCCGGCTGGCGTTTCATTCGCATGGAACCATACCAGGCAATTGCCGCGGTGAGGATCATGCCGCCGACGCCTTCACGGCCGACCACCAGCACGGCGACGCCGACAACTGCCAGAAGAGCCGGCCCAAGCGTTCGCAGCGTGCCCGCCAGTTTCGCTGGCTCGGCACGCAGAAAAATCGTCACCGCGCCGAGCAGCAGCAAAAGCAACGCTACAAAAGCGATGATTGCGCCCATTATTTTCCGCCGCCCCGCAGATGCTCGATCATCAGCCGGTCTTCCGGCCTGCCTCTGGCTTCGAGCGCCTTCAACCCGCCGGTCGCGAACACGGCGACAGCCGAAAGCAGTCCGGCCAGGGTCGCGGCAGCCCGCCGATCAAACCGGAACCAGGCCCCCTTGGACAGCCGCGCAACCTCTTTGAATGCCTTTTCCGCGCTGGAATCATGGCCTTCCTGAAAGACGAAGACAGGAACGCCATGAAGGCCGAGGCTGCCGGCCTTTTCGGCCAGATCGTCGATATCCTCTTCCATCGCATCGCCGATATAGACCAGCGCATTGACCTTAGCGGTTGCCGTCTGTTTCAACGCATGCGCCAGCACCTTGCCGATCTGGGTGTGACCGCTGCGGCACTCGATCCGCGTCATCAGCTGCTTCAAGGCATTGGTGTCGCTCACGAAAGCGGACGAACGGCACTCGCCAAGACCGCGAAAATAAACCAGTTGCACGCTGAGGGTTCCTGCCTTGCCGACGGCGTCGAACATCTGGCCCTGCAGCGTGCAGGCCAGATCCCAGGTTGGCTGGCGGCTCATCGTCGCGTCGAGAGCAAGGATCAGCCTGCCCGAACCGGTCGCCGATGCGGCAAGTGTCCTCGCCTGGCGAATGAAGGCGTCGATCTCGCCAGCGTTGGATTGAGGCTTGATCGGCGCAGGATTGGTCCTCGCTGGCACAGGTTGCTTCTTATCGCTCATAAAAAACAAGATGTGGCGTTGCCACATCGCTTGCAAGCCCCACATCGGGTGGCACAAAGGGCCAGACGGTGATGCCACCTGGGGTCAGAGCAGGCCGAGGTCGGCAAGCTCGCGCCTGAGTTTCGGCGGCATCTCGATCAGTCCGGCCTTGCCCTTGCCCAGATCGAGCGGCGCGTCGGCCGGCTTCAGATAGCGCCAGCCCTGAAAGGCCCGGCGCGGCTGCCAGTCGGTTCGAACAACCTCGGGGTCGAGAATCAGGTGGCAGCGGCCGATGCCTTCACTATCGGTGAACGGCCGGATCTCGGTGATCAGTTGGCGGCACTGCACATTTCCTTTGATCACCCAATAGAGCGAACCGCCATCGGTGACCTCGGCGCCGCGCGTCGGCATCATGCGCGTGGTGTGATATTGCTCGACCGGCTCACCGGCGCGCCGCCGCTCGTCGAGGCGGAAGGCGATCCACTCCTCGAGATCTTCGACGCTGTCGCAGCCGACACAGAGTTTTATGAGATTGAGAGACATCGCTTAAGGTTAGTCCCGCATGCGGACGCGTCAACGACCGGATCGACTTCTCCACAGTGGCAGTTTAGGCCAGCCTTCAGCATTCCACGACGTTGACGGCGAGCCCACCCAGGCTGGTTTCCTTGTACTTCTCGTTCATGTCGAGGCCGGTCTGGCGCATGGTCTCGATTGCTGCATCGAGAGGTACGAAATGGGTGCCGTCGCCCTTGATGGCCAGTGACGCTGCCGTCACCGCCTTGACCGCGCCCAGCGCATTGCGCTCGATGCACGGCACCTGCACCAGCCCGCCAACCGGATCGCAGGTCATGCCGAGATGGTGTTCGAGCGCGATCTCGGCGGCATTCTCGACCTGCTCGGGCGTACCGCCCATGACGGCGCACAGGCCGGCCGCCGCCATTGCCGATGCCGACCCGACCTCGCCCTGACAGCCGACTTCGGCGCCGGAGATCGAAGCATTGGTCTTGATGATGCCGCCGACCGCAGCAGCCGTCAGCAGGAAATCACGAATGCTCGGCTGGTCCGCCTCGGGATGGAAATGCAGCCAGTAGCGCAGCACCGCCGGCAGCGTGCCGGCCGCACCGTTGGTCGGCGCTGTGACGACCCGGCCGCCAGCGGCGTTTTCCTCGTTCACCGCCATGGCGTAGATCGACAGCCAGTCATTGGCGAGCAAGGGATTGGGCTTGTTCTGCTGCCATTGCTCCTGCAGCTTGTCATGCAGCATGCGGGCACGGCGGCGCACCTTCAACCCGCCCGGCATGATGCCGTCCTGCGACAGGCCGCGGTCGATGCAGCCTTTCATGGCGCTCCAGATGCCGTCGAGGCCGGCGTCGAGCGCCTCGCGCGTCATCTGCGTCTCCTCGTTGACGCGTTTCATGTCGGCGATGGAAAGGCCGCTTTTGCCGGCCATGGCCAGCATCTCGACCGCATTCTTGAACGGATAAGGCACTTTCTTGCCTTCCGTCGTCACCGATCCCTTGGCCTTCATCCGCTGCAGTTCCTCTTCGGAAACCACGAAGCCGCCGCCGATCGAATAATAGATGCGCTTGAGCAGCAGGCGGCCGCCGGAATCATAGGCGTAGAACGCCATGCCGTTGGCGTGGCCGGTGAGCGGCGTCTTGCGGTCCAGCACCAGATCGCTGGCCGGATCGAAGCGATAGGTGGGATGGCCGGGCGGCGAAATACGCTTTTCGGCGGCGATGCGACTGGCAATGCCATCGGCCTGGTCGGGATCGACCGTCTGCGGCGTCAGACCGGCAAGGCCGAGCATGACGGCGCGGTCACTGCCGTGGCCGATGCCGGTATAGGCGAGTGACCCGTGCAGGCTGGCGCCAAGGCGGTCGACCTTCACACCCGCCGGGCGCGGCCAGTCATTTCCCGCGACCTCGTCGAGAAACCGCGCCGCGGCGGTCATCGGTCCCATCGTGTGCGAACTCGAGGGTCCTATGCCGATCTTGAACAGGTCGAAAACCGAAAGGAACACGCGGCGTTGTCTCCTGGAGTCAGGTCGAGGACTACATATAGGAATTCCCACGATGTTTCCGCTCTTTTGGAAATCGCGGCGCTGCACCCGCCGACCTTGTTTGCTCCGGCAGCGACATTGGCACGATCGCTGAATGCGGACATCGAAGCGATCGCCCTGAATGTGATAAATTCAGGCCATGGGCGATTCCCTCGATCTTTCGACAGCCGATCTCGCGGCGCTGGCCTTCTTCCTCGTCGCGTGGCTGCTGCACACGTTTGCCTCCGACGGCAAGCTTGTCAGCCGGATGTCGCTGACGACGGCGATGAATGCACAGCGGCAAGCCTGGATGCGGACCATGGCCGAGCGCGAGATCCGCATCGTCGACACCGCCATCATGAGCGGGCTGCAGCAAGGCACCGCCTTCTTCGCCTCCAGCTCGCTGATCGCGATCGGCGGCTGCTTTGCCCTGCTCGGCGCGTCCGACCGGGTTCTTGAAGTGCTCAGCGACCTGCCTCTGGGTGGCGCGCCGTCGCGCGCGGCCTTCCAGATAAAGGTGTTTGGGCTGGTGCTGATCCTGGCGTTTTCGTTCTTCAAATTCGGCTGGGCGTACCGGCTGTTCAATTATTGCACGATCCTGATCGGCGCCGTACCGATCCCGCATGGCGAAGCCTCGCGCAATCCGGTCACCGAAACGGCGGTGTGGCGTGCGGCGCAAATGAACATGCTGGCCGGAAAGCACTTCAACTCCGGCCTGCGCGGCGTGTTCTTCTCGATCGGTTATCTCGGCTGGTTCGTCGACCCCATGGTGTTCGTGTTGTCGACGCTGTTGCTGCTGGCGGTGCTGGTGCGGCGCCAGTTCTTCTCGGCGGCCAGGCAGGCGGTGATCGGTCAGCCGCCCGGAAAAGGCTGATCGATCCGGCCTGACAGCCAGTAGGCAAAAAGCCCGATCCATTCCCGGATGGCCATGGTGGTGGCCCGCAGCGAATCGGCTGGATTGTCGCGGAACAGGCCGACGCCTTCCCGTCCCGAGGTGCGATAGTCGACCGGCCATGGAACGGTTGCAAAGCCGGCCTTGTCGAACAGCGCCTTGGCGCGCGGCATATGGAAGGCCGAGGTCACCAGCAGCCAGGTCTCGCCGGGCTTCGGCGTTACCAACTCCTTGGTGAAGACCGCGTTCTCATAGGTGTTGCGGGACTTGTTCTCCAGGATCATCCAGTCGGCGGCCACGCCAAGCGCGGTGAGCAGGCGCGGCGCGGTTGCGGCATCGCCCTCGCCATCGAGAAACAACGCGCCGGTGCCGCCGGAGACGACCACCTTGGCGGTGGGAAAGCGCCGGGCGAGAATCGCGGTCTCGACCATCCGATCGCCGCTGCTGTTCAGCTCATAGCCGCCGCGCGCCAGATTGATGGCGCCCTCGAAGCCGCCGCCGAGCACGACGATGCCGTCGACCTTTTCCGGCAGCGGCGGGCGTTGAAAGCGCTCTTCCAACGGATTGAGCATCATGGCGCCGAGCGACGTCCATGCTGACAGTGCAAGGATCAAAAATGCCAGCACGCTGCCGGCGGCCGCTAACCGTCGGCGCCCGATCGTGACCGCGAGCAGTCCCGCTAGCAGCAGGAAGATCGCCAGGTTGAGCGGCTGGATGAAGAACCAGAAGATCTTGGAAAGGTAGAAGAACATTGGCTGCCTATCGTCGGCTCGAATTCTCACGACCGATGAAGTGCTCGACGGCACTTGTCACAGCCTCGGCCTCGGGCCGGCTCAACTCCCTGCCGAAAACAAGGACGCCGTTGGTGTTGGTCAACCTGATGACTTCCGACAGCCCCGCTTCATCCGTTGGATAGGTATGGTCGAGGATTTCGGCCTCAAGGTGCCCTTTCAAAGGCAATGAGGAACGATTTCGCACAAAACCCCTGACGTCGCGCACGGCTGCCACGTCGGTTAGCCGCAGGGTTTCCTTGCCGAACACCAGCCACATGAAATCCTTGCCGAGGAAGTAGGTGAAGAGGGCAATGATCGCAGTGAACGACAGCAGTCCGAGAGTGCCGCTGGCGACGTTTGCGGGCGACGTGTCGGTCAATCCCATGTAGCCGGTATAGGCAACGATCGCGGCCCCAACCAGGACGAAGCCCATCCTGAAATCCGAGATGCGCGGTGGGTTGGTTATCAGCAGTTCGTCTTCCGTCTCGACGATGGAAATGCGAGACGGGGGCGGCATGCTACCACCATTTCTCCGGCTGGAATGTGCCGGCGGCTTGCTCGATGACGGCGGCGGTCTGGAACAGGGTTTCCTCGTCAAACGGCCGGCCGATCAACTGAAGCCCGAGCGGCAAACCCTTGGCGTCGAGCCCGGCGGGCACAGCGATGCCCGGCAGGCCGGCCATGTTCACCGTGACGGTGAAGATGTCGTTCAGGTACATCTTGACCGGATCGGCAGCCATGTCCTCGTCGGCGATGCCGAAGGCGGCGGATGGCGTTGCCGGGGTCAGGATGACATCGACGCCGGCGGCGAAGACAGTCTCGAAATCCCGCTTGATCAGATTGCGCACCTTCTGCGCCTGCAGATAGTAGGCGTCGTAATAGCCGGCCGACAGCACATAGGTGCCGATCATGATACGGCGCTTGACCTCACGGCCGAAACCGGCGGCACGGGTCTTCTCATACATGTCGACGATATCCTTGCCCGGCACGCGCAAGCCGTAGCGGACGCCATCGTAGCGGGCGAGGTTGGACGAAGCCTCGGCGGGCGCCACGATGTAATAGGCAGGCAACGCATATTTGGTGTGCGGCAGGGAAATATCGACGATCTCGGCGCCGGCGTCCTTCAGCCAGGCAATGCCCTTCTGCCACAGCGCTTCGATCTCTTCGGGCATGCCGTCGACGCGGTACTCCCTGGGAATGCCGACCTTCATGCCCTTGATCGGCTTGCCGATCGCGGCCTCATAGTCCGGTACCGGCATGTCGACCGACGTCGTGTCCTTCGGATCGACGGAGGCCATCGACTTCAGCAGGATCGCGGCATCGCGCACGTCACGAGCGATCGGGCCGGCCTGGTCGAGCGACGAGGCGAAGGCGACGATGCCCCAGCGCGAGCAGCGGCCATAGGTCGGCTTGATGCCGACCGTGCCGGTGAAGGCGGCCGGCTGGCGGATCGAGCCGCCAGTATCCGTCGCGGTCGCGCCGGCACACAGGAAGGCCGACACTGCGGTTGCCGAACCGCCGGAAGAACCGCCCGGCACCAGCTGCGCATTGTCCAGGCTGCGCGCGGTCCTGGTGCCGCCGGCCGAGACGAAGCCGCCATCACCCTGATGCGTCGTCGGCATCACCACCGTGTCTAGGCGCGAGCGCCGCCACGGATTGATGACCGGGCCATAGTAGGACGTCTCGTTGGACGAGCCCATGGCGAACTCGTCCATGTTGAGTTTACCGAGCATGACGGCGCCGTCGGCCCACAGATTTGACGTAACGGTCGATTCGTAGCGCGGCTTGAATCCGTCCAGCACATGACTGCAGGCCTGCGTATGGACGCCTTCGGTGCCGAACAGGTCCTTGATTCCGAGCGGGATGCCTTCCAGCGCACCGCCCTCGCCCTTGACCAGCCTTGCGTCGGACGCCTTGGCCATGTCGCGCGCCTTGTCGCCTGTCACCGCGACATAGGCATTGAGCGCGGGATTGGCGCGATCGATGGCCGAGAGATAGGCCTCGGTGATCTCGGTCGCGGTGATTTCCTTGCCGTGCAGCTTGGCGCGGGCCTGTGAAATCGTCAGCTGGGTCAGGTCGCTCATCAAAGGCTCTTTTCGTAAAACACCGACCACTCGGAATCGGGATAATCCAGCACCGGGCCGCAACGCGAAAACCCGGCGCGTTCGTAGACGGTCCACGCCGCGGGGTGACGGTCGCCCGTCTCCAGCACCAGGCGCTTCAGCCCCTCGTTGCGCGCCAGCGCCTCGACCTGCTCGACGATTTTCGCGCCGATCTTCTGCCCGCGATGCGAGGGCCGCGTGTACATGCGCTTGACCTCGCCGACAGCGCCGTCATGGCGTTTCAGCGCACCGCAGCCAATGGCCATGCCGTTGTCGCGGGCGATGAAGACAGTCGTGTCCTCACCAGCCATCTGCTCGACCGTCAGATGGTAGCAATGCTCCGGCGGCGTCAGTTCGAGCAAGGTCTGGTTGAGTTCCTCGACCAGGCCGCGCACGTCGTCCTGCAGTGGCGTTTCAATGGCGATGTCGATTGCCATCGGCCGGTTTACTCCACGACCTTCGGCACGAGGAAGAAATTCTCTTCGGTCGCCGGCGCGTTGGCGACGATGTCAGCTGCCTTGCCGCCGTCAGTAACAACGTCCTGACGCTTCTTCATGTCCATCGGCGTCACCGAGGTCATCGGTTCGATGCCGGAAACATCGACCTCATTCAGCTGTTCGACGAAGCCCAGAATGGCGTTCAGCTCGCCGGTCATCCGTTCGGCATCTTCCTCGCTCACCGCAATGCGGGCGAGATGCGCGACGCGCTTCACTGTCTGAAGATCTACGGACATGTTTTTGCCTCGGGGAAAACCAGTTCGGGCTATAGCGGCGCCGCGCGCGCTGCGCAACATGCATCGTGCGAGAGACCAGGCTGCGGCGGCGGCCTAGTCTTCGGCCATCGATCCACGCACAGGATGATGTCTACGGCAGGGCAACGCCCTCGCACAGATAGTAGCTGCCGCTGTTGCCGCTTGCTTCGCTTTCGTCGTTGACGGGCCGGACCGACACGAGATCGATCTGCTTGTCGTTCATTTGCGTCACCGAGAGGACATCCGGGAAGACATAGCCCGGTTCCTGGCAGAGGGCCGTCACCGCCCAGCTCGGCGAAGCGGTCGCCTTGCTGACCTGCAGAAACTCGCAATTGTATTCCACGCTCTGCAGGCCGTGCGCCGAAAGCACGATGTTGCCGGCGTCGATCAGCGTTTGCAGCGTGTCCTTTTTGGCCTGCGTGCAAAGCTCTTCGGACTGAAGGTAGACGCCTTCGATGAAATCATCCGCGGCCAGCGCGGGCGACGCCGCGACAAACATGGAAACGCAAAGAGATCGCCCCAATACCATGGATTTATTCCACTTTAGCTGTTTCTAGATCGTAATCGTCTCACCGATTTTCGGCAACGCCAGCCTTACACCGGATCCTTCCAGGCCGGCCTCGAACTTATCGGCGGTCGGGTCGATCATCGGAAACGTGCCGAAGTGGCAGGGAACCACGGTGTCGAATTTGAAGAAGCGCCGGCAGGCAAGTGCCGCCACCGCGCCGCCCATGGTGAAGCGGTCGCCGATCGGCACCAGGCCTATCTTCGGCTCATGCAACTCGTTGATCAGCGCCATGTCGGAGAAGATGTCGGTGTCGCCCATGTGATAGAGCGTTTTGTCTTCCGCGAAATGCAGGACGAGGCCGCCCGGATTGCCGAGATAGGTGTTCTGGCCGCCCTCGCCCGGGAACGAGGATGAGTGCAGCGCCTGGACAAAAGTGGTGGTGAAGCTGCCGCAATCGACGGTGCCGCCGATGTTGCCGGGATTGATCTTCTTGTCGCTGACGCCCTTGCCGACCAGATACATGCAGATCTCGAAATTGGCGACGAGCTGGGCGCCGCTTTTGCCGAGCACCTCCACCGCGCCGCTGATGTGGTCGCTGTGGCCATGCGTCAGCAGCACATGCGTGACACCCTCAGCCGGGCCCTCCCAGCCACCCGTCCATGACGGATTGCCTATCAGATAGGGGTCGATGAGGATCTTGGCATCAGCGGTATCGATCCGAAAGGCCGAGTGGCCGTACCAGGTCAGTTTCATGAATGCATTCCTCGATTTTTGACTTGCCAAAGGATAGAACGCCAATGGCCCCGAGATCAAAGGGTTACTTGTCCGCCACGCGTTTGACAAAACACCTGGTGGTGAAAGGCGAAGGACGGCCGGTGGGCATTATCGCGATCGAAGAATTGCCGGCGCGGTTAGCCGGCGGCAAGACGCTGGCGGGGCTTGACCTCGGCGACAAGACGATCGGCGTCGCGGTCTCGGACCAGAGGTTTTCCTTCGCCCATCCGCGTCCGGTCATCATGCGAAGGAAATTTTCGCTCGATGCGGCGGTGCTGCTCGCCTTGCTGCAGAAGGAGAATGCCGGCGCCGTGGTGATTGGGCTGCCGATCAACATGGACGGCTCGGAAGGTCCGCGTGCGCAGAAATCGCGCGCCTTCGTCCGTAACATGGCACAAATGAGCGACCTGCCCTTCGTGCTCTGGGATGAAAGGCTATCGACGGTCGCGGCCGAAAGGACGCTGATCGAGATGGATTTCTCGCGCCGCAAGCGCGCCGGCAAGATCGATTCGGCGGCAGCCGCGTTTATTCTGCAGGGAGTTTTGGACCGGCTTCAGTCGCTCCACGCATCCGCTCGAACGGAACCGGATCCGCCCAGCGCTGTCTGACCCAGCCGGCGATTTCGCGGCGACGGCGGAATGCCCAAAGCGCCATCAGCAGCAACCCGTCGAAGACGCACGTCTTCGCCACCATGCCGGGGATGATCGCCGGATCGATGCCGAGCATCTGACCGTAGAGCCGGAAGAAGAAGTCGTGCATCTGTCGGCTGAGCATCGCGTAGCCGAAATTGATGTCATTGGCCGACAGATAGAACCAGCCCCAGAAAATCGCCATCGGCGCCGCCCAGCATCCGAAGATGTAGCGCATCAGCGGCCTCCCCTGGGATTGGAGCCGGTTTTGGACACCGTTCGGCCTGATATGAGTGAAAGCAGCGAATTGTGGGCTGCGGCTTTTGCCATGCCGTGCGCGACGGCATGGATCTCGCCTTCGCCCGAAGCCGCTGCCGCAACCACGGACCGCCGTTCGGCAAGCATGGCGACATAGGATGCCAGAAGTGCTGCCAGCTGCACGGCAACAGCCATGAACAGCCCGTTTATGCCTTGCGCAGCACCCCCGATGACGATCAGCGACAACACGCCGGACGCGCAGATGAAGGCGATGCGGGCAACGCTGTCGGCGTCCGGGCTGGTCGCGTCGTTGACCAGGGCTTCGACAAAGGCCCAGAAAAACAGAACCGCGACGACCAGCAATGCGGTGGCAAGCGGCGCCACGACAACGAAATTGTCGAGGTTGACGAAGCGGGTACCCTCGATTGTGGCACCGATCACGCCGAGCGCCGCCGCCACACCACGGTTTCCGTCGATGCAGATGAGCGCAAGCAGGGCGAAAACAATCGTCCAGTGCAAGGTCAGAAAAGAGGTCAGTACCTGTCGCATCGGTGTTCCTGCTTCGCAAAGCAGGAGACGGCCAATCTGAACCATTGCCTGCTTGCGCCGGGACAGTGGGCCTTGCCGCTCGCCATCGCAACGGAAACCATTTGTTAAGGTTAACGGAAATTAGCCATATGCGAGAGGATACGGACCAACGCCTCAAAACTGTGGATGGCGCCGGTTTTTGCGATGCTCGCGGCTCAGTTCACTGGCGGATAGAGCGTGTCGATGATCATGCGTGCATCGTGGCGCGAATCGATCATGCCATAGGTGTTGCGCCATTGGCCGGCCAATCGCGTCTCGACGAAAGCGTCGGCGATCCGCCCTGCCCCCAGACGGCGCAATTCCGCCGCCGCAGCCGACAGAGCCAGCTGCTCGGTGAGCAGCCGAGCCGAACCTTCGTCGGTTGAAGCGACCTGCATCGCCGCCTTCAGCACGCCGATCGTGCCGCGTCCGCCGGCGCCGAGATCGCGGTCGATGCCGGCCAGCACATCCTCGAACAGGCCGGGCGCACGGCCAAGCACGCGCAGCACGTCGAGCGCCATGACATTGCCCGAGCCCTCCCAGATCGCGTTGACCGGGGCCTCGCGATAATAGCGGGCGAGCGGCGCCTCCTCGACATAGCCATTGCCGCCGAGGCACTCCATCGCCTCATAGAGCAAAGGCGGCGCGATCTTGCAGACCCAGTATTTGACGACCGGCGTCATGGCGCGGGCAAACGCCGCTTCACCGCGGTCGCTGGCCGCCTCGTCGAAGGACCGCGCCAGCCGGAACGACAGTGCGGTGGCGGCGGCGACATCGAGTGCCATGTCCGCCAGCACGCGCTGCATC
The DNA here is from genome assembly GCF_003997175.1 of Mesorhizobium sp. Primo-A. Taxonomy (NCBI): domain Bacteria; kingdom Pseudomonadati; phylum Pseudomonadota; class Alphaproteobacteria; order Hyphomicrobiales; family Phyllobacteriaceae; genus Mesorhizobium; species Mesorhizobium sp. Primo-A. The sequence continues at coordinate 227,656 of NZ_RZTG01000003.1, forward strand.
AACGGCTGCTCGATCAGGGTCGAACCGAACACCTGACGATGGCGGGCATGATGAACGGCCTCGGCGAGGCCCGCGCGCATGATCGCCGACGAGGCGATGGCACAATCGAGCCGGGTGAGCGTCACCATGTCCATGATCGTCTTCACACCGGCACCGGGTTCGCCGACCATCTCGCCGATGGCATTGACGAATTCGACTTCGGAGGATGCGTTGGAACGGTTGCCGAGCTTGTCCTTCAGCCGCTGGAAGCGGAAGCCGTTGCCCGAGCCGTCACCGAGAACGCGCGGTACGAGGAAGCACGACAGCCCCTCCGGCGCCTGCGCCAGCACCAGGAAGGCATCCGACATCGGCGCCGACATGAACCATTTGTGCCCGGTCAGACGATAAAAACCGCTGCCGGCGCGTTCCGCCCTCGTCACATTGGCGCGCACATCGGTGCCGCCCTGTTTCTCGGTCATGCCCATGCCGAGCGTCAGCCCGGTTTTCTCGACCGGCGGCTTTTGGCTCTGGTCATATTTGCGCGTCGTCACGCGCGGCGCCCATTCACGAAACAGTTTCGGGCTGGCCATCAAGGCCGCCAGCGAAGCGTTGGTCATGGTGATGGGGCACAGATGCCCGGTCTCGAGCTCCGCCGTCAGATAAAACCGGGCGGCACGGACCTGATGGCGGCGGCCGATCTCGGTGTCGCCGTTTTCCCACACCGAGGAATGCAGCCCATTGGCCACGGAGCGGCGCATCAAGGCGTGATAGGCGGGATGGAACTCGACCACGTCGATGCGCCGTCCTTGGCGATCATGCGTCCTCAGCTTCGGCGTCTCGACATTGGCGAGGCGCGCCAGTTCCTGCGCCTCCTGCGTCAGCACGAAACGGCCGAGACCGTCGAGTTCCCGGCGCACCGGATCGGAAAAACGCTCCGCGAGCTGGATCAGCAACGGATCGCCCCGCCAGGCGTTGCCGCCCGTCAGCGGCGGCGGCTGGTTCGTCACGTCGTCGGTCACGCCCAATCCTTCTATCGTCAGAAAGCCACGAATCCGAGGCTGTCGGCTAGATATAGCCAAGCCATGCAGCGCGCGCGATGAAAATACCGGCCGATACAATCGGCCATCTACACGAAAAAAATGAGGAGAACGGTTCCAATGCAAAGCTGGCGCTTGCAGCCGCAAAGTCTCCACCCTATAGCAGCCCCTTGAGATGACCGACGCTTCGTCCCCCTATCCTCAACGCCATCTTCTGGGCATCCGCGACCTTTCCCCTGCCGACATCGAGCTGTTGCTCGACAGGGCGGACCGGGCGGTCGCGATCTCGCGGCAGTCCGAGAAGAAAACCTCGACGCTGCGCGGCCGCACACAGATCAACCTGTTCTATGAAGCCTCGACGCGCACGCAGTCGTCGTTCGAACTGGCCGGAAAGCGGCTTGGCGCCGATGTCATGAACATGTCGGTGGCAAGCTCTTCGGTGAAGAAGGGCGAAACGCTCATCGACACGGCGATGACGCTGAATGCCATGCGGCCCGACATATTGATCATCCGCCACCAGTCGGCCGGTGCGGCCGCGCTTCTCGCGCAGAAGGTCGGCTGCTCCGTCGTCAATGCCGGCGACGGCGCGCATGAGCACCCGACACAGGCGCTGCTCGACGCGCTGACCATCCGCCGCGCCAAAGGCCCGCTGTCGAAGCTGATCGTGGCGATCTGCGGCGACATCCTGCATTCGCGCGTGGCGCGCTCCAACATCATGCTGCTCAACGCGCTCGGCGCGCAGGTGCGCGTCGTTGCGCCGTCGACGCTGCTGCCCACTGGCATCGAGAAGATGGGCGTCATCGTCACCCGTTCGATGGCCGAAGGCCTCAAGGACGCCGATGTGGTGATGATGCTGCGCCTGCAGCGCGAGCGCATGGAAGGCGCCTTCGTGCCTTCGGTGCGCGAGTATTTCCGCTATTTCGGCCTCGATGCGGAAAAACTGAAGGCGGCCAAAGACGACGCGTTGGTGATGCACCCCGGACCGATGAACCGTGGCGTCGAGATCGCTTCGGAAATCGCCGACGGCCCGCAAAGCGTCATCCAGGAACAGGTCGAAATGGGCGTTGCTGTGCGCATGGCGGTCATGGAAGCGCTGCTCGATCCCCGTCGCAATCAAGAGGGCCGCGGCGCATGAGCATAACGGTCTTTGAGCGCGCCCGCATCGTCGACCCCTCGCGCGGCATGGACGAGATCGGCGCCGTCATCGTCGATGGCCGCAAGATCGTTGCCGCCGGCAAGCCAGCGCTCAACCAGGGCGCGCCCGAGGGCGCCACCATTATCGACTGCGCCGGCAAGGCGATCATTCCAGGCCTTATCGACGGCCGCGTCTTCATCGGCGAACCGGGCGGCGAGCATCGCGAAACCATTGCGTCGGCGAGTGTCGCGGCGGCGGCTGGCGGCGTCACCTCCATCGTCATGATGCCCGATACCGACCCGGTGATCGACAATGTGGCGCTTGTCGAGTTCGTGCTGCGCACCGCCAAAGACACGGCTATCGTCAACGTCTTTCCGGCTGCGGCGATCACCAAGGGCCTCGACGGGCGCGAGATGACCGAGTTCGGCCTGCTGCGCGAAGCCGGCGCGGTCGCCTTCACCGATGGCCGCCACACCATATCGAGTGCGCTGGTGATGCGCCGCGCGCTGACCTATGCGCGCGACTTCGGCGCCACCATCGTGCATGAGACGCAGGATGCGGACCTCGGTTCATCCGGCGTGATGAATGAAGGCCTCTACGCCAGCTGGCTCGGCCTTTCCGGCATTCCGCGCGAGGCCGAATCCATCCCGCTGGAACGCGACCTTGCGCTGGCGCGGCTGACGCGCGGTTCGTACCATGCGGCGAAGATCTCGACGGCGATGGCGGCAAACGCCGTGACGCGTGCCAAGGCCGACGGGGCGACGGTGACGTCGGGCGTGGCGATCCACAATCTGTCGCTCAATGAAAACGATGTCGGCGAATACCGCACCTTCTTTCGCCTGACGCCGCCATTGCGTGCCGAGGAAGACCGGCTGGCGATGATCGAGGCGGTCAGGGACGGTACGATCGACGTCATCGTCTCCTCGCACGATCCGCAGGATGTCGACACCAAGCGCCTGCCCTTCGCCGATGCGGCGGCCGGCGCCATCGGGTTGGAGACGCTGCTGGGCGCGGCCTTGCGGCTCTACCACAATGGCGACGTGCCGTTGCTGAGGCTGATCGAGACCCTGTCCACGGCCCCGGCAAAACTGTTCGGACTGCCCGGTGGCACGCTGAAGCCCGGCGCTGTCGCCGATCTTGCGCTTGTCGACCTCGACGAACCCTGGATCGTCAGCGAAAGCGGCATTCGTTCGCGCTCAAAAAACACCTGTTTCGAAGGTGCGCGCCTGCAAGGCAAGGTCTTGCAAACGCTGGTTGCGGGCCGCACAGTGTTCTCCGTCTGAGCCGGACAACCCGCGCACCGCGCCTGATCCGGCCAAACTGGGGGAAATGCGGGGGAAACAATGACTTACAGCCTCATCCCAGCGCTTGTGTTCGGCTATCTCCTGGGCTCGATTCCGTTCGGACTTCTGCTCACCCGCGCGGCCGGCCTTGGCGATGTGCGCCAGATCGGCTCGGGCAACATCGGCGCCACCAATGTTCTGCGCACCGGCAACAAGGGCCTAGCCGCGGCGACGCTGTTGCTCGACGCGCTGAAGGGCACGGCCGCCGTGCTGATTGCTGGCTATTTCGCGCCTGACCTGGCGATCTGGGCCGGTCTCGGCGCCTTTCTCGGTCATCTCTTCCCGGTATGGCTGGGCTTCAAGGGCGGCAAGGGCGTCGCCACCTATCTCGGCGTGCTGATCGGCCTTGCCTGGCAGGTAGCGCTGATCTTCGCCGTCGTCTGGCTGGTGATGGCATTCCTCTTCCGTTATTCCTCGCTTGCGGCGCTGACGGCGGCGGTCATCGTGCCGATCGCCCTCTATGTCCTGAGCACGCCGCAAATTGCCGGATTGTTCGTGGTGATGAGCGTCATCGTTTTCATCAAGCACCGGGAAAACATTTCGCGCCTGCTTGCCGGCACCGAGGGCAAGATCGGAGCCAAGGGATGAGCGAGCCGACCGCCGGGCCGCGCCTCAGCGACCGGCAGCGGCTGAGCTGGCTACGACTGATCCGCACCCAGAATGTCGGCCCTGCCTCCTTTCGCGACCTGATCAACCGCTTCGGCTCAGCCGAAGCGGCGCTTGAAATACTGCCGGAACTGATGATTTCGGGCGGCGCCATCCGGATCGCCCGCATCCCGTCCGTTGCCGAGGCCGAGGCCGAACTGGAAACAGCTGGAAAGGCCGGCGCCCGCTTTGTCGGCATCGGTGAAGCAGACTACCCACCCCTCTTGCGCAACATGGATCATCCGCCGCCCCTGCTGGCGGTAAAGGGCAACGCAGCTGTTTTCCGGCTGCCGGGTGTCGCCATAGTCGGGGCACGCAACGCGTCGCTGGCCGGCATCAAGATGGCGCGCATGCTGGCAGCCGACCTCGGCCGCGACGGCTACGCAATCGTCTCCGGCCTGGCGCGCGGCATCGACACAGCGGCGCATCAGGGCAGTCTTGCGACCGGCACGATCAGCGTGCTGGCCGGCGGCCTCGACCAGCCTTATCCGCCTGAAAATGCAGGCCTGTGCGAAGAGATTGCCGAGCGTGGCGCCATCATTTCGGAGATGCCGTTCGGCTGGCAGCCGCGCGCTCAGGATTTTCCGCGCCGCAACCGCCTTGTCGCGGGTGCGGTCCTTGGGCTGGTGGTGGTCGAGGCAGCGCAACGCTCTGGGTCCCTGATCAGCGCCAGGCTTGCCGGCGAAATGGGCCGACTGGTCTTCGCTGTACCGGGCTCACCGCTCGATCCACGCGCCGCCGGCGCCAATGGCCTGCTCAAGGATGGCGCCACCCTGGTCACCGAGGCATCGGATATTTCCAGGGCAATCGCGCCGCTGACCGGCATGCGGGCGCCCGACGTGCCGCCGTTCGAAGAGCCGCCCGACTTCTTGGCCGCACCACCGCCCGGCGAAAGCGATCGCGCCCGAGTCATCGAGGCGCTCGGCCCGACGCCCGTCTCGGTCGACGAGATCATCCGCCACACTGGCCTGCACCCGGCCCAAGTGTTCATGGTGCTGCTGGAACTCGACCTCGCCGGCCGGCTAGAACGCCATGCGGGAGGACATGTTTCGCTGGTGTTTGGGGATTCTTCTGTCTGACCGACACCTCCGGTGTGACGCTGTTCGCTTCCCAGCAAGAAGATTCGCCCACGTCATCCGGGGACAGAAAAAACGCACCAACCAGATTTACAACTGACATGTTAGTGAGATATCACTGCCTTCGAACTTCTTTTCGGAGACTCCCGGTGACATCACGTTTTGGCCTTTCGGCCGCCCTCGCCACGCCTTTCGATGCCTCCGGGCAGATCGCCACCGCCCTCATGGTCGCCCAGGCCAAGCGTTGCCTGGCGGAGGGGTGCACCAGTGTTACGCTTTTTGGCACCACCGGCGAAGGCGCATCGGTTGGCACCGGGGAGCGGCGGTCGGTGACCGAAGCCATGCTGGCTGCCGGCATCCTGCCGCATCAGCTTGTTGCCGGCGTGCTGGTCGATGCGGCCGAAGACGCCGCTGAGCAGGCCCGGCATGCCTTGCAGCGCGGCGCCCGCAACATTCTGCTGGCGCCGCCGAGCTACTTCAAGAATGTCGGCGACGATGGTCTTTTCGGCTGGTTTTCCACTGTCTTTGCCGTGCTCGGTCCCCTCGCCCGTGGCGTTCTGCTCTACAACATTCCGTCGGTCACCATGGTGCAGCTCTCGCTTGACCTGATCGGCCGATTGCGTACGGCTTTTCCGGATGTCATTGCGGGGGTCAAGGATTCCGGCGGGGATTGGGACTACAGCGAGGCGCTGCTCGGCGCCCATGGCGATCTGGTGATCTTGATCGGTGACGAGCGGCATCTGGCACGAGCCGTGCGAATTGGTGCTCAAGGCGCAATCTCCGGCATGGCCAATTTCGTTACCAGCGAAATCCGGGCCATGGCCGGGGACGGGCGCGACGACACACGCGTCGAGCGTTTCGTGCTCGAATTGCTCAAACACCCGGTAACGCCGGCGGTGAAGGTCATGGTGGCGCGCAAAACCGGCGACGACCGCTGGCTGGCGGTCCGTCCGCCGCTGGAGCCGATCGGTTCGCAGGGGCGACAACAGCTGGCTGACGCCTATGATGGGCTGTTTGCCAGGGAATCAGCCTGACCGGCAAAGGGATACGCGCTGAAATGGAAGACGGCAGCGAGCCGACCACGCTTAGGGAAAAAGCCTATGCCAGCTTCACGCGGCATTTGCTGGCCCGCGATCTGCTGCCGGGCCAGTTCGTATCGCAGCGCGAACTGGTCGCCTTCACCGGTCTGCCGCTCGGCGCCATTCGCGAAATCGTGCCGCGTCTCGAGGCCGAAGGGCTTCTGACGACGATCCCGCAGCGCGGCATGCAGATCGCCCATATCGACATCAGCCTGATCCGCGAGGCTTTTCAGTTCCGCCTGTTCATGGAACGCGAAGCGGTGGCGCTGTTCACCGTCAGCGCTTCCGATGACGAACTTGCCCGCCTGCGGCGTGAACACGAGGAGATGCTGGCTCAAGCCCTTTCGCAGGCGCCGACGCCGGAAATGGAAGCCAGGGCGCAGAGCATCGACTGGGCGATGCACGACACTTTCATCGATGCGCTGGGCAACGAGATCATCGCCAAGGCCTATCTGGTCAACTCGGTGAAGATCCGGCTGATCCATCAGGAGCGCTTCCGCATCGACGGGCGCGTCGTGCCGGTCATGCGTGAGCACCTTGCGGTCATCGAAGCCATGGAAAGCCGCGACCCGCAGAAGGCGGTCGAGGCGATCAGCCTGCACATCGACAAGGCGCGCCGGCTGGCGCTGCAAATCTGAGGAAGCATGAGCCGCGTCGCGGTCGCGACGCATTCGACAACGACAGCAACCGGGAGGAAGAAATGTCGTCCAATCTGTTCAACCCAACCAGGAGGCAACTCCTCCAGGGAACCGCGGCACTTGCCGCCGCCGGCCTTGTGGGTGTTCGCCCAGGCTTTGCCGCGGCCGTCGACTGGAAGCGCTTTGCCGGCACGACGCTCGACGTCAATCTGGTGAAAAGCCCGCGCAGCGACACCCTGATAAAATATCTCGCCGAGTTCGAGGAGTTGACCGGGATCAAGGTCAATGCCGAGGCAACGCCTGAGCAGCAGCAGCGCCAGAAGACGGTGATCGAATTGAGCTCCGGCAAGCCGAGCTTCGACGTCGTGCATCTGAGCTACCATGTGCAGAAGCGGCAGTTCGAAAAAGGCGGCTGGCTTGCCGACATATCAGGCTATCTCGCCGACCCCACCCTTACCGATCCGGGTCTGGTCGAAAACGATTTCGCCGACGCCGGCATGCTGTTCGCCAAGGACGGTCAGGGCGTGCTGCGCTCGCTGCCCTTCTCGGTCGACTACTGGATCGTTTACTGGAACAAGGAGTTGTTCGAGGCCAAGGGCCTCAAATATCCCGAAACCTTCGAGCAGCTGGTGGCCGCGGCCGAGGCGCTGACCGACCCGTCGACCAATACTTATGGTTTCGTCGCCCGCGGCATCAAGAACGCCAACACGCCGGTGTGGACATCGCTCATGCTCGGCTACGACATGACGCCACTCGACGCTCAGGGCAAGCTGCGCACGACGTCGCCCGAGGCGATCGAGGCCGCCGGGCTCTACCAGCGGCTGATGACCAAATCCGCGCCTCCAGGCGTCACTGGCTTCAACTGGGCCGAAGCGCAGTCCGCCTTCCTGCAAGGCAAGATCGGCATGTGGTTCGATGGCGTCGGCTTTGCCCCGCCGATGGAAAATCCGGAAAAATCGCGGGTGGTCGGCAAGGTCGGCTATGGCGTCATGCCCAAGGGTCCCAAGGCGCACGCGGCTGGCACCTTCGGCGACGGTATCGGCGTGACGGCCACCAGCGAGAAGAAGGAGGCCGCCTATCTGTTCTGCCAGTGGGCAGTGTCGCCGGTCATGGGCGCGCGCCTGCTGCAGGCAGGCGCCGGCGTACCGTTCCGCAAATCGGTGCTCGAAGATCCAAAGGTGCGCGAAGGCGTCACCATGCCGGCAAGCTGGCTCGATGCGGTGGTCGGCTCCGGCAATGTGAGCCGGCTGTCGCTGCCGGTCATCATCCCGGTCACAGAGTTCCGCGACATCTACGGCGTGGCGCTGACCAATTTGATCGCCGGCGCTGATCCCGCCGAGGAGTTGAAGAAGGCTACCGACCAATTCCAGCCGGTCCTCGACAGGAGCGAGCAAGGCTGATGTCCGCCACCACCCCAGAACGCACCGGGGTGACGACGCAAGCCATCGAAGGGAGCCAGACGATCCGGCTGGCTCCCAACTACTGGCCTTTCGTCGTTCCGGCGCTCGTCGTCGTCGGCGCCGTGATCGTCTTTCCCTGGGCCTTCACGCTGTGGATGAGCGTCAACCGCTGGACGCTCGGCCAGTCGCGAAGCTTTGCCGGGATGGAGAATTATCTGCGGCTGGCGTACGACCAACGCTTCTGGGAATCGCTTCTCCATACGTTGAGCTACACCTTCCTTTCGGTTGCCGCGCCGATGTTGCTCGGCACCATCGCCGCCCTGATCTTCGACGCCAGGTTTCCGCTGCGTGGCCTGCTGCGCGGCGTCTTCGTGATGCCTATGATGGCAACGCCCGTCGCCGTGGCGCTGGTCTGGACGATGATGTTCCACCCCCAGCTCGGCGTCCTCAACTATCTTCTGTCGCTGGTCGGCATTCCGGCGCAGGAATGGATCTTCAACGCCAACACGGTCATCCCGTCGCTGGTTGCGGTCGAGACCTGGCAGTGGACGCCGCTGGTGATGCTGATCGTGCTCGGCGGCCTGGCGTCCGTGCCGCGCGAGCCGTTCGAAAGCGCCGAAATCGACGGCGCCAATGCCTGGCAGCAATTCCGCTATCTCACCTTGCCGATGATCGCGCCGTTCCTGATGATCGCGGTGATCATCCGCACCATCGACGCACTGAAGAGTTTCGACATCATCTACGCGATGACCCAGGGCGGGCCGGGCACGGCCTCGGAGACCATCAACATCTATCTCTACAACACCGCCTTCTCCTACTACGACATCGGCTATGGCTCGGCCATGGCCGTGGTGTTCTTCATCGTCATCGTCGCCCTGTCCTTCATCCTCCTGATGTTGCGCCAGCGCTCGCAGTGGATCGGCGTGGAGGGCAAATAGATGAGTTCACGACTGCTCAACCGGATCGGGCTGTTCTTCGCGGCCCTGGTCTTCGTCTCGCCGGCGATCCTGTTCTTCCTCTGGATGATCTCGCTGTCGCTGAAATTCGAGATCGACAACGGCGCCTATCCGCCGATCCTGATCCCCGAACATCTCGCCTGGTCGAACTATGCAAAAGTGTTCGAGGAGAACAATTTCCTGCTCTATCTCTGGAATTCGGTTCTGGTGACCGGCACGGCGACGCTTTTGGCGCTGCTGATCGGCGTGCCGGCCGGCTATGGCATCGCGCGGCTCAAGGCCGAGCGATCGGCGGTGGTCATCATGATCGCCCGCATGACGCCGGGGCTTTCCTATCTCATCCCGCTGTTCCTGCTGTTCCAATGGGTCGGCATTCTCGGCACGCTGTGGCCGCAGATCATCATCCATCTGGTGGTGACCGTGCCGATCGTCGTCTGGGTGATGATCGGCTATTTCGAGACCACCCCGATGGAACTGGAAGAGGCCGCCAACATCGACGGCGCCAGTTCCTGGCAGGTGTTCCGGCTGGTCGCCTTGCCCATCGCCAAGCCGGGCATAGTGGTCGCCTTTATCCTGTCCGTCATCTTCTCATGGAACAATTTCGTCTTCGGCGTGGTGCTCGCCAGCCGTGAAACGCGCACGCTGCCGGTCGCCGTCTACAACATGCTCTCCTACGAGCAAGTGAGCTGGGGGCCGCTCGCCGCCGCGGCCCTGGTGGTGACACTGCCGGTACTGGTCCTGACCATGTTCGCACAAAGGCAGATCGTCGCCGGACTGACCGCGGGCGCCGTCAAGGGCGGCTGAAGGCACGCTACGGCATCGCACTCTTTTTCGAGGAAAACCCAATGGCATCGGTCACAATCAACAACGTGCAAAAGGCTTTCGGAACGGCCAGGATTATCCACGATGTCAGCGTCGATATCGCTGACGGCGAGTTCGTCATCCTGGTCGGCCCGTCGGGCTGCGGGAAGTCGACGCTGCTGCGCATGATTGCCGGACTTGAAACGATCTCGGGCGGCAGGATCGCCATTGGCGATCGCACCGTCAACAATCTGCGGGCGCGCGACCGCAACATCGCCATGGTGTTCCAGAACTACGCGCTCTATCCGCACATGACGGTGGCCGACAATATGGGCTTTGCCCTCAAGATCAAGAAAGCCGATCCGGCCGACACCGCAAGCCGCGTCGGCAGGGCCGCCAGCATCCTGGGCCTCGACAAGCTGCTCGACCGCTATCCGCGCCAGCTCTCCGGCGGCCAGCGCCAGCGCGTCGCCATGGGCCGCGCCATCGTGCGCGACCCGCAAGTCTTCCTGTTCGACGAGCCGCTCAGCAATCTCGACGCCAAATTGCGCGTCCAGATGCGCGGCGAGATCAAGGCGTTGCACCAGCGGCTGGGCACCACCACCATTTACGTCACGCATGATCAGATCGAGGCCATGACCATGGCCGACAAGATCGTCGTGCTGCATGACGGCCTTGTCGAGCAGATCGGTGCGCCGCTCGACCTCTATGACCGTCCGGCCAATCTGTTCGTTGCCGGCTTCATTGGCTCGCCGGCCATGAACTTCATTGCCGGCCGCGTCGAGGAAGGCGTTTTCCGCAGCGCCAGTGGGCTGACCCTGCCGCTGCCGGAAGGCATCAACCTGGCAAAAATTCCCGTGGGTGAACTCATCTACGGCATCCGTCCCGAACATATCCGAGCAACGATTTCCCAGGGTATTGCCGGCACGATCGTGCTTCTGGAAGCCACGGGTTCGGAAATCTTCGCCAGGGTCGACTGCGCCGGCGAGGAAATCTCCTGCCTGTTCCGGGAGCGGCTTGCGCTGAAGCAAGGCGCGCAGATGCGCATCGAGATCGACCGCGCCTGTGCTCATCTGTTCGACGCCAAGACCGGTCGGCGATTCTAGCGCAAAGGTCTGATATCCCGGCGCAAAGGTCTCAAGCCACGGTTCGCTCTTGCCACTCGCATCGCTTGGCAGCAATCTCGGATCAAAGAGCCGCTCATCGGGTGGATGTCGGCGTCCCGGGGTTTTGCCATGACACGCGATCAGATGCTCGCCCACCTTCGATCCGCCGACGCGGTCGCGCGCGAGGCGGCGGCACATGGGCATCATCCCTTTGGTTGCGTTCTGGTCGGGCCGGATGACCGCGTGCTGATGCGGCAGGGCAATCTCGACACGGTGCGCCATGCCGAGACGGAGCTCGCCCGCCGCGCCGCGGCTGCCTACGCGCCGGAGTTCCTGTGGCAATGCACGCTGGTCTCAACCTTCGAGCCGTGCGCGATGTGCGCCGGCACGATGTATTGGGCCAATATCGGGCGGCTGGTTTACGGGGTCGAGGAGACCGAACTCCTGGCGCTCACCGGGGATCACGCGGAGAATCCGACGATGAGCCTCTCTTCGCGCACCGTCCTCGGCTCCGGCCAGAGAAAGATCGAGGTCTTTGGCCCCTTCCCCGAAATCGCCGACGAGATGCTCGCACCGCACCGCGATTTCTGGAAGCGCTGACGGCTTCGTCCCGGCCGGTAAGGTCGATCAATGGCAGCAGTGACTGTCGGATCGCGGTGGGAGCCGCCGCCGCCGTTCAACAAAATCAAAGACTTGTAGAATCAACGATCCGAAGTCGGACGATCTTGTCATGCGTTGCCCGTGGCGAGATCCTTGAGAAGGGCGTGCAGGCCGTGAAAACTCGGACAGTCGCTGCTTTCTCAAAGACTCAAAGGCCCTAAGTGGCTGATATTTAATGCTAAAACAATGGTGAGCGCGATGGGATTCGAACCCATGACCTACTGATTAAAAGTCAGTTGCTCTACCGGCTGAGCTACGCGCTCCCGCGGGCGAAAGGCGGCCCTCGAAATTGCGCGGAACATAGGGAGAGTGCCTCGACCGGTCAACCGGAAAAAGAGGTCTCGCAAACACGGGCGGCTTCGCCCTGTCGCGGCACTTGTCCCACGCGCTGTCGGGGGGAGAACGGCCAAGGAACGCTGCCATTTATGCCTGACGGTGGCATCCAGTCTGGGGAACAATTGTATGCGCCGCTCGTTTTTCGGGCACAGGGACGTCCGCCAAACCATCGAGGAGAAGACCAATGAACAGAATCACAACGAGCCTGCTGGCGACCGCTCTCTCCGCCACATTCGTTGCGGCGGAGGCGGTGTCGGTTAATGCCCAACCGAACTATGTGCCGCAGTCCCAGGTCGCGGTGCCGGATGTACAGACAGTCCAGTACCGGGAGTGGCGCAAGGACCGCTACAATCGCAATTTTTCGCGTGACCGCAGTTTTTCGCGTGACCGCAATTTTTCCCGCAATCGCGGCATGTATTGGAACGGCCATCGGGGCTATCGTGAATATCGCCCCGGCTACCGTCGTCACGGCGATTATTGGTTCCCGCTTGCGGCCTTCGCTACCGGCGCGCTGATTACCGGGGCAATCATCAACAACGAAAACAACCGCGTCTATGAAGGCAATGCGCATGTGCGATGGTGCTACGACCACTACCGCAGCTACCGTGCTTCGGACAACACGTTCCAGCCGAATTACGGCCCCCGCAGGGAGTGCCGCTCGCCTTATTGATGTGGGTGAGTGGGAGTAATTGATAGTGCTGCATTGAAGGCCCATGCCAGAAGTGGCGCGGGCCTTTCTTTTCGGTCACCCCTGCCAACTGAGGCCTATGGCGTGCTCAGCGTCCGGCGCACAGCATCGCGCCAACCAGCAAGTTTGGCTGCGCGCGCAGAGCCATCCATGGCCGGCTGGAACCTCCGCTCCAGCGCCCAGCTCTTCGCGAATTTCTTGGCATCCGGCCACACGCCTGCCTTCGACCCGGCGAGCCACGCGGCACCCAGCGCCGTCGTCTCCAGGATGGTCGGACGGTCGACCGGCGCGTCGAGGATGTCGGCCAGCCTCTGCATGGTCCAGTCCGACGCAACCATGCCGCCGTCGACCCGCAGCACGGTCTTGGCCGAAGCTCCCTTCCAGTCCTTTCGCATGGCGTCGAGCAGGTCGCGCGTCTGGTAGGCGACGGATTCGAGTGCGGCGCGGGCGAATTCCGCCGGCCCGGAATTGCGCGTCAGCCCGAAAATGGCGCCGCGTGCCTCGGCGTCCCAATGCGGCGCGCCGAGCCCGACGAAGGCCGGCACCAGGTAGACGTTTTGCGTTGGATCAGCCTCGGCAGCCAGCTTGCCGCTTTGCTCGGCCTTGCCGATCACCTTGATGCCGTCGCGCAGCCATTGGACCGCGGCGCCGGCAATGAAGATCGAGCCCTCCAGCGCATAAGTGGTCTTGCCGTTCAGCCTGTAGGCAATAGTGGTCAAGAGCCGGTTCTTCGAACGCACAAGGTCGCTGCCGGTGTTGAGCAGCGCAAAGCAGCCCGTGCCGTAGGTGGATTTCATCATGCCCGGCTCGAAACAGGCCTGGCCGATGGTCGCCGCATGCTGGTCGCCGGCAACACCGAGGATTCTTATCTCGGCGCCGAAGAGATTTTTCTCCGTGATTCCATAGTCATCGGCGCAGTCCTTTACCTCGGGTAGCATTTTCGCCGGGATGTTCAGTATCGACAGCAGTTCGTTGTCCCAGGCATTTTTCTCGATATTGTAGACCAGCGTGCGCGACGCGTTGGTGGCATCCGTGGCGTGGACCTTGCCGCCGGTCAGCCGCCAGATCAGAAAGCTGTCGATGGTGCCGGCGAGCAACTCGCCTTTCTCGGCACGACGCCGCGCCCCTTTTACCTTGTCCAGCATCCAGGCGATCTTGGTACCGGAAAAATACGGATCAAGCAGCAGGCCGGTTTTTTTGGTGAACTTTTTCTCCAGTCCCTGCTTCTTCAGTTTCTGGCACAGCGGCGTGGTGCGCCGGTCCTGCCAGACAATGGCATTGTGGATCGGCTTGCCGGTCGCCTTGTCCCAGATGACGATGGTCTCGCGCTGATTGGTGATGCCGAGCGCGGCCACTTCGGATGCAGCCCGGCCGGCCTTCTTCAGCGCCGCCTTCACGGTCGTCACCACGCTCGCCCAGATGTCTTCGGGATCGTGCTCGACCCAGCCGGAGGCCGGATAGTGCTGGATGAATTCCCTCTGCCCGCTGCCGGCGACCTTCATATCGCCGTCGAACAGGATCGCCCGGGTCGAAGTCGTGCCCTGGTCGATGGCAAGGATGTATCCGGTCATTCTGCTTCCCCGCTTAATGCATGTCGCCCAAAGGTGACCTCGGTTTTGGGAGAACGACATGCACAAAAACAAAGACCTAAAGCGCGTTGCATGAATCCGTCTCAACGCGACGCGCTTTAGTCTTTTGCACAAACAGGGGAGACGGCAAGATGCCGCCTCCCCCTATTCTCATGATGCTGGCGCGAGCGCCGACACCAAGGCTACTTCTGCCAGCTCTTCACCAGTTCGTCGTAGTTGATGGTGATCGGCTTTTCCTTCTCGTTCTCGATCTTCAACTGAGGAGCGAGATTGCCCTTCTTGACCGCGTCGGCGTTCCAGTAGGCGAGGTCATGCTCTTCGGCCATCTTCGGGCCGATATCGCCCTGAACGCCCGACTTCTCGATGCGGCTCATGACCTTTTCCTGTTCGCCGCAGAGCGAGTCCATCGCTTCCTGCGCGGTCTTGGCGCCCGACGACGCATCGCCGATCGCCTGCCACCAGAGCTGTGCCAGCTTCGGATAGTCAGGCACGTTGGTGCCGGTCGGCGACCACTGAACGCGGGCCGGCGAACGGTAGAACTCGATCAGGCCACCGAGCTTCGGAGCCCGCTCGGTGAAGCTCTTGTCGTGGATCGTGCTCTCGCGGATGAAGGTCAAGCCGACATGGCTCTTCTTCACGTCGACTGTCTTCGAGGTGACGAACTGCGCGTAGAGCCAGGCGGCCTTGGCGCGGTCGGTCGGGGTCGACTTCATCAGCGTCCAGGAGCCGACGTCCTGATAGCCGAGCTTCATGCCGTCCTTCCAGTAGACGCCATGCGGCGACGGCGCCATGCGCCACTTCGGCGTACCGTCGTCGTTCAGCACCGCCTTGGCGCCGGCATCGACCATCGAAGCGGTGAAGGCGGTGTACCAGAAGATCTGCTGGGCAACCGCGCCCTGCGCCGGAACCGGGCCGGATTCGGAGAAGGTCATGCCCTGGGCTTCCGCCGGAGCGTAGGCCTTCAGCCAGTCGAGGTATTTCTGTATCGAGTAGACGGCGGCCGGGCCATTGGTGTCGCCCCCGCGCGCCGTGCAGGAGCCGACCGGACGCGAATTCTCGTCGACCTTGATGCCCCACTCATCGACCGGCAGACCGTTCGGCAGGCCCTTGTCGCCATTGCCGGCCATCGACAGCCAGGCGTCGGTGAACCGCCAGCCGAGCGACGGGTCCTTCTTGCCGTAGTCCATGTGGCCATAGACCTTCTTGCCGTCGATCTCGCGGCCGGTGAAGAACTCGGCGATGTCCTCATAGGCAGACCAGTTGACGGGAACGCCAAGGTCGTAGCCGTACTTGGCCTTGAAGTCCGCCTTGTTCTTCTCGTCGTTGAACCAGTCGTAACGGAACCAGTAGAGGTTCGCGAACTGCTGGTCGGGAAGCTGGTAGAGCTTCTTGTCCGGAGCGGTCGTGAACGAGGTGCCGATAAAATCCTTCAGGTCGAGGTTCGGGTTGGTGACATCCTTGCCCTCGCCCGCCATCCAGTCGGTCAAATTGCGCACCTGCTGGTAGCGCCAGTGGGTGCCGATCAGGTCGGAATCGTTGACCCAGCCGTCATAAAGGTTCTGGCCCGTCTGCATCTGGGTCTGGATCTTCTCGACGACGTCGCCTTCCTGGATGACGTCATGCGTGATCTTGATGCCGGTGATGGCGGTAAAGGCCGGCGCCAGCACCTGCGATTCATACTGGTGCGTGGCGATGGTTTCCGAAACGACCTTGATGTCCATGCCGGCGAAAGGCTTCGCGGCATCGATGAACCACTGCATTTCGGCTTCCTGGCCAGCGCGGTCGAGCGTCGAGAGCGGGCCGATTTCCTTGTCCAGGAAAGCCTTTGCCTCGTCCATCCCGGCATAGGCATTGCCCACGCCCAGCAACAGGACAAGGGCCGTCGTTGATGTTAAAAATTGCCTTCGCATGTGTTTCCTCCACAGTTTTAAGGTTCAAGTGCGATCTGGAGCGGCCGCCGGCACGCGGTCGCTCCAACAGTTTCCCCCTCTATACGTAGCGGAACACGCCAATGGCGTAGACCACGGAGAGAGCGAGAGCCCACCACAGGTTGGATCCGACAAGACCCAACCAAGCGAGATGGATAAAGGCGCTGCCAAGCAGCGACAGGAAAAGACGGTCGCCGCGCGTTGTCTCGAAGCGCAGCACGCCGACGCGCGGATTGCCGCCCGGCGAAGCGTATTCCCAAGCCGCCATGCCGCACAGCAGCAGAAGGATGGTCCCGAAAAAGGCCGCCGTCGGCCACGTCCACGCCATCCAGGTGAGGTCGAAATTCATCGTCAAACCCTCCCCAGGGCGAAGCCCTTGGCGATATAATTGCGCACAAACCAGATGACGAGCGCGCCGGGGATCAACGTCAGCACGCCGGCGGCGGCGAGCAGGCCCCAGTCCATGCCAGCGGCCGAAACCGTGCGGGTCATGGTGGCGGCGATCGGCTTGGCGTCGGTGGTGGTCAGCGTGCGGGCAATCAACAGTTCCACCCAGGAGAACATGAAGCAGAAGAAGCAGGCCACGCCAATGCCGCTGGCGATCAGGGGCATGAAGATCCTGACGAAGAAGCGCGGGAACGAATAGCCGTCGATATAGGCGGTTTCGTCGATTTCCTTCGGCACACCCGACATGAAGCCTTCGAGGATCCACACCGCCAGCGGCACGTTGAACAGGCAGTGCGCCAGCGCCACCGCAATGTGCGTGTCGATCAGGCCGAAGGCCGAATAGAGCTGGAAGAACGGCAGCGCGAACACCGCCGGCGGCGCCATGCGGTTGGTCAGCAGCCAGAAGAACAGGTGCTTGTCGCCGAGGAAGCGGTAGCGCGAGAAGGCGTAGGCTGCCGGCAGCGCGGCAGCCACCGAAATCACCATATTCATCACCACATAGGTGATCGAGTTGATGTAGCCCGAGTACCAGGAGGCGTCGGTGAAGATGGTGACGTAGTTGGCGAGCGTCGGCTGGTGCGGATAGAGCGTCAGCGAGGAGACGATCTCGGCATTGGTCTTGAAGCTCATATTAATGAGCCAGTAGATCGGCAGCAAAAGCACGACGATGTAGACCGTCGGCACGATCCACCACCAGCGCGATTCCTCGCCGCGTTTGCGCATCAGCCGGGCGACCTGATCCTGCGAGAGTGTGCTCGCCAGTTTGCCCGCTGCTGTGGTCTCGCTCACTCTATCGGCTCTTTCGTTGGCGCCGGTCATCTCAGCGCTCCGCGTCGTAGTTGGTCATCACGGTGTAGAAGACCCATGACAGCAGAAGGACGATGAGGAAGTAGACCAGCGACATGGCTGCGGCCGGACCGAGGTCGAACTGGCCGAGCGCGGTCTTGACGAGGTCGATCGACAGGAATGTCGTCGAGTTGCCGGGACCGCCTCCCGTCACCACGAAGGGTTCGGTATAGATCATGAAGCTGTCCATGAAGCGAAGCAGCACGGCGATCAGCAGCACCCTGTTCATCTTCGGCAGCTGGATGTAGCGGAACACCGCCCAGCGCGAGGCGCCATCGATCTTGGCCGCCTGATAGAAGGCATCCGGAATGGAGACCAGGCCGGCATAGCAGAGCAGCACGACGAGGCTGGTCCAGTGCCAGACATCCATGATGATGACGGTGACCCAGGCATCGAACGGGTCCTGCACATAGTTGTAGTCGATGCCGAGCGCGTTGACGTAGTAGCCGAGCAGACCGATGTCGTTGCGGCCGAAGACCTGCCAGATGGTGCCGACGACGTTCCACGGAATCAGCAGCGGCAGCGCCATGAGCACCAGGCAGACCGGCACGCCCCAGCCCTTTTTCGGCATGTTGAGCGCGATGAAGATGCCGAGCGGCACTTCGATCGCCAGGATGATGAAGGAGAAGATCAGGTTGCGGACCATCGCTTCCCAGAAGCGGCTGGAAGACAGCAGTTCCTCGAACCACTCGGTGCCGGCCCAGAAGAAGACGTTGTTGCCGAACGTGTCCTGCACCGAATAGTTGACGACGGTCATCAGCGGGATGACCGCCGAGAACGCCACCAGCACCAGCACCGGCAGCACCAGGAACCAGGCCTTGTTGTTCCAGGTCTTTTCCATCTATGCCCCCATCTCGACGCGCCAGGAATCGGCATAGATGTTGATGCCGGCCGGCTCGAACCGCACCTTCGGATCGGCTGGCACGGTCTCGTCCTCGCCGATGACGGCCGCAATCTCGCGGCCTTCGAGCTTGGCGCGGACCACCTTGTGGCGGCCGAGATCCTCGACCTTGCTGACCTGCACGGCCATGCCGTCGCGGCCAAGCCGGACATATTCGGGACGGATGCCGAGTTCGATGGCGCCGCTGCCCGCTTTTGGCGCGCCCGGCAGTTCGATGCGCTGCGAGCCGAGCGTCGCCGTCTTGCCGTCGATGGCCACCGGCATGACGTTCATGCCGGGCGAGCCGATGAAATAACCGACAAAGGTATGGCGTGGCCGTTCGAACAGTTCGGCTGGCGTGCCGATCTGGACGATGCCGCCGTCATACATGACCACGACCTGGTCGGCGAAGGTCAGCGCCTCGGTCTGGTCGTGGGTCACATAGACCATGGTGTAGCCGAAGCGGCGGTGCAGCTGCTTCAGCTGCGAGCGCAGCACCCATTTCATATGCGGGTCGATGACGGTCAGCGGCTCGTCGAACAGGATGGCGTTGACGTCGGAGCGCACCAGCCCGCGGCCGAGCGAGATCTTCTGCTTCTGGTCGGCGGTCAGGCCCCTCGCCTTCTTCTTCGCCCAGGACGCCAGGTCGATCATCTCCAGCGTCTCGCGCACCTTGCGGTCGACATCGGCTTCCGGCACGCCGCGATTGCGCAGCGGGAAGGCCAGATTGTCGTAGACGGTCATGGTGTCGTAGATGACCGGGAACTGGAACACCTGCGCGATATTGCGCTCCTGCGTCGACAAATTGGTCACGTCCTTGCCGTTGAACAGCAACTGACCGTGCGACGGGTGCAGCAATCCCGAAATGATGTTGAGCAGCGTGGTCTTGCCGCAGCCCGATGGCCCGAGCAGCGCATAGGCGCCGCCGTCCTCGAAGGTGTGGTGCACTTCCCTGAGCGCGAAATCGGCATCCTTCCGAGGGTTCGGCAGATAGGAATGCCTGACATGGTTGACGTCTATGCGTGCCATATCTTTCCCCTCAAGCCGCCAGCTTCGGCGCGGCCACGGCACGGCCGTGCTCGTCGAAGACCATGATGTGGCGCGGATCGATGAACACCTCGACCTCGGCGTCGGGTTCGAAGTCGCGGATGCCGTGGGTCAGCATGACCCAGCGCGCGTCCGCGAAATCGAGATGGATGAAGCTTTCCGAGCCGGTGATCTCGGTGATCGTCACCTTGGCGCGCACCGGCACAGCGGCGGCATTGGGCTGATCGAGCGACAGGTGATGCGGCTGAAAACCGACCGTGTACATGGCATCGGCAATGCCGGCGAGATCGGCGGGCACCGGCAGTTTGACCCCACCCTCGAGCAGGAAATCCCCACCTTTCTTGGCCAGCACGATGGTGTTGAGCGGCGGGTCGGCGAAAGTCTTGGCCGTCACCAGATCGACCGGTTTGCGGAACACGTCGATGGTCGGTCCGAACTGGGTGATGCGCCCTTCGGAAAGCGTCGCCGTGTTGCCGCCGAGCAGCAGCGCTTCGTGCGGCTCGGTCGTGGCGTAGACGAAGATGGTGCCGGCGGCGGCGAAGATCCTGGGCAATTCGGCGCGCAGTTCCTCGCGCAATTTGTAGTCGAGATTGGCGAGCGGTTCGTCGAGCAGCACCAGGCTGGCGTTCTTGACGATGGCGCGCGCCAGTGCGGTGCGCTGCTGCTGGCCACCGGACAGGCTCAGCGGCGTGCGGTCGAGATAGGGCGTCAGCTTGAGAAGTGCTGCGGCATGGCGCACTTCCTTGTCGATCTTCGCCTGATCGGTTCCCGCCACCCTGAGCGGCGAGGCGATGTTCTCATAGACGGTCATCGCCGGATAGTTGATGAACTGCTGGTAGACCATGGCGATCTTGCGCTTCTGCACCGGCACGCCGGTGACATTCTGGCCGTCGAACCAGATCGAACCGGAGGTCGGCACGTCGAGGCCGGCCATCAGCCGCATCAGGCTGGTCTTGCCGGATAGCGTCGGTCCGAGCAGGACATTGAGCGAGCCGTGCTGGAGCGTCAGCGACACATCGCTTATATGCGCGACCGCACCGACCGTCTTGGTGACGTTTCTCAGTTCCAGCATGACGCCTCCTCCCAGGCCTTCCGCATCAGCTCAAACCCCTCTTCATTCGGCAGCCGCGACATGGCGCCGGCTTATGCCGTGCATGAATTCATCGAGAGCCGCCACCTGCTCGCGGCTGAGATGCAGACCGCGCTTGGTACGGCGCCACAATACATCTTCCGATGTGACGGCCCATTCGTTTTGAACGAGATAGCGCACCTCGGCCTCGTAGAGATCGGCGCCGAAGTTGCGGCCGAGATCGACGTTCGATTTGGCCAGCCCCAACAGCATCCTTGCGCGGGTGCCGTAGAGCCGGGTCAGCCGGCGAGCCAGGCGCGCGTCGAGGAACGGATAGGCGGTCTTCAGTTTCGCCACTTCGGCATCGAAACCGGTGGCCGGGAAATCGCCGCCCGGCAACGGCGCGTTTGCCGTCCACGGCTTGCCGCGTTTACCCAGAAAACCCTCGATCTTTTCCAGCATCGATTCCGACAGCCGGCGATAGGTGGTGATCTTGCCGCCAAAGGCGTTGACGATCGGGGCGGCGCCCTCGCCGCCATCGGCCTTGAGCACATAGTCGCGCGTCGCTTCCTGCGCCTTGGAGGCTCCGTCATCATAGAGCGGACGGACGGCCGAATAGGTCCAGACGATGTCCGAACGCTTGACGGCTTCAGCGAAATATTCGCTTGCCGCGGCGCAGAGGTAGTCGATCTCGGTGTCGCTGATCCTCACGTCATGCGGATCGCCGGGGTAATCCTGGTCCGTGGTGCCGATCAGGGTGAACTCTTCTTCGTAGGGAATGGCGAAGATGATGCGACCATCCCTGTTCTGGAAGAAATAGGCGCGCGGATCGTCGAACTTCCTGGCGATGACGATGTGGCTGCCCTGCACGAGGCGGACATTGTGCACATCGTTGAGGCCGACGACGCCGGAAAGCACATGATCGACCCAGGGTCCAGCGGCATTGACCAGCAGGCGCGCCTTGATCTCCTCGGTCTCGCCGGTCTGCAGATCCTCGACCTGGACCGTCCACAAGCCGTTTTCGCGGCGCGCGCCGGTCACTTTCGTGCGGGTGCGGACCGTTGCGCCGCGGTCGGCGGCATCACGTGCGTTCAGCGCCACCAGCCGCGCGTCATTGACCCAGCCATCCGAGTATTCGAAGGCCTTCTTGAATAGCGGCTTCAAAGGCTTGCCGGCCGGATCCCTGGCCATGTCCAGCGTCCGGGTCGCCGGCAGCAATTTGCGCCCGCCAATGTGGTCGTAGAGGAAGAGACCGAGCCTGATCAGCCAGGCCGGGCGCAGGCCCTTGGCATAGGGCAGCACGAAGCGCATCGGCCAGATGATGTGCGGCGCGTTCTTCCACAGAACCTCGCGCTCCATCAGCGCTTCGCGCACCAAGCGGAATTCGTAGAATTCGAGGTAGCGCAGGCCGCCATGGATCAATTTGGTCGAGCCCGAGGAGGTCCCGCTGGCGAGGTCGTTCATCTCGGCGAGAAAGACGGAAAAGCCACGCCCGACGGCGTCGCGGGCGATACCGCAGCCATTGATGCCGCCGCCTATGACGAAAATGTCACGGATCGGAGATGCGTCCACAAATTCCTCCAGCGATTTCGCATTGCACCATTTTTGGGCTTTTACGAAACCGTGTCGGAATTATTTCGAAATGATAACGAATGTCAAACGAAATATCACGGGCGCGTGATATCAGCTGAAAACCGCCTAGGCGAGCGACGTCTCGATCAGCTGAACCTCGGCCTCCTGGCAGATCTTGCGCACCGAGGGGATGTCGCAGCGGTCGGTGATGAAGGTGTTGACCTGCGACAGATGGCCGATGCGCACCGGTGCGGTTCGCTCGAATTTGGTCTGGTCGGAAACCAGGATGACATGCCTTGCATTGGCGATGATCGCCTGCGCCACCTTGACCTCGCGAAAATCGAAGTCGAGCAAGGCCCCGTCATGGTCGATGGCGGATGCGCCGATCACCGCGTAATCGACCTTGAACTGCCTAATGAAATCGACCGCCGCCTCGCCGACCACACCGCCATCGGAACCGCGCACGACACCACCGGCGATCACCACTTCGATCGACGGATATATCCGCATCCTATTGGCAACATTGATGTTATTGGTGATGACCATGAGACCGTTGTGATCGAGCAACGCCTTGCTGACCGACTCGGTCGTGGTGCCGATGTTGATGAACAGCGAGGCGTTGTCGGGGATCAGCCTGGCTGCCGCACGGCCGATCGCCTCCTTCTCGTCGGCGGCAATCTTGCGTCTCGCCTCATACTCCATGTTCTCGATGCCGGAGGGGTACAGCGCGCCGCCATGGATGCGCGAGAGCAGCCGCTGATCGCACAAATCGTTGAGGTCCTTGCGTATGGTCTGCGGCGTCACATTGAAGTGGTTGGCCAGATCATCGACCAGCACGCGGCCGTGATCCTTGGCCATCTGGATAATCTCGGCATGGCGCGGCGACAGATACATGGGCAACCTCCCGTTTTCGTTTTTCTTGTCTATAGTCGAAAACGAAACCGATGAAAAGGCATAAGCCGGCTAACGAAATCAGCGACCCAGGCCACGTGCGATTTCAGTAATCACCACAAAAGCCGTTTCGACATCGGCGGCGGTCGCCTCGAACTGTCCGACCTGGAACCGGATTGCGATCAGTCCATCAACCTTCGTCTGCGTCAGGTAGATGCGGCCATCGTCGTTGATCGCATTGACAAGGCGCAGATTGTGCTCGTCCCCGTCGGTTGCGGTCTTGTGCCGGAACGAGAACAACGACAGCATCGGTTCGCTGACGATCTGGAAATCCGGCTCCCTTGCCAGCCGCGCCGCCAGCCCTTCGCTCCACGCGACATGATTGCGGATCATCGTGCGCAGGCGTTCCAGGCCATGGGCGCGCAGCAGGAACCATAATTTCAACGCGCGAAATCGCCTGCCGAGCGGTACCGACCATTCGGAATAGTTGATGATGCCGTCATGACCGTGCGTCTTCAGATAATCCGGCTTGATGGCCAGCGTCCTGACATGGCTTTCAGGGTCGCGCAGGAACTGGATCGAGCAGTCGAACTGAGCGCCCAGCCATTTGTGCGGATTGAAAACGATCGAATCGGCGCCTTCGACGCCTGTCCAGAAATGCCGATATTCCGGACAGATCATCGCCGATCCCGCCCAGGCGGCATCGACATGGAGATAAAGCCCATGCCGCCGTGCCACCTCGGCAACCGCAGCAATGTCGTCGGTGCCGCCAGTGCTGGTGCCGCCGACGCAAGCGATGATGCCCGCCGGCAGCATGCCGGCTTCCCGGTCGGCGACGATTGCCGCCTCGAGCGCGGCCGTGTCCATGGCGCGAAAGCGGCCGCTGACGGGAATGCGCACGAGATTGTCCTCGCCGATGCCGGACACCCAGATCGCCCGGTCGATCGACGTGTGCACCTGGTCGGAGGAGTAGATGCGCAGCCGCGCCTGCCCTGCCAGGCCCTGTTTGTTGCCTTGCCAGTCGAGTGCCCGTTCGCGCATGGTCAGCACCGCGGCCAACGTCGCCGATGAGGCTGAATCCTGGATTACGCCCGAGAAGCCTTCCGGCAGACCGAGCGCCTGGCGCATCCAGTCGACGGTGCGCGTTTCGAGTTCGGTCGCCGCCGGCGACGTCTGCCACAGCATGCATTGCGCGGCCATCGCCGAAACCAGATATTCCGCCACCACCGAAACCGGCGCCGCATTGGCCGGGAAATAGGCGAAGAAGCGCGGATGCTGCCAATGGGTCATTCCCGGCAGGATCTTCTCTTCGAAATCGGCGAAGATCCGGTCCATCGGTTCGGCGTCTTCGGGCGGCGAAACCTCGATGCTTCTAGAAATGGCGCCGGGTTCTACCAGTGGCCGCACGGGGCGGTCGCGCAGATTGTTGCGATAGTCAACGCCCCAGTCGGCGGCGCGCCGCGACCATTGCCGGAAATCATCATTGTTCATCCTGTCCTCCCGACATGATCCATCGCTACCATCCGTCGCGGTTGGTCTCTTATTAATTAACGCGTGAAATATATGCAACCAGCAAGAGATGCCGCACGCCTTAGCCAGGGAAATCCGGCAGGCTGGCAAAAGCCGTCTTCAGCGCATTCGACCAGCCATCGGAGATCGTGCGGTAATACTGGTCGTCCTGGCCGATCCGCTTCTTCAATCCGACCTTGAAAGCGTCCTTCTCCAGGAAGAGCAGGTCGAGCGGCAAGCCGACAGACAGGTTCGACTTCAACGTCGAATCGAACGACACCAAAAGCAGCTTCACCGTCTCGGCGAGGCTCATCGTCTTTTCGTAGGCGCGGATGATGATCGGCTTGCCGTATTTGGTCTCGCCTATCTGGAAGAACGGCGTGTCATCGGTCGATTCGATGAAATTGCCTTCGGGATAGATCATGAACAGGCGCGGCTCGCTGCCCTTGATCTGACCGCCGAGGATGAAGGACGCATTGAAATAGGAATCCGCCTTCTCGCCAGCGGGTGACGAATTGGCGATGACCTCCTTGACCGTGTCGCCAACAATGCGGACCGTTTGGTACATCGACGGCGTTTCGAGCAGTGTGGAATGTCTTTCGGAGATTGCCTTGGTGCGCTCGTCAAGCAGGCTGACCACGGCCTGCGTCGTCGCCAGATTGCCCGCCGACATCAAAACGATGACGCGTTCGCCCGGCTCTTCCCAGACATGCATCTTGCGAAAGGTGGAGATGGAATCCATGCCTGCATTGGTGCGCGTGTCGGACATGAACACGAGCCCGCGATCGATCTTCAGGCCAACGCAATAGGTCATGGAATCTCTTCTAGAGCAATTCCAGGAAAAGTGTGAAGCGGTTTTCCGTCCGGAATTGCGTTAAAACAAAGGGATAGAGCGGTTCGGGGTTCCTTGAAACGATGAACCGCTCGGCAGCAATCTTGCGGAGGATTACTGCTCCACCGTGACGGTGACCGCAAGCTGTTCTTCCGCCTGTCCCAGCCGAATTCCCGACACCGGCGTGGCGTCGCGGTAATCGCGGCCCGTCGCCACCTTTACATAGCGCTCGTCGGGCGAGATGCCATTGGCGGCATCGAAGGCAACCCAGCCGAGACCCGAAACATGCGCTTCGGCCCAGGCATGGCTGGCCGCCTGCTCGACCGTCGCATCCAGCATCAGATAGCCGCTGACATAGCGGGCCGGAAAGCCCATGGCACGGGCGGCGGCGGCAAAGATATGGGTATGATCCTGGCAGACCCCGGTCTTGAGCGCCAAGGCTTCCTCCGCCGGCGTCGTCGCATTGGTCGTGCCGGGCGTGTAGGCGACGCGCTCTCCGATGACAGCCGTCAGCCGGTGCAGCCGTTCGATGTCGCTGCCCTTGCCAACCGATGCGGCGAGTTCGCGGATACCGCTGCCGATCACCGTCAATGGTGTCTCATGGCTGTACAGCCAGAGCGGCGTGAAGCCCTGGTGTGGCCCCGAGACGCCCGCGGTGTCGCGCGTCACCACTTCGCCCGACGCCTCCACCGTGATGAAGTCGCGCTCGCCCTCGACGCTCAACAGCCTTGTGTCGTTGCCGAAATGGTCGACAAAGCGGACCTCTTCGCGCGCGCCTTCGATCGCCAGAGCCCAGGACAGAACGGTCTGCGTCGACCCGCTGACTGGAAGCAGCCGCAGCCGCTGCAACAGATAGTGCACCGGCGTATCGTAACGGTACTCAGTTCGGTGGGTAATCTTCAGCCGCATGCTTCTATTCCGTTTGTGAGCGCGATCTCCGGACAAACGGTTTCCGTTTGTCTAAGAAAACCGGCTCCACCTTTCGGGACCATGCTCAATTGAACCGATAATCTTGTGCGATTTCGTCGCCCAGCTTGGTGTTGTCGCGAATGAAATTGGCCAGGAATTCATGCAGCCCGGTATCGAAGATATCCTTGATCGACCCGGCTCTCAGCATTGTCTGCGTCTTCTCGGCCGTTGCGTGGCAGGCATGGCGCTCGCCGTAATCGTCGCCGAGGAATTTCAGATGCTCCGACAGGAAGCGATAGCAGAACATCAGCGAACGCGGCATGCGGACATTGAGGATCAGATAGTCGGCAATGTTGGTCGGCTTGTAATCAGCATCGTAGACCCAGCGATAGGAGCGATGCGCCGAGACCGAACGCAGGATCGATTCCCACTGATAATTGTCGAGCGTCGAGCCAACCCAGGAGATCGACGGCAGCAGCACATAATATTTCACGTCGAGGATGCGCGCCGTGTTGTCGGCGCGCTCGACGTAAGTGCCGAGTTGCGAGAAGTCGAAGATCTCGTTGCGCAGCATGGTGCCGTAGAACGAGCCGCGGATCAGCGCCGTCTCGCGCTTGATGGCGTCGAGCACGCTTGGCAGGTCGCGCTCGTCGATCGGCTTGGCCAGCATCCGCTTCAGCGCCATCCAGGCTTCGTTGATGCTTTCCCAGGTCTCGCGCGTCAGCGCGGTGCGCACCATGCGGGCATTGTTGCGGGCTGTCTCGATGGACGACATCGTGCTCGATGGGTTCGACGTGTCGCGCAACAGGAAGTCGGCGACATTGGCGGCGGTATAGTCGGAATATTTCTGGCTGAAGGTGACGTCGGAACCAGCGCTGAGCAGCACCGAATTCCACTCTTCCGAGGCGCTTTGGGTGCGGGTCAGCGCCATGCGCAGGCCGGCATCGACCAAGCGCGCCATGTTTTCCGCCCGCTCGATATAGCGGTTCATCCAATAGAGCCCGTTTGCGGTGCGGCCTAAAAGCATGAAGTGGCCCTTCGGGCTAGTGAGTAGCGAATAGTGAGCAGTGAATATTAAGCAATTGAATCTCAATGAAATATGGCATTTCCTGTCCCTCTATTTCCGCTACTGACTACTGACTATTCCCTACTCACTCGTCTCAATCATCCAACACCCAAGTATCTTTCGTCCCGCCGCCCTGCGACGAGTTCACAACCAGCGAACCTTCCTTCAACGCGACGCGTGTGAGGCCCCCAGGCACGATCTGGATGCGGTCGGAGACCAGCACATAGGGCCTGAGATCGACGTGGCGCGGCGCCAGCCCTTTTTCCGTCAGGATCGGGCATGTCGACAGCGCCAGCGTCGGCTGGGCAATATAATTCGATGGCTTGGCCGCCAACTTCTTGGCGAAGGTCTCGCATTCCTTCTTGGTTGCCGCAGGCCCGACCAGCATGCCGTAGCCGCCGGAACCGTGCACTTCCTTGATCACCAGCTCGTCGATGTGTTCGAGCACGTATTTCAGGCTGTCGGGCTCCGAGCAGCGCCAGGTCGGAATGTTGCCCAGGATTGCCTTGCGACCGGTGTAGAACTCGATGATCTCGGGCATGTAGGAATAGATCGCCTTGTCGTCGGCTATGCCGGTGCCCGGCGCATTGGCGATGGTGATGTTGCCGGCGCGATAGACATCCATGATGCCGGGTATGCCGAGAGCGGAATCCGGACGGAACGTCAGCGGGTCGAGGAAAGAATCATCGACGCGGCGGTAGAGCACATCGATCTGCTTGTAGCCTTCCGTCGTGCGCATGGCGACATGGCCGTCGACCACGCGCAGGTCCTGGCCTTCGACCAGTTGCACGCCCATCTGGTCGGCAAGGAAGGCGTGTTCGAAATAGGCGGAATTGAAGCTGCCGGGCGTCAGCACCGCAATGGTCGGCGCACCTTTGGTGCTTTGCGGCCGCACCGCCGCCAGCGACTGGCGCAGAAGCTGCGGGTAGTTTTCCACCGGCCGCACCTTGATCTTCTGGAACAGCTCGGGGAACAGCTGCATCATCGTCTCGCGGTTCTCCAGCATGTAGGAGACGCCGGACGGCGTGCGCGCATTGTCCTCCAGCACGTAGAACTCGTCCTCCGAGATGCGGACGATGTCGACGCCGATGATGTGGGTATAGACGCCGGCCGGCGGCCTGACCCCGATCATCTCCGGCAGGAATGCCTCATTCCTGGCGATCAATTCCCTGGGTACGCGCCCTGCCCGCAGGATTTCCTGGCGATGGTAGATGTCGTCGAGGAAGGCGTTCAGCGCCTGCACGCGCTGCTCGATGCCCTGCGTGAGGCGCCGCCATTCATTGCCTGAAATGATGCGGGGAACGATGTCGAACGGGATCAGCCGCTCGGAGGCTTCTTGCTCACCATAGACGGCGAAGGTGATGCCGGTCTTGCGGAAGACGCGTTCAGCGTCCTGCATCTTCTCGGTCAGCCTGGCTGGATCCTGCTCCTTCAGCCAGCGATCATACGCCGAATACGGTCTTCTCAATCCGGAGACTTCCGGAAGCATTTCATCGAACGCTGCCAATCGCATACTCCCCTGTGACGCCATTTCACTGGCGTCGCCGGAGAAAATCAAGCGCAATCGGTGATTTGGGAGATACGGGCGATCAGTATGTTGCGCCTGCCTAAAATTGAGGCAGCTGAAATATGACCTTGATCAGCCTTTGCCTCGTGCCCGGGCAAATGCGTTTACCGGCTAGAAAGCACGGAACGTGACGACGGTGAACGTGTCCTTGATGCCGGGGAGAATCTGCACCTTTTCGTTGACGAAATGGCCGACGTCTTCCTCGTCGTCGACATAGAATTTGGCGAGCAGATCGTAGTTGCCGGCGGTGGAGTAGATTTCCGAGGCGATCTCGGCATCGGCAAGCGCGCTGGCAACCTCATAGGATTTGCCGAGCTCGCATTTGATCTGCACGAAAAACGCCTTCATGGCTTCGTCCCGCTAAACGTCCAAGTCCAGCGGCCCTTCTGGCAGACTGGAGGCGGGCTTTCAAGCGCTGGAATCCGTACTCTGCCGGCCCAGGCCTGGGCTGCGACCTGCCGCAGCTCTCCGCCAGCATGCAACCTGCCGCCGAGCGCCAGCGATTATTCGCGATCGCTGAAACCGCGATGCGCTGCCAAGCGTATGTTATGATGCGTCTTCGGACAGCACCATTTCAAGGGAAGATGTTTCGCGGGACAACGGAGACAGGCCATGCGCCGCGCCTTTTTCGCATTCGCAGTCGTTCCATTCCTCTGCGTGTCGTCGGCATTGGCCGGCGATGCCGAGATCAAGGCAGGCCAGTCCGTCATCGACGGTCAGCTAAAGGCCCTCATCGCCAATGACGGCGCCACCGCCTACAGCTTCGCCGCCCCGAATGTGAAGCGGATCTTCCCGACCGTCGATGCCTTCATGAACATGGTGACCAACGGCTATCCGCCGGTGCGCAAGCCGCAGACTTATTCCTTCGGCAAGGTCGAGGAGACCGGTCCGGGTTCGATCGTCCAGCAGGTGCTGATCGTCGGCCCCGATGGCAAGGATTACGAGGCGGTCTATACGCTGCAGCAGCAGCCCGACGGCACGTTCCAGATCACCGGCTGCAGCCTGCGCGCCTCGAATTCGCTCAGCACTTGAGGCCTTACAGCAACGGGATATCGCCCCTCGCCCAGCCCTCGGTGATTTCGGCGCCGCGCGCCTCGAAGGTGCCAGCCTCGATCGCAGCGCGGATGTCCTGCATCAGTTTCTGGTAGTAGGACAGGTTGTTCCACGTCAAAAGCATGGCGCCGAGCGCTTCCTGCGAGCGCACCAGATGATGCAGATAGGCGCGTGAGTAGTCACGGGCGGCCGGGCAGTCGCTTTCCTCGTCGAGTGGGCGCGGATCGTCAGCATGGCGGGCGTTGCGCAGATTGACCTTGCCGCGCCTTGTATAGGCGAGGCCGTGGCGGCCGGCCCGTGTCGGCATCACGCAGTCGAACATGTCGATGCCGCGCGCCACCGACTTCAGGATATCGTCAGGCGTGCCGACGCCCATCAGATAGCGCGGTTTGTCCGCCGGCAGCTCCGGACAGGTGATGTCGAGCATCTCGAGCATCACCGCTTGCGGTTCGCCGACGGCCAGGCCGCCGACCGCATAGCCCTTCAACTCCATCGCGCTCAGCGCCTGCGCCGATCGCACCCGCAGCGCTGCGTTGTCGCCGCCTTGCACGATGCCGAACATCGCCTTGCCCGGCTGGTCGCCGAACGCCGTCTTGCAGCGCTCGGCCCAGCGCAGCGACAGCTCCATGGCGCGCTCGATCTCCTTCATTTCGGCCGGCAGCGCCGTGCATTCGTCGAGCTGCATCTGGATATCGGAATCGAGCAGCCCCTGAATCTCGATCGACCGCTCCGGCGACATCTCGTAGGCGGCGCCATCGATATGCGAGCGGAAGGTGACGCCCTTTTCGGTCAGCTTTCTCAGCTTCGACAGCGACATGACCTGGAAACCGCCACTGTCGGTCAGGATCGGATGCGGCCAGCGGGCGAATTCATGCAAGCCGCCGAGCCGCGCCACACGCTCGGCGCCTGGCCGCAGCATCAGATGGTAGGTGTTGCCAAGGATGATGTCGGCGCCGACGCCGCGCACCTGGTCCATATACATCGTCTTGACGGTACCGCCGGTGCCGACCGGCATGAAGGCTGGCGTGCGGATTTCGCCGCGCGGCATGTCGATCACGCCGCGCCGCGCCTTGCCGTCGATTGCCAGAACCTTGAAGCTGAACTGCTTAGCCATTGAATTCCTTGTCGTGGACCGGGGCGTCCGGCGCCTGCTTGTCGAGCGACTGGCGGTAGTGGATGCAGCCGCGCATGAATTTTGGCCAGGGCGGCACGGCGATCGATGGTTCGGTTTTTTCCGGCAGCAGGTCCCACAGATCGGGGTGATGCCAGCACAATTCATGGCCGGTGGAATCGCGGTGCTGGCGAATGCCGGCGCGCAGTTTTTTCACTTCCGCGATCAGCGCATCGCGGTCAAAGGCTTGCAGATCATCGTCCATCGCTCGTCTCCGCTCGGAAAAGCAGGCTTGCGTCGCCATAGGAATAGAATCTGTAACGGTTCTCGATCGCATGGGCATAGGCCGCGCGCATCGTGTCGAGGCCGCTGAAGGCCGAAACCAGCATGAACAGAGTCGAGCGCGGCAGATGGAAATTGGTCATCAGCATGTCGGCGGTGCGAAAACAGTAGCCGGGCGTGATGAAGATATCGGTCGGGCCGGACCACGCAGCCAGAGTACCGTCCTCACGCGCCGCACTCTCCAGCAGACGCAGCGAGGTCGTGCCGACAGCAACGATGCGCCCGCCCCTTGCTCTTGCGGCATTCAGGGCGTCCGCAGTGGCTTCGCTGACCGACCCGGTCTCGGCATGCATCTTGTGGTCGGCGGTGTCGTCCGCCTTGACCGGCAGGAACGTACCGGCGCCGACATGCAAGGTGACGAAGCGGCGTTCGACGCCTTTGGCGTCAAGCGCTGCAAAAAGCTCCGGCGTGAAATGCAGGCCCGCTGTCGGAGCCGCGACGGCGCCTTCCTCGCTTGCATAGATGGTCTGGTAATCGGCCCGGTCGCGTTCGTCGTCGTCGCGTTTCGAGGCGATATAGGGCGGCAGCGGAATATGGCCTACCGCGTGCAGCGCCTCGTCGAGGAACGGCCCCGACAGGTCGAAGCCAAGCAGCGCCTCGCCGCCCTCGCCTTTCTCGATCACCGTGGCGTCGAGCTGACCGAGGAAACAGGAATTGCCGTCATGGCCGAAATGGATGCGGTCGCCGGCGGCAATGCGCTTGCCCGGCCTCATGAAGGCCAGCCAGCGGTCCGGCGCCATGCGCATATGCAGCGTGGCTTCGACCTGCGCCGTCGCCTCGCCCCGCCGCCTTATGCCTTTGAGCTGCGCCGGAATGACTTTGGTGTCGTTGAACACCAGCACGTCGCCGGCCCTGAGCAAGGACGGCAGGTCGCCAACCGTCCGGTCCTCGAGCCCTTCGCCGGGCTTGACCAGAAGCATCTTGGCGCTGTCACGCGGCTGCGCCGGGCGGAGCGCGATGCGCTCCTCCGGCAAGTCGAAGTCAAAGACATCGACGCGCATCAGTAGAGCCGGACGAGCAGCGCTCCGGCCAAGAGCAGCACCGCGCCGGCAACGCGGCCGAGCGAGATTTCACGCACCGCGACGCCGAGGAAGCCGACGCGGTCGATGAGCATGCCGGCCAGCAACTGGCCGGCGACCAGAAACGCCATCAGCGCGGCAGCACCTATGCGTGGCGTCAGGATCGTCGACAGCGTGACATAGAAACCGCCGAGCATGCCGCCGGCCACGAACAGCCAGGGCGCCGGCGCTTTCCAGTCGAGCGAGATGCCTTGCAGCTTCACCACCGTAACGGAGATAATGCCGAGCACGATCGCGCCCGACAGGAACGAAAACGCAGCCGCCGCGACTGGGAGACCCAGGCCGCGCGCCAGCTGCGAATTGATCGGCGCCTGAATGGCAATGAAGGCGCCGGATAGGATGCCGAGAAGCGACCAGACGACGCCCATCATTGTCGTTTGCCCTTACTTGACGTCGGCCGCGACCTTCAGCGACACGATCTTGTCGGGATCCTGCACCGGCTCGCCGCGCTTGATCTTGTCGACATTGTCCATGCCTTCGATGACCTGGCCCCAGACCGTGTACTGGCGGTTGAGGAAGGCGGCATCGTCGAAGCAGATGAAGAACTGCGAATTGGCCGAGTTCGGGTTCTGCGAACGGGCCATCGAGCAGGTGCCGCGGCCATGGTTGGCGTTGGAAAATTCGGCCTTCAGGTCCGGCTTCTCAGAGCCGCCCATGCCCGCGCGGGACGGCGCGAAGGAAGGCTTGCTCGAATTGCCGAACTTGACGTCGCCGGTCTGGGCCATGAAGCCTTCGATGACGCGGTGGAAGACCACGCCGTCATAGGCGCCTTCCCTAGCCAGTTCCTTGATGCGGGAGACGTGGCCCGGCGCCAGGTCGGGGAAAAGTTCGATGACGACCGTGCCCTTGGTCGTTTCCATGATGAGCGCGTTCTCGCGGTCCTTGATTTCGGCCATGTCAGATATCCTTTTGAGAAAACAGAGTTATTTGACAATTTTACTTGTCTGCGGCGATGCGCACCTTGATCATCCGGTCGGGGTCGGAGACCGTGCCGTTATCCGCCTGGTCGCCCTTCTTGATGTGATCCACCAGTTCCATGCCGCTGACGACATTGCCGACGATGGTGTACTGGCCGTCGAGCGGCGGTGCCGGAGCGAACATGATGAAGAACTGCGAATTGGCCGAATTGGGGTCCTGCGAGCGGGCCATGCCGACCACGCCGCGCTTGTAATGTTCGGTCTGCGAGAATTCGGCCGGCAGGTCGGGCAGGTCGGAACCGCCGGTGCCGACGGCCTCGGCGCTGAAACCCTTTTTCATATTGCCGAACTTGACGTCGCCGGTCTGCGCCATGAAGCCGTCTATGACGCGGTGGAAGGCGACGTTGTCATAGGCGCCTTGGCGCACCAGCTTCTTGATCTGCTCGACATGCTTTGGCGCCAGATCGGGCCGAAGCGCAATGGTGACGTCTCCGTCCTTCAGCGTGATGACCATGGTGTTTTCCGGGTCGGCGGCGAAGGCCGAGACCGATGCGGTCACAAGGCCGGCAAGCACAACGAGGAACGAGGCGAGCTTTTTCAGCTGCATATCTATCTCCGGAATCTTATTTCGCGAATTTGGCGGTGAGCGCACCGGCAACCGCCGCCGGCACGAAGGGGCGGATGTTGCCTCCCATAGAGGCAATCTGGCGGACAAGTGTGGCGGTAATGGTGCGCACGGACGGGCTGGCGGGCAGAAAAACCGTCTGCAACTCAGGTGCCATAGTCTCGTTCATGCCGGCCATCTGCATCTCATAGTCGAGGTCGGTGCCGTCGCGCAGGCCGCGGATCATGATCGAGGCGCCGTGCTTCCTGGCGGCGTCGATGACCAGCCCCTCGAAGGCGACGACCTTGATACGGGCACCATCGCTGCCGAATTCCGCCTTCGCCGCCGTCTCGATCAGCTTCACCCGCTCCTCGAAGGAAAACAGCGGCTGCTTGCCCGGATGGATGCCGATCGCCGCATAGACGATGTCGGCCACGGCCAGCGAAGCCTTCAGCACATCCAGATGGCCGTTGGTCAGCGGGTCGAAGGAGCCGGCATAGAGGGCGATGCGTTCGGTCATGGCAGGTGCTTCTAATGCATGATCCCAAAAAGTGGAAACCGGTTTTTGCGGACAAACGGTTTTTCGTTTGTCCTAGAGATCATGCTCAAATGAAAGCTAGAGCCTGTTCCGTCTTCCGTCCACCAAGATGGAACAGGCTCTAGCGAGCCTCTCTCGCAAAGGCAAATCCGATCGGGGCGCCGGCCGTGAACCTTTTCCGGCACATGAACGACAGATGAACACGCTGATCACGAAGCCTTCACGCAGCGTTCACTAGGTTGCACCTTAATAAGATGAAACCAAAATCCCATCTATCCGTTGTTAGGCGCAGGAGAACACGCACATGCTGATCTACATGCTCGCCACCGCAATGACCGTCGCCATGCTGATCGCCACCGTATTTGGGCTGCATCAGGAGGCACAACGCATCCGCGTCAAGGCAAACACCAAGCGCTTCGAAGGCTTCGGCCCGCGTAAGCCATATCGCCACTACTGATAAAGCCTGGACTTGCTGCCGCGCCGGCCAGCTGGCCGGCGTTGCCATGTCAAAACCTGGGTGCCGGACTTAGTCCGCACCCTCCGGACCGGCGTCAGACGCCGCAGCGGCATCGGCACCGCCCTCGACGGTTTCTTCGCTTTCTTCGTCCGCTTGCGGTTCAGAGATCCGCTCGACCGAAACCACCTTTTCGCCTTCAGCCGTGTTGAAGATGGTCACACCCTTGGTGGCGCGGCTGGCGAAACGAATGCCGTTGACCGGCACCCGGATGACGGTGCCGCCGTCCGACACCAGCATGATCTGGTCGTCATTGCCGACCGGGAAGGTCGCCACCAGCCTGCCAATCTCGGCCGCCTTCGACACGTCGGTGGCGCGGATGCCCTTGCCGCCGCGTCCGGTCAGCCGGAAATCATAGGACGACGAACGCTTGCCGTAGCCGAATTCGGTCACCGTCAGCACGTACTGTTCGTGCGCCTTGAGTTCTTCGTATCGGCTGTCGGAAAGCTCTGTCTCCTCGCCGATCTCCTCATTGGTCAGCGCGATCTCTTCCTCTTCTCCGGCCGTTTCCGTGGCAAGCCGCCGCTCCGCCGCCGCGCGCTTCAGGTAAGCGGCGCGTTCCGCCGGCGAAGCATCGACATGCTCGATCACCGACATCGAGATGATGCGGTCGGTCTCGGCCATGGTTATGCCTCGCACACCGACCGAATTGCGGCTCTGGAAGACGCGCACGTCGCCGACGGAGAAGCGTATGCACTGGCCGGAACTGGCGGTCAGCAGCACGTCGTCCTTGTCGGTGCAGGTTTCGACGCCGAGGATCTCGTCGCCTTCTTCCTCCAGCTTCATGGCGATCTTGCCGTTGCGGTTGACCTGGACGAAGTCGGATAGATCGTTGCGGCGCACGGTGCCGCGCGTGGTGGCGAACATCACGTAGAGTTCGCCCCAGCTGGCCTCGTCCTCGGGCAGTGGCATGATGGTGGTGATGCGCTCGCCCTGCTCCAGCGGCAGCATGTTGATCAGCGCCTTGCCGCGTGACTGCGGATTGCCGATCGGCAGCCGCCAGACCTTTTCCTTGTAGACGATGCCGCGCGAGGAGAAGAACAGCACCGGCGTATGGGTGTTGGCGACGAACAGCCGGGTGACGAAATCCTCTTCCTTGGTCGACATGCCGGAGCGGCCCTTGCCGCCGCGGCGCTGCGCCCGGTAGAGCGACAGAGGCACGCGCTTGATGTAGCCGGAATGGCTGACCGTCACGACCATGTCTTCGCGCTGGATCAGATCCTCGTCTTCCATGTCCGAACCGCCGTCGGTGAGTTCGGTGCGGCGCGGCGTGCCGAACTCGTCGCGCACGGCGGCAAGCTCGTCCTTGACGATCTGCTGGACGCGCGCGCGGGAAGACAAAATGTCCAGATAATCGATGATTTCGGCGCCGATCGTGTTCAACTCGTCGGCGATCTCGTCGCGGCCGAGCGCGGTCAGGCGCTGCAGGCGCAGCTCGAGGATGGCGCGCGCCTGCTCCTCGGACAGATTGTAGGTACCGTCCTCGTTGATCCGGTGGCGTGGGTCATCGATCAGGAGGATCAGAGATTCCACGTCGCCAGAGGGCCAGCGCCGCTCCATCAACTGCTCACGCGCCGTCTGCGGATCCGGCGCGGTGCGGATCAGCTTGATGACTTCGTCGATGTTGGCGACTGCGATAGCGAGACCGACCAGCACATGGGCGCGATCGCGCGCCTTGCGCAGCAGGAACTTCGTCCGCCTTGTGATCACCTCCTCGCGGAAGGCGACGAAAGCCTTCAGCATATCGGTCAGGTTCATCACTTCCGGCTTGCCGCCATTCAGCGCCACCATATTGGCGCCGAAAGAGGTCTGCAGCGGCGTGAAGCGGTAGAGCTGATTGAGGATGACGTCGGCAACGGCGTCGCGCTTCAGCTCGATGACGACCCGGTAGCCCTGGCGGTCGCTCTCGTCGCGGATATCGGAAATGCCCTCGATGCGCTTGTCGCGCACCAGTTCAGCCATCTTCTCGATCATCGACGACTTGTTCACCTGGTAGGGAACTTCGGTGATGATGATGGACTCGCGGTCGTTGCCGCGCTGTTCGATGTTGACGCGCCCGCGCATGACGATGGAGCCGCGGCCGGTCGAATAGGCGCTGTAGATGCCCGAACGGCCAAGCACGATGCCACCGGTCGGGAAATCCGGCCCCGGAATGATCTCCATAAGCGCCGGCAGGTCGATCGCCGGATTGTCGATGATGGCGATGGCGCCATTGCAGACTTCACCGAGATTGTGCGGCGGGATGTTGGTCGCCATGCCGACGGCGATGCCGCCCGAGCCATTGACCAGAAGGTTGGGAAAACGTGCCGGCAGAACCTTAGGTTCGCTGCCGGAAGCATCATACGTGTCCTGGAAATCGACGGTATCCTTGTCGATATCCTCCAGGAGCTCGTGCGCGACCTTGGTCAGCCGCGCTTCCGTGTAGCGCATCGCCGCAGGCGGATCGCCGTCGATGGAGCCGAAATTGCCCTGCCCGTCGATCAACGGAACGCGCAACGACCAGTCCTGCGCCATGCGCACCAAGGCGTCATAGATGGAAGCATCGCCATGCGGATGGTATTTACCCATCACGTCGGCGACAGGACGCGCCGACTTCACATATTTGCGGTTCCAATGGTAGCCGCTCTCATGGGCGGCGAAGAGAATGCGGCGATGCACCGGCTTCAGGCCGTCGCGCACGTCCGGCAGCGCACGGCTGACGATCACGCTCATGGCGTAATCGAGATAGGAGCGCTGCATCTCCTCGACGATGGATATCGGCTCGATGCCGGTGGGGCCGCCGTCGGCGCCGCGCGGTGTCTTCTGGTCGGTCAAATCGGATCACAATCTAATCAGGAATCACTTGGTGCTTATATAGGAAGCAAGCCCGAAACTCCAACCTTCACGGCACTTTTCCAGTGTCATTTTTGATGGTAATTTCAAATGGATACCGATGATTGCGACGATATGGCCAAGGCGGTTTTCACCGCCCTGACGCAAAAGCCTGCGTGTCTGCCTTTGCGGTGCACCGGGCCGATTCACCAAGCAGAAACGACCTATGCGCCACGGCGGCTGCGATACTGGCTTGGCGTCTGCCCCATGATCCGCCGAAAACGACGATTGAAGGTCGACAGATCGCTGAAGCCAGCGCCGAAAGCGATCGCGGAAACCGTATCGTCCGACATGCGTAGCCGCACCGCGGCCCTGTGCAATCGCGTCCTGAGCAGGAATTGGTAGGGGGTCATGCCCGCCACCTGCCGGAAGATGCGCAGGAAATGATACGGACTGGTCGCCGTCCCATCGGCAAGCGCTGAAAGGGAAACCGGCCCGTCTGCATCGAGTTCGATGCGCCGCACAGCTTCGGCAACCCGTTTTTGATCGCGGCGGCTCGGCGCGCGCCTGACATGCGTAGCGCCGGAGGCTGTAGCCACGGCAGCACCGGCCATGCGCAGGGAAAGTTCCTCGAACGCGTCGATGTCGGCCATCTCGCGAGCGGTTTCCGCCTCGGCCAGGAGTGGCGCCAGGACCGGCAAAGGCGGCAGGAGCGCCGCCTCGAAGGCCAGCTTCCTGGCGCCCGGCACGCCAGCCGCGATCCGTTCCATGTAGGACGGCCGGAAATGGAACGAGAGGCAACGGTCGCCGCTGCCATGCTCGTGCCCGCATTCGTAACATGTGCCGGGATTGCCGAGCAGGAGCGCGCCGGGCGCCAGCATCGCCGTGCCTTGCTGGGCACGGTAGCGAAACGTGCCGCTGGTGACCGCGGCGACACAGAAATCCTGATGCGCTTCCTCGAACGGCCGGTCGCCGGCGCTAGCCGTGCAGATCACATCCGCCACATGCCAGCCGGGTCCGGATGCGAGCGTATGCGTGGTCGCTGTCATGACCGGAATATAGCAATTTTTCCCAAGCCCAGAACCTCGTAACCGCCTATTCCCTCCCAATCTCCTGACAAGAAGAGGCCACAACCATGTTCGATCAATCTTCGTTTGCCGATGCCCTGCATAGCCCCGGACCGATCGAAGGCCTTGCCGAAAAACTGAGCCTTTACGGCCGCTTCGTCGGCGCCTGGACTTTCGACGCCTCGCGCCACCTCGAGGACGGAACGGTGCTGACAGGGCGTGGCGAGGTGCATTTCGGCTGGGTGCTGGAAGGCCGGGCGATCCAGGACGTCTGGATCCTGCCCGCGCGGGACACTGGTTCCCAGCCTTCGCTCGGCAAATGGACTTTTTATGGCACGACGCTGCGCGTCTATGATCCCGGCGCGGATGCCTGGCACATCTTCTGGAGCGACCCGCCCAACCAGTATTTCAGCCGCCAGCTCGGCCGCGCCGAGGGTGACACGATCGTGCAAGTGGGCGCCGACGGCACCGGTAGCTCCGTACGCTGGGGCTTTTCACGCATCACCGAAAACGCCTTCCGATGGCTGGGCGAGCGCTCGCACGACAATGGCGCGACATGGCGGCTGGAGGTCGAGTTCCTGGCGCGCCGAGCGGTTTGATCGCCGAAGAATGCAGCAGCCCGGAATAAAAGCGTCGCGACCCTTTGCGCCCTCCGCTGTCTCGCCGGCATCAACCACTTTCTCACGAACAGTTCCCACCGAACGGGCTTTGCTCTACCAATTATCCTGGTACGGGCACGGCCCGGCGGGAGGGTCAGAGATGCCGAGTTTCGACAGCCTGTTCAACGCGTTCGTCACCATTCTCGTGACCATCGATCCGCCCGGCCTGGCGCCGCTGTTCCTCGCCGTGACGCGCGGCATGAACCGCGAGGAGCGCCAGCAGGTTTCCGTCCGCGCCTCGATCATCGGTTTCCTGGTGATGGCGCTGTTTGCGGTTGCAGGCGCCTCGATCCTGTCGGTGTTCGGCATCACGCTGCCGGCTTTCCGCGTCGCCGGCGGTTTCCTGCTGTTCTTCATCGCCTTCGAAATGGTGTTCGAGCGCCGGCAGGACCGCAAGGAGAAGATCGGCGACGTCGCCATCACCAAGGACATGATCCACAACATCGCCGCCTTCCCGCTGGCAATCCCGCTGATCGCGGGTCCCGGCGCCATTTCGGCAACTGTGCTGCTCTCAGGTTCCTTTCAAGGCTTTGCGGCGCAGGCGGCGCTGGTCGGCATCATCTTCGTCTGCCTTGCCATCACCTATCTGGTGTTCGTGCTGTCGGAACGCATAGACCGCATCCTCGGCCAGACCGGCCGCTCGATCCTGACCCGCCTGCTCGGCGTCATCCTGGCAGCACTGGCCGTGCAATTCGTCGCCGACGGCATCAAGGCGCTGATAGCGGGCTGACAGGCTGACGCGGCGAGAATCTCAAAGCCGGCTCTATCTCGCCGTCGTGTCGATGACCTCGAAATCGTGGGTAATCGTGGCGGTCTTGGCAAGCATCGCGGAGGCCGAGCAATATTTTTCGATCGAAAGGTCGATCGCGCGTTTCACCTTGTCGCTGGAGAGTTGCCTGCCCTTGACGACGAAATGCATATGAATGCGGGTGAACACTCTGGGTTCGGTTTCCGCCCGGTCGGCTTCGAGCTCGACAACGCAGTCCTCGACCGCGTCGCGCCCCTTTTCGAGGATGTGCACGACATCATAGGCCGAACAGCCGCCGGTGCCGATCAGCACCAGCTCCATCGGGCTCGGTCCCGGCGTCCTGCCTTCCGGTCCGGGCGCGGTTCCCAGCACCAGTTTGTGGCCGCTACCGGACTCGCCGACGAAGGTGCGTTCCTCGACCCATTTTACGCGTGCTTTCATCGAACTCGTCCTTCGCCATATTTCGTTGATCGCCATGTCGGCGTTCAGTTCGACAATGCAAAACCCCGAAAGTCCATGATGGACTCTCGGGGCGCAATGTTTGACTTAAGCCAAAAACAACATCTGCTGTTGCGATCAGAACGGGATTTCGTCGTCCAGTTCGCGCGACGAACCGCCACCGCCGCCGCTCTTGGCACCGCCACCACTGCGATTGAAGCCTTCGCTCGGGCTGGACTGGCCGAAATCGGAACCACGGCTGCTGCCGCCACCGGCATAGCCGCCGACTTGGCCGCCTTCACCCTGCCCGCGCGCGTCGAGCATCTGCAGCTCACCGCGGAATTTCTGCAGCACGACTTCCGTCGTGTACTTGTCGGCGCCGGTCTGGTCCTGCCATTTGCGCGTCTGCAGCTGGCCCTCTACATAGACCTTCATGCCCTTCTTCAAATACTGCTCCGCCACCTTGGCGATGCCCTCATTGAAGATGACGACGTTGTGCCATTCGGTCTTTTCCTTGCGCTCGCCGGAATTCTTGTCACGCCAGCTTTCCGACGTCGCAATGCGAATGTTGACGACCGGCTCGCCCGAGTTGAGGCGACGGATTTCGGGATCCGCGCCGAGGTTGCCGACCAAAATGACCTTGTTGACGCTACCCGCCATGATATTTCTCCGCGCTCATCCGAAACAAATTTTTTTGTCGCAGCACCTTACAGGCTGCAGGCGTCAGCCGCTTGCCGTGGCTGCCTTTACCCACAAGGTTTTTGTTCCCTGTTCGTTCTATGGTGCAGATGACGTTCTGTCAATGTTTGTCAGCAAGATGTAGTGTCCCGGCCGGAAATTTCCATGAAATCGGATCTGACCGGGGGCGATCAAATGAAGTCTGTCGCACATGAGGACCAGCAGCGCGAGCAATGGCGAGCAGGTGTGGAAACACGCATGCATGTGTCGGCCAGCAATGGTGCATCGCAACTTTGCATATTCGAGCAATGGGTCGAGCCCACGGTCGGCGCCCCAACGCATTGGCATCCCGTGGAGGAAGTGCTGACCGTTATCGCCGGTAGGGCTGAGATGTGGATCGACGATGAGCATACAGTCGTGACATCGGGCCAGTCTCTCGTTGTCCCCGCGAACAGGAAACACGGGTTCAAGAACGCCGGCACTGGAACGCTTCACATCCACGCCGTCCTTGCGTCGCCGATTTTCGAGGCGACGTTCGATGGGCCTGCCGGAATGGTGAGACGCTGGCTTCCGACAATCTCGTAAAACAGTGCTTGCCAAATCAATAAGTATTCACTTATGCTTTTGACATGATCGAAGCAGAGATTTTTCGCGCACTGGCCGACCCGACGCGCCGCGCCGTCTTTGAGCGGCTAGCCGCAGGCGAGATGAGCGTGTCGGAATTGCGCACCGGTATGACGGTGTCGCAGCCCGCGGTGTCGCAGCATTTGGCCGTCCTGCGTGGCGCAGGCCTGGTGGTCGAGCGGCGAGCCGGCCGCAACGCCTATTACCGCGCCGATCCGCAGGGGCTCGCTCCCTTGCTCTCCTGGATCGAACGCTACCGGACTTTCTGGCCGGAACGCATCGAAAGGCTGAAGGCGGTTTTGAAGGACATGGATCAATGAACGACAGGGGATCAATGGCCGACGAAAGCCATCGCGAAGTCTCTCCGGATGCGCTCGAGTTCGAGTACGACCTTGCCGAGCCGCCGGAAAAGGTCTGGCGGGCCCTGACCGTACCGGAATTGCTCGCCGCCTGGATGATGCCCAACGACATGAGACCCGAGATCGGCAACCGTTTTGCCTTCGCCGGGACGGGCGCGCCGATCGAATGCGAAATCCTCGACGCCGAACCCGAGAAGTTGCTGCGCTATTCCTGGCGGGAGCAGCCGGGCGACGCAGCCAGGCAGGATCCGCTCGACAGTACCGTCACCTTCACGCTTGCCCGCACCGCTTCCGGCGGCACGCATCTGCGCATCGTCCACGACGGTTTTGCCCGCAAGGCCATGCCGGCCATCGCCATGGCAGGCGCCGGCTGCCGTCTTTCGCTCGGTTTGCGCGCAATTGGAAAGCCCATCGCCGCGAACGCACCGCGCCTTCTGCGCGCGGCATAATAGAAAATCGGAGAAGAAAAATGAGCGGTGTTGCCAGTCTGGTGCCGATGGTCATCGAGCAATCGAGCCGCGGCGAACGCGCCTTCGACATCTTTTCGCGGCTGCTGCGCGAGCGCATCATCTTCATCAACGGCGAGATCAACGACGACATCTCGGCGCTGGTCTGCGCGCAGCTTTTGTCGCTGGAATCGGACAATCCCGACAAGGAGATCTCGCTCTACATCAACTCGCCGGGCGGCGTAGTGACCAGTGGTTTCGCCATCTACGACACGATGCAATATATCAGCTGCCCGGTGTCGACCGTATGCATGGGCTTTGCGGCATCGATGGGCTCGTTCCTGCTGATGGCAGGCACACCGGGGCGCCGGATTTCCCTGCCGAACGCCACCATCCTGCTGCATCAGCCGCTGGGCGGGTTCCAGGGCCAGGCCTCCGACATCCAGCGCCATGCCGAGCGCATCGGCAGGACGAAACGGCACATGGCCGAGCTCTACGCGCAGCATTGCGGCCGTACCTATGAAGAGGTCGAGCGCACGCTGGACCGCGACCACTTCATGACCGCCCGCGAGGCGCAGGCATGGGGCATCGTCGACCATGTTTTCGACACGCGCAAAAAGGCGGCG
The DNA here is from genome assembly GCF_003997175.1 of Mesorhizobium sp. Primo-A. NCBI lineage: Bacteria > Pseudomonadati > Pseudomonadota > Alphaproteobacteria > Hyphomicrobiales > Phyllobacteriaceae > Mesorhizobium > Mesorhizobium sp. Primo-A. Next base: position 271,301 of record NZ_RZTG01000003.1, read on the forward strand.
TAAGCCAGGGCCGGAGCGGAGTCCGGCCGGCTGCCGAAGATTTGACGATGCCGGTCTGGTTCCATCGGCGGCGCGCCACTATAGTCCTGGGATGACCGACACTCATCCTTCCAGACCACTGCGCCCCGTCATCGCCGTCGTGGTGCTCGCTTTTGCCAGTCTCGTGAGTGGCGCGGCTCTTGCAGAGGACAGTTCGCCGTCGACGCAAAAAAGCGCCCTGCCCGGCGTGACCGGCGACTACCGCATCGCCAAGCCGGCTCCCGAGCCGGACGATGCGCTGCCGGCCGGCGAGAACGGCACATTCAAGATCGGCGATACGGATGTCAGGATTTCCGGCAGCATCACCGTCGATGTCGGCGCCGACTCGATCGGGCCGCCGCGTCACTGAGTGCGCGCGGAAATGAGCGTTCCCCACATAAAACGGCCCCGCCGTGCCTTGGGCAAACGGACGGGGCCTTCTGGATCTCAAATCCAACTTTGCCGGGAGTGTACTGCCGGCGTTTGATTTCGGATGCACCGCGGCGTTCGGCCGACGATCCGACTAGCAGTCTCTGATTTTTAGGGGATATGGCAGGTCACGGTTTGCCGGGTGGCGCAGACGCTAAACCCTGGCACTTATGCCTGCCGCGGCTCCAGTGACAACTGGAACCCTAGGGGACGATCCGGTGGCGTCATAGCTCCGCTCCTCTGTCCGTTGCGATTGTTGTCAATTCGAAGCACAAATCGCAAATGCCTGCGGCGTCTCGCAGGCCGCCTTTGGGCGGCGAGGCCATCGAAAGACGGCCGGCTTCGTTGACTTCCGGAGACTGCGCTCCTGGGTTGCCCGCGTCAACCATCAATAGCCGGTTACCGAAAAACGTGATCGCCGGGAGGTTACGTACAAGTCAGTTTTTGCACAGCTTTGTCAGGAGCGTGTTCGGCCTTTGTTCTTTCCGCTTGCCCGTTCACGCGAAAGACGCTTAAACGCTTTTGTCGGGAATTGTGGCGTCTCTCGACGTGGCGGCAAAACTACCTACATAGGGGATGGCCGGGAAAACCCGCCATTCCAGGAAATTCCAGATTCTGAGGCGGCGACCGGCTATGGCCGACCATAAATATCTTTCCATTCGCGGGGCGCGCGAACACAATCTGAAGAATGTCGATCTCGACCTGCCGCGTGACAGCCTGATTGTCATGACCGGCCTGTCGGGGTCCGGCAAGTCATCGCTTGCCTTCGACACGATCTATGCCGAGGGCCAGCGCCGCTACGTCGAAAGCCTGTCGGCCTACGCGCGGCAATTCCTCGAAATGATGCAGAAGCCTGACGTCGACCAGATCGACGGCCTGTCGCCTGCCATTTCCATCGAGCAGAAGACCACATCGAAGAACCCGCGTTCGACGGTCGGCACCGTCACCGAGATCTACGACTATATGCGCCTGCTTTTTGCGCGCGTCGGCATCCCCTATTCGCCGGCCACCGGCCTGCCGATCGAGAGCCAGACGGTTTCGCAGATGGTCGACCGCGTGCTGGCGATCGAGGAAGGCACGCGCCTGTTCATTCTGGCGCCGATGGTGCGCGGCCGCAAAGGCGAGTACCGCAAGGAGTTGCTGGAACTGCAGAAGAAGGGCTTTCAGCGCGTCAAGGTCGACGGCGTCTTCTATGAGATCGCCGACGTGCCGGCGCTGGACAAGAAGTACAAGCATGACCTCGATGTCGTCGTCGACCGCATCGTCGTGCGCGGCGATCTCGCGACGCGGCTTGCCGATTCCATCGAAACGGCGCTGAAGCTGGCCGATGGGCTGGCGGTCGCCGAATTCGCCGACAAGCCGCTCGATTCCAGCCAGACCGGCGAGGATTCGGTCAACAAGTCGAAGAACGAGACGCATGAGCGCATCCTGTTCTCGGAAAAGTTCGCTTGCCCGGTCTCCGGCTTCACCATTCCGGAAATCGAACCGCGGCTGTTTTCGTTCAACAATCCGTTCGGCGCCTGCCCGACTTGCGACGGTCTCGGCAGCCAGCGCGCCATCGACGGCAATCTGATCGTGCCGGATGAAAACATCTCGCTGCGCGACGGCGCCGTCAGCCCGTGGGCGAAGTCGACCTCGCCCTATTACGCGCAGACGCTGGAGGCATTGGGCAAGGCCTATGGCTTCAAGCTCGGCGACAAGTTCAAGGATTTGTCCGAAGAGGCCAAGGAAGCCGTCCTGCGCGGCACCGGCGAGCGCGAGATCACCTTCCAGTATGATGACGGCCTGCGCTCCTACAAGACGACGAAGACTTTCGAAGGCGTCATCCCCAATCTCGAGCGGCGCTGGAAAGAGACCGAATCCGCCTGGATGCGCGAGGAGATCGAGCGCTTCATGTCGGCCACACCCTGCCCGGTCTGCAAGGGCTATCGGCTGAAGCCCGAGTCGCTGGCGGTGAAGATCGCCGGCAGGCACATCGGCGAAGTCACCGAGCTTTCCATCCGCAAGGCCGACCAGTGGTTCACCGACCTGCCCGCGTCGCTCAACGACAAGCAGAACGAAATCGCGGTGCGTGTGCTCAAGGAAATCCGTGAACGGCTGCGCTTCCTCAACGATGTCGGGCTCGACTATCTGACGCTGTCGCGCAATTCCGGCACGCTGTCGGGCGGCGAGAGCCAGCGCATCCGGCTGGCATCGCAGATCGGCTCCGGCCTGACCGGCGTGCTCTATGTGCTGGACGAGCCGTCGATCGGCCTGCACCAGCGCGACAATGCGCGCCTGCTCGATACGCTGAAGCACCTGCGCGACATCGGCAACACGGTGATCGTCGTCGAGCATGACGAGGACGCCATCCTGCATGCCGACTATGTCGTCGACATGGGCCCGGCCGCCGGCATCCATGGCGGCGAGATCATCGCCCAGGGCACGCCGCAGCAGGTCATGGCCAATCCCAATTCGATCACCGGCAAATATCTGTCGGGCGCGCTCGAAGTGGCGACGCCCGGCGTGCGGCGTGAAGCGAAGAAGAACCGCCGCATCAAGATCGTCGGCGCGCGCGGCAACAATCTGAAGAACGTCACCGCCGAAATCCCACTCGGCACCTTCACCGCCGTCACTGGCGTGTCCGGCGGCGGCAAGTCGACCTTCCTGATCGAGACGCTGTTCAAGGCCGCTTCGAGACGCATCATGGGCTCGCGCGAACATCCGGCCGACCACGACCGCATCGAGGGCCTCGAATTCCTCGACAAGGTCATCGACATCGACCAGTCGCCGATCGGCCGCACACCGCGTTCAAACCCGGCCACCTATACCGGCGCCTTCACGCCGATCCGCGACTGGTTCGCTGGCCTGCCGGAGGCCAAGGCGCGCGGCTATCAGCCGGGACGCTTTTCGTTCAACGTCAAGGGCGGCCGCTGCGAGGCCTGCCAGGGCGACGGCGTCATCAAGATCGAGATGCACTTCCTGCCCGACGTCTACGTCACCTGCGACGTCTGTCACGGCAAGCGCTATAACAGAGAGACGCTCGATGTCCTGTTCAAGGGCAAGTCGATCGCCGACGTGCTCGACATGACGGTCGAGGAAGGCGTCGATTTCTTCGCCGCCGTGCCCGGCGTGCGCGACAAGCTCGACACGCTGAAGCAGGTCGGCCTCGGCTACATCCATATCGGCCAGCAGGCGACAACGCTGTCCGGCGGCGAGGCGCAGCGCATCAAGCTGGCCAAGGAACTGTCGCGCAAGGCGACCGGCAAGACGCTCTATATCCTGGATGAGCCGACCACTGGCCTGCATTTCCACGACGTTGCCAAACTGCTGGAAGTGCTGCACGAACTGGTAGACCAGGGCAACACGGTGGTGGTCATCGAGCACAATCTCGAAGTGATAAAAACCGCGGACTGGGTGCTCGACCTCGGCCCCGAAGGCGGCGATGGCGGCGGCGAACTGGTCGCCTCCGGCACGCCGGAAGCCATCGTGCGCGAAAAGCGCAGCTACACCGGCCAGTTCCTCAAGGAGCTTCTGGAGCGACGTCCCGGAGGCAAACGCGAAGCGGCGGAGTGATCGACCGGTTGGCGCCTGGAGAGCTTTTGAATGACAATCAGAAGAGCGCTTGCCGGTGATCTCCAAACCGTCGTCTCGCTGACGGAAGCGGCTTATGCGCCTTACATCGCACTGTTCGGCGCGCCGCCGGTCCCGGTCACCGAGGACTATGCACCGCGCATCGTGCGCGGCGAGGTCTGGTTGCTGGAAAGTGGCGGCGAGCTTGCCGGGCTGATCACGCTGGAGCGACATGACGACCACGCGATGATCTTCTCCGTCGCGGTCTCCCCCGACTTTCAAGGCAAGGGCTTCGGCATTGCGCTGCTGAAACACGCGGATGAGCAGACCCATCTCTGGGGTCTGCCAGAAGTGCGGCTCTACACCAACGCCAGGATGGAGCGGAACATTGCGCTCTATCTTGCCTATGGTTTCCACGAAACGGGTCGCCGGCCCAATCCCTACCGGCCAGGATGGGTGCTCGTCGACATGGCCAAAACCGTCGATCAGATCACCGCGGCCTGATCTTTTTCTGCATTGGGAGGATGACAATGAGCACATCGGGAACAATCCGCGCCGGCATGGGCGGCTGGACCTTCGAACCCTGGGATACGTCCTTCTATCCCGACAAGCTTCCCAAGGCCAAGCAGTTGAACTACGCCACTCGCCAGGTGCCGAGCATCGAGGTCAACGGCACTTACTATTCCAGCTTCAAGGAGCCGACCTTCGTCAAATGGGCCAGCGAGGCGCCGGACGGCTTTGTCTATTCGCTGAAGGGCAACCGCTTCGTCACCAACCGGCGCGTGCTGGGCGAGGCCGGCGAATCGATGATGCGCTTTCTTGGCTCCGGCGTGGCGGCGCTCGGCGAAAAGCTCGGGCCGATCCTGTGGCAGTTCGCACCGACCAAGAAATTCGATCCGGACGATTTCGAAGCCTTCCTGAAGCTGCTCCCGGAAAAGCAGGACGGCGTTGCGCTGCGCCATGCGCTCGAAGTCCGCAACGACAGTTTTGTCGTGCCGGAATTCGCAGCACTTGCCCGAAAATACAAGGCCGCGATCGTCTACGCCGACCATGCCAAATATCCTGATATCGCCGACATCACCGCCGATTTCGTCTACGCCCGACTGCAGACCGGCAGCGATGACAATCCCGACTGCTATACGCCGAAAGGCCTCGATGAATGGGCCGCGCGGGTAAAGACCTGGGCGCAAGGCAAGCAGCCGGCCGACCTGCGGCGCGCCGACCCCGCCACCGATGCGCCGGTCAAGCCGCGCGACGTGTTCGTTTACTTCATCACCGAGGGCAAGGTGCGCGCGCCGTTCGGCGCCATGGCACTGATGAAGCGAGTGGACCAGGGTCAACCGGTGCCCTGACGCAGCGGAATCATGGCATCTTCGCCACCGTCGTAACCTTATCGATACCTCCTTGCTGCATGAATCCAGCCAGACCAGTCGCAGATCTGGGCCGCCACGGGCAAGGACGAGGGGCATGTCGCTCGACTACACTTCACTTCTCCTGGCTGTCGGTTTTTCCGCGGCCTGCCTGAGCCTGACATTGTTCGGCATGTGGCTGACCGCTCGCTCGGAGAAATTCCTGCTGACATGGGCGATCAGCCTGGTGTTCGTGGTCGGCGATATTTTTGTCTATGACGCTTATATCGACATGCCCGGGCGCCTGCTGGGCATCGCCACGCTGGCTTTCCTCCTGCTCGGTTTCTCGACAATGCTGGGCGCGGCCTACCAGTTTAGAACCGGCGGCTCGCCAGTGCCCCGAACTGTACTTGGCAGCGCCATTTCGCTGGCCGTGACGTTGCCTCCCATGGCTCTAGGCTATGACGGGCTGGGCTTCATGTTCGAAAATGCCTTCGCCGCCTTGCTTCTGTTCGCAACGGCGGTCGAATACTGGAAGGGCCGCGACGAAGCCCCTGCCCTGACGATCGGTATCACCGCGCTCTATTCTGCCACGGCCGCATCCTTCGCTCTCTGCGCCATGGTTTTAGCCTTGGATGGAAAGCTGGTCCTTGGACATGCGCCAAGCAACTGGGCCGAGGAACTGAGCCTCATCATCGTCATCGCCAGCATGACCGGGATTGGAGCGCTTTCCCTGGCCCTGAATCAGGGACGCTTGGCCCGGCATCACCGCCACAATGCCCTGACCGACCCGCTGACCGGCCTGCTCAACCGCCGCGCCCTGTTCGACCTGCACGGCGATGCGCCGGTCGGCGCCTTCACGGCGGTGGTCGTCTTCGATCTCGACAACTTCAAGGCCATCAACGACGAATTCGGCCACGCCGCCGGTGATGAGGTGCTGAGGGTGTTTGCACGGGAACTCGCCAGCAATCGCCGCCCGGCCGACGTCGCCGCGCGCATGGGCGGCGAGGAGTTCGCGCTGGTGCTGAAGCGGACCTTGCCCGAAACGGTGGAGGCCACCGCCGAGGCCATACGGGCAGCTTTCGCCGCGCACCGCATCGAAACCGAGACAGGCTCGCTGATATGCACCGTCAGTGCCGGATTTGCTTTCGGCACCAAGGAAGGCCTCGGCTTCGACAAGGTGCTCAACGCCGCCGACAAGGCGCTCTACGACGCCAAGCGCGGAGGCCGTAACCGCGTCACCGCATCTCCGTTCAGGCGCGCAAGCTAATCGCGCAACACCGGCCTCTGATCGTGGGGAGACGAATGCGGCTCCTAGGCCGCCATGACAATCTCATTGAAGGTATCGAGATCGACATAGAAGACCTTGGTGATCTCCTCGATCAGATCGTCGTAGTCGCAGCCCTGTGATCTCAAGATATTGATGGCAGCGATGATGTCGACGCGTTCGGTAAGCCGCCGCTTCTGGTAATCCTCGACGTAACGTTCCATGGCTGTCCCTTAGCCTGTGTGCCCAAACGCGTTTGAACGACAGAGATCGCAGGAGGGAAGCTAGGCAGCCTTGCTTGCGTGAAACTTGCCCGGCATTGGCCGTGGTCCTCGATCTGCGATAACCAGACTGATACGGAAGCGGCCGACTCACAAAGCCATGGAAAAGACTAGCACGCGATATTGAGCGTGCCAGAGACGCAGGTGATCGGATGGAGAAATATTGGACTTGGCAAGAACTTCGGATCGCCAACTGAAGTTCACCGCCAATGCTAGACGGTAAGGAACTTCCGCACATCAGCCCGGTCTAAATCTTCAGCCGGGCCGGTATGGACGATCACGCCCCGGTCCATGATGTTGACCTCGTCGGCGAGCTCGCGGCAGAAATCGAGATATTGTTCGACCAAAAGCACGGCGATGCCCGCCTGGTCGCGTAGATAGCGGATGGCGCGGCCGATGTCCTTAATGATCGACGGCTGTATGCCCTCGGTCGGTTCATCGAGCACGAGCAGTTTCGGCCGCATCACCAGCGCCCGCCCGATGGCGAGCTGTTGCTGCTGGCCGCCGGAAAGATCGCCGCCGCGACGGCCGAGCATCTGCTTCAGCACAGGGAACAATTCGAAGACATGCGCCGGAATGTTGCGGTCGGCTCGCCTCAGCGGCGCAAAGCCTGATTCCAGGTTCTCCCGCACGGTGAGCAGCGGAAAGACCTCCCTGCCCTGCGGTACGAATGCGATGCCCGACCGGGCGCGGTCATACGCCGCGCTCCGGTCGAGCGCCTTCCCCTCGAAGGCAACGCTTCCGCTCGTCAGCCGGTGGTGGCCGACGATCGATCTCATCAAACTGGTCTTACCGACGCCGTTGCGGCCGAGCACGCAGGTGATCTTGCCGGCGCCCGCCTTCAGCGATACGCCGCGCAGCGCCTGGGCGGCGCCGTAGTGCAGCGTGGCATTGGAAACTTCGAGCATGTCAGCGCCGTCTCCAGAACCTGAGAAACGACAGATCGAAGTGATGGAACTGAACCCGCCAGACCATGCTCATCTCCCCAGATAGACTTCGACGACACGCTCGTCGGCCGACACGAAATCGAGTGTGCCTTCCGAGAGCACCGAGCCCTCGTGCAGGCAGGTGACCTTGACGCCGAGCTCGCGCACGAAATGCATGTCGTGCTCGACGACGATGACCGAATGGTCGCGGGCGATATCCTTGAGCAGCCGCGCGGTTTCCTCGGTCTCGGCATCGGTCATGCCGGCGACCGGCTCGTCAACCAGAAGCAGTTTCGGGTCCTGCGCCAAGAGCATGCCGATCTCCAGCCACTGCTTTTGCCCATGGCTGAGATTGGCCGCCAGTTCGTCACGCTTGTCGCCAAGCCGGATGATGCCGAGGATGTCATCAATCTGCCGCGTCTCGGCGGCCGAGCGGCGGTGAAACAGCGCCGGGAAGATCGAGCGAGGACCCTTCAGCGCCAGCATCAGGTTTTCCTCGATCGTGTGGCTTTCGAAGACGGTCGGCTTCTGAAATTTACGGCCAATGCCCATCATTGCGATCTCGGCCTCGTCGTGCTTGGTCAGATCGACTTGGCCGTCGAAGAACACTTCGCCCTCGTCGGGCCGCGTCTTGCCGGTGACGATGTCCATCATCGTCGTCTTGCCGGCGCCGTTGGGGCCGATGATGGCGCGCATCTCGCCCTTGTCGAGCACCAGCGACAGATTGTTGATGGCGCGAAAGCCGTCGAAGGAGACCGAGACGCCGTCGAGATAAAGGATCGTGTTCGACTTTGACATGGTCGCTCACTCCGCCGGCTGTGGTTCGGGGTTGCTGGCGGACCAGTCACCTGGCTTTCTTGCTTCACTGCGAACGATTTTCGCCGGCGGCGAGACATCGGCATCGGTGCCGGCTTCCTCGGCAATCGAAGCAGCTCGCAACGCCTTGGCGTTGCCGCGCCAGCTGTCCCACATGCCGATGATGCCCTTGGGCAGCAAAAGCGTGACGGCGACGAATAGTCCACCCAGTGCAAACAGCCAGAACTCCGGCAGTACGCCGGTGAACCAGGATTTTCCGGCATTGACCAGCAACGCACCGATGATCGGCCCGACAATGGTGCCGCGCCCGCCGACAGCCGCCCAGACGACGACTTCAATCGAATTGGCCGGCTCGAATTCACCCGGATTGATGATGCCGACCTGCGGCACGTAGAGCGCGCCGGCTATGCCGGCCATGACGGCCGAGACGGTGAAGGCGAACAGTTTCACGTTCTCCGCCCGCCAGCCGAGGAAGCGCGTGCGGCTCTCGGCATCGCGTACCGCCATCAAGAGCTTGCCGTATTTTGAGCCGACGATCGCCCAGGTGACGAAGACGGCAAGTGCCAGCATCACCGCGCTGGCGGCAAACAGCGCCGAGCGCGTCGCGTCGGCCTGCACGTTGAAGCCCAGAATATCCTTGAAATCGGTCAGGCCGTTGTTGCCGCCGAACCCCATGTCGTTGCGGAAAAAGGCAAGCAGCAGCGCATACGTCATCGCCTGGGTAATGATGGAGAGATAAACGCCGGTGACGCGGCTGCGGAAGGCGAACCAGCCGAAGACGAAAGCCAGCAGGCCAGGCACCGCGAGCACCATGAGGCCGGCGAACCAGAAATGGTCGAAGCCATACCAGAACCATGGCAGTTCCTTGTAGTTCAGGAACACCATGAAGTCGGGCAAGACGGGATTGCCATAGACGCCGCGCGAGCCGATCTGGCGCATCAGATACATGCCCATTGCATAGCCGCCGAGCGCGAAGAAGGCGCCGTGGCCGAGCGAAAGGATGCCGCAATAGCCCCAGACCAGGTCGAGCGCCAAGGCAAGCAGCGCATAGCAGAGATATTTGCCGGTCAGCGCGACGATGTAGGATGGGATGTAGAAGGCGCTGGTAGGAGACACCGCAAGGTTGAGCAACGGCACGATGACGGCCACCGCCAGCAGGATGGAGATCGTAATGGCGATGCGGCGGTCCGCGCCGGCGGCAAAGAAGCGTCCCGTGATCATGCTTCCACCGCCCTCCCCTTGAGCGCGAACAGGCCGCGCGGGCGTTTCTGGATGAACAGGATGATCAGCACCAGCACGACGATCTTGCCGAGCACCGCGCCCGCATAAGGCTCGAGGAACTTGTTGACGATGCCGAGCGAGAAGGCGCCGACCAGCGTGCCCCACAGATTGCCGACGCCGCCGAAGACAACGACCATGAAGCTGTCGATGATGTACCCGCGGCCGAGATTGGGCGAGACGTTGTCGATCTGGCTCAGCGCGACGCCGGCAATGCCGGCAATGCCGGAGCCGAGCGCGAAGGTCAGCGCGTCGACCCACGGCGTCCTGATGCCCATCGAGGCAGCCATGCGCCGGTTGGCGGTGACGGCGCGCATCTGCAGGCCCCAGGGCGTGCGCTTCATCACGTAGAGCAGGATGCCGAAGACAGCGAGCGCGAAAACCAGGATCCACAGGCGGTTCCAGGTGATCGCCAACTGTCCGACATTGAACGAGCCCGACATCCAGGATGGGTTGCCGACCTCCTGGTTGGTCGGCCCGAAGATTGAGCGCACGGCCTGTTGCAGGATCAGCGAGACGCCCCATGTCGCCAGCAGTGTTTCAAGCGGCCGGCCATAGAGGAAGCGGATGACGCCGCGCTCGATGATCAGGCCAACCAGAGCGGCGACGAGAAAGGCCAGCGGCAGTGCGATGACCAGCGACCAGTCGAACAGGTCAGGGAAGGATGTACGGATCACCTGCTGGACGACGAAGGTCGTGTAGGCGCCGAGCATGACCATCTCGCCATGCGCCATGTTGATGACGCCCATGACGCCGAAGGTGATGGCGAGGCCGATTGCCGCCAGCAGCAGCACCGAGCCCAGCGAGATGCCGTACCAGATGTTCTGCCCGGCATCCCAAAAGGCCAGCGTCGAATTGATGTTGGCGATCGCGGCTGTCGCCGCTTGCCTGACCGCGTCGGTGGAATTCGCCTCGACCGAGGTGAGCAGGGAAACCGCATCGCGGTCGCCGCGCGCGCCGATCAGCGCGATGGCAGTGAGCTTCTCGGCATCCGGCCGGTCGGAGACCAGAACGGAGGCCGCACGGGCCTGTTCGAGCAGAGCCTTGACGCTGGCCACGGCCTCACCGGCGATCGCCGTATCGAGGGGGGCGATATTTGCGGCGTCAGGTGTCTTGAACATGGTGTCGGCGGCGGCGATGCGGACAGCCGGATCCTTGGCGCCGAGCGTCAGAGTGCCCAACGCATCGCGGATGACGCGACGCAGCGTGTTGTTGACCTTGATCTTGGTGATGCCGTCCTTGGCCGCCTCACCCGATGCCTCCCCGCTCAACGGGTCGGAAAGCTGGACGCTCTCGCCCGCTTCCTTGCCGACAAACACCAGGGAATCGGCCTTGCGGACATAGAGGTTGCCGTCGGCAAGTGCCGCAAGCGGCCGCTCCACCGCCGGGTCGCCAGCGGCTGCCAGTTCGTGGACGACGGCTCCGATCTCGGAAAAGCCCTTGGCCGTGGCGAATTTGGCGATGATGCCGCGCAGATCGGTTTCGCCAGCGCCCGATGACGACAGTGTCGCCAGCAGGAACAACAGCATCAAACCCGTGCGGATTAAGGTCATTGGTTTCTGGTAACCCCTGAAGGTTGAAGTGGGCGTCCGGACGGCGGAGGAAGCCGTCCGGACGCGCGCGGTCTGACTGGGTCAGCCCTGGGAGGGATCAGTTCGTGCCCTTGCCGCCGCACTTGCCGGTGGCAACATTAAAGTTGCCGCAGGACAGAGGCGCGCGCCAATCCGAGATCAGGTCCTTGGAATCAGGCAGATAGTCGGACCATTCGTCGCCCATCACCAGGCCCGGCGTGCGCGACACGGTCTCGAACTGGCCGTCGGCCTGGATTTCGCCGATCAGCACCGGCTTGGTGATGTGGTGGTTCGGCATCATCGTCGAATAGCCGCCGGTCAGGTTCGGCACCGACACGCCGATCATGGCGTCGATGACCTTGTCCGGATCGGTGGTGCCGGCCTTCTCGACCGCCTTCACCCACATGTTGAAGCCGATATAATGGGCCTCCATCGGGTCGTTGGTGGTGCGCTTGTCGTTCTTGATGAACTTGTGCCAGTCGGCGATGAACTTCTTGTTCTCGGGCGTATCGATGCTCTCGAAATAGTTCCAGGCGGCGAGATGGCCGACCAGCGGCGCGGTGTCGAGACCTGCAAGCTCTTCCTCGCCGACCGAGAAGGCCATGACCGGAATGTCCTCGGCCTTGATGCCCTGGTTGCCGAGTTCCTTGTAGAACGGCACGTTGGCGTCGCCGTTGACGGTGGAGACGACGGCGGTCTTCTTGCCGGCCGAACCGAACTTCTTGATCGCCGAAACCTCGGTCTGCCAGTCGGAGAAGCCGAACGGCGTGTAATTGACCATGATGTCTTCAGCCGCCACGCCCTTGGCCTTCAGATAGGCCTCGAGGATCTTGTTGGTGGTGCGCGGATAGACGTAGTCGGTGCCTTCCAGCACCCAGCGCTTAACCGAACCGCCGTCCTCGCTCATCAGATAGTCGACCGCCGGGATCGCCTGCTGGTTCGGCGCCGCACCCGTGTAGAACACGTTGCGCTCGCTCTCCTCGCCCTCATACTGGACCGGATAGAACAGGATGTTGTCGAGTTCGGAGAACACCGGCAGCACCGATTTGCGCGACACCGAGGTCCAGCAGCCGAACACCGCCGCAACCTTGTCCTTGGAGATCAGTTCGCGCGCCTTTTCGGCAAACAGCGGCCAGTTGGAAGCCGGATCGACGACCACCGCCTCGAGCTTCTTGCCGAGCAGGCCGCCCTTGGCGTTCTGCTCGTCGATGAGCATCAGCATGGCGTCCTTCAGTGTCGTCTCCGAAATCGCCATGGTCCCCGAGAGCGAATGGAGAATGCCGACCTTGATCGTGTCGTCGGCGGCCTTGGCCGGAGCCGACATCAACAGGCCGGCGGCGACCGCACCAGCCGAAAACATTTTTGTTATTGTCGAGAAATTACCCCTCATATTACGGACTCCCAAGCTAGTTGATTGCACCGCAACACTACAATGCAACCCCCATGCCAACCGCTCCAGCGATCCCGAAAGGGTACAAATAGTTCATAGATATCAGCGCTTTGGAACATAGGGCTTCCAAAACAAAGAGAGCCGGCCAGAAATCGATTGAGGGAAATTTGCGCAGCTTACACAGTTTTTGCCTAATTTTCGCTCATTCTCCCAGACTGCCTAGATTTTGATCTGAATAGCGGCGCCTTGGGCGACCGATGTTGCGGCGCGGTGCAAAAATAGGGCAAGCTCGCTCTTCAAACGAGCGACGTCATGATTTCAGGGATTTCACGCTTTTTCATCGGCATACTGCTTCTGGCCGCAGCAACCGGAGCCGCGCGAGCCGATTTCAGCGATGGCAAGATGCCTGACGGCACCTATCATTGCGAAGTGTACCTGCTTGGCATGTTCCTCAGCCTCGGCGACATCACCATCAAGGGGAACGTCTACAGCGGCCCTGTCTACACCAGCCTCGGCGGCTTCGGCCCCGCTCAGCAAGGGTACAACTACCAAATGGATGCGAACGGCGTGATTTCCTGGCTGGGACCACTGGGCGGCTACACCGCCGGCGGCAACTCGCTGTCGCTGACCCAGGCGACGCTTGACGGCGAAACCGTGCCCTCCTTCGACATCATCATGAAGCAACCCGACGGCGCCTTCACCGCATCGACCTGCACCAAGCAATAAGGGTGGCAAGAAAAAGGCGCGGAACCTTGCGGGTTCCGCGCCAGCAGTCCGTCGGGAGGATGTGACTAGATCGTCTTTGCCGACATCTGCGCGGCGATGTAGTCGGCCTGGCGGATCGCCAGCGACACGATCGTCAGGGTCGGGTTTTCGGCGGCCCCGGTGGTGAACTGGCTGCCGTCCGACACGAACAGGTTCTTGATGTCGTGCGCCTGGCCGTGCTTGTTGACGACGCCGTCTTCCGCTTTCTCGCTCATCCGATTGGTGCCGAGATTGTGGGTCGAGGGATAGGGCGGCGTCGGGAAGGTGCGGGTGGCGCCGACCGCATCGTAAAGTGCCGTAGCCTGTTTGTAGGCGTGGTTACGCATCGCCGTGTCGTTCGGATGGTCGTCGAAATGCACGTCGGCGATCGGCATGCCGTGTGCGTCCTTCTCGTCTGCATGCAGCGTGATGCGGTTCTCCGCGCGCGGCATGTCCTCACCGACGATCCACAGGCCGGCCATGTGGTCGTAGTGATCGAGTGCGGTGGTGAACGAGCGCCCCCAGGCGCCCGGATCGAGGAATGCGGCCATGAACGGCAGGCCGAGCGACAGCGTCTCGAACTCGTAGCCGCCCACGAACCCACGCGACGGATCATGCCGCGCCTCGTCGCGGATGATGCCGGCCATGGTGGTGCCGCGATACATATGCACCGGCCTGTCGAAGATGGCATAGACCGAGCCGGTGGTGTGGCGCATGTAGTTCTTGCCGACCTGGCCCGACGAGTTGGCAAGCCCATCGGGGAATTTTCCCGACGCCGAATTGAGCAGCAGCCTTGGGCTCTCGATCGAGTTGCCGGCAACCGCGACGATGCGCGCCTTCTGCTCCTGCAGCTTGCCGTCCTTGTCGGCGTAGACGACGCCGGTCACCTTTCCGCTGGCGTCGTGGTTGATCTTGATCGCCATGGCATTCGGCCTGACTTCGAGATGGCCTGTCGCCTCGCCCTTGGGGATCTCGGTGTAGAGCGTCGACCATTTGGCGCCCCATTTACAGCCCTGGAAGCAGAAGCCGGTTTGCTGGCAGGAATTACGATCGTCGCGATCGACCGAGTTGATGGCCATGTTGCCGGTGTGGCATTCCTTGTAGCCGAGCTCGTCGGCGCCGGCCTTCAACACCTTGAAATTGTTGTTGCCCGGCAGCCGCGGCCAGTCATTGGTGCCGGTGACGCCCATCTTGGCCTCGGCCTTGGCGTAGTAGGGCTCCATCTCGGCCAGCGTGATCGGCCAATCGAGCAGGTTGGCGCCTTCCAGTTTGCCATAGGTCGAGAGCGTCTTGAACTCGTGCTCCTGGAAGCGCAGCGAGGCTCCCGCCCAATGCGTGGTCGAACCGCCGACCGACTTGACGATCCAGGCCGGCAGGTTCGGAAAATCCTTTGCCACGCGCCAGTCGCCGGACGTGGTGCGCTTGTCGGTCCAGGCGAGCTGGGCGAACGAACCCCACTCGTCATTGACGAAATCCTCGTATTCGTGGCGCGCGCCGGCTTCCAGGATGACGACGTCGACACCCTTCTGGGCAAGTTCGTTGCCGAGCGTGCCGCCGCCGGCGCCCGAACCGATGATGACGACCACGCCGTCGTTGTTCAGATCAAATGAAGCTGCCATGGTTTCCTCCCATGATTTCTGTTTGCGGGTTCAGGAACGACGGAGCTCAGAGCCACTCGATGTCGTCGAAACCGCGCGCGATGTAGCCGCCCTTGGAATAGGACTCGCCCTCGTAGCCGAAGATCGGCCACACCTCTTTCTGGTTGTAGAGGCCGACCACAAGGCCGCCTCTGATGGCCTGGAAAAACGGCGTCGCCTCGATCTGCTTCAGCACGCCGACGCGCTGGTCCTCCCAGCCGAGGCCGCGATAGCCGCCGCCACCGGATTTCTTGTCGAGGTCGGCGATGCCATCCTCGAGCATCGCCTTGTAGGCGGCGTCCTTGCCGGCCTGCTCGTCATGACCTTTCACGGCAATGGCGTAGTATTTGTCCGGCACCTGATCGTGCGGATAGATGTCACGCGCCATCTGGATCAGCGTCGCCATGGTTTCGGGCTTGAGTGCCGATGTCTCGAGCCCCCAGGCATGTTCAGGGCTGATGACGGCGCTACCGGAGATGACGAGCAGCGCCCCGATGCCGCCGCGTTTGAGAAGCTCACGACGGGAAAGCCCGGGCTTCGCGTCATAGATCGTGACCATTTTATTCCTCCCTGCTTGCTATGTGCACTGTTGAGAGTGCGTTTGCTGGCGCCGCACCTGCCGGCGCGACTGCTATGTCTCCTATTGGAAGCGACCTCCGCGCTGCAGAACCTCGATCTTGTAGCCGTCGGGGTCCTCGATGAAGAAAAAGCGGGCGATCAGCGATCCGTCGCGGTTGAACTCGACGATCTTCTTCGGATTCAGGCCAAGCGCACCGAGACGGTCATGTTCGCTGTCGAGGTCGGCGACGGAGACAGCGAAGTGACCGTAGCCGTCGCCGAGCCCGTAAGCTTCCTGCCGATCCTTGTTCACGGTCAGTTCGAGCTCGAACCCTGCCTCGGCATTGCTGAGGTAAAGGAGCGTGAACGTCTCGAAATCCAGCCTGTCGGCGACATTGAGCCCGAAGGCGTTTCTGTAGAAATCGACCGATCGGGTCTCGTCGAGAACCCGGATCATACTGTGGATCGCCTTGGCCAAATTAGTCTCCGCGCTGGTGTGGAGGCGATTATGCGCGGCGCGGACAAAAGGTGGTGGCAGCCGGTTACCACGCCCGCAGCCGCGAACGGGACGAAAGTCCGATTGCCGGACCGGCAATTTTGCCCGAGAATACGTGTGGGGACAGGTCAAGCAGTATCAAACTGCACGCCGTCCACCCAAGACCAACAATCATGGGAGGTTTGTCGGATGTGCAGGGTGTTTGCGGGCCAGGACCCCGAAGGCTATCGCCAGATCAACCGCTCGATTCGCATCGACGGTCACTCGACCAGCATCCAGCTCGAAGCGACGTTCTGGGCGTTGCTTGACGAGATCGCCGAAAACCAGAACCTGACGACGCCGAAATTCATCTCCAAGCTCTATGACGAAGCCATAGAGATCAACGGCGCCATCCCGAACTTTGCGTCGATGCTGCGCACCACCTGCGCGCTCTATCTGCGCGGCCATCGGCCGGGGATGGATGAGCAGATGGTGCCGAAGCGGCAGGCCGCTTAGCGCATTGCGCTCAGCTTAGTTCTTGCGCGAGCCCTATGAGAAGCCCTCCGGGCCCTCGAATGTAGCAGAGCCGATACACGTCTCTATACTGGACAACTTCGCCTTCGAGCCGCGCACCGCGATTGCGGAGCCTTTCAAGCGTCCCCTCAATGTCGTCCACGGCGAACATGACGCGGAGGTAGCCGAGGGCGTTAACCGGGGCGTTGCGGTGATCCGAGACGGCAGGCGGCGTGAGGAAGCGGGACAGTTCGAGCCGGCTGTGGCCGTCCGGCGTCCGCATCATGGCAATCTCGACGCGTTGATCGCCCAGTCCAGTGACACGTCCGGCCCATTCTCCTTCGATCGTGGCCCGCCCTTCGAGCTCAAGGCCGAGCTCGCCAAAGAAACCAATCGTCTCTTCGAGGTCATCGACGACGATTCCTATGTTGTCCATCCGTTTGAGCGCCATGTGTTCAGTCTACAAGGCGTCGTCCAGGTCGTAAACTCATTAGGCTGCTTGCCAGCTGAGCAGGTATGATCAAGGGGTCCGGAACGCCTCGTGATACGTCGCGGTGGCGCCCTGGTGTCGACCACTACCTCGAACGCCAGCCGGTCTGTGGCTGTCCCTGATTCATGCCTGATGGCACGATGCTGTTTCTATCGGTCCAGTATCCGGCCGCGTATGCCAGGACGCTCTGCAAGAGGCGACGCTGCAGCCCAAGTTCCGGGCGAAAACCGGCTTCCAACAGCACAAGCAGACCTGATCGACAGTAGACCAAACCCTCGCTAACGATTTTGTGATGTGGTTGACGAGGTCATTTTCATCTCGCAGTCTATCGGCATTCGATCTGCGGCTTAACCTAACTATCGTTGTCATGAATACTTGGGAATCACTTCCCAAGCGTGCTCTCTTATTTTTGAGATTCCTAATATGAACCGTCGCAACCCTGTCCGAATGAATCGGCGTCTTTTCCTGTCCTCGGTCGCAATGTTTACGGCAACCGCGACATCGGCCGGTTTTGCGCGATCGTTCTCGGGCACTTTGCCCTGGACGCCAATGACATCCGATCCACCGACGCAGGTCGTGGCAGGCGGCTGGCACTTTTTCTCGGCCCAGGAAGCAGCTCTAGTCGAGGCGATCGTCGACCGCATCATTCCGGCCGACGAGCTCAGCATGGGCGGCAAGGAAGCCGGTTGCGCCGTCTATATCGACAGGCAGTTGATGGGGGCGTTCGGTGCGTCGAGCCGGCTTTACACGCAAGGCCCGTTTCTGCCTGGACTGCCCACCCAGGGCTATCAGGGCGAGGCCAATCCGGCGCAGCGTTACCGCACCGGGCTTGCCGCCATCGACGCTTTCCTGAAACAGCGGGACGGCAAGACATTCGTCGAGCTCGCACCGGCCGAACAGGATGCCTTCCTGACGGCTATGGAGGCCGGGAAGGTCGACCTGCCCAATGGCGTCAAGGGGCCGGGTTTCTTCGGGCTTCTGCTGCAGAACACCATGGAGGGGTTCTTTGCCGACCCCGTCTATGGCGGCAACAAGGACATGGTCTCGTGGCGCATGCTTGGTTTTCCAGGCGCCCGCTACGACTACCGCGACCATGTCAGCAAACACAATCAGCCATATCCGCAGCCGCCTGTCTCGATCATCGGGCGCCCCGAATGGCTCGGCAAAGGCGCCTGATCATGACCAAGATACTGCCTCGCAAAGACGTCGTGATCGTCGGCCTCGGCTGGACGGGATCCATTCTGGCCCACGAATTGACCGATCAGGGCCTGGACGTGGTGGCTATAGAACGCGGCCCCTGGCGCGATACGGCAACCGATTTCAACATCGGCTACGCGCAGGATGAGTTGCGCTACAGCATCCGGCGCGACCTCTTCCTGCAGCCCGCCGTGGAAACCATGACGGTGCGCAACGACCCATCGCAGAAGGCGCTGCCGATGCGCGATTTCGGCTCCTTCCTCCCCGGCAACGGCGTCGGCGGCGCCGGCGTCCACTGGAACGGCCACACCTGGCGGTTCTGGGATTCAGACTTTCAGATAAAGACCAATCTGACCAAGAAATATGGTGCATCGAGAATCGCCGATCTCCAGGTCGAGGACTGGGGCGTGACCGGCGCGGAGATGGAGCCCTATTACGACCAGTTCGAGTATCTGGCAGGCATCTCGGGCAAGGCCGGCAATATCAAGGGGCAGTTGCAGGAAGGCGGCAATCCGTTCGAGGATCCAAGGTCGCGGGATTATCCGAACCCGCCGATGCAGATGACCTACGCGCCAACCCTGTTCGCCGAGGTCGGCCGGTCGATCGGCCTGCATCCCTTCCCGACCCCATCCGCCAACATGTCGCGGGCCTATGTCAACCCGCTCGGCATCGCCATGGGTCAATGCACCTATTGCGGATTCTGCGAACGCTTCGGCTGTGCCAACTATTCGAAGTCGAGCGCCCAGACCACCGTCCTTCCGGTGCTGATGAAGAAGTCCAATTTCGAAGTCCGCACCGACAGCGAGGTACTGCATGTCGATCTGGCTCCCGGAGGCAAGTCGGCGCGCGGCGTGACCTACGTCGATACCTCAGGCGAGGAGTACTTCCAGCCGGCCGATCTGGTGCTGCTGTGCGCCTACGGCCTGCACAATGCCCGGCTGATGATGCTGTCCGGCATCGGCAAGATCTACGACCCCGGCAGCGGCGAAGGAACGGTTGGGCGCAATTACTGCTACCAGACAAACGCCGGCGTGCAGGTGTTCTTCGACGACAAGAACTTCAACCCGTTCATCGCCGCAGGCGCGCTCGGCCAGACGATCGACGATTACAATGGTGACGCGTTCGACCACGGCGCGCTGGACTTCGTCGGCGGTGCGGGCATCAACTGCATTCCCACCAACGGGCGCCCGATCGGAACCAGGCCGACCCTGCCCGGCACGCCGAAATGGGGCAGCGCCTGGAAGAAGGCAACGGTCGAGGGCTACAAGAGCACGCTTGGCTACTCGTCCCAGGGAAGCAGCTACGCGACGCGCAACAACTACCTCGACCTCGACCCGACCTACAAGGACCGTTTCGGGCGGCCGCTGATGCGCATGACGTTCGATTTTCCCGACAACGACATCCGCATGTCGAACTATGTCTGCGACCGGATGGAGGAAATTGCCAAGGCGCTCGGCGGAAAGCAGTACGCCGTCAGCCGCCGCAAGAAAGGCTGGGACAGCGTCCCCTACCAGAGCACCCACAATACGGGCGGCGCCATCATGGGAACGGACCCGAAGAAGAGCGCGGTCAACACCTTCCTCCAGAGTTGGGACGTCCCCAACGTCTTTGTCATCGGTGCGTCGGCCTTCCCGCAGAATGCCGGCAAAAATCCGACAGGAACGGTCGGCGCGCTCGCTTTCCGCGCCGCCGATGCCATCCGCAATCAATATCTGCGCAATCCCGGTGCACCCCTGGTGCAGGCATGAACAAGCTCGTTCTCACGCTCGCCATCGGTGCTGCGGCCCTCACTGGCGGCCCGGCATGGAGTGCCGACCAGGCGGACCAGATCATACGTGGACAGTATCAGGCGGTGCTCGGCGACTGTGCAGGCTGTCATACGCGAGCCGAGGGCAAACCGCTGGCCGGCGGCCTGCCGCTCGAAACGCCGTTCGGCGCGCTTGTGCCGCCCAACATAACGCCTGACCGCGAGACGGGCATCGGCAGTTGGTCGGAAGCCGACTTCCGCAGCATGATGAAGTCAGGCATCGGCCACAATGGTGTGCGGCTCTACCCCGCAATGCCCTACCCCGCCTATACCAGGATGAACGATCGGGACATTTCCGACTTGTGGGCCTATCTGACGACGGTTCAACCGGTATCGAACAAGGTCGAAGCCAATCAGCTGCCGTTCCCGTTGAACATCCGGCTGGCGATGCTGGGCTGGAATGCCCTCAACTTCACCGAAGCAAGCTTTCAGCCGGATCCCTCCAAGTCGGCGGAGTGGAATCGCGGCGCTTATATCGTCCAGGGAGCGGGCCATTGCGGCACCTGCCACTCGCCCAAATCTTTCCTTGGCGCCGATAAGGACAGCGAGTTCCTGCAAGGTGCCTCCCTGCAGGGCTGGTTTGCCCCCGACATCACCAACAATGCGCAATCGGGCCTGGGCAAATGGTCGGAAGAGGATCTGGTGAAATACCTCAAGACCGGCGTCAATGCGCATTCGATTGCCTCCGGTCCGATGGCGGAGGCCATCGAGAACTCCACGTCGAAAATGACCGATCCCGATCTCAAGGCGGTTGCAGTCTACCTCAAGAGCCTGGGCTCGGATGTCGACAGCGCCCAACCGGCAAAGCCTGACGCAACACGGATGACCGCGGGCGAGGCAATCTATCGCGACAATTGCTCGGCCTGCCATGGTGGAGATGGTGCCGGGTCAGGCGCGCTTTTCCCTTCCCTTGCCGGCAATTCGATCGTCGCGCAGGGCAGTGCCGAAACACTGGCCCGGCTCGTCCTTGCCGGCAGCCAGGCCGTGCACACGGCCGATGCACCGACGACGCCCGCCATGCCTTCCCTGGCCTGGCGCCTGAAAGACCAGGAGGTCGCCGACGTCTTGACCTATGTGCGCGCCAGTTGGGGCAACGCGGCTCCTGCAGTCTCGTCCGGCGATGTCGCTGCCGTACGCAAGGGATTGACCCAGTAGACCCGTACTCTAGCTCTCGGCTGCGACAGCGAGCGCCAGACGGCTCATGTCGGTGAAAAGCGCCTGGCGCTCGGAATAGTCGGTCTGTTCGCCGGTCTCGATGTTGTCCACCACGACACACATCGACAACGCACGTGCTCCGAAATGCTCCGATATGCCATAGAGCGCGCTGGTTTCCATATCCACGGCCAGGGCTCCTTGCGCCCGTGCATCGGCAAAACGGGCACGCCCATCCGGGTGATAGAAGATGTCGCTGCAGACCGTCAGGCCGACATGATGGTCGATGCCAAATTCTACCGCCTTGGCCCGTGACGATGCGAGGAGCGCCGGGTCCGGGCCAGCCGGTCCATAAAGGCCGAAAACCTGGCCGCTCTGGGCGCTTTCCGCCTGTGCCGATTGCGAGATGACAAGGCTGCGCAGCTTTGCCTTTGCGGTCAGGCTGCCGCAGGTGCCGGTACGGATCAGCGTCCGGGCGCCATAATGGTCCAGCAGTTCATGCGCATAGATCAGAAACGATGAAACGCCGATGCCCGTCGCTTGAATGCTGATGGACTTGCCACGAAACAAGCCGGTGAAGCCAAGCGTGCCGCGTCGGCGATTGATGCAGCGCGGCGCTTCCAGGAACGTTTGCGCCATCCATTCGGCGCGTTGCGGGTCGCCCGGCAACAACACCGTGTCGGCATAGTCGTCCTTGTCCGCTTCGTTGTGCGGCGTCACCGGTTGCTCCCCTAAGCCTTCCTGCCGTTCACCCCTCAATCATGGCGTTGTCACGGCGTTGCGCAAGGAGGAACATGGGGAAGGCTTTAGGACTCCAGCACGTCCTTGACGATCGTGGCCAGTTGCTTGAGCGAAAACGGCTTCGGCAGGAAGCCGAAATGCGCATCTGCCGGCAGGTTTCTGGCGAATGCGTCCTCGGCATAGCCGGACACGAAGACGAACTTGATGTCGGGCTGGCGCTTGCGCAATTCGCCGAGCAGCGTCGGCCCGTCCATTTCCGGCATCACCACGTCGGAAACGACGATATCGACCTTGCCGCCCAGCGCCTCGAACACTTCCAGCGCCTCGACGCCCGACGACGCCTCGTGCACGGTGTAGCCGCGCGAGGTCAGCGCCCGCATGCCGCCCATGCGCACGGCATCCTCGTCCTCGACGAGCAGCACCGTGGCCGAGCCCGACAGATCCTTGGCCGGATCGGCGACCTTTGCCGGCGCCGCCGGCGCATCGCCGGGCTCGCCTGCCTTTTTCGCTTCGGCGATGTGACGCGGCAGGAAAATGCGGAAAGTCGAGCCTTTGCCGACTTCGGAATCGCAGAAGATGAAGCCGCCGGTCTGCTTGATGATGCCGTAGACCATCGACAGGCCAAGGCCGGTGCCTTTGCCGACTTCCTTGGTGGTGAAGAAGGGTTCGAAAATCTTCTTCAGCACGTCGGGCGCGATGCCGCTGCCGGTGTCCTCGACTTCGACCACGACATAGTCCGCCGGGGCGAGTTCGCGGTAGGAAAAGGCCTTGCACTCCTCGGCGGTCACATTGCGGGTGCGCACGGTCAGATCGCCGCCCGCCGGCATAGCATCGCGCGCGTTGACCGCAAGGTTCACCACCACCTGTTCGAACTGCCCGATATCGACCTTGACCGGCCACAGGTCGCGGCCATGGTCGACCTTCAGCTTGATGTCGTTGCCGACAAGGCGGGCCAGCAGCATCCTGAGATCGGCGAGCACGTCGGTCAGGTTGAGCACTTCCGGCCGCAATGTCTGCTTGCGCGAGAAGGCCAGAAGCTGCCGCACCAGCGAAGCCGCCCGGTTGGCATTCTGCTTGATGTTCATGATGTCTGGGAAGGACGGGTCCGACGGGCGGTGATTGGTCAACAAAAGGTCGGACGCCATGATGATGGCGGTCAGCACATTGTTGAAATCATGCGCGATGCCGCCGGCAAGCTGGCCGACTGCCTGCATCTTCTGGCTTTGCGCCATCTGCCCTTCCAGCGCCTTCTGCTCCGTTGTCTCGACGGCGTAGACGATGGCCGACTCCTCGGCGCCCTCGCCGCCGGTGCCGTCAGCGACGGCGTTGACGTAGAAGCGGATGTGCCGTTCGTCGTTGCCGGGCAGAAGCGTGTCGATCGGCTCGATGTCGGCCTGCCGCTGCTGCGCTTTCTCGAAGGCAGCCGCGAAGGCCGGCCGGTCGCGTTCGTGGATTACCGTGTCGAGCCGCACGCGACGGTCGACGGCGTCGCGATCGACGACAGACGAAAACAACGACAAAAACGGCGCATTGGTGCGCAGGATGCGTCCGTTGTGGTCGACGCCGGCGATTGCCATCGGTGTCGAGTTGAAGAAGCGGGTGAAGCGCACTTCCGAAGCCCGCAAATCGGCAGAGGCATCCTCGCCTTGCGTGCGGTTGAGCACGATCGTGCGTGTCGGCCCATTCAATCCTTCGCGGCTGGCCGAAACGCGGTGCATGAAGCGCACCGGCAGCGCTTCGCCCGTCATGGTCGTCAAATCGAGATCGATCACCGCGTTGCGTGTGGTGCCGGGGTCGGCCTTGACCGAGCGGACCAGCGCCATGCCGTCGCCGGCCACGATCTCCGACAGAGACACGGCGCCGGGCGTGAAGCTGGTGAGGTCGATGCCCAGCCATTCGGCGAGCGTGGCGTTGATGTAGGTGACGCGGCCCTCCTGGTCGGCCGAAAAGAAGCCGGCCGGCGCGTGGTCGAGGTGATCGATCGCCTTCTGCAGATCGAGGAAGAAGCGCTCCTGCTCGGCCCGCTCCTGCGAGATGTCGGCAAGCTGCCAGGCCAGCATCGGCAGCCGCTGGCCCGGAACGCTGAAGGCGCGGGCGCGCGCGCGGTACCAGCGGGCGCCCGGCTCGGCACCGGGCCGAATGGACTGTGCGAGCCTAAACTCGCCGTCGCCCGGCTGGCCGTCGCGAAGGCCGGACGCCAGGCGATAGATCGTCACCGAGGCTTCGGGGACATCCGAGAGCAATCCCTCGACGGTCTTCAGGTCGGCAGCGGACGATGCTCCGGTCATATCCGCATAGGCGCGGTTGGCGTAGACGACGCGGCCCTTGGTGTCGGTGACGAGAAGCCCCTGCGACATCGAATCGACGAAGGATTTCGACAGTTCGTCGCCTGTCGAGCGTGGCGTGACCTGCACGAAGCCGATCGCCGTCGCGAACAGGAAGCCGACGCCGATCATCGCCAGCACGCCGAGCATGCCGAGCAGGAAAGGATCGCCGAGGCGCTCGCGGAAAAGACCGAAGACGATCGCGGCCCCCGTCAGAACGACGATGAAAATGATAAGCCGGGTAACCGCGCCCGGTCGCGTATTCTGGTCGACGATCGGTACCGGATAGAAATCGCCGCGCGCTTCCTTGGCCATGTGCCCCCTGCTCGTGAATTCCGGTGTTCCGACACCCGCCCCGTACCGGGTTGAATCACATTCTCCTAGTCCGGAAAAGGCCTGGGCGGCAAATGTCGGATAAAAATGATGTCTTCCGGCCTTCGGAGTTTTTCAAGCTGTTCAACAGCGTGAAACGCAACTTGCGGTGGCCCGCTGCAACGGTCTAGTGTCTTATCACTTCCAAGGGGCGATCAGGGGAAACCAATGCAATGGCTCGATAGCGTGGCAGGTCCCGGTTATGCCGCAGCATTGTTGTGGACGTTTGCAGCGCTCGTCCTGCTGGTCATCGTTCTCGTCATCGTCAAGCTGGTGCGCAACCTGACATTCGGAACCTTCGTCGCCGGCGGCCGGAACCGCAAGACGCGACTGGCCGTCATGGATGCCACCGCCGTCGACAGCCATCGCAGGTTGGTGCTGATACGCCGCGACGACATCGAACATCTGCTTCTGATCGGCGGTCCGACCGACGTCGTCGTCGAGCGCGATATCCGGCTTTCGGCGCCGCGCCGGCCGGCATTGACTGGAGATGGCGGCTTGCAGCCGGTTCCGGCCGCCGCTCCGACAAGGCCGCGTCCGCCGCAACCCGCTCCGCCGCCGCTGAGACAGGCACCCGCTCCACAGCCGGTGAATACGACGCCGCCCGCCCGCCCCCGTCCGACAGCGCCGCCGGCACCTGCACCGAAGCCGGCAACGCAAAGCTACCAGCCGACCAATGTCACGCCGTTGCCCGCCTACGGCTCCGCCAACGCCAACACCGCCCGGCACGCCCCGCCACCACCGCAGCCGGTGCAGGACAGCATCGACGACACGCTGATGAGAGAACTTGAAGTATCGCTGGACCAGCCCCGTTCGGGCGGCCAGGTGGGCAAGCCGGCGGCGCCGCAGTCGCTCGACGACGAGATGACCAAGCTTCTCGGTGAACTCTCCAGCCAGAAGAAATGAGCGACCGCCGGGTCGCTATCCCCGCGAAACACCGTCGCCGGTCCGGCTGCCGAACCACCTCGTCCGAAGCCCCGAGGGTTTTCGATCTTCGCGCGCCCTGAGCGGTGGATGCCGCACCAATGAAAATGGCCGGAAAACCGGCCATTTTCAGAATCGAGTTCGTTCGAGACAGCCGGCCGTGAGCTTCAGTCGTCGCGATAGACTTTTTCGCGGCGCTCATGCCGCTCCTGCGCTTCGATCGACAATGTCGCGATCGGACGTGCATCGAGCCGCTTCAGCGCGATCGGCTCGCCGGTTTCTTCGCAATAGCCGTAGGTGCCTTCGTCGATGCGTTGCAGGGCGGAATCGATCTTTGCAATGAGCTTGCGCTGACGGTCGCGGGCCCTGAGTTCGATGGCCCGGTCGGTTTCCGAAGAGGCGCGATCGGCCAGATCGGGGTGGTTGGCGTTTTCTTGCTGCAGGATTTCCAGTGTTTCGCGCGCTTCGCGCAATATGTCATTCTTCCAGGTGACGAGCTTTGAGCGGAAGTAGGATTTCTGCCGCTCGTTCATGAACGGCTCGTCTTCGGAGGGTACGTAATCGGCGGTAACGATGTCGTTCATTCGACTCACCCAAACTGCCCCAAATTTGGCGCCTATATATTCGTCGTCCGACGCCTGCACAAGCGCAATCGGCCGCTGTTTCACGCAATTGTTAAAGTACCCGGGCACGCGTCTTTGCAGCCGCGTACGGTCGCTTTGGTACAAACTCCGCCGCGACACTTTGGATCCGGTGACGCATATTTTCCCTGATCGCGGTGCCCCCGGGGCCGATATGCAAGCGCATTTTGCAGCAGCCAGCGTTGGCTGATTCGCCGTGTTTGAAGAGCACGGGCCATTGTGCGCGACGCCGTTCTCGTGGCTAATCCCGGAAGGCTTCGGCATTCGGAGGTTGGGTGAGCAGGCTTTATCTGTTGCGACATGCCAAGGCTGGCTGGGCATTGCCCGGCATGCGCGATTTCGACCGTCCGCTCGATGCGTCCGGCCGCGCCGATGCCGAAATGATAGGCGCCGCCATGCGCTCCCGCCTCTATGTTCCGGACCGGACGCTGTGCTCCAACGCCAAACGCGCCAAAGAGACGCTGGAAGGCCTGGCCGGCCAGACCGACACCGGCCGGGTCCTGTTCTTCGACGGGCTCTACAGCGCGGACGCGGCCGGTTATCTCAACCTTATCAGGAACAATGGCGGATCGGGCTCGTTGCTGGTCATCGGCCACAACCCGATGATGGAAGACCTTGCCATGGCAGTTTCGGGCGGCGGCGACGAGGCTGCGCGGGCCACGCTGAACCATGGGTTCCCGACCGCGGGCCTGGCGGTCGTCCGCTTCGACGGCGATCTTGCCAGCGCCGCCCAAGGCACCGGCTATCTCGAAGCGTTCCTGACGCCGGCCGATCTCTGAAGCCATTTCAAAGCCTTGTTGCAGCGCCTATATCGGACGGACCGAAGTTCGAGAGAGCATATTTTGGCATCATCGCTGACCACCTTCACCGACGAGGCGAGGATTGCCCTCGACACGCTATCGGGCCGCGCCACCGGGCTTTTTTCCCCATCGCTGCGCCTCGGCGTGACCGGATTGTCCCGCGCCGGCAAAACGGTGTTCATATCGGCCCTTGTCCACAATTTGATCCATGGCGGGCGCCTGCCGCTGTTCGAGGCGCAGAAATCGGGGCGCATCGCGCGCGCCTTCCTCGAGCAGCAGCCCGACGACGCGGTGCCGCGTTTCCAGTACGAGGACCACATCGCAGCCTTGGTCAACGACCGCGTCTGGCCCGATTCGACGCGCGCCATTTCGGAGCTGCGGCTGACCATCGAATATGAATCGGCTTCCGGCTGGAGCCGCATGTTTTCCTCGGGCAGATTGTCGGTCGATATCGTCGATTATCCCGGCGAATGGCTGCTCGATCTGCCGCTGCTCGGCAAATCCTTCGCCGATTTTTCCCACGAAGCCTTTGAGATGGCCGTTCTGCCGGTGCGCGAGGACCTGTCGCAAGCCTGGCGGGCACTATCGGCCGGGATCGACCCGAACGCCGATGCCGACGAGATGACGGCGCGCCGCCTGGCCGAGAGTTTCGCCGCCTATCTGAAGGCCTGCAAGCTCGACGAGCGGGCGCTTTCGACCTTGCCGCCCGGCCGCTTCCTGATGCCGGGCGATCTCGAAGGCTCGCCGGCCCTGACCTTCGCGCCACTGGCCGCGATCGGCGACAACCGTCCGCGCGCAGGCTCGCTGCACGCCATGATGGACAGGCGCTATGAGGCCTACAAGACGCATGTCGTCAAACCCTTTTTCCGGGAACACATCACCCGCCTCGACCGCCAGATCGTGCTGATCGACGCTATGCAGGCGCTGAACGCCGGCCCGGGCGCCATGGCCGACCTGGAACGCGCGGTGACCGAGATCCTCAGCTGTTTTCGCCCCGGCCGGGGCAGCTTCCTCACCGATCTGTTCTCGCGGCGCATCGACCGCATCCTGGTTGCCGCGACCAAGGCCGACCATCTGCATCACGAAAGCCATGACCGGCTGCAGGCGATCGTGCGGCGGCTTGCCGACCGCGCCGTGGCACGGGCGAATTTCACCGGCGCCGATGTCGATGTGGTCGCCATGGCGGCGGTGCGCGCGACGCGCGAAGGCACCGTCAGGCAAGGCCGGGAGACGCTTCCCGTCATCATCGGCACGCCGATAGCCGGTGAGAAGATCAACGGCGAAACCTTCGATGGAAAAACTGAAACAGCCATATTTCCCGGTGACTTACCGGAGAATATTGATGCGGTTTTCGATGTTTCGGGAGCCGATCACAGGCAGGACTCCGCGGACCCTGCAATCCGCTTCGTCCGTTTCCGTCCCCCAAAGCTCGAACGCACGGCCGAAGGCGTCACGCTGTCGCTGCCGCATATCAGGCTCGACCGTGCCTTGCAGTTCCTGATCGGAGATCATCTGGCATGACCGCGCCCCGCAAGCCGGCGGCATTCCGCATCGAACCGGAAGCCCCACCGAGACAAGCGGCCCCTGAGCCGCGCAACATCCAGGCCGACACCCAGCGCAAACCCCGCGCGATGAAAACCCATGTCGCGATGGTCATTCCGGCGAAAGTCGATGTCTTCGACGAGCCCGACATCATTGCCGCGGAGCCGCCACCAGCCGTCGCCCCCAGGAAACGCTCGCTGCTCGGCAGCATCTTCTTCGGCGCCTTCGGCGTGCTGGTTTCGCTGGCGGTCGGCCTGTGGACCGACCAGCTCATACGCGACCTCTTTGCGCGCGCTGAGTGGCTGGGCTGGCTGGCCGCCGGCATGGCCGCCATCGCCGTGCTGGCGCTTGTGGTGATCCTGATTCGCGAATTCCTGGCGATCGCCCGCCTCGCCGAGGTCGAAAAGCTGCAGAAGCGGGCGCTCGATGCGATCGCCCGCGACGATCCCAAGGCGGCACGATCGGTCGTCGACGAATTGTCGGCCTTTGTCTCGGCCAAACCCGAGACCGCGGCCGGCCGGCGCGAGCTGGCCGAATTGCGCGGCGAAATCATCGACGGCGGCAATCTCGTGCGCCTGGCGGAGGCTGAAATTCTCGGACCACTCGATGCCAGAGCGAAAGTGATGATTCTCGAAGCTGCCAAACGCGTCTCGCTGGTGACGGCGGTCAGTCCACGCGCACTGGTCGATGTTGCCTATGTCGTGTTCGAGGCCGGGCGGCTCATTCGGCGCCTGTCGGAACTCTATGGCGGACGGCCGGGAACGCTGGGTTTCTTCCGCCTGGCGCGCAGCGTTCTGGCGCATCTGGCGGTAACCGGTTCGATCGCGGTCGGCGACAGTGTCGTCCAGCAGATCGTTGGCCACGGCCTGGCCGCGCGCCTTTCGGCCAAGCTTGGCGAGGGCGTCGTCAACGGCATGATGACGGCGCGCATCGGCATCGCCGCGATGGAGACGGCTCGACCCCTGCCCTTCAGCGCCGCCAAACGTCCCGGATTGGGCGACTTCCTCTCGGCGCTGACATCGTTCGCAACCAGGAAAGACGGTGCAACGACCCCCTCCGGCAAGTGAGCCGGGCTGGAGTGTCCGGGCATTCGGAATCGTTACCGGACTGCTCTGCGGCGGCCCCGCGGTGACGAAGCATTAACCAATCTTGTTCATGGTCAGACCGGTTCCAAACAGCATCTTTGTTGCCGGGTGTCGTCGATGAAAAGCGTAATTCTATCCAGCGTCCTGTCCCTGGCAACGGTGATTACGACAGTCGTCGGCATTGCCGGAGTGGCCTCTGCGGCGGAGCCGGACAAGCAGTTCTTCCAGTCTGCCGAAGGCAAGTGGATCGGTCCCGGCGAAATCGTCGCCGGCAAGTACAAGGGCACCAAGTTCAACTGCAGCTTCACCGGCTCGACGCCCGACGGCAAGGTCGGCATGTCGCTCGACGGCGGCTGCCGGGTCGGTATGTTCACCCAGCCAATGTCGGCCAAGATCGAGCGCAAGGGCCGCGAGGGCTACAAGGGCAGCTTCATGGGTGGCGCGACCGGTTCCGGCCTCGACATCATCGGCGGCAACGTCGTCGATCCCCGCAAGGTGGTCTTCACCATCAACCGCAACCAGCTGCGCGGCGTCATGCAGGCTCGCATCCCTGACGACAATTCGATGACGGTGACTATCGCCGTGCGCGTCAACGACCAATTGGTGCCGGTGATCGGCATGAGCCTGAAGCGGGTCGACGCGGTCGAAGTCGGTTCCATCGCGCCGAACTGAAATCGCGCCGAACTGAAAAATCCGAAGAAAAAGGCGGCGACCCAACGGTCACCGCCCTCTCACTTGAGCCCATCGAATCAGGCGCTTAGGCCTTGATCTCAAAT
This sequence comes from Mesorhizobium sp. Primo-A, assembly GCF_003997175.1. Taxonomy (NCBI): domain Bacteria; kingdom Pseudomonadati; phylum Pseudomonadota; class Alphaproteobacteria; order Hyphomicrobiales; family Phyllobacteriaceae; genus Mesorhizobium; species Mesorhizobium sp. Primo-A. The sequence continues at coordinate 301,956 of NZ_RZTG01000003.1, forward strand.
CAGGGTGTCAGCCCTTGATCGCGGCCGTCACTTCGTCATAGGCCTTGCAGGCGTCGGCCAACGTCGTGGTGCCCTGATACTTGGTTGTCACCGCCTGGACCTTGGCGGTCAGATCAGCCGCCTTGGCCGGGTCCTTGGTGATCGCCTCCTGAAGTGCTGCAGCCATGTCCTGCGCCTTCTTGGTTGCGATCTCCGCCGTGCACTCAGGCGCCTTCGAGCAAGCCGAACCGGCAAGCACCGCCAGGCCGACGGCAACAAACAAAAACTTCTTCATGTCAGTCATCTCCTCAAAAAGGGCGCGACTTGATCGTCGATCACCCTCCAATGGCCGAAGCCGAGCGTCCTTAGCCTTCGATTGCGGCAAGATGCAACGTGTTCCCGGCCTCAACTTGTGTATCGCGCCTGCAACATCGCTGGCGGCAGGATTTGAGGCTACTGTGTCGGCGGCTGCAAAGTTCAGCTGCGAGGCTGCAGCAGCGCCAAGACGGCGGTCGATGCGGCAAGGATAGCAGTCAGAGTCAAAGGTCCAGTCGCGCCATAGGTGTCCACGACATAGCCGCCGACAACCGCGCCGATGGTGATGGCAATTTGGAAAGAGGTGACCATCAGGCTGCCCGCTGCCTCCAGCGCATCAGGCGCCGCGCGCGACATATTGGTCGGCAGCACCACCGGCGCCATGCCAAAGGCGAAACCCCACAGCGTAACGAAGCCGAAGGCAACGCCGATACGCGAGCCCCAAAGCACCAAAGTAAGTGCCGCAACCGCCATCAACGCCGCGGTGACTGCGAGGGCCATGTGGATGTTGGTGTCGGCCATGCGGCCGCCGGCAACATTACCGATCACGGCAGCGACGCCAAACCCGAGCAGAGCCAAGGCAATCGGTCCGGTTGTAAGGAGTGTCACCTGTTCGAGGAAGGGACGCACATAGACCGAGCCGGCAAAATGCCCCGTCATCAGCAAAAGGATAGCCAGCATCCCGAGTTGGATGCCGCGCCGCCGGGTCAGCCGAAATACATCTGCAAGGCTGTTGCTTGCCGTTGCGGGCAAGGTCGGCAGGCTGAGAAACTGCAGCAGCATGGCAAGCGCGGCCAGCCCCGCCGTCATGGCCATGGCACTGCGCCACCCTATCCAGTCACTGATCAACGCGCCCATCGACGGTGCGGCAATGGTTGCGAGCGAGACGCCCAGGGTGACGATCGCCATGCCCCGACCTGTCGCGCTGGCGCCAACCAGCCTCGCCACAACGGCGACCGAAAGTGCCCAGAAAGCGCTGAGAGCGATGCCCAGCCCGGCGCGGCCCAACAGCAACAGCCAGAAATCGGTCGCCAGCGCCGCCAGGACATTGGAACCGACCGCAAGAGCACTGAGACCAACCAGCACCGCCTTGCGGTTCAAGCGGCCGATGAGAACATTGCTCAACATGGCCGTCACGGCGCCGACGGAAGCGGTGGCGGTGACTACCTGTCCGGCCGTCCCCTCGCTGATGCCGAGATCGCGTGCCATTGGCGTCAGCAGACCTGCGGGCAGGAATTCGGCCGACACCAAGGCAAAGCTGGTGGCCGCCAATGAAATGACCGCGAACCAGGTGGCTGCGCTCCACGCGGCTGGTGCATCGGCATCAAGGCCAGTCGCGGCGTCTTCAAGCTGTAATGTTGTGTCAGTCACGGAAAGATCTCCAAAGTTTGGAGGTCTTAAATAGGCGAGTCCGCTCGGATGATATGTATCTTAGAATCCGAAATTCATATCCATTCGTCCGGGAATTGTGCGACGCACAACGCCCGGCGAGACATTGGTGATGCGCTTGAACGCGCGCGCGAAGGATGCCTCCGAATCATAGCCCAAACGGGTAGCGACTTCGGCAACCGACAAGCCGTTTTGGCCCAGCAATTCGCGGGCAAGCTGCATGCGCAGGCGGGCGAGATAGTGTGCGGCACCCTCCCCCAATACCGCACTGAAACGCTCGGCGAAAATCGAGCGCGATTGGCCTGCCACGCCGGCCAGGCTTCCCAGCGTCCAGTTGTGGCCGGGGTCGCGGTGCATGGCCGCCAAAGCGCGGCCTATATGGGGGTCGCGGATGGCTGCGAGCCAACCGGTGGTCGAGGCTCCATTGCAATTGACCCAGCAGCGTATGAGCCGGGCCGTCAGCAAGTCGGCCATACGCGACAGAATCGTGGCGCTGCCCATCTGCGGCTGCGAGGCCTCCACCGTCATGGCCGCCAGCAAAGGACCGACGACCGGGTCATTGCCGGCCACGTCGCAACCCTTGATGACAGGCGGCATCAACGTGATCAATGGGTTGAGCGCATAGGAGTCCAAGGCCATGGAGCCGCAGAAAAGGGTGCTCGTCGCGCCCGTTCCTTGCCGTACCACTTCGCAGACGTTGCCCCCCAACTTGATCACCTGGCAACCTTCGAGCGAGCCCCCTGCAACGTCCGGCGCGCTCGCCAGCCGATGGGCGATGCCTTGCGGCAGCAGCACCAGATCGCCATCGCGCAGCTCCTGCCAACCTTGCGATTCAGTATGAATCCAGCATGGGCCCTGGCCGACAAAGTGAAACCGAAGCAGCTGTTGTTGCGGAAAGTCTATGCTCCATGGGTGCCGGAGTTCGCAGCGGCCATAGTTGACACCACTCAAGCGAAAGTCTTGCAGAACTTCGCTGAGCGCATCCATCGGGATATGTGGCGGCGAGGACGGCCGGGACGAATGGTCAAACATATACGCAATATAGATGCCGAACGTCCGGCAGGCAAGCGGGGACCGTTGTTCCACCAGGTCAATCACTGCAACGGCACCCTACCCTTTCCGGCAGATTTCTCGCCTTGCCTCCCGCTCCAACTGCATGCAAGGAGTGCTGCAAGACACAGGGACAAGAGGCATGGCGGCGGAAGCATCGGGCAGTGATCTGGTTCAGGTGGTGGCGCTGCTTGCTGCCGGTGTCGTCGCCGTTCCCATCTTCAAGCGCATGGGCCTCGGCTCGATCCTCGGCTATCTGGCTGCCGGCGTGGTGATCGGCCCGTTCGGCCTCGGCGTCTTTTCCGAATCGGAAGCCATTCTTCATGTCGCCGAACTCGGCGTGGTGATGTTCCTGTTCATCATCGGGCTGGAAATGCAGCCATCGCGGCTCTGGGGCCTGCGCCGCGAGATCTTTGGCCTCGGTGCGTTGCAGGTCGGCGTCTGCGCGCTCCTGCTGACCGGGGTCGGCATGGCTGGAGGGTTTCCAATCGCGCAATCCTTCGTCGCCGGCGCCGGGTTCGTGCTGACCTCGACAGCGATCGTCATGCAGCTTCTCGAGGAACGCGGCGAAATCGCCGCGCCGAAAGGCCAGCGCATCGTATCGGTCCTGCTGCTCGAGGATCTTGCCATCGTGCCGCTGCTGGCCCTGATCGCGTTTCTGGCGCCCGGCGGTGCCGACACCAGCCTATCGGAGCGGCTGACCGAGGTCGGCATCGGCCTCGCCGCGATCGTCGGCCTGGTTGTGGCCGGCCGTTATCTGCTCAATCCGTTCTTCCGCATCCTGGCGGATGCCCGTGCCCGCGAGGTGATGACGGCGGCGGCACTTCTGGTCGTTCTCGGATCCGCGCTCGCCATGCAGCTCAGCGGCCTGTCGATGGCGATGGGCGCCTTCCTGGCCGGTGTGCTTTTGTCCGAATCGACCTTCCGCCATCAGCTCGAAGCCGATATCGAACCGTTCCGCGGCATCCTGCTCGGTCTGTTCTTTCTCGCGGTGGGCATGTCGCTCGACCTGCATGTGGTCGCGGCGAACTGGCGGCTGATTGCCATCTATGTCGTCGCCTACATGGTGATGAAGGCATTCGGCATCTACATCGTCGCCCGTATCCTGAAAACCAGCCACCGCGAGGCGCTTGAGCGCGCGGTCTTCATGGCGCAAGGCGGTGAGTTCGCCTTTGTCCTTTATTCGGCGGCCGCGGCGGTCGGCATCATCGACGGCAACGCCAATGCGACGCTGACGGCGATCGTCATCATCTCCATGGTGCTGACGCCGCTGGCCATCATCGCCTTGCGCTATCTGACGCCGCGCGACGAGCAGTCGCTCGACGGCGTCGACGTCGCCGATGGCCTGACCGGCAGCGTGCTGATCATCGGCTTCGGCCGCTTCGGCCAGATCGCCAGCCAGCCGCTGCTGCTGCGCGGCATCGACGTCTCGATCATCGACAATGACGTCGAAATGATCCAGGCGGCGGCCGATTTCGGCTTCAAGGTCTACTATGGCGACGGCACGCGGCTGGACATCCTGCATGCCGCCGGTGCCGGCCGGGCGCGCGCCGTGCTGATCTGCGTCGACAAGGCCGATGTGGCTGTTCGCATCGCCCAGCTGATCAAGGCCGAATTCCCACTGCTCACCGTGCTGGCCCGCGCATTCGACCGTGGAACGGCGCTGCAGCTCATACGTGCCGGCGTCGACTACCAACTGCGCGAAACCTTCGAATCCGCACTTGTTTTCGGCGGCTCGGCCCTGGAATCTCTGGGCGTCGATCCCGAAGACGTGGCTGAAACGATCGAAGATGTCAGGCGCCGCGACACCGACCGCTTCGAAACCCAGCTCGCCGAAGGCATTCGCGCCGGACAGCGCTTCCTGAGAGGCAATATCGGCACGCCGATTCCGACACCGCTCTCGACGCCGCGCCGGCCTGGTCAGGCACTCAACGAAGAGACCGCGGGTGTGCTGCACAAATCCGAACCCGCCGATTGAGCAAGGAATCAGGTATGGAATTGGACAGCAGAGCCCTGTCGGTCACCAAATTCTGGCGCGATGCCGGCGAGGATGCCTGGTTCGAGAAGAACGAAGCATTCGATGCCGAGTTCCGCGACCGCTTTCTCGACCTGCACTACGCCGCCGCGCGGCGTGAATGCGACGACTGGCTGGAACATACCGAAGGCGCGCTGGCGCTGATGATCCTGCTCGACCAGTTTCCGCGGAACTGCTTTCGCGGCACCGGCCATATGTACGCGACCGATCCGCTCGCCAGATATTTCGCAGAGAAGGCGATCGCGGCTGGTCATGACCTGGCACTCGAGGAAGAACTCCGCGTTTTCCTCTACCTGCCCTATGAGCATTCGGAGCTACTGGCCGACCAGGATATTTCGGTCGAGCTGACGCAGGCCAGGGCCGAGCCCTATCTGAAGTATGCTGTCGAACATCGTGATATCATTGAGCAATTCGGCCGTTTTCCGCATCGAAACAGGATGCTTGGGCGCGAAACCACCTCGCAGGAGCAGACGTTCCTGGATGGTGGCGGCTTCTCGGGCTAAAGTTCGGCCGTCGCTTTGCCCAGAAATCAGGCCAGCCACCAATCCCGGCCGGACGACAATCGCTCGATGCCTGAGGTATCGACGGCGACCAGGCGGTCGGTGATGCTGCGACCGCTGACAACCAGGCCGGGCGCGATCTCGGCCAGCGGCGCCAGCACGAAGGCGCGCTCCAGCATGCGCGGATGCGGCACCTCCAGCCCGGTCTCGTGGATGACGCGGTCGCCGAACACCAGAATGTCGATGTCGATCAGCCGCGGCCCCCACCGCTCCTCGCGCACCCGCTTCAGCTTGCGCTCCGCATCGAGGCAGAGGTCGAGCAAGGCACGCGGTGCAAGCACGGTGGAAATTTCGGCGGCCGCATTGAGAAAATCCGGCTGATCGAGCTTGCCCCAGGGCGGTGTGCGATAAAGCGAGGAGACGCCGGTGACACGCGTATCCGCGTCGGCATCCAGCATGCGCAGCGCCGCGCTCATGGATTTCGCCGGATCGCCAAGATTGCCGCCAAGGCTGAGATAAACGGTACTATTCGGGCCAGACAACGGTCACCTCGACATAATCGAGCACGCCGGGCACTGGTGCGTTCGGCTTGCGCACCGTGATCTCGGCTTTCTTTATCTGCGGAAAACGCGCCGTCAGCGCACGGGCCACTTCGAGCGCCAGCGACTCGATCAGAAAACGGCGCTGCCCGGTGATGATCTTTTCAATGACGCTGAATGCAACGCCGTAGTGGACTGTATCCTCGATCGAATCTTCGGCAAGCGCCCGGCCTGGATCAACGGTCAGAACGGCATCGACATAGAAGCGCTGGCCGAGCCGTTCCTCCTCGTCCAGCACGCCGTGCCGGGCAAAGAAAGCGCAGTTCTTCATGCGGATGACATACATCGATCAGTTTCTCGCCCGGTCGGTTTGACGCGCCAGCATAGCATCGGCGAGCGCCAATGCGTCCACGTTGAATGCGACATCGTGGACGCGAAACAGATCGGCGCCCTGGAGCCTCAAAATGACGCTGGTCGCCGCTGTTCCGACCCCTCTGTCGGCGGCATCACGGCCGGTGACCGTGCCGATGAAGCGTTTTCGCGACGTGCCGGCCATCAGCGGCAGGCCGAGTGCATGCAATTCCGAAAAGCGTGCCATCAGGTCGAGATTTTCCTCCGCCGTCTCCTTGGCGAATCCGAAACCGGGATCGAGCACGATGTGATCATCGGCGATGCCGTTCTGGCGGGCGATTTCCAGCGACCTTCGCAGGAATGCCAACTGATCGGCAATCGCGTCCGGCAGCTTCTGGCGATCCCGCCCGGTATGCATGATGACAAGCCCGGCGCCGGTATCGGCGGCGACACGAGCAATATCGGGCTCGCGCTGCAAACCCCAGACATCGTTGACGATATGCGCGCCGGCGGCGACCGCCAGCCGCGCCGTGTCGGCGCGATAGGTATCGACCGAAATCAGCACCTCGTTCACGCCCGCCAGCGCTTCGATCACCGGCAGGATGCGGGCCTGTTCCTGGCTGGCCGATACCGCGGCAGCACCTGGGCGCGTCGATTCTCCCCCGACATCGACAACCAGTGCCCCTTCCCCGATCATGCGGCGCGCCTGGGCCAGCGCCTTTTCAGGAGCGTCGAACTGGCCGCCGTCGGAAAAGCTGTCGGGCGTGACATTGAGGATGCCGACGACCACGGCCTTGCCGCCAAGGTCGAGATGGCGTCCATGCGCCAATTGCCATCGCCTGGCCGTCATTGCTCATCGACCATGGAGTTCATCAATCATGTGTGATCCCTGGCGGATCAATTTCATTGCGCCGGCAACGGCCGTAAAGCAAGGTGGTCGAAGAGGCAACATGATGAAACGATCCATGCTTGGCATGAAAAAACAGTCCTTGGGCGTGAAACAATCCTTGGCTTGCGCGCTGCTGCTCGCCATAACGCCGCACCCGGCGGCGGCGGCCAATCTCGTCAAGACGTACAGCTATTTCGCCATTGGCGGCAGCACCCTCGACGACATCGAGGCACAACTCTCCAAACGCGGCCCGGAGGTGAAAAGCACCGGCACGCGGCACCCGGGCGCCACGCAAATGGCCTTCACCACCCGTATCAGCTATGCGCAGACACCGAGTTCCTGCCGGATTGCCGACGCGGTGGTGACCGTCAAGGTGAAGGTGATCCTTCCCGAGTGGCGCCGGCCGCGCAAGGCCGATGCCGATGTCAGGCTGTTCTGGGATACGCTGTCGGCCGACATCAAGCGCCATGAGGAGCGCCATGTCGAAATCGCCAAGAACCATGGCGGCGAACTCGAAGAGGCCTTGAAGGCCACCTACCCGCAAAAGAACTGCAACGCCGCCAAGGCCAAGGCGGCCGCGATCACCGCGGCTGTTCTGGCCAGGCACGACCGCGCCCAGCTTCAGTTCGACCGCGTCGAAAGCGTCAATTTCGAAAGCCGCATCTTGCGGCTGCTGCGCTACCGCATGGAGCGCATCGGCAACGGACGACTGCCGCCGGCCTGAACGCACCCGAACTGAAAGCCAATTCACCGAAACGTAGTGCCAGATTCGAAAAACTTTCGAGCCGCCGTCGAAACCGGCCTATATGGGACGACATATATCAGGCTCGCCAGACGAGCTTAAAACACCAATGCGATCCAAACGGTCATGAAGCCGGAGCGGCTGAACAGCGCCGGTCAAATCGCAAGCTTATGGATGAACGATCATGGACCAGGCTGTCGATGAGAAAACGATGGCGGAAACCGGCACGCCGATAACAGAGCGCGAAAAGAACGCCATCATCGGCGGCGTGCTGTTGTCGATGCTGTTGGCGGCACTCGATCAGACCATTGTCGCGCCGGCCATGCCGACCATCGGGCATGCGCTCGGAAACGCACACTATCTGCCATGGATCGTCACCGGTTATCTCCTGACCGCTACAGCCGTGGCTCCGCTCTACGGCAAGATTTCCGACGTCTACGGCCGCCGGCCGACCGTCTATGCCGCGATCCTGATCTTTTTGGCGGGATCGCTGGTCAGCGCGATGGCCCCCAACATGTTTGTGCTGGTTGTCGGGCGGGCGATCCAGGGCGCCGGTGGCGGCGGCTTGTTCGCTTTGACGCAGACCGTCGTCGGCGATCTCGTGCCGCCGCGCGAGCGGGCACGCTATGCCGCCTGGTTCTCCGGCACATGGGCTGTCGCCAGCATTGCCGGTCCGTTGCTCGGCGGCACTTTCGCAGAGCACCTGCACTGGTCACTGATCTTCTGGATCAACATTCCGCTTGGTTTTCTTGCGATGGCGATCATCAACAAGCCGCTCAAGAAACTGCCCATTGCCGCAAAGCGCCATCGCATCGACGGCCTGGGCGCGCTGCTTCTGATAATTGCCACGGCGCTGCTGCTGCTCGCCTTGAACTGGGGCGGCAGCGCCTATCCCTGGACTTCGCTTGAAGTCATCGGCGTTCTCTGCGGTTCGGCGATTTTCTGGAGCGCTTTTGCCTTGCGGCTCATGCGCGCCGCCGAGCCGCTCATCTCACTCGAAGTGCTTGGCAATCCAATCGTTCTGGCGGGCACGCTTTCGATGTTCCTGCTTCAGGCCGCAAGCGTCGGCATGGCTGTGTACCTGCCCGTCTATCTTCAGGCGGTGCTCGGCTTGTCGGCAGCGGAGTCGGGCATCGCGATGCTTGGGCTTCTGCTGGGGACCGTCGGCGGCGCGGCATTCAGCGGGCGTATGATCCCGCATTTCACCCACTACAAGCGCATTGCGATGGTGGGCGTCGTCTTCAGCATGCTGTGCCTCTGCCTGCTGGCCGTCGTCGCAGGATATGCAACGCTGCTGGAGGTCGAGGTCTTGACGATTTGCATCGGGTTTGGAACCGGAACGACGTTTCCGGTCACCACCGTGTCGGTCCAGAACGCCGTCGATCGCGTGCATCTCGGCGTCGCGACGGGCGTGCTGACATTCCTGCGTTCGCTTGGCAGTGCGCTTGGGGTCGCCATGCTCGGCGCGGTCGCTCTGGGCTACGGCTTGCCGCTTGCCGGTGAAGGCGTGCGGATCGCTGGCCATAGCGCGACGATCGAGCCGTTCGTGATGATCTTTGCCGTCGCCGCCGCTACATTGCTGCTGGGGCTGATCACGCTGACGCTGATGCCCGAAAAGGAGCTTCGCGGCTACGCCGACAATGCGGCGCCGATGCTGGCCGAGTAAAGTTCAGCCGGAGACGCCGAGCTTCTTCTGCAGGCTGGTCGATGAGGTCGTGTACTGGAAAACGATGCGCTCGCCGGGGCTGATGATGCGCTTGGCGGCCTGCGCCATCAGCGCCACTTCGTGGAAACCCGACAGGATCAGCTTCAGCTTGCCCGGATACCAGTTGATATCGCCGACCGCGAAGATGCCGGGCACCGATGTCTGGAATTTTTCGGTATCGACCGGAATGAGGTTCTCGTGAAGGTTGAGACCCCACTCCGCGATCGGTCCGAGCTTCATGGTCAGGCCGAAGAACGGCAGCATGCGCGTGCAAGGCACCTCGACGTCGCCATCCGGTCCCTTGATGGTGGCCGATGACAACTGGCCGTCGGCACCGGTCAATCCGGTCACCTGGCCGACCTGGAATTCGAGCTGCTTCATCTCCTGCATGGCATACATCTTGTTGACGCTGTCGGGAGCGGCGCGGAACTCAGGCCGCCGGTGCACCAGCGTCACGCTCTTTGCCACCGGCTGCAGGTTCAGCGTCCAGTCGAGCGCCGAGTCGCCGCCGCCGACAATGACGAGGTCGTGGCCGCGAAAATCCTCCATCCGGCGCACCGAATAGAAGACGCTCTTGCCTTCATAGGGCTCGATGCCGGGGATCGGCGGACGCTTGGGCTGGAAGTAGCCGCCGCCGGCGGCAATCACCACCACCTTGGCCTCGAACACCTCGTTTTCGTCGGTGGTGACGCGAAAACTGCCGTCCTCCAGTTTTTCCAGGCTGGAAACCATTCGGTTGTAGCTGAAATCGGGCTTGAACGGCGCGATCTGCTCGAGCAATTTGTCGACCAGCCCCTGCGCCGAGATCGAAGGCCAGCCTGGAATGTCGTAGATCGGCTTTTCCGGATAAAGTTCCGCGCATTGGCCGCCCGGCCGATCGAGAATGTCGATCAGGTGGCACTTCATGTCGAACAGGCCGAGCTCGAACACGGCAAACAGGCCGACCGGCCCTGCCCCGACAATAAGCACGTCTGTCCTGGTGATGTCGGTCATGCCTGTGCCTCGCTGCGCATGACCCCGAAAATCGGAACGATTTTCGGAAAGGATCATGCGCAAATAAAAGTGCTACAGCGTCCGTTGCGCGTCCAAGAGGACGCGCGGCGCTGTGGTGAAACAGCAGGACACTGCATGACCATCGCCCCGCTGCCAAGCCACAGCGGGAAAAATCAGTTGGCAAAAAGGTTGCGCTTATCCCTGGCGGGCAGGCACCCGCACGACCAAGCCGTCAAGCGCATCGCGGACCTTGATCTGGCATGACAGGCGCGAGTTGGGCTGGACGTCGTAGGCGAAGTCCAGCATGTCCTCTTCCATCGCTTCCGGCTCGCCGACTTCAGCCGTCCAGGCTTCGTCGACATAGACGTGACAGGTGGCACAGGCGCAGGCACCGCCGCATTCGGCTTCGATCCCGGGCACGGCGTTGCGGATCGCGTTCTCCATGACCGTAGAGCCGTTCTCGGCGTCCATGTCGAAATGCGTGCCGTCATGGGCAATGAAAGTCAGCTTGGTCATTTGTCACCTGAAGGGAGTTGCAGCCGAGATAATCACTCCGGCTGACAAGTCAACTGCCGCATGAAAGCGCCGCCCGATGACGTTTTTCCGCAAATCGGATTCGGCGCGGATTCAGCGGTTGATGGCGGCGATGAAATCGCGCACTTCGTCGATCAGCGTACCAAGCCGCTTGAGCGTCTGGCCGTCTTCCGGCCGGTGCTCGATCTCGGTGGCGCAATCGGCGATGGCAAAGGCGCCCACGCCCCGTGCCGAACCCTTTAATCCATGGGCGAGCAGAAGCCGGTCCTTGATATCGGCGTCGACTATTCTGTCACGCACGGACAGCGCCTGCTGTACAAATAGCGCCAGAACCTCTTGCTCAAGGCTGCGGTCACCCATTGTCTGGCGGGCAAGGTGTGCCAAATCGACCGGCCGTGACCGTCTTGGTCCGGATACATCTCCCCCGGGCATTGAGAAGGCGATGCCGCTTTCGCCACGCATGAACTCGAACTCCGTTTCTTCGACTCGCCCAAAAACCTAGGCGAATCCAATGGACAACGGGTTAATGAATGGCCCGGAAAAATGTTGCCAAAGCGGCGTCCAAATCACAGTTCCGTTAACCTTATATTTAAAGTTTTACGTATCCCGCGGAATGCATGTTTTCTTTACCCCCCTGTGTCATTACGATACGAGGGGTCCATTTTCAGCCTCCTGCGCGGGGCAAGACAAACAGAATTATAAGCCCGCGGCAGCTAGTACAGGGTAGCGAAGGCATGGCAAAGAAACCGACGACGAGAACTCTCGACAGCGAAGTGGCCAGGGAACTGGAAAAGGCGCTCGATCTCGACCTCAGCAATGAGATCGGCAGCGGCGACCTCGATATCGCGGCTTCGATGGAGGATCTTGAAGCGCAGATATCCCAGGCGGCCGACGAGCTGGCGCGCGAGGGACGCAATCATAAGCCGGAACAGAACCCGGAGCCGGTGGTCAACCAAAACCAGGCCGCGAAACCCGCGCCCAAGGCCAAACCTGCCGAATTGCGCCCCGTGGAACCGCGCAATGGCGCCCAGCCCGCAGGTTTCGCGCCGGCCAATGACGATCGCCAGAAGGATTACAAGACGCTCCTGCACAGCCTCAACAGGCGTGCCTCGAACACCATTTACTGGGTCGTCGCCTTCGTTTCGCTCGCCTGGTTCGCCGGTGCCGGTGGTTTGGCCAATCTGCTTTTCGGACCGAGCATCTGGAGAATCCGCACGCTCGACCAGTTCCTTGCCCGTCCGGAACTGATCGGCCTCGCCGTCGCGGCCATCGTGCCCGTCATCCTGTTCTGGGCCTTCGCCGCCATGATTCGCCGCGCCCAGGAAATGCGCATCGCCGCACAGTCGATGACCGAAGTGGCCTTCCGCCTGACCGAGCCGGAAAACCTTGCCCAGGATCGCGTCATGATGATCGGCCAGGCCGTTCGTCGCGAGGTCGCGGCGATGGGCGAAGGCATCGAACGCACGCTTGCCCGCGCCGTCGAACTGGAAACGCTTGTCCACAGCGAAGTCAACCAGATCGAACGCTCCTATTCCGAGAATGAATCCCGCATCCGTTCGCTGGTCGACGGCCTCGGCAGCGAGCGCGAAGCCGTCGTCACCCATGCCGAGCGCGTCCGCGCCTCGATTACCGGCGCGCATGAGACGCTGAAGGACGAGATCGGCGCGGCTTCCGACATCATTCGCGACTCGATCCTCAATGCATCGACCAAATTGTCGATGACGATCACCAATTCCGGCGACACGCTGATCGACCGCATCAACGAAAGCTCGATGTCGATCTTCGATTCCGTCGAAGGCCGGCTCGATTCGATCACCGACCGTCTGTCGACCTCGGGCGAGGCCTTCGCCAGCCTTCTCGACACCCGCATTGCCAAGCTGACGGACACCACGGACGGACTGACGCGGTCGTTGACCGATCTGCTCGACGATCGCACCACCGGCATGGTGTCGCTGCTAGGCGGCGCCGCGCGCACCCTCAATTCCGAATTCGAGGCCAGCCTCAACGGCATCGAGCGCACGCTCGCCGAACGCGGCCAGGCGCTGATCAGCGAGTTCCAGACCCGCGCCGAGGCGCTCGACACCGGAACGCAGAAGCTCAATGCGGCACTCGAGGCCCGCGCCCGCCAGATCAATGAAACGCTGGTCGAGCGCGCCCGCGAAATCGCGCACACCTTCGCCGAGAGCAAGGACACGCTGTCGGCGATGATCGATCAGGGCAAGACCCAGATCGGCGCCGACATGGCCGACATCGTCACTTCGACCTCCTCTATGCTCGAAGCCCGCGCCAGCGACTTCGCCGGACGCATGGAAGCCGCCCGTCACGTCGTGTCGCGTTCGTTCGACAGTGACATCCAGCGGCTCGCCGACGCCCGCGTCGGCATCGAGGAAGCTGTCGAGAACCACAGCAGGAAACTGTCCGAAAGCCGCGAGCGCATGGCCGCGGCCATGGAGGCCGACCTGGCGAAGTTCGCCGAGGGCCGCGCCGGCATCGATGCGGCAGTAACCAACCAGGTGCAGAAGCTGGCCGAAGGCCGCAGCCTGATCTCGCGCGCTCTCGAAGAGGATCTGCGCAAGGTCAATGAATCGCGGGCGGCCATCGATGCATCGCTCGGCAGCCATCTCGAAAGGCTGGAAGAAGGTCGCAACAGGCTCTCTATTGCCTTGAATGAAGACTCCGGGAAGCTGGTGCAAGCTCGTACGATCATTGATGAAATGGTCGCCGGACATGTCGGAAAACTCGCCGAGGGCCGCAACATTCTGTCGCGCGCTTTGGAAGCCGATCTCGGAAAACTGTCCGACAGCCGCGCCGACATCGACGGTCTGGTCGCCGGTCAGGTGGAAAAAATCGCCGAAGGCCGCGCCGTGCTCGCCAAGGCGTTGGAAAACGACATCGTCGGCATCAAGAGCCTCATCGAAACCCATTCCGCCAAACTGGCGGAAGACCGCACGCAGCTTTCCCATTCGCTCGACAATGATCTGTCCGGCATACGCGGCCTGATCGAAAGCCATTCGGGACGGTTGGCCGAGGACCGCAGCCTGCTGTCGCAGACCCTTGAAGCCGACCTTGCCAAGCTGGCCGAAAGCCGTTCGAGCATCGACGGTCTGGTCGCCGGTCAGGTCGAGAAGCTGGCGGAAGGCCGCGACATTCTCAAGCGCGCGCTGGAATCCGACCTGAACACGATCAAGGGCGTTATCTCAAGCCAGTCGGAAAAGCTGGCCGAGGATCGCGGTCAGCTTTCCCGGGTCCTGGAAGCCGACCTGCAGAATGTGAACAGCGTCATCGCCGATCACATGAACAAGCTTGTCCAAGACCGCTCCGCCCTGTCCAGGGCCCTTGAGGACGACCTCGCCAAGCTGGCCGACAGCCGTTCCAGCATCGACGGGTTGGTTGCGGGTCAGGTCGAGAAGTTGTCCGAGGGCCGAGATATCCTGCGGCGCGCTCTGGAATCCGACCTCAACGCGATCAAGGGGACCATTGCCGACCAGTCGCAGAAACTGGTCGATGACCGGGCACAGTTCGCCCGGGCACTCGAGGCTGACCTCGAAAGCGTCAATGGCTTGGTCAACAGCCATTCCGAAAGGCTCGTCCAGGATCGTTCGACGCTGTCGAAAGCGCTTGAAGCCGACCTCGAAAACGTCGGTGGCCTCGTTAACAGCCACGCGGAAAGGCTTGTCCAGGAGCGCTCGACCCTGTCCAAGGCGCTCGAGGACGATCTTGCCAAACTGGCCGAGAGCCGCTCAAGCATCGACGGTCTGGTCGCCGGCCAGGTCGAGAAACTCGCCGAAGGTCGCGATGTTCTCAAGCGCGCGCTGGAAGCCGATCTCGCCAAGCTGGCCGAAAGCCGCTCCAGCATCGACGGTCTGGTTGCCGGCCAGGTCGAGAAGCTGGCCGAGGGCCGCGACATTCTCAAACGCGCCCTCGAAGCCGACCTGCAGAAGCTGACCGAAAGCCGCAGCGACATCGACGACGTCATCGCCGGACATGTCGGCAAGCTGTCCGAAGGCCGCAATATGTTGACCCGCGCGCTGGAAGACGATCTCGGCAAGCTCGCCGAGACCCGCAAGGACGTTGACCGCTCGCTGTCGGGCCATATCGACCAGATCGCTGCCAGAAGCACCGGCATTTCCGACGCGATCGCTGCCGATGTCGAGAAGATCGAGCAGGCGTTCAGTCGCCAGACCGGCATCATCGAGGAGCGCGCCGGCACCATGGAACGTGCGCTCTCGACAGGCGTCGACAACGTCCGCGCCGTGCTCGAGAAGAGCGCCGTGTTTGTCGCCGGCGCCCTGCGCGAAAAGGTGCTGGAAGTCACCAGCACCCTGCACGAGCAGGCCGGTGCCGCGTTCAGCGACGCCGACCGCAAGATCGCCGAGCGCGCCGAGCAGACCTCCGCGGCCCTGCTGGCGCGGGCCGAAGACATCGCCCGCACCTTCGAGGAGGCCGACCGTCGCCTGCACGCCCGTGCAGAAGATACGTCGAACGCCTTGCTTGCCCGCGCGGACGACACGTCCAGCTCGCTGCTGGCCCGTGCCCATGAAACCGCCGATCAGCTGGCCGCTCGCGCAAATCAGATCGCCGGCACCTTCGAAGCGGCAGACCAGAAGCTCGCCGCCCGCGCCCAGGAAACCGCAGATCAGCTGACCGCCCGGGCTCAGGACACCGCCGACCATCTGGCAGCTCGTGCAAGCGAAATTGCAGGCACGTTCGATGCCGCCGACCAGAAGCTGGTCGCCCGCGCCATCGAAACGGCCCAGTCGCTGGCCGCGCGCGCCGGCGACATCCTGCGCAACTTCGAAGGCGCCGACCAGCGGCTCGGCATGCGGATCGGCGAATCGGCCGAAGCGCTTGCCGCACGCGCATCGGACCTTGGCCGCATCTTCGATGCCGCCGACCAGCAGCTCGTCTCGCGCATCGCCGAGGGTTCGGAAGCGCTGTCGAGCCGCGCCTCGGAAATCGGCCGTATCTTCGACGACGCGGATCAGCGTCTGGTGTCGCGCATCGCCAGCAGCACCACCACGATCGGCGAGCATGCCGAGACGATCGTCGGCGCCTTTGCCGATACCGAGCAACGGGTTGCCGAACGCGCAAGGCGGACCGGCCAGGAAATGGCCGTGCATGCCCGCGAAATCGAGCAGGCGCTTGCCGGCGCCGACGAGCGTCTCGCCTCGAGCGCGGCGGCCGCGGCAGCCCGTGTCGAAGAGCAGGTCTCGGGCGTCGAGAACCGCCTCGCCTTTACGGCCGAGACGATGGGCCAGAAGCTCAACGAGCAGGTGTCGAACGCCGAGGCGCAACTCGTCTCGCGCGCCAATGTGATCGCCGAGACCTTCACCGCGGTTGGCCAGCATATCGGCCAGAGCACCAACGATGCCGCCAAGACGATCGGCGCCAACACCCGCGAACTCAACACCATGCTCGCGGCGCGTTCGGCCGAAATGTCGAAGATCCTCGACGAAACCGCACGGCCTTTGGTCGAGCGCTTCGCCCAGGGCGGCTCGGAACTGCAAAAGAGCATGGAAGAGGTCACAGAACGCGCCACCGAGAAGCTGCGCAGCGAGAATGCCGCACTTGTCGACGCGCTCGCCAACCGCACCGCCGAAACCTTGTCGGCGGTCGAGGGTGCCCGCTCGTCGCTGTCCGACAGCGTCGCCGACCTCATCGGCCGGATGACCAAGTCCAGTTCGCAGCTCGGTCAGCTGATCGAGCAGGCCGCGGTCAATCTCGGCCAGGTCGATGAACGCCTGAGCGGCAGCACGCAAAGCTTCGCCGCCACCACCGAGAAGGCCGCGCAGACCTTTGCCAGCTCGGCACGTCTGGTCGATTCGAACACGACAAGGCTGACGGAACTGTCGTCGTCCACCTTGCGCGAGGTCGCGTCGATTGCCACCAAGTTCGACGAGCACAGCCGCCTGCTGTCCAGTGCTTCGGACCTGTTGAGCTCGGCCCAGAGCAACCTCGAACACACGCTCGAACGGCAGTCGTCGCTCGAAGACCTCGCCGTCGGCCTGGTCAAGAAGTCGGAAGATCTCGAAAGGGTCATGCGCTCGTTCGAAAATCTCGTCGGCCAGACGCTGCAGAACGCCGAAGGCAAGACGATGGAGTCGGCCGACAAGATCCGCAACGCCATCACCGACGTCGTCGACTCGGCAACCAAGCGCTTTGCCGATGCGACCGAGGAGATGCGGCGCACAGCGGGTTCGATCAAGAGCGAGCTCGACCTGACCCGCGCCGAGCTCAAGAAGGGCGTCATCGAAATGCCGGAAGAGGCCAAGGAATCGACTTCGGCCATCCGCCGCGCCGTTTCCGAGCAGATCAACGCCCTGAAGGAGCTTTCGGACATCGTGGCCAAGTCCGGCCGCGGCGGTGAAGGGTCCGAACCACGCAACCTGCGTCCGGCGCCGCAAGCGCCGGCCGCACGCGCTGCCGAGCCGCCGCGCCGAGCACCGGCACCGCAGCCGGACCTGCGCACGCCTCAGGCGCCCTTGGGCGGCCCTGCATTGCGCGGCACGCTCGACCTTGACCGTCCGACCGAGGCGGCACCGCGTCCGCGCGGCGATGCCAACGCCCGCACGCCGCAGGGTGGCTGGGTGCGCGATCTGCTGACCGCGGCATCGAACGATGAGGACCTCAGGTCGGCAGCTCCCCCAGCGACTGCGGAAGCGCCCCGCGCTACGCCTGCCCAGCGATCGCCCCTTCATGTCGTCGAATCGCTGAACTCGCTCTCCGTCGATATCGCGCGGGCCATCGACCACGATGCTTCGATCGAGCTGTGGAACCGCTACCGGCGCGGCGAGCGTGACGTGTTCACAAGGCGGCTCTACACGCTGAAGGGTCAGCAGACGTTCGACGAGATCCGTCGCAAGTATCAGGCCGAGGCCGAGTTCCGCGCCGCCGTCGACCGCTACTGCGACGATTTCGAGAAGCTGCTCAAGGATGTCTCACGCAACGACCGCGACAACATCATGGCGCAGACCTACCTGACGTCGGACACCGGCAAGGTCTACACCATGCTGGCGCATGCGAGCGGCCGCCTGCACTAAGACGGGAATTGAACAGGCGGGCCATGGTCCCGCCTGTGCCTGCTCTAACGTCCGGCACGCGTTGAACCTGCCCGCAACAGGTCTTGCGAGACTATCGATGCCTTCGGAATCCGCCCTAAGTCGATCTCCCGACGGCGCTATAATTCATCCACAGTACCGCTGCCCTAACGCTCGCAGGGTGTGATCGTGAAGACGGCAATCATTTTCGACTGCGAGTTTCTTTGCCTGGAGGGCTCGCAACGCAGATTCTGGTGCGCGGCCCACGATCCCGACCCGGTGATCGCACAGATCGGCGCCGTCAGGCTTGGACTTGAAGGCGACTTCCCCCTGCTCGGAACACACAAGGCCTATATCAAACCGGTCGACCGGTTTGGTCAGAGATACGCCTTGGACCCATTCTTCACCAAACTGACCGGCATCACCGAGGAAGATTTGGAGACAAAAGGGGTGGCACTAGGGGATGCCCTCGCCGACATCGATCGTTTTTCCGAAGGGGCGCGATTCTGGTCCTGGGGCAAGGACGAATTGAACATGATCGCCATCAGCTGCTATGTCGGGGGCATTCAGCCTTCGATCCCGGCCACCCGGTTTGACAACGCCGTCAAGCTGCTGATCGCAGCCGGAATGCCGATCGAGGATCTGGCGAGAACGCCGAGCAACAAGCTTGCGGATTACTACGGCGTCAAGCACCCGCCATTGCAGGGGCACGATGCGCTCGATGACGCGCTGTCCGTGACCTACACCCTGCAGCACCTGATGAAGACCGGAAAGCTCCGGCCGGAGATCTTCGACCACTTGTAGGTAGAGAAGCCTGATGGGATTCCGGCGCGCGTCGCGCTCAGATCACCGAATCCGTCCAGCGCACGATCTGCCCGGCGGCGTCGCCGAACGCCTTGTCGAGTGCGCTGACATAAGCAGGATTGCCGCTGCCCGAGACGGGTGCGGCTGCGGTGAAGCTCTTGGAAGCACGGACCTCGCCGTTGCGATCGTTCAGGATCCGCACGAACAGATCGACCTCGGCATGTTCGCCGCCGTCGACCCGAACCTCGAATGAGCGGATCTCGACGATCACCTGATAGTCGATCGCCAGGCCCTCGCCCGGCTTGCCGACGCCGGCAAAGCTGCCCGATCGCTGGAAGGTCTCGGCCAGCCGCGCCTGCACGATCAGCGGCAGCCGGTCAGCCCATTGCGCGCCCTTGAGATACTGGATCGAACGATCCGACGGCTTGATGACGATGTTCTGGCTGTCCAGCGCCTTGAGCGCCGACGGCTGCGCGATCAGGATCTGGCGGCGGCTGTGGCCATGCGCGTCGACCGACGGCGCCGACAGCTCGAACGTATCGAGCGGCGCGGGCTTGCCGCCCAACGCCGCACAGCCGGCCAGCGTCAAGGCAAGCAGTGCCGCAGCCGATGTCAACCCGCCCGTTTTCACCCACACAGACTTCACGCGCGATCCCCGTTGTCCCCGGATCGTAAGATCGACCCGCTTTCGCGGCTCATGTTTCTGGGGCGCGCCGGCGCCGAAGTCAACGCCGCGCCCTGCCATCGAATTGCCGAACCTCGCCGTCGCCACCCGACAGGATGCGCTGCGGATTGCGGCTGAGGTCGGTTACCGCCTCCTCGATGCGGCTGATCGAACGGCGGCTGTCCTGCACCAGCGCTTCGACGTTCGAAAGCCCCTGGCCCGAGAATCGCGCCAGATTGTCGGTGATGACGCCAAGGCGGGCATTCAGCGTGTCGGCAACCTGCTTGAACGACTTCAGCGTCGCCCTCGCATCCGCCATCACGCCGTCGGCCTGCCCCGACCCGAGCAAGGTATCGACCTTGGCTAGAATGCCATCGACTCGCACCGAGGCATCGTTGAGCCGTTGCGCGAGCTGCTTTGCGTCCTTGATCGTCTGGTCGATGTCGTCGGCCCGGTTGGCGAACTTGTGGGTCACCTCCGCGATGTCGGCGGCGGCCTTGTCGGCGCTCTCGCTGGCCTTTTGGATGTTGGCGAGCGCCGAGCGCACTTGTGCGGGATCGATACCGTCGAGCACGTTGTCGACCTTGGCCAGCGTGCCTTGCGTCCGTTTGGCGAAGTCGTTGACCGACCCCACGGCTGTATCGACGTTCTTGATCACGCCGTCGAGCTGCTTCGACGTCTGCTTGAGGTTACCGGTTACTGCGTCGACATTGGCGACGATGCTCTTGATCTTGTCCTTGTCGACCGCGTTGAGAAGGCCTTCGGCCGCCTTCAGCGTGCCGTCGAGTTTGCCGGAAACGCCTTTCAGCTCATCGGCCAGCGTGCTGGCCGCGGACAGGAACTTGTCGATGCCGTCCGAATTCTTGGCCAGCGCATCGGAGAAGGTCTGGACGTTCTGGACGGTCTGCGTCAGCGGCCCGCGAACGTCCTTGGTGAAGCCTTCGAGCTCGGTCAGCACCTTGTCGGCGCGGGTGAAGATATTCTGCGCCGTCTGCAAGAGGTTGGTCACCGCCGACGGGTTGGCGACGATCTCGGCGACCTTGCCTTCCTTTTCCGCTTGGTCGAGGAGCTTTACCTCCTTGGGATCGGCGCCCTTGAGTTCGATGTTGGCCTGCCCGGTCAGGCCGGCAAGCCCGATATCGGCTTGCGTCGATTTGGTGATCGGCGTCATGCGGTCGATCTCGGTATCGGCGATGGCAACCGTCGGATTGTCGACATCAATATAGACGCGCTTGACGTCGCCGACCTTGACGCCGTTGAACAGCACGAAACTTCCGCGGCCGAGCCCGGAGGCCGAGCCCGGAATGCGCACGCGCAGCAACGTCGTCTCGCCCTTGTCGCCGATCGCCGCCGTCCAGTAGACGAAGGCAAACGCCGCCAGGATCGCGGCCAGCGTGAAGATGCCGACAATGACGTAGTTGGCTCTGGTTTCCATTGTCCCACTTATGGCTATGCGCGCGCCGCAAGATCAAGTTGCCGGGCGCGTTTTCCGCGGAAATAGGATTTTACCCACGGTTCCTCGCTCTTCAGCATGTCGTCGATGGTGCCTTCGACCAGCACTTTCTTCTTGCCGAGCACGGCCACCCGGTCGCAAGCGGTGAACAGCGTGTCGAGGTCATGCGTCACCATGTAGACGGTCAGATCCATCGTATCGCGCAGCTTGACCACCAGCTCGTCGAACTCCGCCGCGCTGATCGGATCGAGACCCGATGTCGGCTCGTCGAGGAAGACGATGTCGGGATCGAGCGCCAGCGCCCGCGCCAGCGCGGCGCGCTTGATCATGCCGCCGGACAGTTCGGATGGGAATTTTTGCGCCGCGTCGGGCGGCAGCCCGACCAGCTCGATCTTGAGCATCGCCAGTTCGTCCATCAGCTTTCGCGGCAGGTCGAGATATTCGCGCATCGGCACCTGGACGTTTTCCAGCACCGTCAGCGCCGAGAACAGGGCGCCGTGCTGGAACAGCACGCCAAGCCGCATGTCGATGCGCAGACGCTCGGCATCATCAGCCTTCTCGATATCGACGCCGAACAGCCTGATCGTGCCCGACTGCTTGCGTGTCAGGCCGAGAATGGTGCGCAGCAGAACGGATTTGCCAGCACCCGAGGCGCCGACAAATCCAAGGATTTCGCCGCGCCTTATGTCGAGCGACAGTCTGTCGAGGATAAGCTTGTCGGCAAAGGAAACGCTGATGTCGTGCGCGGAAAGCACGATATCGCCCTCGCCCGCGTCATCCGCCAATGCACCCGCCCTTTTCCTGTTTCGCAGCTTCATCTCAGAACTCGATCGCTGCGTAGAACATGGCAAAAAGCCCGTCGAGGATGATGACGACGAAGATCGACTTCACCACCGAAGCGGTAACATGCTGGCCGAGCGATTCGGCGCTGCCGCCGACCTTCATGCCTTCGACCGAGGCAATCGTGCCGATGATCATGGCCATGAACGGCGCCTTGATCAGGCCCGCAAAGATGGTGCTGAGATCGATGGCGACGCGCAGCCGGTCGATGAAGGCGGCGGGCGGGATGTCGGAATAGAGCCAGGCAGCCAGGATGCCGCCGCCGAGTGCGGCGAAATTGGCGATGATGGTCAGGCACGGCAAGGCGATGACCAGCGCCACGAGCCGCGGAAAGACCAGGACGCCGATCGGGTTGAGCCCGATGACCTTCAGCGCGTCGACCTCCTCGCGCATCTTCATCGAGCCGATCTCGGCGGTGATCGCGCTGCCGGAGCGGCCGGCGATCATGATCGCCGTCATCAGCACGCCGAGTTCGCGCAGGATCAGCACGCCGACGAGGTCGACGACGAAGATATCGGCGCCGAAATAGCTGAGCTGATAGGCGCCCTGCTGGGCGACGATGGCGCCGACGATCGCCGACATCAGCACCACCACCGGAATGGCGCCGACGCCCATACGGTCGATCTGGTTGAAAATCGCCGCCGGGTTGACGGCATGGCCACGGCCGAGCTTCATCTGCGCGCCACGGATGGTGGCGCCGAGGATGTTCATCGAGGCCAGAAAATCGTCGCGCATCTCGTAGACCCGGCGGCCAACCGCCTCCAGCGCGCGAATGACGATGTTGGGCGGTCGCACCGGGCCGGATTCGGGTTCGCGCCGCACGGCCTCGCCGACAGCTTCGAGCAGGATCGAAGCGATCTCGCTCTGGCCTTGCATCTGGATTTCGACACCCTTCTTCTCGAAGGCGCTGACCAGCCGGTCGATCAGCCAGGCGCCGGCAGTGTCCATCTTCTCGATCTTGGAAACATCGAGCGCCAAGATTTTGAAGCCGCTTCGCTTTTCGATCTTGCGCATGTCGGCGTCGACGAGTGCAACGGTCCGTGTCGTCCAGATTCCGGAGAAAGCGCAGCCAAGAACGCCGTCCTCCTCGCCGATCGCCACGCGCGGTTCGTGGTCAGCCTCCCCTGCGGTCGTGCCGCTTGCGTCGCGCTTGCCGATGGTCAACATGGCGTCCTGTTTAGCCTGACGGGTCTGACCTGTCGATTTGCCGACAACGCTTGTCGCACAGCAGGAGCAGAAAAATATGGCGCGTGTCATTTCGGTCGAGGCCGAGCGTTTTCCCATCGCCGGAACCTTCACCATTTCGCGCGGTTCCAAGACCGAAGCCGAAGTGATCTCCTGCACGATCAGCGACGGCGGCCATTTCGGCCGCGGCGAATGCGTCCCCTACAAGCGCTATGGCGAGACGATTGAGGGCGTGCGCGAGGCGATCGACGCCATGCGCGGCCGGATCGCCGATGGCATCAGCCGCAGCGCCTTGCTCGATGCCATGCCGGCCGGAGCCGCCCGCAACGCCTTAGACTGCGCCCTATGGGATCTGGAGGCGAAGCTCAGCGGAACATCGGTGGCGGTTGCGATAGGTGCTGTTCCCTTGCAGGCGCTCGAAACCGCCTACACGCTGTCGCTGGGCGAGCCGGAGGCGATGGCGGCGCAGGCCCGCGCCAATGCGGCGCGGCCGCTGCTCAAGGTCAAGATCGGCGGCGACAACGACATTGCCCGCATCCGGGCGGTCAGGCAGGCAGCGCCAGACAGCCGCATCATCCTCGACGCCAATGAGGGCTGGAGCGACGACAACATCGTTGCGAACCTCGCCTTTGCCGCCGAACAAAGCATCGCGCTGATCGAACAGCCGCTGCCGGCCGGTCATGACGAGATCCTGCGCCATATCGCCCATCCGGTGCCGATCTGCGCCGATGAAAGCGTGCACGAGGCTAAGAATCTCGAAGCGCTTGTCGGTCTTTACGATGCCGTCAACATCAAGCTCGACAAGTCGGGGGGCCTGACGGCGGCACTGGTGCTGCGCGATCGCGCCCGCGAACTCGGTTTCGGCGTGATGGTCGGCTGCATGGTCGGCACCTCATTGGCGATGGCGCCAGCGGTGCTGCTTGCCCAGCATGCCGATTTCGTCGACCTCGACGGTCCGCTGCTGCTTGCCCGCGACCGGGTACCGGGCCTTGTCTACCAGGGATCGCTGGTGTCACCGCCCGATACGGCGCTCTGGGGCTGAGCGCGCAGCAAGGCCGATCAGCGCCAGTCCGATCAACGCAATCGGGATCATGGCAAAGAAGCCGTCGACACCGAGACGGTCGTAGAGCGGGCCGGACGCCAGCGTCACCACCGCCATGAAGAAGCCGTTGGAGAAATAGGCAATGCCTTGCGCGGCACCTGTCCGCTCCTCGGAGATCGTTTCGCCGATCATCTTCTGCAGCCCGATCAGCCCCAGCGCCACCGAGACCGAGTGCAGCGACTGGACAGCGAAGAAGCCGGGAATGCCGAGGCCGAGCGGCCAGACCAGCGGAAAGGCGATCCAGCGCACGATGGAGCCGATTCCGGCCATCACCATGACCGACACGACGGAGAACCGGCCGAAAAAGCGGGTGAACATCATGAACATGCAGACTTCCGACACCACGCCCCAAGCCCATAAGAGACCGACTACCGAATCGCCGAGGCCGATCGACTTCCAGTAGATGGAGACGAAACCGTAGAGGAATGCGTGGCTGGCGGTGATGACGCCGACGCCCGTGGAAAAATACAGGAAATACGGGTTGAGAAGCTTCGGCGCTGAATGCTGGATGTCGGTGGCCGACAGCGGCGAGGCGCGCCGCGGACGGCCAAGGCGCGGCGCCAGCAGGCCGGCGGCAAGGGCGGCGGCAAACGCCACCAGAATGATAACCGGAACGGCTTGTGAACCGGTTACCGACAGAATGAAGCCGCCGGCGATATTGGCGAACAAATAGGAAATCGAGCCCCATTTGCGCATGCTTGTGTAGTTCGAACCGAAGCGGCGGACACCCGAAAGAGCCAGCGAATCGGCGATCGGCGAATGCGGCGTCCAGACGATGGTCAGCGTCAGCGAGACCGCCAGCACCATCGCATAGGTGGGTGTCAGGAAATAACCTGCCGACAAAAGCAGCGACGCAGCCATCAGCGCGACATAGACATCGGCGCGGTCCCTGGCACGGTCGGCCAGCGCGGTCAGCAGCGGCGTCGTCACCACGCGCAGGAACATCGGCGCCGCCAGAATGACCGCGATCTGCTCGGCATGAAAACCCTTGGCCTGCAGCCACAACGGAAAATACGGCAAATGCGTTCCGAGCGGCACGAAAAGCGTCGCGAACATCAGGCTCATGCGCAGTTCGAAATGGCGCGGCTTGACGAGTTGTTCGGGCGAGAGCTGCGGCAGGGACATGAATCGATCCAATCGCGCTGTATTCGGCCGGAGGGCAACGCGTATCGATCCCTTAACATGGACGAAAACCGGACGAAACCGGTTGGACTAATTGATTGATTCCGAAGCCGAAAGGACTTCGGACTAGGCCGCCTGCCCTACCCGGTCCTCGATGAGCAGCGGGATAAAGGGCTCGTCCGGCACCTCGGGCAGCACCTGCGCCCAAGTCAGGATTTCCATGCGGCCGTCAAAATGCTCGACCACAGCCGTACAACTTTCCACCCAGTCGCCGGTGTTGATGTACTGGACATCGCCAAAATTTTCGATGACGGCATGATGGATGTGGCCGCAGATGACGCCATCGACATGCGAACGGCGCGCCTCGTCGGCAAGCATGGTCTGGAACGAGCCGATGAAGTTCACCGCCTTCTTGACGTTGTGCTTGGCCCAAGACGAAAAGGACCAATAAGGCAGGCCGAGCAGCTGGCGCAGCCGCGTCACCACGCGGTTGACCAGCATGGCCGCGTCATAGGCGTGGTCACCGAGATAGGCGAGCCAGCGCGCATTGTGGACCACGGTGTCGAACTGGTCGCCATGGATGACGAGCAGCCGCTTGCCGTCGGCGGTCTCGTGGATGGCGCGATCGGCAACGACGATGCCGCCGAAATGCACGCCCTGGAACTGGCGGGCGAACTCGTCATGGTTGCCGGCGATGTAGGTGATGTTGGCGCCCTTGCGCGCTTTGCGCAGCAGTTTCTGCACGACGTCGTTGTGGCTTTGCGGCCAATGCCAGCTCCGTCGCAGCCGCCAGCCATCAACGATGTCACCCACCAGATAGATGATATCGGCATCGTGATATCGAAGGAAATCGATCAGGAACTCGGCCTTGGCCGCCTTCGAGCCCAGATGGACGTCGGAAATGAACATGCTGCGGAAAGTGCGGGGCTCTTGGCCGGACATCGCGATTTCACCGTTGCTTTCGCGAGCCTATGCCCCGATTCATGCAACAATCGTATGACGGTTGCGATTGGTCCAGCCGAAGGACTAGCTTGCCGGCCAAATCACAGGAGAAATCGTCATGGATCTTGGTATCCGCGGAAAGAAGGCCATCGTCTGCGCTTCGAGCAAGGGACTTGGGCGCGGTTGCGCCGTGGCGCTGGCGGAAGCCGGCTGCGACGTCGTCGTCAACGGACGCAATGCCGAGCTGGTGGCGAAAACCGCCGCTGAGTTGCGCGAGCGCTATGGCGTCACGGTGACGGAAGTCGTCGGCGACGTCTCGAAGCCGGAGGTGCAGAAGGCGCTGCTCGTGGCTTGCCCCGAGCCGGACATCCTGGTCAACAACAATGGCGGACCGCCGCTTCGCGACTTCCGCACGCTCGATCGCGAAAAGATCCTCGAAGGCGTTACCCAGAACATGGTGACTCCGATCGAGCTCGTGCAGGCCGTGCTGGACGGCATGGCGGCGCGCGGCTTCGGTCGCATCGTCAACATCACCTCGCTGTCGGTCTATGTGCCCATTCCCGGCCTCGACCTGTCGTCCGGCGCGCGTGCCGGCCTGACCTCGTTCCTTGCCGGCGTGGCCAGAACGGTTGTCGACCGCAACGTCACCATCAACAGCCTTCTGCCGGGCAAGCTCGACACCGACCGGCTGCGCGGCCCGCATGAGGCCGGCACAGTCGAAAGCCCTCAGGCCGCAGCCGCGCGCAAGACCCGCATCAGCGCCGATGTTCCGGCCAAGCGGCTCGGCACGCCGGAGGAATTCGGCCAGATCTGCGCCTTCCTGTGCTCGGTCCACGCCGGCTATCTGACCGGGCAGAACATACCGGTCGATGGTGGTCTTTACGTCAGCGCCTTTTGATCAACTTATCCGTGAAACGGTCGGATCCGTCCGTCAGACAATCGTTATAAGTATTTGATTGTTCAATACTTTCTACGCGCCGCCGGGTATTGCCGCCGGCGCGTCAATTAGCGTCGCGAAAAACCACGGCTGCATGCTAAAAGGGAATCTCCAGGCAGATTTCGAGGGAGCGGCCGCATGGAAGGCGAGAGCAAAAAGACGGCACGTTCGGACCTCGACGAAGCCGCCCTCTACTTCCACAAGCACCCAAGGCCGGGAAAGCTCGAGATACAGGCGACCAAGCCGCTCGGCAATCAGCGCGACCTCGCGCTCGCCTATTCCCCCGGCGTCGCCGCCCCCTGCCTGGAAATCCGCGACGATCCGGCGACCGCCGCCGACTACACCGCACGCGCCAATCTGGTCGGTGTCGTCACAAACGGATCGGCCGTGCTCGGCCTCGGCAATATCGGCCCGCTGGCCTCCAAACCGGTCATGGAAGGCAAGGCCGTCCTGTTCAAGAAGTTCGCCGGCATCGATGTCTTCGACATAGAGATCGACGCGCCCGCTATCGAGCGCATGGTCGAGACGATCTCGGCCCTCGAGCCGACCTTCGGCGGCATCAATCTCGAGGACATCAAGGCGCCGGAATGCTTCGAGGTCGAGGAACAGCTGAAGGCCCGCATGGGCATACCGGTGTTCCACGACGACCAGCACGGCACCGCCATCATCGTCGCTGCCGCCGTGCTCAACGGGCTGGAGTTCGCCGGCAAGACCATATCGGACATCAAGATCGTCACCTCCGGCGCCGGGGCTGCCGCCCTTGCCTGCCTCAACCTGCTGGTCTCGCTCGGCGCCAAGGTCGAAAACATCTGGGTCACCGACCGTTTCGGCGTCGCCTACAAGGGCCGCACCGATGAGATGGATCGTTGGAAAGACCCCTATGTGAAGGACACCGAGGCGCGCACGCTGGCCGACGTCATTTCGGGCGCCGACGTCTTCCTCGGCCTGTCGGCGGCAGGCGTACTGAAGCCGGAACTGCTCCAGCACATGGCGCCGAAGCCGCTGATCCTGGCGCTGGCCAACCCCAATCCGGAGATCATGCCGGAAATAGCGCGTGCAGCGCGTCCGGATGCGATGATCTGCACCGGCCGGTCCGATTTTCCCAATCAGGTCAACAACGTACTGTGTTTTCCTTACATTTTTCGCGGTGCGCTCGACTGCGGCGCCAGCGCCATCAATGAGGAGATGAAGATGGCGGCGGTGCGGGCAATCGCAGCGCTCGCACGCGAGGAACCTTCGGACGTCGCGGCCCGCGCCTATTCCGGCGAGACGCCGATCTTCGGCCCTGAATTCCTGATCCCTTCGCCCTTCGATCCGCGGCTGATCCTGCGCATAGCGCCCGCGGTCGCCAAGGCAGCCTGCGACACCGGCGTCGCGACGCGGCCGATCACCGACTTTGCCGCCTATATCGACAAGCTGAACCGCTTCGTCTTCCGCTCCGGCCTGGTGATGAAGCCGGTGTTCTCGTCCGCCAAGGCATCGAGCGCCAAGCGCGTCATCTATGCCGACGGCGAGGATGAGCGCGTGCTGCGGGCTGCCCAGGTGGTGCTCGAGGAAGGCATCGCCGAGCCGATCCTGATCGGCCGCCCGCACGTCATCGAAGTGCGCCTGAAGCGCTACGGCCTGCGCATCAAGCCCGGGGTCGATTTCGGCCTCATCAACCCGGAAGACGATCCGCGCTACCGCCACTATGTCGACCTTTTGATCGAACTCGCCGGCCGGCGTGGCGTGACGACGGAAGCCGCGCGCACTATGGTGCGCACCGACAACACGGTGATCGCAGCACTTGCGCTGAAACGCGGCGATGCCGACGCCATGGTCTGCGGCCTCGAAGGTCGATTCGAGCGGCATCTGCGCAACGTCACCTTGATCATCGGCCCCCGCGCCGGCATCAAGGACCACGACCTGTCGACGCTTTCCATGCTGATCTCGCAGCGCGGCATCATCTTTCTGACCGACACCCACGTCTCCGTCGACCCGACGGCGGAAGAAATCGCCGAGATGACGGTGCTGGCGGCGGAAGAAATCCAGCGCTTCGGCATCGAGCCGAAGGCAGCACTCTTGTCGCATTCCGATTTCGGCTCGCGCGATTCGCCCAGCGCCCTGAAGATGCGGCAAGCAGCGGCGATCCTGGCGCGCATCGCGCCTGACCTTGAATGCGATGGCGAGATGCATGCGGACACTGCTCTGTCGGAGCACCTGCGCCAGCGCGTCTATCCCCATTCGAGACTGAAGGGCGAAGCCAATTTGCTGGTGTTCCCCAACCTCGATTCGGCAAACATCACGCTGACGGCGCTCAGAACCATGACGGATGCGCTACATGTCGGGCCGATCCTGCTCGGCACCGACATGCCGGCGCATATATTGACGCCGTCTGTCACCTCGCGCGGCGTCGTCAACATGACGGCGCTTGCCGTGGTCGAAGCCGCCCACAAGGCACAAGCGGTCGTCAATCTGGGCTGAACACGGATTTCGCGGTAAACTGCAGTTAACCGCGAACACGGTAGCCTTGCGGGGCTAACAGCCGATTTGGAAGGCGGAGTTTGGGCGGATGGCAAGCGGAGGGTGGAAGCAGGCGCATGCTGTCGTGCTGCTTGGCCTGCTGTTGTCCGCAACCTGGGGAGTAGCCGAGCCACAGGCTGCTTCGCGGGTCTGCCGCCAGTTGGAAGCCGATCTTGCCGCGTCCTCGCGCGGCGGCGGTGGCGGTCCGGCGCTAGTCCGGAAATACGATTCCGCGATTGCCAGGCAGCATGAGCAGATTTCGAAGGCTCGCAGCCAGGCGAGCCAGGCCGGGTGCGGTTTTTCGCTGTTTGGCCGCAACCTCAATCAATGCGCCGGGCTCAACGCCACCATCGACCGCATGAATGCCAATCTCGACGCCTTGCAAAACAAGCGCGAGCGGCTGGCTGGCGGTGGCTCTCGCCGCGATCGCGGACGCATCCTGGCGGCGCTCGACGCCAATGGCTGCCGCGACGACACCGTTGCGCCTCGGCGTGCGCCTTTGCAGGAAGCGAACCGCGACGGCGGCAGCGCAAACCTGTTCGATCAGCTCTTCGGCGGCAACAGCAAGCAGCTCGATATGCTTGATGAACCCAACCAGCCCGACGATCCCAGCGAGGAGCGCAATGTCCGCCGTGTGCTCAACCAGCCCGGCGTACCGGATTTTCCGAGCGTCGGTGGCGAATTCCACACGTCCTGTGTGCGCACCTGCGACGGCTACTTTTTCCCTATGTCGAACTCGGCCTCGGCAGGCGATTTCGAACGCGACCAGAAGAATTGCGAATCGAGCTGCCCCGGCACCGAGATGCAGGTTTTCTATTCGCGCGGCATGGACGACGATTCGGCGTCGATGACGTCATCTGTCACCGGCCGGCCTTACAGCGAATTGCCGACCGCCTATCTCTACAAGCGGCCCGGCGTGTCGCGGCCGCCGGCTTGCGGCTGCAACGCCGCTGCGCAGGGTTTCCAGATCATCGCCGGCAATCCGCCGAATCCGGTGCAATCGCAGCCAGAGACAGACGCGTCATCATTCATTCCAGTCCCGGTTGCAAAACCTGATCCGGGCGCCGATCCCGAAACGCTGGCCAATCTGGAAGGTGGGCTCGACCGCGAGGCGATCAAGCGGCTTTCCGCGAGGCCGGTGACGTCGCCCGTGTCCGCGCTGCCGCCGGAACAGCGCAAGGTCAGGGTCGTCGGGCCAACGTTCCTTCCCGACCCATCAGCGGCAATAGATCTGCAAGCTCCGGCCCCGAAGGCAGTCCGGTAAGGGCTGTCCTGAGTGGCATGAACAACGCCTTGCCCTTGCGGCCGGTCGCTTCCCTGATCTTGCCCGTCCAGTCCTTCCAGATCGTCGCGGTCCAGGGTTCCTCCGGCAGCAGGTCGAACGCCTGTCGGAGAAAGTCGCGGTCGTCATCGGAAAATTGCGGCTTCTCCTGCGGTCCTTCGCGCAGGATGCGCCACCAGTTGACCGCATCGGCCAGCCTGTCGAGATTGCCGCGCACCGCCAGCCAGAACGGTTCGGCCTGCTCGCCGGAGACGCCGAGCACGATGAGACGGTCTTGTGCCTCGGCGAACGGCATGTGGTGCAGCAGCGACCGGTTGAGCACGAACAGCTCGTCCGGATCGAACTTGGCCGCGGATTTCGATGTCGCCGCCGGATCGAAGCGTTCGGCGAGTTCGCCCATCGTCGGCATCGCCGCGACATTCTCCGAAGTGCCTACCAGGACCGCCAATGATGCGACGGCCATCGGCTCGATCCCGTCCTCGCGCAGGCTTTCGATGGAGAGCGCGCCGGTGCGCTTCGACAAGCCCTCGCCCGATGCGGTGGTCAGGAGATTGTGGTGGCCGAACACTGGCGGCGTGGCAGCCAGTGCCTGGAACAGGGCGATCTGCACGCCGGTGTTGGTGACATGGTCGTCGCCGCGGATGACATGGCTGACGCCCATCTCGATGTCGTCGACCACGGAAGGCAGCGTATAGAGATAGGTGCCGTCCTCGCGCACCAGGACCGGATCGGAAAGCGAGGCCAGATCGACGGTTTCCTCACCGCGCACCAAGTCGTTCCAGTGGATTTCAGTGCGTTCCGGCTGTTGTGGATCGCCTGAGAAATTGGGCAGGAGAAAACGCCAGTGCGGCCGGCGGCCATCGGTCTGGTATTCGGCGATCTGTTCGTGCGTCAGGGTCAACGCCTCGCGGCCATAGACCGGCGGCAGACCGCGCGTGCGGCGCACCTTGCGCCTGAGATCCAGCTCCTCCGGCGTTTCGTAGCAGGCATAGAGAACGCCTGCCGCCTTCAGCCTCTCGACCGCCGCGTCATAGACTTCGAAGCGCCGCGACTGGTACTCGGTGGCGTCGGGAAAAATGCCCAACCAATGCAGGTCGTAGAGGATGGCGTCGGAAAACTCCTGCTTCGAGCGCGCAATGTCGGTGTCGTCGAAGCGCTGGATGAAGCGACCCTTGTTGTTCACGGCGAACAGCCAGTTGAACAGAGCCGTGCGCGCATTGCCGATATGGATGCGGCCGGTCGGCGAAGGGGCGAAACGAACGGTAACTGTCATGAGCGGGGCGTACCGGATGCTTTTACGATTGACAAGACGCGCCCCCGCGCTGCCCGGCAGACATAGAACATGGCGGCTGGAATGAAAAGACCGGGCGTTGGACGCCTCAGGAGGCACCCAGTCCGCAGGCGGCCTTTGTAACCGAGCGCTGCCAGCCGCTGGGGCCGACCACCGGTTGAAGGCGATCAGCGGCCGAAATCATCGGAACTGAGGCGGGTCCAGCGGTCGCCCACCAATCCACCGATAAAGATGTCGCCGGAGCGGACCGCTTCCGTGACCTCGGCGATCCGCGAGCGGACCATCGTTCCCCCGGCATAGCGGAAGAAGACATTCTTGTAGCCAAAGAGTTGGGATATGAATCTGGTCTGCGTCTGCCCGGTGATGCCCACGCAGCCCATCTCCCATGCGGCGGCGACAAGCGCATCCAGCGTCGCGCCCCAATGCGATCCGAATGCCTGGATTTGCAACAGGTTCGCCATGTCGCCGGCTTGACCATAGAAGGCATAACAACCGAGCATTTTGCCCGTTTCGTCGTAGATCCCACCGAAATGAAGGGGGCCGTCGGCCCGCTTCTCGGCCGCCAGCGCAAGCAGCCGTGGCAACTCCCCATCCTTCCAACTCGGCCGAAGAGCGTAACCAGACAGGAGGGTCGGCAGTTCCTCGGCAAATTGCACGGCATTGATCGGCTCACGGTGGGTGCGATGCGACGATGAATGCTGGACGGGGGGCTCGAACCTTCTTTTCGCAAGAGCATCGAATGCTCGCGCAAAGGGGTCGAGTACAAGGTGAGGCAGGCCGGGCCATTTACGGTGCAGTGCGGCGGCGGCCATTCCCGCCGGCCGGAAGACATATGTCCATCCCAGACAATGCACCGGCAGGAGTTGATACTTCATCGGGCGCGCGAAGGCTAAGGATGTCCGGTTGGCCGAATCGGTCAGCTGCAGATCGAATTCGCCTTGATGCAATGCCCGCAGCAATTGCGGTCCGGCCGAGCCGTCATCGGTGCCGGGGTCGGCCATGAGCGGCCCGATGATCGCCGCATTCAATGGCGCACCATTGAGCTCGTAGCGGGCTTTCAAAACGCCGAGGAACCCACCCAGGCGGCCCTGCCGGTTGATCTGGACAAGAGCGTTGCTTTCACCGGAGTGGCCGGCAGGGTCGAGATAAATCTCTCTCATATACGCGGCCGTTTCGGCGATCGCGCGATCGAGGAGGTGACGGCGCCGCCGGCGAAACTTCGTCAGGAAGAGTGCGGCGACGCGCTCGAGATCTTCGGCAGCAAGCGGCCGAACCGAGCCATGCTGAGATTCCAGCACTGACGGCGCAGCCAACTTTTCCTCGGCATTCGCAGAAAGATGCATCGTGAAAAACGTCCGTGGGTTGCCTCCATCGGATATATATCAACCATTGGTAGAAACAACGTATCTCGGTCAATATGATGAACAGAGGTCCCAAGACTTACTATCCGGACAGGACTTCACAGGCAAATCAAGTCGGCCAGCATCACGGCGCTGATCGACGGGTCGACTGCCTCCCTGCGATCGCATCTCCTGCTCCAGCCCGCTGGGCTGACCGTGCCTGACAGAGGCGGCCTCCGGCCGAAGCTGGAGGCCGCCTCAGGTCAGCTGACAAGTCCCTTGGTCAGTTCGAGCGCCTGGCGTTCGAACAGGCGACGGTAGATG
Source organism: Mesorhizobium sp. Primo-A (assembly GCF_003997175.1). Taxonomy (NCBI): domain Bacteria; kingdom Pseudomonadati; phylum Pseudomonadota; class Alphaproteobacteria; order Hyphomicrobiales; family Phyllobacteriaceae; genus Mesorhizobium; species Mesorhizobium sp. Primo-A. Next base: position 335,802 of record NZ_RZTG01000003.1, read on the forward strand.
CCGCCTTTCAGCCGGATCAGTTCGTCATGCGAGCCTTCCTCGACGATGTTGCCGCGATCGAAGACCAGCAGCCTGTCGAGCGCCCGCACTGTCGAAAGCCGGTGCGCGATGACCAGCGTGGTGCGGCCGACCATCAGCCGCTCCATCGCCTGCTGGATCAGCACCTCCGATTCCGAATCGAGGCTCGATGTCGCCTCGTCGAGGATCAGGATGCGCGCATCGGCAAGGAAGGCGCGCGCGATCGCCACGCGCTGACGCTCGCCACCCGACAGTTTCACGCCGCGTTCGCCGACCAGTGTACCGTAGCCCTTTGGCAGGTTGGTGATGAAGTCATGCGCACTCGCCAGCTTGGCGGCATGCTCGATCTCCTCCTGCGACGCACTCGGCCTGGCATAGGCGATGTTTTCGGCCAGCGACCGGTGGAACAGGATCGGCTCCTGCTGAACGATGGCGATCTGCCCGCGCAGCGAGGCTTGCGCCACCTGCGAGATGTCCTGACTGTCGACCAGGATTTTCCCCGCGTTCACGTCATAGAGCCGCTGGATAAGCTTGACGAAGGTCGTCTTGCCCGACCCCGAATGGCCGACCAGCCCGACGCGCTCACCCGGCGCGATATCGACCGAAAAGTCGCGGTAAAGCGCGGATCGGTGATGGCCATAGTGAAAGGTGACGTTGTCGAAGCTGATCCGTCCTTCGGTGATCCGGATCGGCTTGGCACCTGGCCGGTCCTCGATGCCGAGCGGTTCGGACTGGAAATCGACCAGCTCTTCCATATCGTTGATGGAGCGCTGCAGGTTGCGGATATGCGTGCCGATGTCCCTGAGATAGCCCTGCAGCACAAAGAGCGAGGTCAGCACGAACGCAACGTCGCCGGCGCTCGCCTGCCCCCACGACCACAGCATCAGCGCCAGGCCGATCACCGCAGCGCGCATGACCAGCAGCAGCACCCCTTGCGTGGTGCCGTTGATGGTGCCGCGCACCCAGGTGCGCCGTGTACGCGCACGCCATTTGGCGACGACCTTGGCCAGGCGGCGTTCTTCGCGCTCCTCGGCGCCAAAGCCCTTGACCACGGCGTTGCAGCTGACCGCGTCGGCCAGCGAGCCGCCGAGGCGGGTATCCCAGGTGTTGGCGAGCCTTGCCGCCGGCGCGACATAGCCAAGTGACAGCAGCGCCGTCACCGTGATGAACAGCACCGAACCGGCAGCAACGACCGCACCCATCAACGGCCAGAACCAGCCGAGCAGCAACGTCGACCCGACCAGCATGACGACCGACGGCAGCAGTGCGATGAGGATGGTGTCGTTGAGCAGGTCGAGCGCCCACATGCCGCGCGTCACCTTGCGGACGGTCGAGCCGGCAAAGCTGTTGGCATGCCAATCGGTGGAAAAGCGCTGAACGCGATGGAAAGCATCGGCGGCGATGTCGGCCATCATCTTCAAGGTCAGCTCGACGATGCCCATGAACGCCAGGTTGCGCAACACGACGCCGGCCAGCGCCAGCGCCATCAACATCGAGAACGCCGTCAGCGCGGCATTCCAGGCAATCGCGTCGGCGGCGGCGCTGCTGGCGACGGCGTCGACCAGCCGGCCGGAATAGAGCGGCGTCAGCACATCGGCCAGCGTCGACAGCAGGAAGCTGGCCATGATGAGCGAAAGCCGCCACGGCTGGCGCCGCCAATGGGTAAGCGTGAAGCCAAGAACGCTGCGAAAGGCGCTCGCGCGCAAATCGATCTTGAAACGAGCCATGATGTCATTCGGGCACAAACGAGCCCGATCCCAGTAGGTCGAAAATTGAAGAAGCCGCGCAAGGGCCAATGATTGCCCGGAAGCGGAGTGGCATATTTGGCGTATCGCCCATAACCGGGCGGCGATCGGCATCGGCATAAGCCTGTGCTCGATCCGGCATCGGCACGAAGGGCAAACCTTCGCGGAGCGCCGGATGAGACCTAGGCTTCGCGGCCTCGCATTACCATGTGAAATACTGCCATTCGGACCTCCCGCAAGACAATTGCGGAGCGGTTCTTATAGAGACGCTCCGATGCACCGCCAAGACGGGCTGACGCCAAAAGCGTATCTGGTCCAACCACTGCGATTATTTTGCAACAATGGCGGGCAAGCCGCGCCTCATTCAGGAACGCGATCCAAGCGCATGTAGCGGCCATCGGTCGATGGCTTGAACCCGAGCTTTTCATACATGCCATGGGCATCGCTGGTCGACAGGCTCCAATGGAAAACGGTCCTGACCTCCGGATGATCGATCAGGGCCTGGACGAGCCGGCTTCCTATGCCCTGCCCGCGATTCTCCGGCCAGATGATGATATCGGCGAGATAGGCGAATACGGTGCGGTCGGTGATCGCCCGGCCGAAGCCGACTTGCCTGCCATCGACATAGGCGCCGACGCAAAGCGAGTTGGCAAAGGCGCGGCGATGGACTTCGTCAGTGCGTCCGGCGCCCCAATAGCTTGCCATCAACAGGTCCGATGTCGCACGGAAATCGATCCGTGACATGTCGAAGCTGATCTCACAATCGGGCATGGTTGTCTCCGGCCGCGCCGCGTGCGCTTTCGGTACCTAGCTGCGATCCCTGAAACGATTGGTGATGGGGTAGCGGCGGTCGCGGCCAAAATTCTTTTTCGTGATCTTCACGCCTGGCGCCGCCTGCCGTCGCTTGTATTCTGCGATGTAGAGCAGGTGCTCGATGCGCGTCACCGTCGCCCGGTCATGGCCGCGCGCTACGATGTCGTCGACACCCATCTCATTCTCGACCAGGCATTCGAGGATATCGTCCAGCACCGGATAGGGCGGCAGCGAATCCTGATCGGTCTGGTTCTCGCGCAATTCCGCCGACGGTGCCTTGTCGATGATGTTCTTCGGGATCACCTCGCCCGAGGGGCCCAGCGCACCCGGCGGCACGTGGCTGTTGCGCCAGCGCGACAGCGCGTAGACCTGCATCTTGTAGAGGTCCTTGATCGGATTGAAGCCGCCATTCATGTCGCCATAGAGCGTGGCATAACCGACCGACATCTCGCTCTTGTTGCCGGTGGTGACGACCATTGAGCCGAACTTGTTGGAGATCGCCATCAGGATGGTGCCGCGTGCGCGGCTCTGCAAATTCTCCTCGGTGATACCTTCCTTGGTGCCTTCGAACATCTGCGTCAGCGCGTGCAGGAAGCCCTCGACCGGCTCGAAGATGGGCACGATGTCATAGCGGCAGCCGAGAGCGCGGGCGCAATCCTCGGCATCTTTGAGCGAATCCTTCGAGGTATAGCGGTAGGGCATCATCACCGCGCGCAGCCGTTCCTCGCCGAGCGCATCGACGGCCAGCGCCGCGCAGATCGCCGAATCGATGCCGCCGGACAGACCAAGCACGACGTTCTTGAAGCCGTTCTTGTTGACGTAGTCGCGCAGGCCCAGCATGCAGGCGCGATAGTCAGCCTCCTCCCGGTCCGGGATTTTCGACATCGGCCCTTCCGAGCAGACCCAGTGATCGCCTTGTCTCTTCCAGGTGGTGACGTCGACCGCTTCCTCGAACTGGCTCATCTGGAAGGCAAGCGTCTTGTCGGCGCCAATGGCAAACGAAGCGCCGTCGAAGATCAGCTCGTCCTGGCCGCCGAGCTGGTTGGCATAGATCATCGGCAGCCCGCATTCGATGACCTGGCGGATGACGACCTGGTGGCGGACATCGATCTTGGCGCGATAATAGGGTGAGCCGTTCGGCACCAGCAGGATTTCCGCCCCGCTTTCGGCCAGCGTCTCGCAGATATCGACATCGCCCCAGATGTCCTCGCAGATCGGAATTCCGATGCGCACGCCGCGGAAATTGACCGGCCCCTGGATCTCGGGTCCGGCCTGGAAGACGCGCTTCTCGTCGAACTCGCCGTAGTTCGGCAGATCGAGCTTGTAGCGTTCGGCGATGATCTTGCCGCCGTCGGCGAAGATGATCGAATTGTGCGTGCCGCTCTTGCGCTTCAACGGCGTGCCGATGATGACGCCGGGACCGCCATCCGCGGTGTCGGCGGCAAAGTCCTGTGCCGCCTTTTCGCAGGCTTTCAAAAAGGCCGGCTTCAGCACCAGATCCTCCGGCGGGTAGCCGGCGAGGAAAAGCTCGGTATAGAGCACGAGATCGGCGCCCTGACGTGCGGCATCCGCCCTCGCCTCGCGGGCTTTGGCGAGATTGCCTGATATGTCGCCGACAGTCGGATTGAGCTGGGCGACGGCGATGCGCAGGATGTCGAGCTTCTTGGTCATGCCTGCTGACTTAGCGCGGCAAAATTGCTCGGGCAATGGCGTTCGTTTGGACCAATTCGGAGCAAATGACGAATGTCATTCGTGTCCGGACCGATCGATTCGATCGTGTTGACCGATCGACGAATGCCGATCGTGGCAAGCGACCACGTTTCAGTCGTCGCCCATATATTCGCGCAGCGCTTGCGGCGAATGGTTCTCGCCGATCGACATCGCCAGGATGCGTGAAATATGGCGGCGCGGCAGATGCGTCTCCGCTGCCCATTGATTGATTTGCCTCTGGATCTTGTCCAGGTCCTTCTTCGAAGTCGGGCTTTCGGCGATGTCGAGGCCGGCGTCGCGCAACGCCGCGGCCATATCGCCCGAGATGACGAACGCATCCCACCCCAGCCAGCGCAGGAAATACTGGCCCGTGTTGCCGCCCAGCCGGCTGCCATGCTTGCCGAGCCAGGCCATCAGCCCGACCTGGTCATCATCAGGCCATTCCGCAAGGAATTTGCCGAAACCGCCATATTCCTTCGACACACGCTCGACAAAGGCAGCATTGTCGCGAACGGATCTGATCTTCTGCGGGTTGCGTACGATGCGCTGGTCGGCCGTCAGATCGTGCCAGAAATCATCGGGCTGGAACAACAGCCGCTTCGGCTCGAAGCGCAGAAACGCCTCCTCGAAGCCAGGCCATTTCTGCTCGATGACGCGCCAGACGAAACCGGCGGCGAAGACGCGCTCAGCCATAATGGAGAGAATGCGGTCATCGGGGATGTCAGCCACGGCGGCATTGTCAGGCGCCGGACCAAGCAGCGACGTCAGTTCCTCTTCGCCGCCCTTACGTTTTGCGGCGCGAGCGCGAATTTTCTTGAAATCGGCCATTGGTCCCTCGGCAACTGGAATCAATCTAACACTTCCCGTGTGAGCCGGCAGCCTCTACCTCTTACGGCAAGCCTAAGACCCTGGAGATGGCCATGAACAAGACGATCGACGATCTGGCGAACCGCTGGCTCAAGCGGCGGCCGGACGGCCTCAGCCAGCTCGAAAGCCGGGTGCTGCAATCGACGCTCGAACGCACCACCATCTCGCGCGACACCAACAAGGCCGTTGCCTTCCACCAGACCTTCGGCGACCGGCTTGCCGATACGATCGCCCGCATCGGCGGGTCATGGTCCTTCATCCTGACCTTCATCGCCTTTCTGGTCTTATGGACGGCGGGCAATGTCTGGCTGCTGTCGCGTGACGCCTTCGATCCCTACCCGTTCATCTTCCTCAATCTCGTTTTGTCGATGGTAGCCGCCTTGCAGGCGCCTGTGATCATGATGGCGCAGAACCGCCAGACCGAACGCGACCGCATCGACGCCGCCCACGATTACGAGGTCAACCTGAAAGCCGAGATCGAGATCATGGCGCTGCATGAAAAGCTGGATGAACTGCGCCACGGCCAGATTCTCGGCATGCGCGACGAGATCGTGCAACTGACCGAGATGATCAAGCGGATCGACGAAAGGCTGTCTTCGCAGCAGTCGGCTTCATGACCGACGCGATCCACCATTTCATCGAACAATACGGGCTGCTCGCGGTCTTTGTCGGTTGCATCGCGGAGGGCGAAAGTGCTGCCATTCTCGGCGGCTTCTTCGCCCACCAGCAGGTCTTCGTGCTGTGGCACGCCGTCCTTGCGGCCGGCCTCGGCGCCTTTGTCGGCGACACTTTCTTCTTCATCCTCGGACGAAGCTTTGCCGACCATCCCTATGTCGTCAGATTGCGCAAGCGGCCCGGCTTTCGCCGCGCCTTTCGCCTGCTCAACACCCATCCCGACATTTTCGTGCTGTCGAACCGCTATATCTACGGCATGCGTCTCGTCGGCGGCATTGCAGCCGGGCTCTCCAATATCACAGCGCCGCGCTTCGTCATCCTCAACGCGCTTTCATCGGCGGTCTGGGCGGTGCTGTTCGGTACGATCGGTTATGTCTTTGGACTTGGCGCAGAGCACTTCATCGGCCAGGCGCTGATGCATCACGAACGGTTGCTGATCGGTCTTGGCATCGGCCTGACCGTGGCCGTTGTGGCATGGCTCGTCGCCCGTCACATCGCCAGGAGGGAACGCGCCAGGGAAGGCTGATCGTCAATCCACGCCGAGCGCCTGATCCCCCCGATCGAGGATAAGCGGGACGATCAGGTCTTCCTCGTCGGCAAGATGTCTTGTCAGCATGGCGATCAGCCGGCTGTTTTCGTCGGCATAGGCGTCGGCTGCAAAGCGCTGTCTGTCCTCGCTCTCCTGAAGCGTCTTAATGAAGGCATTGGCCGCCTCGGCATTGCGCTCCAGCCCTTCATGGATGGTGTGGTGGTCGGCATCGAGAATCTCGAAGCCGCGCTTCAAACGGGGCTCGGCCTTGGCGAAGATCGGGAAATATTGATAATCCTCGACATTGTGGTGACCGTCGAGATGCCCAAGAAAATGATTGAGGCGCGGCGCGAACCAGCGCGCGAAATCAGGCGCCGTCAGCCGTCCCTCACGGAAGTCGTCAATGCCGTTGGCCAGCATGCCGCCAAGTTCGCGGAACATGTCGTGCCGCTGCAGCCACATATTGGCGATGCCGTGGACGTTGGCATGGTCCTGCCAGTTTTCACGCGGGTATTTTTCGACGAGCCAGCGCAGATCGTCTGGCAGGCCCACGCGTTCGAGAAGCAGAAAATTGGCGGCCCCGGCCATGACAGTCTCCTTTGGTGACTGCCATATAGGCATCGAAAGGCTAGATCGGTAGCCCAGTGATCCGCTCGATAATGGCGATGCCCCAGACACCGGCGACGATGAGCACCGAAATCAGCACCGCCAGCGAACCGCAATCCTTGGCCAACTGGATGTCGACATTGAACTCGCGGCTGAAAGCGTCGCATGCCGCCTCGATGCCGGTGTTAAGCACCTCGACCATGATCAAGAGCAGCACCGCGCCGATCAGCAAGGCATAACCGCGCCACGAGATCGAAACGAACCAGCCGAGCGGCAGTGCCAGCGCCAGCAGCATCAGCTCCTGCTGGAAAGCCTTCTCGCTGGCGGCCAGCTTGCGAAACGCCCGCACCGAATTGAAATAAGCGTCGATCAGCCGCTGCATGCCAAACCCCTTTGCGAATCACCGGCACGGGATAATGCAATGGCTGGCCAGATCAATGGAATAAGGTGACTTGTCCAAGATTCATTCAGCAACCGGTATGGACGGTGTCGACTTTTCAAACTGCGGCAGCCCGTCGTCGATCGAATAATAGTCGCCCTTGTCACCAACGAAGATATGGCATTCCCCCTCAAGACCTGTCGGCTTGTCGAACGATCCCGCCATGACTGAAACGTAGTCCTGGTCTCGCGGCTTCCAGAACAGCACCGACCCGCATGCCTTGCAGAACCCACGCCTGGCGAAGGTAGAGGCTTCGTACCAGGTGATACTTTCCACGCCATCGATCACGATGTCGACATTGGCAACATTGGTCGCGGCATAGAAATGTCCGCTCTGCTTGCGGCATTGCGAGCAATGACAATAGACGACGCCACGCAACGCTCCGTTCGTTCTGAAGCGGACGGCTCCACACAGACACGATCCCTGGTGACCACCACTCACGTCGATCCTCCTTGAAAGAAAAGTGCCTGGCATCGCCTTCAGGATTCCAGCTTTGCGGCGCACGCACGCAAGCAAATGCGACATGTACTGGCGTGGAGAATGGAGCCGCGGACCTGGCGCATCCGGCTTGGTGCGTTCGGCGTGCAGGCGATCTGCGAGTTTCCGGAAAAGCGCATCGAGTTTTCAAGGGCGGCGTTTGCTGACCCCAGACTCGCCGGCCTGCGCTGGGAACGCGGGCACTGAACCAACCAAAAGAAAAGCGCCGGATTTCTCCAGCGCTTTTTCCGTCAGCCGTTCAGGCCGAAATCGAGCTTAACCGTTCGCAACCTGCTTGTGCTGCACCGGGTGGCTCTTCTTGAGCAGGTCTGACACCAGGAACGCCAGTTCGATCGCCTGGTCGGCGTTGAGGCGCGGGTCGCAATGGGTGTGGTAGCGGTCCTGCAACTCCTCGGCGGTGATGGCGCGCGCGCCACCGGTGCATTCGGTGACGTTCTTACCGGTCATCTCGACATGGATGCCGCCCGGATGCGTGCCTTCGGCGCGGTGCACTTCGAAGAAGGTCTGAACCTCCTTCAGGATGCGGTCGAACGGCCGCGTCTTGTAGCCGGCGGCCTCGATCGTGTTGCCGTGCATCGGGTCCGACGACCACACCACGGAGCGGCCTTCCTTCTGCACCGCGCGAACCAGCTTCGGCAGATGGTCGGCGACCTTGTCGGAGCCGAAACGTGCAATCAGCGTCAGCCGGCCGGGTTCATTTTCGGGGTTGAGCAAGTCGATCAGCTCCAGCAAGCCGTCCGGCGTCAGCGACGGACCGCATTTCAGGCCGAGCGGGTTCTTGATGCCGCGGCAATATTCGACATGCGCATGGTCCGGCTGGCGGGTGCGGTCGCCGATCCAGATCATATGGCCCGAGGTAGCGTACCAGTCGCCGGAGGTCGAATCGACACGCGTCAGCGCCTCCTCGTAGCCGAGCAGCAGCGCCTCATGGCTGGTATAGAAATCGGTCTCGCGCAGCGCGTAGTTGGTTTCCGAAGTGATGCCGACGGCCTTCATGAAGTCCATCGTCTCGGTGATGCGGTTGGCGAGCGACTCGTATTTCTCGCCCTGCGGGCTGTCGGACACGAAGCCGAGCATCCAGCGGTGCACATTCTCCAGGCTGGCATAGCCGCCTTGCGCGAAGGCGCGCAGAAGGTTGAGCGTCGCCGCCGACTGGCGGTACGCCATCTCCTGGCGAGCGGGATCCGGAATGCGCGACTTCGGGTCGAATTCGATGCCGTTGATGATGTCGCCGCGATAGCTGGGCAACGTCACCTCGCCCTTGGTCTCGTTGTCGGACGAGCGCGGCTTGGCGAACTGGCCGGCAACGCGGCCGACCTTGACCACCGGCTGCGCGCCGGCGAAGGTCAGCACCACCGACATCTGCAGGAAGACGCGGAAGAAGTCGCGGATGTTGTCTGCGCCATGCTCGGCGAAGCTCTCGGCGCAATCGCCCCCCTGAAGGAGGAATGCGTCACCGGCAGCGACCGAAGCGAGCTGCTTCTTGAGCTTGCGCGCCTCACCGGCAAAAACCAGCGGCGGAAAGGTTGCGAGCTGGGCCTCCGTGTTCTTCAGCGCTGCAAGGTCCGGATAAGCAGGAACCTGCTTGATCGGCTTTGCTCTCCACGAATTCGGCGACCATTTCGTCATCGCTGCACCCAACGCTCTTTCCAGCGGCCTATACTCCGCCATTCCCGGCCCCAATTGGGGATCGCGGCTCCATACACGAAGCCAATTTCCTATTCTAGACCGGAATTTCAGCGCTGGCGAATGGTCCGAGGCTAGCTACGCCGCCTTCTCCACCAGCCGTGCCAACTGCGTCATGACGACCGCCGAGCCCGCCAGCCTCTTCTCGGCTGTCGGCCAGTCGCGCACGAAGACGACACTGTGGTCCGGCCGGATCTTGGCCAACGATCCCTGTTCGCCAATGAACTTGACCAGCCCGACCGGGTTGGAGAATTCGCGCTTGCGGAAATGGATGACGACGCCCTTCGGCCCGGCGTCGAGTTTTTCGACATTGGCCTTGCGGCAGAGCGCCTTGATGAAGACGATCTTCAACAGATGCTTCACCTCCTCCGGCAGCGGGCCGAAGCGGTCGATCAGCTCGGCGCCGAAAGCGTCGATTTCCTCGGTGTTTTCGAGATCGCCGAGACGGCGATAAAGCGCCAGCCGGAGCTGCAGGTCCGGAACATAGCTTTCCGGGATCATCACCGCCGTGCCGACGGCAATCTGCGGCGACCAGCCGCCATCCTGCACCTCGCCCGAATCCTTCACCTCGGCGACGGCTTCTTCCAGCATCTGCTGGTAGAGTTCGAAGCCGACCTCCTTGATGTGTCCGGACTGCTCCTCGCCGAGAAGATTGCCGGCGCCTCTGATATCGAGGTCGTGGCTGGCCAGTTGGAAGCCGGCGCCCAGAGTGTCGAGCGATTGCAGCACCTTGAGCCTCCGCTCGGCGGTGTCGGTCAGCTTGCGGTTGGCCGGCAGCGTGAACAGCGCGTAGGCCCGCACCTTCGAACGGCCGACGCGGCCGCGCAATTGGTAGAGCTGCGACAGGCCGAACATGTCGGCGCGGTGGATGATCAGCGTGTTGGCGGTCGGAATATCAAGGCCGGATTCGACGATGGTGGTCGACAACAGCACGTCGTACTGGCCGTCATAAAAGGCATTCATGATGTCGTCGAGTTCGCCCGGCGGCATCTGGCCATGAGCCACCGCCACCTTCAACTCCGGCACGGATTCCTTCAGGAAATCATGTATTTCCGAGAGATCGCTTATGCGCGGCACCACATAGAAGGAATGGCCACCGCGATAGCGTTCGCGCAGCAGCGTCTCGCGGATCACCAGCGGATCGAAGGGCGATATGAAGGTGCGCACCGCCATCCGATCGACCGGCGGCGTGGCGATCAGCGACAGCTCGCGCACCCCGGTCAACGCCAGTTGCAGCGTTCGCGGGATCGGCGTCGCCGACAGCGTCAGCACGTGCACGTCGGTCTTCAGGTCCTTCAGCCGTTCCTTGTGCTTGACGCCAAAATGCTGCTCTTCGTCGATGATCAGCAGACCAAGGTTCTTGAACGAGATCGCGGAACCGAGCAGCGCGTGCGTGCCGATGACGATGTCGACCTGGCCTTCGGCGATGCCTTTCTTGGTCTCGGCCAGTTCCTTGGCGCCGACCAGCCGCGACGCCTGGGCGACGCGGATCGGCAGGCCGGAAAACCGCTGCGAAAACGTCTTGAAATGCTGGCGTGACAGCAATGTCGTCGGCACCACCACCGCCACCTGAAAACCTTCCATCGCCGCGATGAAGGCGGCACGCAGCGCCACTTCGGTCTTGCCGAAACCGACATCGCCGCAGATCAGCCGGTCCATCGGCTTGCCGGCAGCAAGATCGTCGCGCACCGAATCGATGGCCGTCTGTTGGTCGTCGGTCTCTTCATAGGGAAAGCGGGCGGCGAACTCGCCATAGAGGCCTTCTGCCGGCACCAGTGGCGGCGCCGAGCGCATCTGCCGCTCGGCGGCGATGCGGATCAACTGACCGGCCATGTCGAGCAGGCGCTTCCTCAGCCGCGCTTTGCGCGACTGCCAGGCGCCGCCGCCAAGCTTGTCCAGCGTCGCCTCGGCCGTGTCAGAACCGTAGCGCGACAGGAGTTCGATGTTTTCCACCGGCAGGAACAGCCGGTCGTCGCCGGCATAGTGGATTTCCAGGCAGTCATGCGGCGCGCCGACCGCTTCGATGGTGCGCAGGCCAATGAAACGGCCAATGCCGTGGTCGGCATGGACGACAATGTCGCCGGCCGACAGCGCCGAGGCCTCGGCAATGAAATCCGAGGGACGTTTCTTGCGTTTCGAGCGCCGGATCAGCCGGTCGCCCAAAATGTCCTGTTCGGCGACGACGACCAGTTTTTCGGTCTCGAAGCCGGATTCGAGCGGCAGCACGGCCAGGGCCGCCTGCCCCGGCTCGAGCTTTTCGGCTTCCGCCAGCGTCACGACCTGCTTGAGGTTGCCGAGATGGTGTTCGGCGAGGATCTGGCCAAGCCGGTCGAGCGAGCCTTCGGTCCAGCCGGCGATGACGACGCGGCGGCGCGCCGCGCGCTCATCGGCGATGTGTTTGACGACGACATCGAACACGTTGGCGTTCGGATCGGCGCGCTCCTCGACGAAGCTGCGGCCGTGGCGCGAACCGGCGTGATAGACCTTCTTGGCGCCAATGTCGGGCGCGTCGAATGGCGTAAAGTCGATCGCTTCGCGCGGCCCGAGCGAGGTGATCAGGTTTTCCGGGGAGAGATAGAGCAGGTCCGGCGCGACTGGCTTATAGGGCACCGCATCCTTCAGCGCGCCATCGGCCTGCTTCCTGCGCGCCTCGTAGTGATCGAGGATCAGCGTGTGGCGCTCGGCCAGCGCCTCATGCGCCAGATGGTCGAAGATGACGGGCGTGTCAGGCAGATAGTCGAACACCGTCTCCAGCCGTTCGTAAAAGAACGGCAGCCAGTGCTCCATGCCAGCGAAGCGACGCCCTTCGCTGACCGCCGCATAGAGCCCGTCGTCGCGCTGCGGTGCGCCGAAGGCTTCGATATAGGAGCGGCGGAAGCGGCTGATGGTTTCCGGCGTCAGCGCCACTTCGCTCATCGCTTGCAGCGCCATCGACTTGCGTTGACCGGTGGTGCGCTGCGTGGCGGCGTCGAACACACGGATCGATTCCAGCGTGTCGCCGAAGAAATCGAGCCTGAGCGCCTCGGTCCAGCCGGGGGCGAACAGGTCGAGAATGCCGCCGCGCACCGCGAACTCGCCGATGCCGCGCACTGTCGGCACACGCTCGAAACCGGACGTTTCCAGCCGCGAGACCAGTGCGTTCATGTCGATCTGGTTGCCGGGCCTGGCATGAAAAGTCTGCGCCTCGACCAACTCGGACGGCGGAATGCGCTGCAGCAGCGCATTGGCGGTGGTGAGGATGACGGCGCGGTGCGGCTTCTTCGCCAGAGCGATCATGGCGGTCAGCGCATCGAGGCGCTTGGCGGCCGCATCGGAGCCGGGCGAGACGCGGTCGTAGGGCAAGCAATCCCAGGCCGGCAGTTCCAGCACCGGCAGGCCGGGGGCCGCGAAGGACAATGCCTCGATGATCGCCGGCAGGCGCTGACCGTCGCGCGCGACGAACAGAACCGGCTTGTCGGGCGCGATCTCGAGCGCCGCCTGCACCAGCGCAAAGGCTTCGTAGCCGTCGGCGACGCCATCGACGATGAACTGACCGGCGCGGCCTTTCGGCAGACCGATGGTGGGAATGAGGCTCATGAAATCACGGTCTTGTTTCATCGCAATTCCGAACGGAAAACCGCTTCGTTACTTTTCCTGGAATTGCTTGTGTTCAGAATGTCAGAGAGCGGCGGAAAGCCAGGATCTTTCGCAGGACGGCACAATCGATATCGGCCGGAACCGGGCGTTCGCCGGTGACCATGGGCAGGAATTCGGTATCGGGAATGTCGAGGAGCCTCTCATATTGGTCGATTTCCTCGTTGGTCAAGACGCCGATCTCAGCGTCGGCGAAAGTGCCGAGGATCAGGTCCATCTCGCGCATGCCGCGATGCCAGGAGCGAAACAGAAGCTTGCGGCGGCGCACGTCCAGCCCCTCGCTTGATCTCGTCGTTCCGGTCATCGTACCGCATCCTTGCTTGCTGCGGCGCATATAGCGTGGATAGAAGGGGCTGTCAGCCTTGCGCTGCCGCCGTCGCAACATAAGCTGACATCATGCGCCCGACCATCCTCGATCCCTTGTTTGTCCCGATTACGTCGCTTGCAGGCGTCGGACCGAAAGTCGGCGCGCTGATCGAGAAGGTTGTTCCGGCCGATCTCGGCGACCGCGCGGCGCGTGCCGGCGATCTTCTGTTCGTGCTGCCGCACACCGTCATCGACCGGCGCAGTCGGCCTGGTATCGCGGGATCCGCGGAAGGCCAGATCGTCACGCTCGATGTGCGCATCGACCGCCACCAGCCGCCACCGCGTGGCAACAGGTCGGTGCCCTACCGGGTCTTCGCCCATGACGATACCGGAGAGATCGCGCTGACCTTCTTCCATGCTCACGCCTCCTATCTCGAAAAGGCGATGCCCGAGGGCGAGCATGTCGTGGTCTCGGGCCGCATGGAATGGTTCAACGGCCGCCCGAGCATGGTCCACCCCGACCATATTGCGCTGGCCAGCGAAGCGGAAAACCTGCCGCTGGTCGAACCGGTCTATCCTCTGACAGCCGGGCTCTCGGGCAAGGTGCTGCGCCGGGCGATCGGCCAGGCGCTGACGCGCGTGCCTGAATTTCCCGAATGGCAGGACGGCGCCTTCATGCGGCGGCACACCTTTGCGGCCTTTGGCGATGCGCTTGCCCGCATCCACAATCCGGCCGACCCGATTGACGTCTCCATCGATGGTGCCGCCTGGCGGCGGCTCGCCTATGACGAGTTGCTGGCGGGCCAGGTCTCGCTGGCGCTGGTGCGAGCGAAAGTCCGCAGGCTGTCCGGGCGACCCCTGGTCGGCGACGGCCGCATCGTCGAAAAACTGCGGGCCGCACTGTCCTATTCGCTGACATCAAGCCAGGAGTTTGCGCTGGCCGAAATCAATGCCGACCTCGCCGACCCAGAGCGCATGCTGCGGCTTCTGCAGGGCGATGTCGGTTCCGGCAAGACTGTCGTCGCGCTGCTGGCCATGGCGCGTGCCGTCGAGGCCGGCGGCCAGGCAGCCTTGATGGCACCGACCGAAATCCTGGCGCGCCAGCATCTTGCGACCATCACGCCGCTTGCCGCCAAGGTAGGGCTTCGCATCGCCATCCTCACCGGTCGCGAGAAGGGCCGCGAACGCGCGGATACGCTGGTCGGCCTGGCAACCGGCGAGATCGACATCGTCGTCGGCACCCACGCGCTGTTCCAGGAGACCGTCACCTTCAAAGACCTCGTCTTCGCCGTCATCGACGAGCAGCATCGTTTCGGCGTCCATCAGCGGCTTGCCATCACCGCCAAGGGCGACGCGCCAGACATGTTGGTGATGACGGCCACTCCTATCCCGCGCACCCTGGTGCTGACCGCTTTCGGTGACATGGACGTGTCGAAACTGACGGAAAAACCGGCCGGCCGCCAGCCGATCCGTACCGTTACGCTGCCGCTCGAGCGGCTCGACGAACTGGTCGCCCGCATGGTGGACGCCGTCGCCGGCGGCCAGAAGATCTACTGGATCTGTCCGCTGGTCGAGGAATCCGAAGAGATCAAACTGATGTCGGCCGAAGACCGCTTCGCCTCGCTGAAACCATTGTTCGGCGATCGCATCGGTCTCGTTCACGGCCGCATGAAGGGTGCCGAGAAGGACGAGGCGATGCGCGCCTTCAAGCAGGGCGAGACACGCATCCTGATCGCCACCACCGTCATCGAGGTCGGCGTCGATGTGCCGGACGCCACCGTCATGGTCATCGAGCATGCAGAGCGCTTCGGCCTGGCCCAGTTGCACCAGCTGCGCGGCCGGGTCGGACGCGGTGACAAGCCCTCCTCATGCGTGCTGCTCTACAAGGACCCGCTCGGCGAGACCGCAAAACGCCGGCTGTCGGTGATGCGCGAGACCGAGGATGGGTTCCTGATCGCCGAGGAGGACCTGAAGCTGCGCGGCGAAGGCGAATTGCTGGGCACCCGCCAGTCGGGCACGCCGGGCTTCCAGGTGGCTCGCATCGAGGCGCATGCCGACCTTCTGGAGGCCGCCCGCGACGATGCCAGGCTGATCCTGTCACGCGATCCGGAGCTGCAATCGCAGCGTGGTGAGGCGTTGCGCCTGCTGCTTTACTTGTTCGGTCGCGACGAAGCCGTGCGGCTTCTGCGCGCCGGCTGAGCCAGGGCGGCAACCGAAGGGTTGGCGAGCATCCCTTCGATCGGCTCGCCATTCACGACAACCATTTGCTTTACTTCGGGCGCCACCAGACCGGCGGAGACGATCAGCTTGGCGCCATCCTCGATCGTCATGTCGAGCGGCACGATGTCCGACTTCGGCACATACATCAGGAAGCCCGTGGTCGGGTTTGGCGTGCACGGCATGAATACGGCGATCAGCGGATCGCCTTCCTGGTCGAGCTTCTGGTTGATCTCGGTTTCCTTTTCACTGGCGACGAACACCAGCGACCACACGCCCTTGCGCGGATATTCGACCAGCCCGACCTGGCGGAACATGTCACCCTTGTTCGACAGCACGGTCTCGAAAATCTGTTTCAGCGAGCCGTAGATGCCGCGCACCAGCGGCATGCGGCCAAGCAGGCGCTCGCCGAAATTGACGATGGCGCGGCCGACGATGTTTGCCGTCAGGAAACCGATCAGCGTGATCAGGATAAGCGCCACGATCAGTCCGAACCCCGGCACCGGAAACGACAGGTAGGTGTCAGGGCTGTAGCGGGCCGGAATATAAGGCTTCACCCAGGAATCGACCCAGCCGATGAACGACCAGGCAATGTAGGCGGTGATCGCCAAGGGCGCGCAGACGATGAAGCCCGTGAGGAAATAGTTCCTCAGCCGGGTCATGCCGGAGGTCTTGGGAGCGTCGGACATGGTTCACCGGAGCGCGGGTTGCAGCGCAACATTAGTGAACCGGACGAAGCTTTGGAACTGCGAAGTTTTTAAAGAGCCGATTATGCCGCTACTTCCAACGGCTCAATCTTCTCGAGCTCCGGCGCCAGCTTTCTGGCTTCGGTTTCAAGCTCATAGGCCTGTTGAAAATTCATCCAGAATTCGGGCGTGGTGTTGAAAAATCTGGCGAGGCGAAGAGCGGTATCGGGAGTCAGGCCGATCTCTTCCTTGGCAATGCGTTCGATACGGGTGCGCGGAAGGTTGAGCTTTTTCGCCAGCGCGCCTGCACTCATGCCGAGCGGGACGAGATATTCTTCACGCAGGAATTCTCCAGGATGAACTGGACGTGCGAACTTCGATGCCATTCGGCCCAACCTCCGGTCTGGAAGGCAAAACCTATTCCACCGTCACCGATTTCGCCAGATTGCGTGGCTGGTCGACGTCGGTGCCCATGAACACGGCGGTGAAATAGGCCAGCATCTGGATCGGCAGCGCATAGATGATCGGCGAGATGATTTCGGGCACATCCGGCAGCACGATTGTTTCCATCGTCTTCACGCTCACCTGCGCCGCGCCCTTGCTGTCGGTGATCAGGATGATCTTGCCGCCGCGCGCCGCCACTTCCTGCATGTTGGAAACGGTTTTCTCGAAGATCCGGTCATGCGGCGCGATGACGATGACAGGCATGTTCTCGTCGATCAGCGCGATCGGCCCATGCTTCAGTTCGCCGGCTGCATAGCCTTCGGCGTGGATGTAGGAGATTTCCTTGAGTTTCAACGCGCCTTCCATGGCCAGCGGGAAATTGGTGTCGCGGCCGAGATAGAGCACGTCCTTGTAGCGCGAGAGTTCGCGCGCGATCCGCTCGATCTGCTCTTCAAGCTTGAGCACCTGGTTGGCGTAGCGCGGCGCTTCCGAAAGCGCGCGCACCAGGGTTTTCTCCTGTTCCTTCGAAATCATACCGCGCGCCACGCCGGCGCGCACCGCAAGCGCGGCCAGCACGGAAAGCTGGCAGGTGAAGGCCTTGGTCGAGGCGACGCCGATCTCGGGTCCGGCAAGCGTCGGCAGCACGACGTCGGATTCGCGCGCCATGGTCGATTCGCGCACATTGACGATCGCGCCGATCTTCATGCCGGCTTTGCGGCAATAACGCAGCGAGGCCAGCGTGTCGGCGGTCTCGCCCGATTGCGAGATGAAAAACGCCGCATCGTTCTTCGACAGCGGCATTTCGCGGTAACGGAATTCGGAGGCGACATCGATGTCGACGGGCAGGCGCGCGTAGCGCTCGAACCAGTACTTGCCGATCAGGCCGGCCAGATACGCCGTGCCGCAGGCCGAGATCGCCAGCCGACCAATTTTGGCGAAGTCGAACGGCAGGTCGAGCGGCTTCGACACTCCGGAGACGAAATCCACGTAATGCGCCAAGGTGTGCGAGATCACCTCGGGCTGCTCATGGATTTCCTTTTCCATGAAATGGCGTCGGTTGCCCTTGTCGACCATGAAGCTGGTCGACAGCGACTGCTGGCGTTTGCGGTCGACCTTTGTGCCGTCAATGTCGAAGATGGTGACACCGCCACGGCGCACCACCGCCCAGTCGCCATCTTCCAGATAGGTGATCGAATTGGTGAACGGGGCGAGCGCGATGGCGTCGGAGCCCAGGAACATCTCGCCATCGCCATGGCCGACGGCCAAAGGCGGACCGTTGCGGGCGCCGACGATCAAATCCTCGTCGCCTTTGAACATGATCGCCAGCGCAAAGGCGCCTTCCAGCCGCTTCAGCGCCTGGTGCGCGGCTTCGACCGGCTTCAGCCCCTTGGCGAGTTCGCGGGCCACCAGATGCGCCACGACCTCGGTGTCGGTCTGCGACGAAAAAGAATAGCCGTCGCGGACCAGTTCGTCGCGCAGTTCGGCGAAATTCTCGATGATGCCGTTGTGGACGATGGCGACGCCGTCGGAAAAATGCGGATGCGCATTGCTCTCGTTGGGCACGCCATGCGTCGCCCAGCGCGTGTGGCCGATGCCGATCGTGCCATCGAGCGGCTCGTCCTTGAGCCGGCGCTCCAGGTTGATCAACTTGCCTTCGGCGCGGCGGCGGGCGAGTTCGCCACGCTCGATGGTCGCGACGCCGGCCGAATCATAGCCACGGTACTCCAACCGCTTCAGCGCATCGACGATGAGCGGCGCAACCTGCGAGTGGCCGACGATTCCAACGATACCGCACATGCAGAAAGCCCCCGATTCCCCGGAAAACCAGCGCTATTTAGGGATGGCCAGCCTGCCGTGGAAAGTCACATTGCATTTCGTCCCGTATAACGGAACGCTCATTCTGTCGATGCACCATGACAGGCCGCTCTTGCAATCCGGTTACTGCAATCGTTCGGTTTGCGGGCTGGTCTTACTTTTTCTTCGCCGCCGCCGCCGAAGCAAAGCGCTCGCGCAACTCCTTGCCCTTGCCTGGAATGGTCTTCTGGCGGGCGCGGCCGAAGGCCAGCGCGTCGTCGGGCACGCTTTCGGTGATCACGCTGCCTGAGGCGATGTAGCCGCCCTTGCCGATGGTGACAGGCGCCACCAGCGACGAATTGGAGCCGACAAAAGCGCCCTCGCCGATGTCGGTGAAGAATTTCGAATAGCCGTCATAATTGCAGGTAATGGTGCCGGCGCCGATATTGGCCCCAGCACCGACACGGGCGTCGCCGATATAGGTCAAATGGTTGACCTTGGCGCCCTCTTCGATAACCGCCTGCTTGACCTCGCAGAAATTGCCGACCTTGGCCTTGTTCCTGAGATCGGCGCCCGGCCGCAGCCGCGCGTACGGCCCGACATCGCAATTGGACGCAATGGTGGCGCCCTCGATATGGCTAAAGGCATGGACCTTGGCGCCCGTGGCAATCTTCACGCCCGGACCGAACCAGACATGGGGCTCGACGATCGTGTCAGTGCCGATCTCGGTGTCGTGCGAGAAATACACCGTCTCCGGCGCGATCAGCGTCACGCCCGACAGCATCGCCTCATGCCGCCGGCGCGCCTGCCAGATGGCTTCGGCTTGCGCCAGTTCGGCGCGGTTGTTGATGCCGAGCGCGCTTTCGAAACTGGCTTCGGTGGCCACGACATCGAGGCCTCGCGCACTGGCGATCTCGACAATGTCGGTGAGATAATACTCGCCCTTGGCATTCTTGTTGCCGACCTGATCGAGCAGCGCCAGCGCATGGGCGCCGGCCACCGCCATCATGCCGGCATTGCAGAAGGTTATTTTCCTCTCCTCCTCGGAGCAGTCCTTCTCCTCGCGGATGGCAATCAGCTTGCCGTCCTTTTCGATCAACCGGCCATAACCAGTCGGACTGGGCGGACGGAATCCGATCACGACGACGGCAGCGCCTTCAGCCAGTTTCAGCCGCGCCACGGTCAGCGCATCTGCGTCGATCAGCGGCGTGTCCCCAAACATCACGAGAATATCGTCATAACCCTTTGATATCGCATCGCGCGCGGCAAGCACGGCGTGCGCGGTGCCAAGGCGCTTTTCCTGCACGAAAGTCTCGGCCTTGGGCGCGAACTTTGCCGCCGCCTTGCGCATCTCGTCGGCGCCATGGCCGATCACCAGCGCCTGGCTGCCGGCACCCGCCTCTTCCGCTGCCTTCACCACATGGGCGACCATCGGCAGCCCGGCAATCTGGTGCAGCACCTTCGGCAGCACGCTCTTCATGCGCGTGCCTTCGCCGGCGGCGAGGATGACGGACAGGCAGGATCTCTGGCTCATGGAAAGGACAACCATATGAAAAGGGATCAGGAATCGAAGATAGGTAGCATCTGGCGCCATGCTGCACCAATGCGGTTAAATTCCGGTGAGGTGGGTCGAGCAGCTGGTCGATATTGCCACTAGCGAGACGTAAGATAGTCCGGATCCTTGGCTGCGAGCAGTCGTTCGACCGAGGCTTGGAAAGCGGCCACGTCGCTTCCTTGTTTGGCAAGCAGACTCTCCATGTGCTTAATCCCGCCCTCATAATAGGGCCCGAACACCTTGGACAGTGCGATCGACTTAGCCTTGGCAGTCACGTCCGCATGTAGCAGCTCTATCATGGTTGGGGGGACCGTGCTGCTCGCCACGCCCGTCCGAAATGCCCCCCATCTCGGCCTTGCGTCGGCGCAATCTGATTCCATTCGATCAAGAATGGATCGCCCTTTCAATTTGAGGCCTTCCCGATCCGTCTCGCGGTCGGCCACCTCTGACCCTGCAGCACTTAGGTAGACGTAGACCTGCCACATTGCCTGTATGGTATCGGGAACCCCCGCTCCGCGAGGTTGCGGCATTTCAAGGTGAACTCGCTCGTCCAGGAAGCAAGCCAATAATTCTTCCTGCCGGCGATGGTCCGAAAACAGGAAAGCATCCGATTGCCCAAAGTTGAACAGTTTGTGGATCGCCTCTATCCGCAAGTCGGCCCATATCTCGACAACGCTTGCGCCCTCTCTGCGATGGGCAGGATAGGACAACTTCCCCGCTTTCACTGCATTGACGTAGTCGCGCACAGATGCGGCCAACGCTACAGCGAGCGATTGTGGCCGGACAAATTGCTCAGCCAGGGCCTTGAGTTCATGGTCAGGCTGGCTCGATTTCTTCCTCAACCAATTCCACATAGGCTGCCTCCCCAATTGCCTAAGTCGATTTCGCGTTTGCAACGACAGCGCTAGCTGTCAGGAGAGGGCAGAGCTGGCGGCTCCTGATAGGCCTCTAGCTGCCACGGCCCTTGATAGTCGGCAATCACGCCTTCGTCGGCCATTGGCATCTTGGCAATCGTAGCGATCTGCCCAAGGCACCGGTTCAGGTGCCCGCGGAGCACCTCCAGTGCATCAAAATAAGCCTGCCGGGTGTCAGGCGGTCGATAGAATTCTCCAAAGCGTGGATGCAGCGGGGCGTTCTCGTCGCGCCGGAGCAGTTCCTCGAACGTCATAAATTGGCGAATACCCAGAGCCATCGCGTCAAGCAGTAAGTACAGCGGCCCATCCTGCAAGTCGGCAAGCTCTACCCGTTTGTCCACGAGCGTTTGCCTGATTTCCCCAAGCGACTTGAGCGCATTGTCAATGCAGCCATCGCAGCACTCCCAAGCGGACAGAATCCTGCGATCCCGGAGCCGAATTACGAGCTCGCGGGCAACCTTACGCTCTCGATCATTCGGGCTGACAGCGATACTGATAAATGGGAGGTTAATCGTCACGTCACCCAAGCGACCATCCACTTGCCTCCGCGCTCGCGCCAGCAAGTCGGCAATATCGAATCTAAAAGGAATTTTTCCACTTCTCATGCTGCACAATATCAAGCTTTGAATTGATTGTGCGAGCTTTTGCAGGCTCACGTCAATATTGCAGTGTAAGACCAAATGGAGCGGGGAAATTCCGATCCGGAACTTACTACGCAAGTGAAACAATATCCGTAAGCCCGCTTGAGCTCGAACGCCTACCCCAACCGCCCCAGCAGCGGAAAATTCTCCAGCAGCCAGTAAGACACCGTCTGAACGCCGCCGGTGAGGAAAAACACGCCAGCGACAACCAGCAGCGCGCCTATTGCTTTTTCAACCCGGCCGAGATGAACGCGGAATTTGCCGAGGAAGCGCATGAAGGCGCCGGAAAACAGCGCTGCGATCAGGAACGGGATGCCCAGCCCCAGCGAATAGGCGGCGAGCAGCAGCGCGCCCTCGCCCACCGTTTCACGGCCGCCGGCCAGCGTCAGGATCGGTCCCAGAACCGGGCCGATGCACGGCGTCCAGCCGAAGGCGAAAGCCAGCCCCATGACATAGGCCGCGATTGCACTTGCCGGCTTCCCTTGCGACTGGAAGCGTGCCTCGCGTGACAGCAGCGGAATGCGCAGGACGCCGAGGAAATTCAGGCCCATGAGGATGATCAGCACGCCTGCGCCCATGGCCAGCGGCTCCTGCCAGACGCGCAGCAGCCGGCCGATGGTCGAGGCGCCGGCGCCGAGCGCGACAAAGACGGTCGAGAAGCCGAGCACGAAGGCGATCGAAGAATAGATCAGCGCGCCGCGTGCGCCTTCACGCGCTGTCGCACCCGCATTGCCACGGAAATCGTCGACCGAGACGCCGGCCATATAACAGAGATAAGGCGGCACCAGCGGCAGCACGCAAGGCGACAGGAACGAAATCGCCCCAGCCCCGACCGCGCTGACATAGCCGATGTCCAATGCCATTTCCAAGAACTCCAATGTCGTGACGCCGATATAGCGACGCGCAGCCTTGTCCACCAATCACCATTGTGTTGGCAAGATCATCCATTGCCCGACGCACTTGCCAGGAAGAAACGACAGCCCGCAGGCGTTGATGCTGTGAGGCCGCGATTTCCCGCGCGTCTCCAGATATCAGTCAGGAGATTTCCATGAAAACCATAACCGCAGGACTGGCAGCGCTTCTGCTCAGCACCGCCGCATCCTTCGCTGCCGACGCGTGGAAGGAAGCCGAGGTCAATGGCGCCAAGATCTACACCGACGCCAATGGCATGACGCTTTACACCTATGACAAGGACGAGAAGGGCAAGAGCAACTGCTACGACAAATGCGCCACCAACTGGCCGCCGCTGAAAGCCGAAGCCGGCGCCAAGGCGGATGACGAGTGGAGCGTCGTCGACCGCACCGACGGCACCAAGATGTGGGCCTATGACGGCAAGCCGGTCTACACCTTCATAAAGGACAAGAAGCCCGGCGATGTGACCGGCGACGGCGTCGGCGAAGTCTGGCATATCGTCAAGGCCGACTAAGCACGCCATTCCCGCTGCTGGCGGGACAAGGGCTGGTCGCCGGGCATCTCCATGCCATCCGGCGGCCGGCATCGAACAGCCCGTTATAATGTCGCCCGTCCTGGTTTGGGCAGCATTTCAACGACTCGGCGGAAAAATGAATCGGGTCGTTTCCGCTGACTCAGACCCACCATCTGCCTTTCCCAAATTCTGTGATTTTCTCCATACACTCTAAGAGTGTATTGCTGCGGACCGGCCCGCAATTTGGGCGCTTCCCCTTGACCGGATGCAAAAGCGCGGCCATGTGAGCGACAAATAGAACGAGATTTCGTCGCGCGCAGCGGAATTCTTCTGCCGCACCACAGCTGATATGAGACCTCATGGACGTCGTCGTCGTCGAATCGCCGGCCAAGGCGAAGACAATCAACAAATACCTCGGCAAGAACTACAAGGTTCTGGCCTCGTTCGGCCATATCAGGGACTTGCCGGCCAAGGATGGCTCGGTGCGTCCGGATGAGGATTTCGCCATGTCCTGGGCGGTCGACACCGCCTCCGGCAAGCGCCTCGCCGACATCGCCAAGGCGGTCAAGGACGCCGACGGCCTGATCCTCGCCACCGATCCGGATCGCGAAGGCGAAGCGATTTCCTGGCATGTGCTGGAAGTTCTGAAGCAGAAGCGCGCGCTGAAGGACAAGCCGGTCAGCCGCGTCGTCTTCAACGCCATCACCAAATCGTCGGTGCTGGAAGCGATGGCCAATCCGCGCCAGATCGATGCGCCGCTGGTCGATGCCTATCTCGCCCGCCGGGCGCTGGATTATCTCGTCGGCTTCACGCTGTCGCCGGTGCTGTGGCGCAAACTGCCGGGCGCCCGTTCGGCCGGACGCGTCCAGTCGGTTGCGCTGCGTCTCGTCTGCGACCGCGAATCCGAGATCGAGCGCTTCATCCGCGAGGAATACTGGCAGATCGCTGCACTGCTGGGCACGCCGCGCAACGAGAATTTCGAAGCGCGGCTGACCGCCTTCGATCGCAAGAAGCTGCAAAAGCTCGACATTTCCAACAAGGCGCAGGCCGACGACATCAAGTCGATGCTCGAAGGCGCGACCTTCAAGGCGGTGTCGGTGGAAGCCAAGCCGACCAAGCGCAATCCCGGCCCGCCCTTCACCACCTCGACGCTGCAGCAGGCCGCCTCGTCGGGTCTCGGCTTCTCGGCCAGCCGCACCATGCAGGTGGCGCAACGCCTCTATGAAGGCATGGAGATCGGCGGCGAGACCACCGGTCTGATCACCTATATGCGAACCGACGGCGTGCAGATGGCACCCGAGGCGATCGACGCCGCACGCGATGCCATTGCCAAGGAATTCGGTCCGAAATACCTGCCGGAAAAGCCGCGCCAATATACGGCCAAAGCCAAGAACGCCCAGGAAGCGCACGAAGCGATCCGCCCGACGGATTTCATGCGTACCCCGGCATCGGTCAGGCAATATCTCGATTCCGACCAGATGCGGCTCTATGAGCTGATCTGGAAGCGCGCCATCGCCAGCCAGATGCAGCCGGCCGAAATCGAGCGCACCACCGCCGAGATCGAGGCGGTCAATGGATCGCGCACCGCGGAGCTGCGTGCCATCGGTTCGGTCGTTCGGTTCGACGGTTTCATCGCCGCATACACCGACCAGAAGGACGACGATGCGGAAGACGAGGAAAATCGTCGCCTGCCCGAGATCCGTGCCGGCGAGCAGCTTGCCCGCCAGGCGATCAACGCCACCCAGCACACCACCGAGCCGCCGCCGCGTTACTCCGAAGCGTCGCTGATCAAGAAGCTGGAAGAGCTCGGCATCGGCCGGCCTTCTACCTATACGGCGATCCTGAAGACGCTCGAGGACCGCGACTATGTCACCATCGACAAGCGCCGGCTGGTGCCGCAGGCCAAGGGCCGGCTGCTGTCGGCTTTCCTCGAAAGCTTCTTCAAGCGCTATGTCGAGTACGACTTCACCGCGTCCCTCGAGGAAAAGCTCGACGAGATTTCGGACGGCAAGCTCGCCTGGAAGGACGTGCTGCGCGATTTCTGGAAGGATTTTTCCGGCGCCGTCGCCGACATCAAGGAACTGCGCGTCACCGACGTGCTGGATGCGCTCAATGAAGAGCTGGCGCCGCTGGTGTTCCCCGCGCGCGAAGACGGTTCGAATCCACGCATCTGCCCGAAATGCGGCACCGGCAATCTGTCGCTGAAGCTCGGCAAGTTCGGCGCCTTTGTCGGCTGCTCCAACTATCCCGAATGCTCCTTCACCCGCCAGCTCGGCGATGCCGCCAACTCCAATGGCGAGAATGGCGGCGGCGAAGACGGCACCAAGGTCATCGGCAAGGACCCCTATACGTCAGAGGAAATCACGCTGCGCAGCGGCCGCTTCGGCCCCTATCTGCAACGCGGCGACGGCAAGGAAGCCAAGCGCTCCAGCCTGCCCAAGGGCTGGACGGCAGAGTCGATCGACCACGAAAAGGCGCTGGCGCTGCTGTCGCTGCCGCGCGATGTCGGCCAGCATCCGGAAACGGCCAAGATGATCTCGGCCGGGCTCGGCCGTTACGGTCCGTTCGTGCTGCATGACGGCACCTATGCCAATCTCGAAAGCATCGAGGACGTGTTCTCGATCGGCCTCAACCGCGCCGTGTCGGTGATCGCCGAGAAGCAGCTGAAGGGCAAGGGTGGCCGCAATGGCGGCACGGCCGCTGCGCTCAAGGAGCTCGGCGACCACCCCGATGGCGGCGGCAAGATCGTCGTGCGCGACGGCAAATACGGGCCTTACGTGAATTTCGGCAAGGTCAATGCTACGCTGCCCAAGGGCAAGGATCCCCAGTCGGTGACGATGGAGGATGCGCTGGCGCTGATTGCCGAGAAGGAAGCCAAGGGCGGCGGCGGCAAGAAGCCGTTCCGCAAGGCGGCCGCGGCCAAAGCTCCGGCAACCAAGAAAGTAGCCGCCAAGAAGCCGGCTGCGAAGAAGCCGGCCGCGAAGAAAAAAGGGTAGGACAGCGTGGCGCGCAAGATCACCGGCAGAACCCACGGCGATCCGCGCACCGCCGACACCAGGGCCAAGGTCAAGGACGACTATCGGCCGTCGCGTGACGAAATCCTGCGCTACATTGCCGAAAATCCCGATCGCGCCGGCAAGCGCGACATCGCGAAGGCGTTCGCGCTGCGCGGCGACGACCGCATCTGGCTGAAGGATATTTTGCGCGACCTGCAGGACGAAGGCGTCCTCACCAAGGAGCGCAAGGGGCTGGCCCGCGTCGGTGCCCTGCCCCATGTCACGGTCCTCGATATTTTCGACCGCGATGCCGATGGCGTGCTCTTGGCGCGCCCAACCGAACACACAGCCAATGGGCCGCCGCCCATCGTTTCCATCCGCCTGTCGCGCAGTGGCAGTGGACCGGCGCCCGGCATTGGCGACCGCGTGCTGGCCAAGACCTTTCCCGCCGACGACACGAACGTCGCCCTGGGCGGCCCCGCCTACACCGGGCGGGTGGTGAAGATTTTCGAAAAGCGCACCGATGCCGTGCTCGGTATCTTTCGCATCCTGCAGGACGGCACCTTCCGTATCGAACCGGTGGAACGGCGCCAGCCCGAACTGATCGTCGACAAGGAATTCCAGAACGGCGCCAAGAATGGCGACCTGGTCGAGGTCGAGCCGGCGCGAGCCTCCCGTTTCGGCTTGCCGAGAGCCAAGGTGCTCAACGTGCTGGGCTCTCTGACCAGCGAAAAGGCGGTCTCTATGATCGCCATCCATGCGCACGACATTCCGCATATCTTCCCGGCCGACGTCATCGCAGAATCCGAAGCGATCAAGCCGGCGACGCTGGATCACCGCGAGGATTGGCGCGACCTGCCGCTGATCACCATCGATCCGGCCGACGCCAAGGACCATGACGACGCCGTCTTCGCCACGCCGGATCTCGACGAGAAGAACCCCGGCGGCGTGGTTGCCACCGTGGCGATCGCCGACGTCGCCGCCTATGTGCGCTATGGCACTGCACTCGACCGCGAAGCGCTGAAGCGCGGCAACTCGGTCTATTTCCCGGATCGTGTCGTGCCGATGCTGCCCGAGCGCATCTCCAACGATCTCTGCTCGCTGCGCGAGGGCCAGGACCGGCCGGCATTGGCAGTGCGCATGATCTTTTCGGCCGAGGGCCGCAAGCTCAGGCACACCTTCCATCGCGTCATGATGAAGTCGGCGGCAAAGCTCGCCTACCAACAGGCTCAGGCGGCGATCGACGGTGCGCCAGACGACAAGACAGGCCCGATCCTCGAAACCGTGCTGAAGCCACTGTGGGACGCCTATGCGATCCTGAAGCGCGGCCGCGATGGCCGCCAGCCGCTCGAACTCGATCTGCCGGAGCGCAAGATCGTACTCAAGCCGGACGGCACCGTCGACCGCGTCATCGTGCCGGAGCGGCTCGATGCCCACAAGCTCATCGAAGAATTCATGATCCAGGCCAATGTCGCCGCGGCCGAGACGCTGGAGGCGAAGAAGCAGGAGCTGGTCTATCGCGTCCACGACGCGCCGTCGCTCGCCAAGCAGGAATCGCTGCGCGAGTTCCTGCAGACATTGGGCCTGTCACTGGCGCGCGGCGCGCAGATGCAGCCAAGCCAGTTCAACGGCATTTTGGAGCGCGTGCGCGGCGCCGACAATGAAGGCCTTGTCAACGAAGTGGTGCTGCGCTCGCAGAGCCAGGCCGAATACTCGCCAAAGAACATCGGCCATTTCGGTCTCAACCTCCGCCGCTACGCCCATTTCACCTCGCCGATCCGCCGCTATGCCGATTTGATCGTGCATCGCGGACTTATTGCCGCACTCGGACTGGGTCCGGGTGGGCTGACGCAGGACGAAGCGGCACGGCTCGAAGATGTCGCGGTGCAGATCTCCGGCACGGAACGCCGCGCAATGGCGGCCGAGCGGGACACGGTCGACCGTCTGATCGCCGCCTATCTCGCCGAACGCGTCGATGACCGGTTCGATGCCCGCATCTCCGGCGTCACCAAATCAGGACTATTTGTCCAATTGCCGCAGTACGGCGCGGATGGTTTCATCCCGGTGTCAACTCTGGGCGGCGATTACTATATATACGATGAAACGGCTCGCTCCCTGTTCGGAGAACGCTCTGGCAAAGGCTACCAACTCGCGGACCGCGTCGAGGTCCGGCTTATCGAGGTGGCGCCGATGGCCGGCGCGATGCGCTTCGAGATGTTGACCGACCCAAAGCCTCTGCCGGGCTCCAAGCGGTCGTTTCACAAGGCCAAGGGCCGCGCCCGCGCGTCGCAATCGCGACCGGGTTCGCGCGGCAGGAGACGATGATGACAACAGCCATGGAAGAACAGGTTTTCGGCGGAGAACATCACTCGGGCCGGGCCGCACGCCCGCTGTGGACGGCGATGAAGCGCGGCCTGCTCGGCCGCTGCCCGCATTGCGGCGAAGGCAAGCTGTTTCGCGCTTTTACCAAGACCGTCGACACATGCGGCGTCTGCGGCGAGGAATTGCATCACCACCGGGCCGACGACCTGCCGGCCTACCTCGTCATCGTCATCGTCGGCCACATCGTGCTGGGCGCCTTCATGGGCGTGGAGGCGACGTCGACTTTGTCCATATGGCAGCACATCGCCATCTGGGTGCCGCTGACCATCCTTTTGTCGGTTGCGCTGCTGCAGCCGGTCAAGGGTGCCGTCATCGGACTGCAATGGGCCTTCTATATGCACGGCTTCGGCGGCGAGCACGACGTGATCGAGCCGCATCCCGGAGCCTAGGCCGCAGCCAAGAATGCTGCCTGGCGCAACATACCGACCGTGAAAGGCCACTTTCGCTTGCCAGAAGTTTCCGCTAGGTCCTGCGCATGGACGGTATGACCAAGGCGGAAGTCGACAGGATCGAGCGGAGCATGATCGCTCATAGCGGCCGGCCAATTCGCCCGCGCGACGCGGCAACCCTCATCCTGCTCGACCGCAAGGACGACGACGTACTGGTTCTGATGGGTCGCCGCCATGCCGGCCACGCCTTCATGCCGGGCAAGTTCGTCTTTCCCGGCGGCCGCACCGATCCGGCCGATAGCCGCATACCGGTCGTCGCCGCCCTGCACCCGAAGCAGGAAGCCAAGCTGATCGCCGGGCCGGGGCGCACAAGCGCCGCACGAGCCCGCGCCATCGCCCTGTCGGCCATCCGAGAGACCTATGAGGAAGCCGGGCTGCTGATCGGCCGCAAGGGTGCTTTCGCAACCCCCAGATCCGACTGGCAAGGCTTTGCCGAACACGGCGTGCAACCCTCTCTCGACATGCTGCGCTTCGTCGCGCGCGCCATCACGCCGCCCAACCGGGTGCGCCGCTTCGACACCCGTTTCTTCAGCGCCTGGCGTGACGACGTCGCGGTCGAGCTGCCCGGTGGCGGTCCGACCAACGAACTGGAAGAGCTGGTCTGGCTGCCGCTTGCCAAGGCCAGGGAAGCCGACATACCCGACATCACCCGAATGATCCTGGACGAGTTGGAAAAGCGCCTCGCCCATGATCCGCTGTTGCGTCCAGGCGGTCCCGTGCCCTTCTACCGGCTGGTCCGCAGGCGCTTCATCCGCGAACTTCTCTAGAGCAATTCCAGGAAAGTGTGACGCGGTTTTCCGTCCGAATTGCGTAAGATCAAACAGACAGAGTATTCAGCATCCATGACGGTCGATACCCAACCAAAGGGCGACGAGCGCGTACACTGGCTGCCGATGGTGGCGGCGATCTCGTCGATCAGCGTCGTCGGCATCGCCATCGGCCTCGGCATGCCGCTGCTCAGCGTCATCCTTGAAACACGCGGCCACTCGGCTTCGATGATCGGCCTCAACACCGCCGTCGCCGGCCTCGCCTCGATCGCCGGTGCGCCGCTGGCGACCCCGCTCGCCATGCGCTTCGGCGTTGCCTGGACCATGATCGCCATGATCGCCGCCGGCGCGCTGGCCTTTGTCGGCTTCCATTTCGCACCCGATTTCTGGATGTGGTTTCCACTGCGCATCGTGCTGCACATTGCGCTGACGGTGCTGTTCATCCTGTCTGAATTCTGGATCAGCACCTCGGCGCCGCCGCACCGGCGCGGCCTTGTCCTTGGCATCTACGCCACTGTCCTGTCGCTCGGCTTTGCCGCCGGACCGTGGCTGTTCGCTCATCTCGGCAGTTCCGGCTTCAGGCCGTTCGGCGTCATCATCGCGTTGGTGACGCTGGCGGCCATACCCGTGCTGGCAGCACGCAACGAGAGCCCGTCGATCGCCTCGGATGGCGAAACCAGCAATTTCCTGCGCTACATCTGGCTGGTGCCGTCGGCGACCGCTGCCGTGCTGGTGTTCGGCGCGGTGGAAACCGGCGGCTTTGCGCTGTTCCCGATCTACGGCAGCCGAATCGGCTATTCCGAGGCCGATGCGGCCCTTCTGCTGACCATGATCGGCCTCGGCAATGTGTTGTTGCAGATCCCGATCGGCATGATCAGCGACCGCGTCAGCGATCGCCGCTACCTGCTGATTGCCTGCGCGACGGTCGGTCTTATCGGCACCGTGTTCATGCCCTTCTTCGCCCAGAATTGGCATTTGATGGCCGCGCTTCTGTTCGTCTGGGGCGGCGTCGTCGCTGCCATGTACACGATCGGCCTTGCCCATCTCGGCTCGCAGCTTTCCGGCCATGAACTGGCGTCGGCCAATGCCGCCTTCGTGCTGTGCTACGGCGTCGGCATGGTGCTCGGGCCGCAGGCGATCGGCATCGGCATGGATGCGTTCGGCCCGTCCGGCTTCGGCTGGTCGCTCGGCCTGTTCTTCGCCGCCTATATCGCTTTGGTCGCCGTCAGGTTGGTTCGCAAGATCCTGCTGTAGCGCGACTGCGGCCTGCCATGCATTTGGCACGGCACGGTGACAGGCTGCTGACAGAACCGTGTCAGGAGCACAGGGCTAAAAAGGTGTCCCAAAACACTTGAGGACACTTCCATGATCGACAGCGGCTTTGAAACCACATCGCTACGAATGACACTGCTTCTGCTCGTGACCTTCCAGGCTCCGGCCGCCGACGTCGACCGCATCATGGATGCCGTGGTGGCGATCGCGCCGCTGGCCATGGGCAAATATGACCGCAATGCCTATCAGTCGGCGCACGGCATCGAACGCTACAGGCCGCTTGACGGTGCGGCCGCCGGCGCCGAAACCGAATTGCGGCGGCGCCCCGGCACGGTCGAGGTTTCCTTCGAACTGCCGGACGACCAGGCGCTGGCCGCCCGCGTCGTCGAGGCGATTTTCCAGGCGCACTCCTACCAGGAACCGGTGATCCGCATTCAGCCGATTCTCGCCAGCCGTTCCAAGGGGCTGGACGACCGCGCCAATCCGAATCGCTGGTGGAACACGACCGGAGACTGGAAGAAGGTTGCGGCATCGGCGACGGAAACCGCATGATTTCCGCTCCCGAGCCGGCTCTGGTGGGTCGCACAAGGCCTACCGGGCTTGACTTTCCGGGCGCGTTCTTTATGTGTCGCGCCAAGTTTCCCGCGTCCGGGTGTTTCCCCGTGCTCCAGCGGCCAAAACCCCACGA
Organism: Mesorhizobium sp. Primo-A; assembly: GCF_003997175.1. Lineage (NCBI taxonomy): Bacteria > Pseudomonadati > Pseudomonadota > Alphaproteobacteria > Hyphomicrobiales > Phyllobacteriaceae > Mesorhizobium > Mesorhizobium sp. Primo-A. The sequence goes on from NZ_RZTG01000003.1 coordinate 367,558, forward strand.
ACAAACGGACTGATATCATGGCCAAAGCCGCAAACATCAAGATCAAGCTTCTGTCGACCGCCGACACCGGTTTCTTCTACGTGACCAGCAAGAACAGCCGCACCAAGACCGACAAGCTGTCGTTCCGCAAGTACGACCCGGTCGCCAAGAAGCACGTCGAGTTCAAGGAAACCAAGATCAAGTAATCCGGGTTTCCCGCCGCAATGCCGAAACGCCGCCCAATGGGCGGCGTTTTTCGTTTGTAACAGTTGATTTCGTTGCATCCGAGCAGAGACTCCAGCCAAAGGATTGACCCTTAGCCATGGTTGCGGCACCCTTGGCCGTGGGTTGGGTGTCACGAATAAGGCGCCTATGGATGTCGAAGAAGTTGAAAGCTGCAATCATTGCAGCCCTTGTCGCTCTGGCTGCTGGCTTTGCCGTCAGCAACGGGCTGATAAGCCAGCAGACGGCCGATGAGATCAAGGCCAGGACTGACCAGGTTCTGACTGAGGAAGAGGCCGCACCGCCTGCACCTCAGCCTGACAGCCCCGCCACGCCTTCCACGGAACCCGCACCGCAGGCTCCGACACCTCCCGCCGCGGCACCCCCGCAAGGATCACAACAGGGTCAATGAAGAAGCCTCGCCAGGATGGGCTCCTCTCGTGCGATCGCACCATCTGAGTGTATCGTTTTAATACAATCGCCAATTGGTAGACTTGCACCACGGATAAGTAGTTAGTTTCAGCGTCAGGCAAAAAGGGGGGAAATGCCTCGCACTGGGAGAAAACGATGTCCGTACAAAAAGGCGACTTTCGAACCAACAGAGCCGACTACGTGATTGCCGCGATGCATGGCGGAGTGACCGCCGAAGACAGCGTTCGAGACGAGAACCTGGCAAGGAGAAAGAAGTCCCTGTGGCTGAAGGAGCGGCGATCGGCCAAATCGGCTGAAAACCCGTTGGACAGCTCGCCGCTGTCCAAAAGAAGCCCTCGCGGTTAGCGGTCTACAATCGCCTTCCGCGATCACACCATATCCGCACACAACCCACTCGCCCATATTGCAGGGGCCACCGTCGGTGTTGACTAACTCCGACGGTGGCCTAGTTCGCGGCGAAATGACCTCCGTTCTTTTGAGAAGACGGCGGGACTAAGGTCTTGCGCCCTAGACGCAAAGGTCCGAGCGATCCTGTTAGGTTCCGGAAATGTCTCTTGGACGTTCCGCTATTTTATCCAATTGAAATGTAGCGTTACCGTGTATGTCCCGCCCGATAGCGGCGCCTGATCCGGCTGCCCGCATCCGACCCGGCTGCGTCCCCTCAGCCGATGCGCTCGCCGCTTTTCGCATCGAACAGATGCAGCTGGTCCGGTTCGGCCGCCAACCGCACCACGTCGCCGGACTTGACGCCGGCACGGCCCATGGCAAAGACGCACAGCTGCTGGCTGGCTAGCTTGACGTAGAACTGCGTCGAAAGGCCGAGCGGCTCGACCACACCCACCTCGCCCTTCAACGCACCGTCGTCCGCCAGCTTGATATGCTCGGGCCGCAAACCGACGGTGATGGCGTCACCGTGGGTCAGTGGCAAGTCTTCCGGCAGCCGCAGCGCCTGGCCGTCGGCCAGTACGGCCTCCAACGTAGCGCCCTTGCGAACCGTCGCCGGCAGAAAATTCATGCCGGGCGAACCGATGAAACCTGCAACGAACATGTTGGCCGGCCGGTCGTAGAGATCGAGCGGCGCGCCGACCTGCTGGATCAGCCCGTCATGCATGACGACGATCCGGTCGGCCATGGTCATCGCCTCGATCTGGTCGTGCGTGACATAGACCGATGTCGTCTTCAGTTGCTGGTGCAGCGCCTTGATCTCGGCGCGCATATGGACGCGCAGCTTGGCGTCGAGGTTCGACAGCGGCTCGTCGAACAGGAAGACCTTGGGGTCGCGCACGATCGCCCGGCCCATGGCGACGCGCTGGCGCTGGCCGCCGGACAATTGCCGCGGCAGGCGCTGCAGGAAGGTATCGAGCCCGAGCCGCTTGGCGGCGCCGTCCACCCTGGAGTCGATCGTCGCCTTCTCCGCCTTCTTCAGGAGCAGGCTGAAGCCCATGTTCTTCGACACGTCCATATGCGGATAAAGCGCGTAGGACTGGAACACCATGGCGATGTCGCGGTCCTTGGGTGCTACGTCATTGACCAGCCGCTCGCCAATGCGGATCTCGCCGCCGGAAGCCTCCTCCAGCCCGGCGATCATGCGCAAAAGCGTGGACTTGCCGCAGCCCGACGGGCCGACCAGGACGACGAACTCGCCATCGGCGATTTCAAGGTCGACCGCGTGCAGGACGCGGACGGCGCCATAATCCTTGCGGACCTTATCGAGCGTAACAGAGGCCATCGATCTATCCTTTGACGGCGCCGGCGGTCAGGCCGGTGACGAGATAGCGTTGCAGGAAGGCGAAGAAGATGCAGACCGGGATCAACGCCAGGATGGATGCCGCCATCATCTGTCCCCAATCGACGGCGAACTTGCCGATGAAGGTGAGCAAGCCGACGGCGAAGGTCTTCTGGTCGTCGCTGGAAATCAGCATTAGCGCGAACAGAAGCTCGCTCCAGGCGGCGGTGAAGACGAAACCGAGCGTCGCGCCCATGCCCGGCAGCGTCAGCGGTACAATCACCTTGCGCATCGCCTGCGCACGCGTGCAGCCGTCGATCATCGCCGCTTCCTCCAGATCCTTGGGGATGCCGTCGAAAAAGGACTGCATGAGGAAGGTGGCAAAAGCCGTGTTGAAGGCGGTGTAGATGATGATCAGCCCGGTCAGGCTGTTGATCAGTCCGATCTGACCCATCACGCGGTAGATCGGCGGAATGACCATCACCAGCGGAAAGGTCTGGGTCAAAAGCAACATCAGCGCCAGTGCTGCCTTGCCGCGAAAGGTGAAGCGCGACATGGCATAACCGGCAAGCGTGGCGATGATTGTCACCAGTGCCGCCGTCGATACCGAGACGATGACGCTGTTGAGGAAATAGCGGGGGAAATCGGTGGCCTCGAGCACGGTGACGAAGTTCTGCAGCGTCATGTGCGACGGCCAGAAGGTGATGCCTTCGGAATAAAGCAGCCGCTCCGGCGTGACCGAGATCTTCAGCGTCCAGTAGATCGGGAACAAGGCAAAGAGCACGTAAGCCGCGATTGCCGCGTAGAGGCCGATGCCGCCGAAGAAGCGCTGCGAGGCTGTGCGTCCTGCGATCATCAGACGTGCCTCACCAGGGTGCGGCGGATACCGATCAGCGCAATCGCATAGGCAATGAGCAGGACCAATAGCAGCACGGCCACCGCCGAGGCATAGCCCTTGTCCAGCGATTTGAAGGCGCTGACATAGATGTAGACCGGCACAGTGTTGGTCGAGCCGGCCGGTCCGCCTTCGGTCATGACGAAGATCAGGTCGGCGAAGGTGGCGATCCAGATGGTGCGCAACATCACGGTGATGGCGATGGTCGGCGCCAGAAACGGCAGCGTCACCTTGGTGAAGCGCTGCCAGGGCGAGGCTCCATCGATGGCCGCAGCCTCATGCAGTTCCGACGGGATCGACTTCAGCGCCGCCAGGAGCGTGATGGCGAAGAACGGAATGCCGAACCAGATATTGGCGACGATCGGCCCCCACATGGCGGTTGACGGATCGGACAGCACATTGGTCGGCTCGGCCTTCAGACCCAATGCAAACAGCCAGTGCGGCAGCGGGCCGATGATCGGATTGAACAGCCAGGCCCAAGTCAGGCCCGACAGGAAGGACGGCACCGCCCAGGGCAGGAACACCAGGGCTTGTACAGCCTTGCGGCCGCGAAACGGCTTGTCGAGCAGAAGCGCCAGGCCAAGGCCGAGGAAGAACTGGAAGAAAAGGCTGGCGACCGTCCACCACAACGTGTTGACCAGCGCCTGGCCCAGCACCTGATCCGACAGCATCGCCTGATACTGGCCGAGCCCGACATATTCGGACTTGAAGGCGGAGAACTTGCGGAAGGAGTAGCTGATGCCGATGACCAGCGGCACCAGAAGCACCACGACCAGCAGGATGATCGCCGGGCTGAGATAGAGCCATGGCTCGATAGCGGCATGCGACAGCCGCTTCTTTCGAGGCTTGCCGACGGATCGTATTTCGGACACGGCATAGGTCATTGGGTGAGGATCGGCTCCCTGGAGCAGCGGATGGACAATGAGCGGGGAGAAGTGCCGGTTCACCCTCCGAAGCTGCAGCGCAGCGGCTGCGAAGGATGGGCAGGCAGATGAGGGGCAGCGCAAAGTAGGCAAAACTACCGCCGCCCCTCATCCGTCACTTCGTGACACCTTCTCCCCGTGAACGGGAGAAGGAAAGAACGCGCTTATTTCTTGTTCTTCGCCATCCAGTCCTGCTGTTCCTTGGTCAGGAAGGCAGCCCACTGGTCGGCGACGTCCTTGGCCGTCTTCTGGCCAAGCAGCACTTCCTGAAAATTCTTGATCGCCACCTGGTCGACGAAATTGCCGAGGTTCTCCAGATGCGTCGGCGGGGTGACCATTTCATATTTGGAGCTGTCGCTGAGCTCTGTGAACCAGCCCTTGAACTGCTCGGTCTTGAAATGGGGATCCTGGTCGGCACCGTTGTGGATCGGGACGACGCCGACTTCCTTGGCCCATTCCAGATTGTCCTTCGGCGACAAAAGGGTCGCCATCAGCTTCCAGGCGTCGTCCTTGTGCTGCGAGTTGGCGAACATGGCCCAACCGGCATAGCCGAGTGTCGGATAGGATTTGCCGCTCGGCCCGACCGGCAATGGCGCTACCGCGAAATCGTCGGCGCTCATCTTGTCGGCGATGCCGAGCAGCGCGTCCGGATCCTGGTTGAGCATAGCGCAGGTGCCGGAATAGAAGCCGGTGACCGTTTCGTTGAAACCCCAGCTCACCGCATCCTTCGGCGCCAGGCCGTCCTTGTACATATCGGCCAGCATCTGCAGGCCCTTGACCGAGCCCTCCTCGTTGATCGTCGAAGTGCCGTCCTCGTTGAAGTAGCCACCCTTGCCCTGAGCGATGTTCATGAACATGTGCATGCCGTTGAAGGCACCCGGCCCGCCGCGCAGGCAGTAGCCGTATTTGCCCGGAATGGCGGAGATTTTCTTGGAGTCGGCGACGAACTCGTCGAGCGTGGCCGGCGGGCCGTCCAGACCTGCCTCCTTGAACAGCTTCTTGTTCCAGAACAGCGCGTTCACATAGTAGCCGTAGGGGATCATGAACTGGGTGTTGTTGACGGTCGAGCCGAACTGCTTGGCGCGGTCGCCCAGCGTCTTGGCGTCGTCCCATTTGGCCATATACGGGCCGAGATCCTCGAGCTGGGCATTGTTGGCATAGAGGCCCATCCAGCGTTCCGGCATCTCGACCACGTCGGGCGTGTCGCCGGCCTGCACCATGGTCAGGAATTTCTCGAACGCCTGCCCCCAGGGCAGCGAGATCAGCTCGACCTTGATGCCTGGATTGGCCGTTTCGAACTCGGCGATCTGCTTCTTCAGGAATTCGGTGCGTGGCGGGCTGGTGATGACTTCGACCATTTTCAGGGTCGAATCGGCCACAGCATTTCCGGCGGAAATCGCCAGTCCCGCAACGGTGGCAAGCATGACGGTCAGTTTTTTCATGTTCAAGACTCCCATTTTGAACCCGCTTGTTATTTTCTGGCTTTTTCGAAGGCTTGGGCGACATCCGCCCACAGGTCTTCGACACTCTCCAATCCGACATTGAAGCGGATGGTTCGGGGGCTGACGCCGAAGCGCGCCATCGAATTCAGGCCCGGCGTCTGCTCCAGCGACGCCTTGGCCGGCACGACCAGGCTTTCATGCCCGCCCCAACTGACGCCGATGCGGAAATATTTCAGCGCGTCGACGAAGACGGGGATGTCAATCTCGTCCGTAACCTCGAAGGAGAACAGCCCGGCATAGCCGGCCAGCGTCGCCTTGCCCGGGTGGTTCGAATAGACGGGATGGTTGACCCGCTCGACAGCGGCATGCGCCTTCAGCCGTTCGGCGATGGTCAGGCCGCTCTTCATGTGGTGCGGCAGGCGCAGCGGCAGCGTGCGCAGGCCGCGCAGCAAAAGCCACGCTTCGAACGGTGACAGCTTGCCGCCGAGATAGGAATAGGTCTGCTCGTTGATGTGCTTGATGTGGGCAGCCGAACCCGCCACGACGCCCGCGACCGTATCGCTGTGGCCGCCAAGGTATTTCGAGGCCGAATGCAGCACCAGGTCGACGCCATGCGTGATCGGCTTCTGGAACACCGGCGTCGCCCAGGAATTGTCGATCGTGGTGACGATGCCCTGTTCCTTGGCCAACCGTGTCAGATGCGCGATGTCCTGCAGCTCGAACATCATCGAGGTCGGGCTTTCCAGATAAAGCAGCTTGGCGCCGGGAAGTGCCGCCGCGACCGCATCCGGGTCGGAGCCGTCGACATAGTCGACCTTGATGTTGAGGCGCGGCAACAGCCGCTCGAACAAACGGTAGGCATCGCCATAGCAATTGCGCACCGCCACGATGCGCTCGCCCGCACCGACGAACGCAAGCACTGTGGCGCTGATCGCCGCCATGCCACTGGAAAAGCCGCGCGCGGCTTCTGCGCCCTCGAGCGCTGCCACGCGCGCCTCGAACTCCATCACCGTGGGATTGTCGCCGCGCGAGTAGATCGGCTGCCTTCGTTTGCCGGCAAAGGTATCGGCCATCTCGGCATAGTTGGCGAAGGTGAACAGCGAGGTCTGGTAGATCGGCGGCACCACCGCACCGCCGGGGAACGGTTCGTCATGCGCCAAAAGCGTGGCCGCTTCGGTGAGATAGTCGTAATCGAAACCTGATGGATGCTCGTTCATGTCTGGCTCGAGAGTTTGAGTTTGGCCGCGCCGCGCTTGAGGTCGTCCTCGACGGTGGCGATCAGCTTGAGCGCCTCGGCGCGAGCGCCCTGCGGATCGCGGGCAGCAATGCGTTCGTAGATGGTCCGGTGATAGGGAAAGCTGGCGTGGCCGAAGTCACGCACGCCGAGCGGATGCTCCCAGAAGCGGTGAAACAGCTCATGCATGGCGGCGATGATCTGCTCGAACAGCGGATTGCCCGAGACCCGGTAGATCGCCTGGTGGAACTCCCAATCCTCTTCCGACGACATGCCCTCGCGCGTGCGGAACGCCTGTTCCATGATGTCGAGCTTGCGTGCGATCTCGGCAATATCGGCTTGGCTGGCGCGTTCGGCGCAAAGGGCTGCTGCCTCCGCCTCCAGCGCGCGGCGGATCTCCAGCGTCTGCATCAGGCTGGTGAAATCATTGCCGCCGGCCAGTGTCAGCGGCATGTGCAGCATATCAGGCGAAACAGCCGCCTTGAGATAGGTGCCGCTGCCTTGCCGGCGTTCGACGAGGCCGAGCCCTTCCCAGCGTGTCAGAGCCTCGCGCACGGTGTTGCGGCTGACCTTCAGCCGCTCGGCGAGAATGCGTTCGGTTGGGAGTCTGTCGCCCAGCTGCAGGGCTTCGGCGCGAACAAATCCCACCAACGCCTTCAACACGGCGTCGTCGCGCGCCGTGATTTGAATGGGTGGCAGGCTGTTCTGGTCCACATTTCCTCCGAGTGGTCCAATGGTCCAACCAATTCTGCACAGTTGAAAACTCCTGTCAACAAACTGTCAGGAGCACTGTCGGAGGAAGCGACGCAATATTCTCAAGGCGGTCGCGCGATCGCGTCTGCTAACCTGCGGCAGCAGGCGGCCCGAACCAGGTGGTCAGCGCGCCCACAAGGCCCCGTTGGGTTCCCGCCCCGGCCCAAGCCACATAACCATCGGGCCGGATCAAGACCGCGTCGGGCGCAACGACACTCCCGAGAGCCGGCAGGTCCCAGATACCGGCGTAACCGGCGTCGATCTGCCGAACCCGTTCTGCCCAGGGCGCGATGTCCAGTCTGCCGGGCTCACCGAGGTTGAGCAGCACGGGCCGCGCGTCGTGCAGCAAGGTGAAGACCCGCAACGGTCCGCCGGCGGTGGTCAGATCGAGATCGGGCATTCGCCGCCCAAGCAGCGGGTGCCCCTCTTCGAGGTCGTAGTGGACACACAGGCCGGACATCTCGGCTGCGATCTTTTTGCGGGGTTCATCCATGCCGAGCAACTCGGCAACGGTGTCGGCCAAGGCCTTGCTGCGGTCATCCGTGCGGCGAAGCGCGACCTGCGCCATCGTGTTACGCAACACGCGGGCGGCAACCGGATGGCGCTCGGCGTGATAGCTGTCGAGAAGGCTTTCCGGCGATATCCCCTTGATGACCTGGGCCAGCTTCCATCCAAGGTTCACCGCATCCTGCACGCCGATGTTGAGGCCCTGTCCACCCATCGGCGGATGGACGTGGGCGGCATCGCCGGCCAGCAGCACGCGTCTGTCGCGATATGCGGCAGCCTGGCGCGTCATGTCGGTGAAGCGGGAGAGCCAGGTCGGGCTGTGGACCCCAAAATCGGTGCCATAGATGGCGGCCAGCGCCTCGCTGAGCTCGCGTAGCGTCGGTTCGCCGCGCGCCTCCAGGCGGGGCTCCGTCAGCACGACGCCAACCTTCTTGCCGTCCTCGATCTTACCCAGGGCATGAATTCCGGAGGCGTTGCTGCGGAAGCCCCATGCCGGTTCTTCCGACATTTCGACCTCGGCAATCATCCAGCTCATCGTCGGATCCCATCCGGTGAACTCGATACCGGCCGCCTTGCGAATGGTGCTGCGGCCTCCGTCGCAGCCGACCAGATATGCGGCCCTCAGGCGGTGACCGGTGGACAGTTCGACGTCGACGCCGCTGTCGTCCTGGATAAACCCCGCAACCTCGTGTTCACGATAGATCGGCACCTTCAACTCGCCGACCCAGTCGGCCAGGATGCGCTCGATGTGGTTCTGCCGCAGCGCCAACAGGTAATTGTGCCGGGTTGGGAAGTCGCTGATGTCCAGGCGGATCATGTGAAAACCTACGGCCGGGCTCACTTGGCCCTGCGAGAGGAACCGATCAGCAATTCCGCGCTGGTCGAGCACCTCGATGGTGCGTGCATGGAGGCCACCTGCGCGCAGGCCGGCAAGTTTCTGATCCGGCCGCCTTTCGACAATGGCAACGTCGACGCCTGCTAGCGCCAGTTCGCCCGCCAGCATCAATCCCGCCGGACCACCCCCGGCGATCACCACCGCATGATCTGAAACCATTGTCATCACTCCCGTTTTCCGCACCTTGGTTCGGGTCGGTTTTACGGGAGGAGCCGGGTCTTGCCGCAAGCCCCTTGTGCGCCATATGTATGAAATGGAAGGGAACGGTATTGTTTCCCCTGTTGGTTGCCGCGGAACAAGCGCTCGGGGCAATTTCCCCTAACGATATCCAGATTTTCAGGCGCAAAAACCCAGAGTCTTCCGTGCTTTGGCACGGAGCTCTGATGTTCATTGGAAAGAAGGGGGCCGGTCGGCGTTTGGCAGCGGTACGAGGAGGCCACTATGTGCCAGCGCCGGCCGGCCGACCCCACGGACCCAGGAGATGCGGCGGACCTGAGCATCATGGGGTATTCCCAGGGACCGGAGCCGGCGGTCTATCCTCGTGCCGGCTTCGTCTTGGCCTGCACAGTCGCGCAAGAGCTTATAAAAATCAACAGTTTCTTAACCAAGGCTCGCGAATCGCTTGGATTAAGGTAAACGGGTAACCCTGTCGGGTTGACTGGATAATCGGGGCTGGGTCACTACGCCGCCTTGGCGACGACCCGATTGCGGCCGCCGCTTTTGGCTTCGTAGAGCGCGAGATCGGCACGCTTCATGAGCGCCGCCACCGTGTCCACGCCCTTCAGCACCGACGACACGCCGACGCTGACCGTGACTTCGATCGCCTTGCCGTCCTGGCCAATGGCGAAAGCCGCCTGGGCGATTTCGGCGCGAATGCGCTCGGCCACCTTCTCGGCCACCGCGCCCTCGGTATCCGGCATCACCACGACGAACTCCTCGCCGCCAAAGCGGCAGGCAAGGTCGATACCCCTGACATTCTTGCGCAGCCGCCGTGCGAATTCCCGCAGCACCTCGTCGCCGCCATCATGACCGTGCGCGTCGTTGATCGCCTTGAAGCGATCGAGGTCGGTGATCATCACCGACAGCGGCCGGCGCCGTGCCACGGCGCGATCGAACAGCGTCTGCAGATGGCTGTCCAGATAGCGGCGATTGTGCAGCCCGGTCAGACCGTCGGTCACCGCCATTTCGATTGTCTGGGTGACGCTGGCCCGTAGCTGGTCGTTGTAGCGCTTACGGCGCACCTGCGTGCGCAGCCGTGCCGTCAGTTCCTGCTGGTCGATCGGCCGCATGAGATAGTCGTTGATGCCGAGTTCCAGGCCGCGAATGATGCGTTCCTCCTCGCCCTCCTCCGCCAGCAGGATAATCGGCACGAAGCGGGTGCGATCGAGCGAGCGCAACTGCGAACAGAGCCTCAGCGGATCGAAATCGGCGAACGCGGTCGAGATCATCACGCATTCATAGGATGTCTCGGCGGCCTGGAAGAAACCGGCATGCGGATCATGTGTGACGTCGAGGTCGGCCCGATCACGCAGCATCTTCTGGATGCGCTCGACGGATGTTTTGCGCTCGTCGATCAAAAGCACTTTCGGCGTCGTGTCCTCGGATGCGAAATTGCGGCTGAGCAACTCCTCGATGCCGATATTGCGCGTCGTCGAGGCGCGCAGCCGCAACTCGTCGGTCAGCGACTTCAGCCGAACAAGGCTCTTGACGCGCGTCATCAGCTGCAGGTCGTTGACCGGCTTGGTCAGGAAGTCGTCGGCGCCAGCCTCAAGCCCGCGGACGCGGTCGGAAACCTGGTCCAGCGCGGTGATCATCACCACCGGAATGTGCGATGTCGCCGGATCGCTCTTCAGCCGCCGACAGACCTCCAAGCCGTCCATATCGGGCATCATCACATCGAGCAGCACGACATCGACCTTGCCGTTCTCGCAGGTCTCGATCGCATCCGGCCCGTTGGTGGCGGTCAACACTTCGAAATATTCGGCCAGCAGCCGCACTTCCAGCAGCCGCACATTGGCAGGGATATCGTCGACGACGAGGATCCGCGCAGTCATTTCATAACGCTCCGGCTCGGCTGAAGGGGCACATCACGCATCGCCCAGATAGGATTTGATGGTTTCGATGAAACGCGGCACCGAGATCGGCTTCGAAATATAAGCCTCGCAGCCACCCTGGCGGATACGTTCCTCGTCGCCTTTCATGGCGAAGGCGGTCACGGCAATGACGGGGATGACGTGCAGTTCGTCGTCCTCCTTCAGCCATTTGGTCACTTCAAGCCCCGACACCTCAGGCAACTGGATATCCATCAAGATGAGATCCGGCCGGTGCTGGCGTGCCAGATCGAGCGCTTCCAGACCGTTGCGGGTGCGCACGGTCTCGTAACCGCTTGCCTCGATGAGGTCCCGAAAGAGCTTCATGTTGAGCTCATTGTCCTCGACGATCATAACCTTCTTCGGCATCGATATCCCGTCCCGGCCGCCCTTCCGCTTCGAAGGCGACCGTCATGCGCCCATATCTGAACGCACCAAACCCTGCTTCACTTTACGGCAATATGATTGACGAAACGGAAATCCGCGGCTGGAAAACAGCGCGAATTCTACCTCGTCGCCTGCGCGTCCAAAGGGCGCGCCACGCTCTAATGGCTTGCCGCAAGCAACTCTTGCCATTACTGCGGGAGAGACTCATTCCACACACCGAAGGTAGTGATGGCAAACGCAGCGTCAATGCGCGAAGAAGCGGAATCGATTGCCGTGAAGGCCCTGGGCTTTGTCGCCTCCGATCCGGAGCTTTTGCCGCGCTTTCTGGCTATCACCGGCATAGAGGTCCATTCGATCCGCAAAGCCGCCAGTGAGCCGGGTTTCCTGGCTGGTGTCCTGCAATTCATCCTCGCCCACGAGCCGACGCTGATGCGCTTTGCCGAGGAAACCGGCACCCCGCCGGCTGCTGTCGGCAAGGCCCTGCGGTCGCTGCCGCTGGGCGATGACAATCACGAGCATTCCATATGAGCGATGATCCAGAAACAGCGCGCCAGATCGAAGAACTGGCAGCCGACAACCGGCCGTTGCTGGTGCTCGATGTCGACGATGTCGTGCTCGAATTCATCCGCCCGTTTCCGAATTTCCTCAAGACGCGTGGCTATGGCCTGACGCTGGCCTCGTTCCGGCTGACCGGCAACATCGCAGAGACGGCCAGCGGCCGCCTGATCGAACAGCCCGAAGTCACGGCACTGCTGGGCGATTTCTTTGACACGCAAGCCGATTGGCAAAACATTACGGACGGCGCGGCAGAGGCCCTGGCAGGGCTTGGCGACCGCGCGGAAATCATCTTGCTGACGGCCATGCCGCACAAACACCGTGCCGTGCGTCGTGTCCATCTCGACGCGCTTGGACTGAGCTACCCGCTTCTGACCACTGAAATGGCCAAAGGACCGGCAGTGGCCAAGCTTCGCGGCAAGGCCGGCCGACCGGTGGTCTTCGTCGACGATCAGCCGCACAATCTGGCGTCGGTGCGGGAATCGGTCGCCGACGCCGAACTGTTCCACCTGATGGCCGACAATTCACTGCGCGCATTCCTGCCCCCGGTGACGGACGATGTGGTCGTCGTCCAGGACTGGCACGAAGCCGCGCCGAAGATCGCAAGCGCGCTGGGGCTCTAAACTCCAGCCTTCAAGGGTTCAGTTTCGCACCTGCGCCGCCGCTGTCGTCCCCGCTGTCATCGTCGCCGTCACCATCGTCCACGCTGTCGTCCACGGCCGGATCGGCAGGCTTCAGCATGACGCCATTGACGGTGACCGAACCGTCGGCCTTGGCGTTGACGATCCATTCCAGCCGTCCATCGGACAGCGTCTTGCCAAAGCCCTTCGCCATGAGAGCGACTGGCACGTATTGGGCCACCTCCGGTTCCGACTTTGCCGCTTCCTGCAGGCCTTCGACAAGCTTGTCGAAGCCGGCGACATCGACGGTCACGCTACCTTCGGGCTTTTCGCCCGGGAATGTCATCTCGCCTTCCAGGGCGATCTCCGTATCCTTGTTCTTCACGGTGCTGTGGCCAAGCACGACCTTCGGCGTCTTGGCCATGAAGTCGGCCTTAAGCTGCTCGCCGAATTCGGCAGACAGCGGCGGATTCTTATTGAGATCAAAGGCTTCGATCGCCTTCTTCGCCATGCTGTCGAGATCGATATTGGCGCCGCCAAAGTTCAAATCGACATCGGTGGGCAACAACCCCACGCTCCAGCTCGGGAGAAGCTGGGTCGGCACGGTCAGTCCCGATGCCTTGATGCCGTAGGTGATCGTGCCGTTTTGGGCGACGCCGTCGGAGCCGAACACGGTGCTGAGCTGGGTGGCGCCGAAATTGCCGACCGGGCTTTCCACCGCGAAATCCTTGAAACCATAGGTCCCGTCGATACGCTGCCAAAGCGGTAAGGCGGCGAACAAAAGCGATTTGAGCTGCGCCTGGTTGGCCTTCAGCGTCGCCTCGTCCTCGTTGGCCACAGCAAATGCCAGGAGATCGAGCAATGGCTTGGTCTGCACGCCCTTGCCGCTGGCTTCGACCGACAATTCCGGCGACCTGACGGTGACCGGGAATTTCAGCCCGCTCTCGGGGTCATCGAAATTGATCGCTTCGACAAAACTCGACACCTTCTGCGAGGTTGTGAAATCGACGCCCCCGGTCGCCGACTTGGTCGCGGCAACGGTCGCGATGCCAGCGCCGGCGCTGGCCTCCATGTGCTGCTTGGCATCCTTCGACGCCATCGTCATGCCGGCCATCGAACTGGTGCCGCTGGTGAAGGCCGCCAGATTTGGATCGTAGACGCCCGAGCCCTTGCCGTCCTTGATCGAAAACTGAGTGCTTTGCAGGCCTTCGGGTCCGTTGAACTCGAAGGAGGCGCTCTGGGAGAAATCCATCGAGACATCCCAGGATCCGTCGCTGCGCGGCTTGACCATCAGGGCATAGGGCGCGAAGTCGAACTTCAGCAGTTTCTGGTCCGGAAATGATGCGGCAAGTGCCTTGAAATCGAACAGGATCTTGTAAGCACCACCTTCCAGCGAAACCTTCAAAATGCCTTTGTCGATCGCCTGCTTGCCGACATAGCGGGACAAGTCGTCGGACAATTGCTTCGCACCCTGACTGTCGACGGTCTGACTGAGAGCAGGGGCACTCAACGCAAGAAGGAACACGAATGGCAGGGCACGGTTCACGCGAATTCTCCGTTTGACCGAGAAGAAAGGCTTTGTCCGTCTGGTATGAAATTACCGCTGCAACCGCAAGGTGAGATCGACAACGGCATCCGGGCAGGCAATCTCGATCAAAGCACCAGCCGCATCAGCGGCCGACCGGCCTTGCGTTCCAACAGCCTCTCGAAACCAGCCTTCTCGAAGACCCGCGACGAGCCGACGAACAGGCCGATCGAACGCGAATCGCGAGACAGATCTATCGGACAAGCCTCGAGCAGCCGTGCACCGTTCTGGCGGGCAAAATCGATGCCGCCTTCGACGAGGCGATGCGTGATGCCCCTGCCGCGCGCCTTGCCGCGGATGAAAAAGCAGGAGATCGCCCAGACGGCCGGATCCGTGGCGTCGGCAGGATCGACCGGTGCCGACCCCCTGCCCTGGTTGTTCCATTCGGGCACGTCGGCGCGCGGTCCGATCTGCATCCAGCCAACCGCCTGACCGTCCTCGAATGCCAGCAGGCCCGGCGGCGGGCCGGCCTCGATGCGCGCCTTGATGTGGTCCTTGTTGCGTTCCCGGCTGCTCTCGCGACGCATCGCCGGCGCCAGCCGGAAGTGCGTGCACCAGCAGCCGTAGCAGGCACCTTGCTTGCCGAAGAGGTCCTCGAATTCAGCCCAAAGCTCGGGCGCAAGCGGCGCTATGGTCGTGCTCATGCGTTCTCCCCAGGCCAGCCTTGTCGCTGGCCTTGCACTGTCGTACCATTGCCTCTGTTCTCTTTATGTTCGCAGCGATGGCGGCCCCTGTCAACAATCCCGATCACGGTTTTTGCCGCGACTGCCTGATGCTTCAGCGCAGCCAGACGCGCCGCTGCGAGCGCTGCGGCAGCCCCCGGCTTGCGCGTCATCCCGAGCTTTACCGGCTGCATCTGGCCCATATCGATTGCGACGCCTTCTATGCGGCAATCGAAAAGCGCGACAATCCGGCGCTCAAGGACAAACCGTTGATCATCGGCGGCGGCAAGCGCGGCGTGGTCTCCACCGCCTGCTACATCGCCCGCATCCAGGGCGTCCGCTCGGCCATGCCGATGTTCAAGGCGCTCGAAGCCTGCCCGGAGGCGGTGGTCATCAGCCCCAACATGGAAAAATACGTCCGCGTCGGCCGCGAAGTGCGCGCCATGATGCAGGCGCTGACGCCGCTGGTCGAGCCACTGTCGATCGACGAGGCGTTTCTCGACCTCGCCGGCACCGAACGACTGCACGGCCTGCCACCCGCTGTGGTGCTGGCGCGCTTTGCGCTGGCGGTCGAGAAGGAGATCGGCATCACCGTTTCGGCCGGCCTGTCCTACTGCAAGTTCCTCGCCAAGATAGCGTCGGACTTCCGTAAACCGCGCGGCTTCTCGGTCATCGGCGAAGCCGAGGCGGTCGGCTTCCTGGCGGCGCAGCCGGTGACCATGATCTGGGGTGTCGGCAAGGCGTTCAACGCAACGCTGGAGCGTGACGGCATCCGCACCATCGGCCAGCTGCAGCAGATGGATCGCGGCGACCTCATGCGCCGCTATGGCACGATGGGCGACCGGCTCTACCACCTTTCGCGCGGCGAGGATGTCCGCCGCGTCGATCCCGATCAGGACGCCAAGAGCGTATCGGCCGAAACCACCTTCGACACCGACATCGCGTCGCTGGAGGAACTGATCGCGGTTCTCAGGGGTCTTTCGGAAAAGGTTTCGGCACGGCTGAAAAAGTCAGGCATTGCCGGGCGCACCGTGGTGCTGAAACTGAAGAGCCAGGATTTCAAGCTGCGCACGCGCAATCGCCAGCTCGGCGACCCGACCCGGCTCGCCGACCGCATCTTTCAGACTGGGGTGGAGCTTCTGCGCAAGGAAACCGACGGCACGAAGTATCGGCTGCTCGGCATCGGCGTCAGCGACCTCTCGGACGACGACAAGGCCGACCCGCCCGATCTGGTCGACATCCAGTCGCGCAAGCGCGCCATGGCCGAGGGCGCCATCGATGCCTTGCGCGACAAGTTCGGCCGCAAGGCGGTGGAAACCGGCTACACATTCGGCAAGGGCCGCGATGCCCATCCGCCGGAGCCGCTCGAGGATTAGGTGCGCTGCAAGTCTATCCTGCTCGTCACCACGCTCTTGCCGGTTTTCGGGTCGGTGTCGATGACGGTCAGCCGCATGCCGTTCTCGCCGCGTTTCTCGACCTTCATCTGCGCCCTTCGGTCGCCATTGACCTCCTTGGCCCAGCGAATGCCCAGGTTGATCGCATTGCCCGAACGGCTGCCGTTGAGTTGCGCCGGTCCCGTGCGAGAGCCGACATAGGTGCCGCTGTATTTGGCACCTGTAACTTTCAGATTGGCGCTGATGGCCCGCGACACCACAATGAGACCGCGGCAATTTCCATCCAGCGATAGCGAGGTTGAGGTCGCATTCGACTTGAAGCTGCACGATACGCTGACGTTCGGAGCATCCGTGGTTACCTGGACAGTGCCCTTGCCGGCGAAATTGCCCTTGAACGACTGAAGAAATTGGGTCTCGTCGGCATGTGCTGCGCCTGCCGCAACCAATAGACCGCCGGTAAGCGCGAATTGCGCGAAGGATCTCATCGAAGCTCTCCTTGTCGTTTTCGAAAAAAGGCGGGGCGATCCACGAGCACGGCTGACCATCGGGACTCAACGCCACCTACCATTTCAGGTTCCGTCCGCCACATGACTGTTTTACAACATCGAGCCAGTCGCGACTGGCCCAGAAGAATGCCTTGGCTAGCGGTTGCGGCAGAGGTGCTGGCCTGCGACATAGCGCGAATGGCACCCACCCCCTCGATCCCCAAGGCCGCGTTCTGGATGGCGCTGTCTATCGCCTCGTTCCTTGGCATGACGGTCGCCGGCCGGGCCACGACAGCGGAGCTCAACGTCTTCCAAGTGCTGGAGTTGCGCTCCGTGATCGGCTTCTTCATCCTGCTGCCGCTGGTGATGATGAGTGGCGGCTTTCAAGCCATGCGCACGCAGCGCCCGGTTGCCCATATCGCCCGCAACGTCATCCATTACACGGGCCAGGCGGCATGGCTCTACGCCCTCACCTTGATTCCGCTGGCCGTGTTGATCTCGATCGAATTCACCACTCCGATCTGGACAGCTATCCTGGCGGTGATCTTTCTGGGCGAAAGGCTGAACCGGCCCAAGTTGGCAGCGATCGCGCTGGGGCTGATCGGCGTGGTGATCATCGTGCGCCCCGGTGTCGGCTCGGTCGATCCTGGACATCTCGTCGTGCTGGGCGCCGCGGCCTGCTTCGGCATCTCGGTGGTCACCGTCAAGTCGCTGACCCGGACAGACAGCGTCGTACGCATCATCTGCTGGATGCTGATTGTCCAGTCGGTGGTCGGTCTCATCCCGGCGCTCTATACGTGGCGCAACCCGCCACTGGAGCTATGGCCATGGATCGTGCTGATCGCCTTCACCGGCATGTCGTCGCATTTCTGTATGGCCCGAGCGCTTGGCTATGCCGACGCGACCATCGTCTCGCCGATGGATTTTCTACGCGTGCCGCTATCGGCACTGATCGGCTGGCTGCTCTATAGCGAGCAGATCGACGCCTTCACCGCCGGCGGCGCGCTGCTGATCCTGATGGGCAATCTGCTCAATCTGCAGCGCAGGCAGATAAAGCCGGCCGAAGTGGCGGCGTCGTAGTCCCGCCGGCCGTCAGTTCCCTTCGTCGGGTATGTTGAGAAGATGGCCGCAGGCCTTGCAATGCACGGCGTCCGGCTCGTGCCGCCGCAAGCCGCACTGCGGACAGGGAAACAACACCTTGGCTGGCCGGAAGATCGCCTGAGCCAGTCTGACAAACAGCGATATGCCGATGATCATGGTGACGATTGCCGTCAGCTTGCCGGCCATGCCCGGCAGCACGATGTCGCCGAAGCCGGTCGTCGTCACCGTGGCGACAGTGAAATAAAGCGCGTCGATATAGTTTTCCAGGCCGGCGCCAGTGCGAAAGAAGAACGTGTAGACGAAGCCGGTGATGACGAACAGGAAGGTCAAAAGGTTGATGACCGCGTGGCTGGCCTCTCGCCACGGCCGCAGTCCTCGCATCTCGAAATGCCGCCAGAGCGAACCGCTGCGCGACAGCGACCACAGCCGCAGGATGCGCAGGAAGGCGAGATTGGCGAACGCCGTTGGCATCAGCAGCGTCAAGAGGATGAAGACATCGACCCACGAGGTCGGCTGCTTCATCAGCCGCAGCATGTTCTTGGAGGCAAGCAGGCGGGCAGCGAGGTCCGCGGCAACCAGCGCGGCCGCCGAATAGTCGAGCCAGAGGAAGGACGGCTTGTCCTGGAGAACCGGCGTCGCGATGAAGAAGGCGATGATGGCGAGGTCGATGACGACGGCCACCAGTTGGAACCGGAAAGCGGCCGGCGTGCGCCCATGATAAAGCCTGCGCAGCCGGTCACGCAGCCGCGCCAAGGCTGAAACCGCCTGCGACCCATTCCTCTGCGCCGGCTTCATGCTGACTGCGCCGGCGTTGGCCGCAGCGACCGCCCGGCTGATTGCCGCGCCCCGAAAAGAGCGGGGGTCACACCAATTCCACTTCGACCACGCCCGGCACCGCGCGCATCGCCGAGGCGATCTGCGGCGAGATACGGTAGCGGTTCGGCAGCTCTATCTCGATTTCACCCTCGCCTTCTTCCTTGATCAGCACGAAACTGACCTGGCCTTCGCCCCTGACGGTCAGTTGGCCGGCCAGCGTGTTGATCGGCGTGGCGTTGCGCACGAAGATACGCAGCGCCTTCTGGATGCGACTTGCCTCATCCTCCAGCGACTGCACCGAGTTGATGCGCAGATTGACGCCTTCCGGCCTGTCCTCGGCCGCAACGGTGATGACGACGGAGCGGCCGGCCTCGAGCAGGTCGCGATACTGTGCCAGTCCTTCCGAAAACAGCACGGCTTCGTACTGGCCTGACGTATCCGAAAAGGCGATGACGCCCATCTTGTTGCCGGTGCGCGTCTTGCGTTCCTGCTTGGATGTCACCGTGCCGGCCAGGCGGCCGGCGGCGGCACCGCGTTTGACGGCCGCCGAGAACTCGGCCCACGTTTGCACCCGCATCTTCTGCAGGGCCGCCTTGTACTCGTCGAGCGGGTGGGCCGAGAGGTAAAAGCCGACCACCTGGAATTCACGGTGCAGCCGGTCGGCGGCGAGCCACGGCTCTGTCGCCGGCAGATTGAGTGCCTGCGACTGGGCGCCGAGCGAGGCGCCGAAGATGTCGTGCTGTCCGGAAACCGCGTTCTGCTGCGCCAGCGACGCCAGCCCCATCATGCGTTCCACGCCCGCCATCATCGACGCGCGGTCGTGGCCGAAGCAGTCGAGCGCGCCGGCCATGATCAGGCTTTCGAAGACGCGCTTGCCGACGATCTTGGGATCGACCCGCTCGCAGAAATCGGCGAGGTTCTTGAACGGCTTTTCGCCACGCTGGGCAACGATGTGCTCGACCGCCGCGTCGCCGACGCCCTTGAGCGCTGCCAGCGAATAATAGATGCGGTTCTCACCGACCTCGAAGGGGCGAAAGCTCGATGTCACCGACGGCGCCAGAACCTCGATGCCGAGGCGCAGCGCGTCCTGGCGGAAATCGGCGAGCTTGTCGGTGTTGCCCATGTCGAGCGTCATCGACGCCGCCAGGAACTCGACCGGATAATGCGCCTTGAGATAGGCGGTCTGGTATGAAACCACCGCATAGGCGGCGGCGTGCGATTTGTTGAAACCATAGTCAGCGAACTTGGCCAGCAGGTCGAAAATGAAGTCGGCTTGCGGCTTGCCGACGCCACGCTCGACCGCGCCGGAGACGAAGCGCTCGCGCTGCTTGTCCATCTCGGCGCGAATCTTCTTGCCCATGGCGCGGCGCAGCAGATCGGCTTCGCCGAGCGAGTAGCCCGACAGCTCCTGCGCGATCTGCATCACCTGTTCCTGGTAGACGATGACGCCTTGCGTCTCCTTCACCAGATGGTCGATCTTGGGATGGATCGAGGCCATCTCCTCCTCGCCATGCTTGCGGGCGTTGTAGGTCGGGATGTTTTCCATCGGGCCGGGTCGATACAGTGCGACCAGCGCGATGATGTCCTCGATGCAGTCGGGCCGCATGCCGATCAGCGCCTTGCGCATGCCGGCACTTTCCACCTGGAACACGCCGACCACTTCGCCGCGCGACAGCATGGCGTAGGTCTCGGGATCGTCGAGCGGGATGGTTGCCAGGTCGATCTCGATGCCGCGCCGGCGGATCAGCTTCACCGCCGTCTCCAGCACGGTCAGCGTCTTCAGGCCGAGGAAGTCGAACTTCACCAGTCCGGCCTGCTCGACATATTTCATGTTGAACTGGGTGACGGGCATGTCCGAGCGCGGATCGCGGTACATCGGCACCAGCTCCGAGAGCGGCCGGTCGCCGATGACGATGCCGGCGGCGTGCGTCGAGGCATGGCGGTAGAGGCCTTCCAGCTTCTGCGCCATGTCGAGCAGCGTCTGAACGATCGGCTCCCTCTCGGCCTCTTCGGCAAAGCGCGGCTCGTTGGCGATGGCGTCGGCGAGCTTGACCGGATTGGCCGGGTTCTGCGGCACCATCTTGGAGAGCTTGTCGACCTGGCCATAGGGCATTTGCAGGACGCGGCCGACGTCGCGCAGCACGGCGCGCGCCTGCAGCGTACCGAAGGTGATGATCTGGCCGACCTGGTCGCGGCCGTATTTCTGCTGGACGTAGCGGATGACCTCCTCGCGCCGATCCTGGCAGAAGTCGATGTCGAAGTCGGGCATCGACACGCGGTCGGGATTGAGGAAGCGCTCGAACAGCAGCGAGAAGCGCAGCGGATCAATGTCGGTGATGGTGGTCGAATAGGCGACCAGCGAGCCTGCGCCCGAACCGCGGCCAGGCCCGACCGGAATGCCTTGCGCCTTGGCCCATTTGATGAAGTCGGCAACGATCAGGAAGTAGCCGGGAAACTTCATCTTGGTGATGATGCCAAGCTCGAAGTTCAACCGCTCGCGGTATTGCTCGACCGTATAGCCCGCGGTCGGGCCATGCATGGCAAGGCGCGCGTCGAGCCCCTCATGGGCCTGGCGGGCCAGTTCGTCGGCTTCCGCCTGCACGGCGGCGTCATTGTCGGCGACATCGCCGCCGGTGAAGCGCGGCAGGATCGGATTGCGGTTCTTCGGGTAATAGGAGCAGCGCAGCGCGATCTCGACAGTGTTGTCGATCGCCTCCGGCAGGTCGGCAAAGAGCCTTGCCATATCGGCCTGGCTGCGCAGGAAATTGTCGGGCGACAGCCGGCGGCGGTTGTCGGCGGCAACGACCGATCCCTCGGCAATGGCAATCAGCGCGTCATGTGCGTCATAGTCGTCGCGAGAGGAAAAGAACGCCTCGTTGGTGGCGACCAGCGGCAGTTCATGGGCATAGGCCAGATCGATCGAGGATTTTTCGATCACGCGATCATAACCGGAAACCCGATCAAGCTCGACATAGAGCCGGTCGCCGAACATCTCCTTGAGAGTCAGAAGCCGGGCTTCGGCCAGATCGCGGCGATCTTCCTTGAGCGCGGTGCCGATCGGTCCGCGCGGTCCGCCGCTGAGGCAGATCAACCCGTCACAATAGCCTTCCATCATTTCCGTGGTCAGGTGCACGGCTTCGCCCGGCGGCGTTTCGAGGTAGACGCGGCTGACCAGCCTGACCAGATTGGAATAGCCCGCCTCGGTCGCGGCAAGCAGAACGACCGGCCGCATATCGGGACCTTGCCGTCGGCGGTCGCGCTGGCCATCGCTGTTTTCGCCGGAAAAGGCGAGCGCCGTCTGGCAGCCGATGATCGGCTGGATGCCGTCCTTCACCGCCTTCTGCGCGAATTCGAGCGCGCCAAACAGGTTGTTGGTGTCGGTAACGGCGATGGCCGGGGCTTCGTCCTTGACCGCATGAGCCACCACCTTGCCGATCTGCAAGGCGCCTTCCAGCAGCGAATAGGCCGAATGCACGAGCAAATGGACGAAGGGCCGCGCCGGGGCCTCCGGCCGCGCCGCAGCAATCGCCGCTTCTCGCTTCAAGGGATCGCGGGGGAGTTTTTCGTCGGCCATGGTGCTGCGTGAAGGTCCTTGAGTCGATGGAGATGTATTGTCCGGGACCGCGCGATGCCAGTCCAGCACAAACCACTGCTGATCACAGGCTGCCTGCCCGGCTAGCCCTAAGCAAACTCCATGATCACAGCGTCGACAGCCAGGCTGTCGCCAGGCTTGGCGTTGAGTTTGGAGACGACAAGGTCGCGTTCGGCACGCAGCACGTTTTCCATCTTCATCGCTTCGACCACCGCCAATGTCTCGCCTGCCTTGACCTCCTGGCCTTCGGCAACGGCAATCGACACGACAAGGCCAGGCATCGGGCAAAGCAGCAGCTTCGACGTGTCCGGCGCCACCTTTTCGGGCATCAGCCTTTCCAGTTCGGCGGTGCGCGGCAGCATGGCGCGCGCGGTCACCGACATGCCTTTCCAGGCGATGCGAAAGCCATTGGCGACCGGCCTGACCTGAGCCGTAACCTTGCGCTTGCCGACCGTACCGCGCCAGACCAGATCGCCCGGCCGCCAGCCGGATGCAACGGTCAGCGCCTTGCCGCCCGCGATCGACAGATCGACTTCCATCGGAATGGAAATCATGCCCTCGATGATGGACGCCGACAGATAGTCATCATCGATCTTCACGACCCAGTCGCGCTTCAGCGCTCCCGAATGCGGCGCCAGGCGCCCGCCCAGCCGGTCAAGCCGATCACGTCGCAGCAGTTCCACTGCGGTCGCGATCGACGCCAGCACCGCTTTCTCGTCGTCGTTCGGCACGACCGGCGCGAAACCGTCGGGATATTCCTCCGATATGAAAGCGGTCGATATCCGCCCTTCCCGCCAACGCTGATGCTGCATCAAGGCAGCCAGGAACGGAATGTTGTGCTCGATTCCGTCGACGACGAAGCTGTCGAGCGCTTCCGACATGGCATCGATGGCTTCCAGACGCGTCGGCGCCCAGGTGCACAGCTTGGCGAGCATCGGATCGTAGAACATCGAGATTTCGGAGCCTTCGGTGACGCCGGTGTCGTTGCGGATGACGACATCGCCGAATTGTCCTTCCTCCGGCGGCCGGTAGCGGGTCAGCCGGCCGATCGAAGGCAGGAAATTGCGGTAAGGGTCTTCGGCATAGAGCCGGCTTTCCACCGCCCAGCCGTTCAGCTCGATGTCGCTTTGCTTCAGGCCAAGCTTTTCGCCGGCGGCGACGCGGATCATCTGCTCGACCAGATCGATGCCGGTGATGAGCTCCGTCACCGGGTGCTCGACCTGCAATCGTGTATTCATTTCAAGGAAATAGAAGTTCTTGTCCTTGTCGACGATGAATTCGACCGTGCCGGCGCTCTGGTAGTCGACGGCCTTGGCCAGCGCCACAGACTGCTCGCCCATGGCCTTGCGTGTCGCGGCGTCCAGGAATGGCGACGGCGCCTCTTCGGCGACCTTCTGGTTGCGTCGCTGGATCGAGCATTCGCGCTCGCCGAGATAGAGCGCGTTGCCATGCGCGTCGGCCAGCACCTGGATTTCGATGTGGCGCGGATCGACGACGAATTTCTCGATGAAGAGACGATCGTCGCCGAACGAACTCTTGGCTTCCGAGCGCGCGCGGTCGAAGCCATCGCGCACTTCGGCTTCGCTCCAGGCGATGCGCATGCCCTTGCCGCCGCCGCCGGCCGAAGCCTTGATCATCACGGGATAACCGATTTCGCCGGCGATCTTTTCGGCATGATCGGCATTCTCGATGACGCCGAGCCAGCCGGGCACGGTGGAAACCTTGGCGGCGTTGGCGAACTTCTTCGATTCGATCTTGTCACCCATCGCCTTGATCGCCTTGGGCTTCGGGCCGATGAAAATGATGCCTTCCGCTTCCAGCGCCTCACAGAAGGCCGCCCGCTCGGACAGGAATCCGTAGCCGGGGTGCACGGCCTGGGCTCCCGTCTCCTTGCACGCGGCGATGATCTTTTCAGGGACGAGATAGCTCAGCGCGGCTGGCGAAGGCCCGATATGCACCGCCTCGTCGGCCATCTCGACATGCACGGCGTCGCGATCGGCATCGGAATAGACCGCGACGGTGGCAATGCCCATCTTGCGCGCCGTCTTGATGACGCGGCAGGCAATTTCGCCGCGATTGGCGATCAGGATCTTGGTGAACATGCGAAATGTCATCCCTCGGGTCGGCCGTTCCTTTTATGGCCTGTGCTTGCAGGGTCAAGCCGACCATGCAATTCACTGCCTTTCAATCGACTTGCGATTCCAATTCATCGCTGTGGCCCAGTCGGGGAGCCAGCTGCCAGTTGATCGTGTCGGCAAAACCTGAAACCTTGGAAAAAAATTCGCATTGGAGGACGCCTGATGAAAACCCGCGCCGCTGTCGCTGTTGCCGCCGGAAAGCCGCTGGAGATCATGGAGGTCGACCTCGAGGGCCCGCGCGAGGGCGAAGTGCTGGTCGAGATCAAGGCGACAGGCATTTGCCACACCGACGAATTCACACTGTCGGGCGCCGATCCGGAAGGTCTGTTTCCGGCCATCCTCGGCCATGAGGGTGCCGGCGTCGTCGTCGATGTCGGCAAGGGTGTCACCTCGCTCAAGAAGGGCGACCACGTCATCCCGCTCTATACGCCGGAATGCCGCCAGTGCCCCTCCTGCCTGTCGAGAAAGACGAACCTCTGCACGGCGATCCGCGCCACGCAGGGCCAGGGCCTGATGCCCGATGGTTCGTCGCGCTTCTCGATCGGCAAGGACAAGATCTTTCACTATATGGGCTGCTCGACCTTCTCGAACTTCACCGTGCTGCCCGAGATCGCACTGGCCAAGGTCAATCCGGACGCGCCCTTCGACAAGATCTGCTACATCGGCTGCGGCGTCACCACCGGCATCGGTGCCGTGATCAACACCGCCAAGGTCGAGATCGGCGCCACCGCGGTCGTCTTCGGCCTCGGCGGCATCGGCCTCAATGTCATCCAGGGCCTGAAACTTGCCGGCGCCGGCATGATCATCGGCGTCGATTTGAACAACGACAAGAAGGAGTGGGGCGAGCGCTTCGGCATGACGCATTTCGTCAATCCGAAGGAGATCGACGGCGATGTCGTGCCCTACCTCGTCAACATGACCAAGCGTGGCGCCGACCAGATCGGCGGCGCCGACTACACATTCGACTGCACCGGCAGCACCAAGGTGATGCGTCAGGCGCTGGAAGCCTCGCATCGCGGCTGGGGCAAGTCGGTGGTCATCGGCGTGGCCGGCGCCGGCCAGGAGATCTCGACCAGGCCGTTCCAGCTGGTCACCGGCCGCACCTGGATGGGCACCGCCTTCGGCGGCGCGCGCGGCCGCACCGATGTGCCGAAGATCGTCGACTGGTACATGGACGGCAAGATCCAGATCGACCCGATGATCACCCACACGCTCAAGCTCGAGGACATCAACAAGGGTTTCGATCTCATGCATGCCGGGGAGAGCATTCGCAGCGTCGTGGTTTACTGACCGGCTCACACGACACGCTCGCGTCGAAGGCTCTGTGTTCCCAAAATACCGTGCCTCCCCGACATCGGGCGTTAGGCCGGCGGCGCGACTGACATTCCGGATGTCCGCGCCGCCGGTCGGTTCGACCCCACCTGATCCGCCCGGGTTGCCGCGATCATGGTCGATGCCGTAGACACCGGCCCATTGGCGTTTGAAATCCGTGGAGAGGGAATATGCCGGAACCCATGAAGACCATCTCCCAGGCAAAATCCCATGGCGGAGTGCAGGGCATCTATTCGCACCTGTCGACGAGTTGCTGCTGCGACATGACGTTTGCCGTTTTCGTGCCTCCACAGGCCCGGGAAACGCCTTGCCCCGTGGTGTGGTATTTGTCGGGACTGACCTGCACCCATCAAAATGTCATGGACAAAGGCGAATACAGGCGCATGGCCGCCGAACTTGGCCTGATCGTCGTCTGTCCAGACACCAGTCCGCGCGGCGCCGACATCCCTGATGACAAGGACAATTGGCAGTTTGGCGGCGGCGCCGGCTTTTATCTTGATGCAACGCAGGAGCCTTATGCGAAGAACTACCGGATGTATTCCTACCTCGTCGAGGAACTACCCACGCTGATCGCCGCTAATTTTCCGGCAGACATGTCGCGCCAAGCCATAACGGGCCATTCGATGGGCGGACACGGCGCGCTGACGATTGCTTTGAAAAACCCGCAGCGGTTCAGGAGTTGCTCGGCATTTGCGCCGATCGTGCAGCCAAGCGCTGCCGGCTGGTCAAGGCCGGCTTTCGAAAAATATCTCGGCACGGATGAGGCCTCGTGGCGGGCCTACGACGCTACTTCGCTTGTTGAAGACGGGCGCCGCTTCCCGGAATTTCTCGTCGATCAGGGAACATCGGACGGGTTCCTGAATGACGGGCTGAGACCCTGGCTTTTGGAGGCGGCCTGCGCCAAAGCCGGCATTCCGCTGACGTTGCGCATGCAGGACGGATACGACCATTCGTATTTCTTCATTTCGACATTCATGGACGACCATTTGAGATGGCATGCGGAATGGCTTGCATAGGTCGAGGTCCGAGCGATGCAATCGGATTAATCCTCGTCCAAGCGAGGAACGCGTTACTCTTTCTCGTCTCTACCGGGGCGAGGAACACGATGGCGCCGCATTGAAATTATTGAACAATTTCAACCGGAAGCGCTACCAACGCGTATAAATTTTTAGCCATTTCCATGGTTTAACTGGATTTTGGTAGCGGGAGAGGGACTTGAACCCCCGACCCCAGGATTATGATTCCCGTGCTCTAACCAACTGAGCTACCCCGCCAGGGCGGCGAAAGGCCCGAAATCCGCCTCAAATCGAAGGGCATGTCGGGGGCGTTCGCCAAGGTCGCGCGGATATAAGGTTGGGAAGGTGAGCCTGTCAAGCTTCGAAGCAACCGGCTTGCCGGCTTATCGTCATTATCGAAAAGCTTTGCCGCGGCGACATTTGGTTGTCGCCGCCGGGGTTGAGTTCGAAGGGGCACGTCGCTATGTCTCGGCCACGAGTTTTTAGAGTTTGAAACAGATGAAGCCGCGCATAGCAGTCCTCGGTTGCGGATACTGGGGCAGCAACCACATCCGCACTCTCAAGGCGCTCGGCGCGCTGCACGCGGTCTCCGATACCAACCGGGCCCGCGCGGAAGGCTTTGCCAGCGAGCAGGACTGCCTGGCGATCGAGCCGGACCAGCTGTTCGTCCGTGACGATATCGACGCCATCGTCATGGCGCTGCCGCCGCAGTTCCATGCCGACCTTGCGGTACGTGCCGTCGAGAACGGCAAGGACGTGCTGGTGGAAAAGCCGATCGCGCTGACGGTGGCGGATGCCGAGCGTGCGGTGCAGGCGGCCAAGGACAATGGCCGCGTCTTCATGGTCGGCCATGTCCTGCGGTTCCACCCCGCCTTCGAGACGCTGAAGGGGCTGATCGACAAGGGCGAACTCGGGGAGGTCCGCTACATCCACTCTCACCGGCTCGGCCTCGGCAAGTTCCACACAGAGAACGACGCGCTGTGGGACCTGGCGCCGCACGATCTGTCGATGATCCTGGCGATCACCGGCACAGAGCCGATCGAGGTGCGCGGCGAGGGGGCCGCCCTGCTCGACAATCTCAGCGACTTCGCGCATCTGCACATGCGCTTCCCCAACGGCCTGCGCAGCCATCTCTTCACCTCGCGTCTCAATCCCTATCGCGAGCGGCGGCTGACCGTGGTCGGCACCAAGGCAATGGCGGTGTTCGACGACGTCGAGCCATGGGAACGCAAGCTGGCCGTCTACCGCCACGCGGTGTGGCAGGACAGCGGCCAATGGGCCTTCACCACCAATGAGCCGTCCTATGTCGCGGTTGCCCAGGGCATGCCGCTGACGCGCGAGCTGGAGCATTTCATCCAGTGCATCGAGACGCGTGCCGAACCGCGTACCAGCGGCGAGGAAGCGATCAGGGTGCTGCGCATCCTGACCGCCGGCACGGTCACCCACACCAAGTCGAATTCCTGAAGCGCGGATTATTCGGCAGGAAACTTATTCGGCAAGAATCTTATTCCGCGGGAATCTTATTCCGCGGGAATCTGGTCCGGCCGGGCGGCAAGCCGGGTCAGCATGGCCTCGGCCTCGGCGCCACGCTCCGATCGCTCGATGAAGCCGCCGCCGAACACGCGGGCCTCGTTGCCGTCATCGGAGTAGAGCACGCAGGCCTGGCCCGGCGCGATGCCGGACTCGCCGTCTACCAGTTCCACCCATGTGGCACCGGCACGATGATGCAGCACGGCCGGGCGCGGCGGCCGCGTCGAGCGGACCTTGGCGAACAGTTCCAGGCCGCCGGCAGGGACGTCTGTGAGCGGTCCGTCGCCCAGCCAGTTCATATTGCGGAGATAGATCTTGTGCGTCTCCAGCGCCTCGCGCGGGCCAACCACGACGCGAGCCCGGTCGGCATCGAGATGGACGACGTAAAGCGGCTCGCCGGAAGCGATGCCGATGCCGCGGCGCTGGCCGATCGTGTAGCGCAGGATGCCCTCATGGCGGCCGAGCACGCGGCCGTCGATGTGGACGATGTCGCCCGGATTGGCCGCAGTTGGCTTCAGCTTGGCGATGATGTCGGAATACTTGCCCTGCGGCACGAAGCAGATGTCCTGGCTGTCCTGCTTGGCGGCAACCGCCAGCCCCATCTCCTCGGCGATGGCGCGAACCTGAGGCTTCGACAGGCCGCCGAGGGGAAAGCGCAGATAGTCGATCTGCGCCTGCGTGGTGGCGAACAGGAAGTAGCTCTGGTCACGGTCGGCGTCGACCGGACGGTAGAGCGCGCGCTGGGCGCCATTGGCGCCGGAACGGATGTAGTGGCCGGTGGCCAGCGCGTCGGCGCCGAGCTCCTTGGCGGTGGCCAGGAGGTCGGCGAACTTCACCGTCTGGTTGCAGGAAACGCACGGGATCGGCGTCTCGCCGGCGACGTAGCTCTCGGCGAAGGGATCGATGACCGCCTTGCGGAAGCGTTCCTCGTAGTCGAGCACATAATGGGGGATGCCGAGCGTCTCGGAGACACGGCGGGCATCGTCGATGTCCTGCCCCGCGCAGCATGAGCCGGCCCGGTGCGTCGCCGCGCCGTGGTCGTAGAGCTGCAAGGTGACGCCGACGACGTCGTAGCCCTCGCGTTTCAGCAGGCCGGCGACGACCGATGAATCGACACCGCCGGACATGGCGACGACGATGCGGGTGTTTTCGGGACGTCCGGGAAGATCGAGACTGTTCATGATGCTTTCGTTCTGCGCGGCGCCTCAATGCCAATGTCGAGAATATAGGTCAAGCTTTACCGGCGCGCCAGCGTGCAGGGCGATTCACCGTTTGTGGCCGATCTTCGCCAAGGGATGCATTTTCCCCCGGCAAATCAGGGTTTGCGGGCAGATGTTTCAAATGCCGGCGAAAAGACTAACGCGGCGTTCATGATCCTTACCTAGTCATTAGGGTCTGCTTAGGCAATTTTTAAAGCTGTGGCGGTAACGTGGCGGGGATTGGGTCTTTGAGTTTTTTGTAGAGAGTACGATGACCGATCTGGTTAGACCGAGAGTCAAATATGTTATCGGGCCTGACGGCAGCCCTCTTACGATTGCCGATCTGCCGCCGACCAATACACGTCGCTGGGTTATCCGGCGTAAGGCGGAAGTGGTTGCGGCCGTGCGCGGCGGGCTTTTGAGCCTGGACGAGGCATGCCAACGCTACAAGCTCACCACCGAGGAATTCCTGTCCTGGCAGGCGTCGATCGACGAATACGGCCTTGCCGGGCTGCGCACGACACGCATCCAGCAATACCGGCACTGACCATTGCGAATTTAGATGAAGGGCGCGGCTAACTCCGCGCCCTTCTGTTTTTCACGGTCACCGTTCCGCTCAGAGCGACAGCACAACCTTGCCGATCGGCTTGGTGGCAAGGAAGGCGTGAGCGGCCCCCGCCTGGTCCAGTGGGAAGCTCTTCGCCACATGGACGGTGATCTTGTTGGCATCGATCAACCGAGCCAGTTCCAGCAGGCCCTCCCTGTCGGGGAAGACCGACATACGCTCGACCCGAATATCGCGCGCACTGGCGTGCGCCCTTGTGTCGTCGCTGACATCGAGCAGTGACACCAGCACGCCGCCACGCTTGAGCACCTTCAGCGAGCGTTGGGCGTGGTCGCCCCCCATTGGATCCAGCACCAGATCGATGTCGCGAACCTGGTCGGTGAAATCGCCCTTGGTGTAGTCGATGACCTCGTCGGCGCCGAGGTTGCGGACGAAATCGAGCTTGCCCGGGCTGGCCGTGGCGACGACGTGGGCGCCGCGCGCCTTGGCGATCTGCACCGCCAGATGACCGACGCCGCCGGCTCCCGCATGCACCAATACGCGCTGCCCCGATTTCAGCCCGCCGTGGCGAACAAGCCCTTGCCAGGCGGTGAGGCCGGCCAGCGGCAAGGCGCCTGCCTCGAGGTGGCCCGCGCCCTTCGGCTTCAGTGTGATTTGATCGGCAGGTACGGCAACCAACTCGGCATAGGCGGCGGCCTGCTTGGGAAAGCGCGGCATCCCGAACACCTCGTCGCCGATCTTGAAGCCGGTGACGCCGGCGCCGAGTGCTTCGACAGTTCCCGAGATATCCCAACCCAGGATGAAGGGCGGCTCGCCGAGCAAGGGGTAGTAGCCGGCACGGACGGCGCCATCGACCGGATTGATGCCCGCGGCCTTGACACCGACCAGCACTTCGCCGGCCTCTGGCGTGGGATCGGGCTGATCGGCGATGACAAGGACGTCGGGTCCGCCGACGGAATTCTGGATAGCGGCACGCATTGAGATATCTCCTGCTCGGTTGATGCCACTATCATTTGGATAGTAATAGTCCCTTGTCCAGTATGTACCTTTCTGATACATACGCACCTCATGGATAGTGAAGATGATTGCGGTTTCGGCTATGACGCGTTCCGGCGAACGTGTCCTTCGCACACGGTGCTGGAGATGCTGGCCAGCAAATGGGTCTATCTGGTGGTTTGCGCGCTGCGCAAAGGCCGGCTGCGCAATGGCGAGCTTGCCCGGAAGCTTGACGGCATCACGCCGAAGATGCTGACCCAGACGCTGCGCGTGCTCGAGCGCGACGGATTGGTACGGCGCGAGATCTTTCCGGTCATTCCGCCGCGCGTCGAATATGAATTGACCGAGCTCGGTCAGAACCTGGCGGGACTGCTTACCCAGATCAGGTCATGGGCGGAGCAGCATGCGCCGGATATCAAGGATGCCCGTGCAAGGGCAATTGCCGAGAATGAAGGGGATTGGGCCGCGTAGGGCGGGTTTCATTCTTCTGGGCGTATTCCGCCGGGCCGCAAGCCGCGACAATGCGCCAGTCCGATGGCGAGCGTTGACGTCGCCAAGGGCAGGGTTTTAGCCGATCATGGCGCTGCGGCCACCGACTTCGGCTTCGCGGATCTTCGTGTCGCGCGATTCCAGCATTTCCGCTTTGGAAAGCTCCGCTTCAGCTTCGCCGAGTAATGATTCGGCGGCGCTTCGCTGCTGGGCGAGGTCGCTTTGGGAATTCCTGAGATTGTCGCGGCGCAGGCGAGCCGCCTTGGCGAAGGTCGGATAGGCGAAATGGTTGATGTCGGTGATGCCGGCCTTCTTTTCCTCGGCGGTAATCTGAAGCTCCAGCTCGACGGCCATGCGTTCGAACTCGGCGATCATCATGTCGAGCTGCAGCAGCTGCCGCCGCTTCTCATTCACCTGAAACTGTTTCAGCCGAACGAGGTTTTCACGTGACTTCATGATTCGGTACTCCCGGAAACGCACACCCGCACTTATCGTCCAAACCACCTGGAAACGCCCAGGCCGCACCCGTGTCCACCGGCTTTCCCCCAACTATGGGAAACAAAACCCTAAAGTTTTTTGCCGGCGGTAACCATTCGTTTACGGGCATTGTTAATCATACGGGTCAGGACTTAAGGCCGGGTAAAAATTCCGGCCACCGATGCGGAAGCGACGTCGATGAGTCCCTGGAGTCGCTTAGTCCAGGTTGTTAATGTGTTGCATTAGGAATTTGGTTCTGAGATTCGTTATTAGATTCAAGAGGGTGTAGAAAGAGGTTAAAAAATCTGGTACCGTCATGGACGGGAAATTAGGATTTGTTAACCATTCAATGGCAGCCTCTGCACAAGGCAACCACTGCTCCGGGTCCGGACGGGTCGTGAAATGGTCCGGCAGCAGAAAAGGGGAATAAAATGCGTGTTCTGCTGATAGAAGATGACAGTGCAACCGCACAAAGCATCGAACTGATGCTGAAATCGGAAAGTTTCAACGTCTACACGACCGATCTCGGTGAAGAGGGCGTCGATCTAGGCAAGCTCTACGACTACGATATCATTCTTCTCGACCTCAACCTGCCTGACATGTCAGGCTACGAGGTCTTGAGAACGCTTCGCCTTTCCAAGGTCAAAACACCTATTCTCATCCTCTCCGGCATGGCCGGCATCGAGGACAAGGTGCGCGGCCTCGGCTTCGGCGCAGACGACTACATGACCAAGCCATTCCACAAGGACGAGCTGGTTGCCCGCATTCATGCCATCGTGCGGCGTTCCAAGGGCCACGCCCAGTCGGTCATCACCACCGGCGACCTGGTGGTCAACCTCGATGCCAAGACAGTCGAAGTCGGCGGCCAGCGCGTGCACCTGACCGGCAAGGAATACCAGATGCTGGAGTTGCTCTCGCTACGCAAGGGCACCACGTTGACCAAGGAAATGTTCCTCAACCACCTCTATGGCGGCATGGACGAGCCTGAGCTGAAAATCATCGACGTCTTCATCTGCAAGCTGCGCAAAAAGCTCGACGCGGCATCGGGCGGTCAGAACTACATCGAAACGGTCTGGGGTCGCGGCTATGTGCTGCGCGAACCGGAAGACATTCGCGTCAGCGCCTGAGCGACGAATCGTTCGAATCTTTTCAATAAAAAACCCGGCTTCGGCCGGGTTTTTGCATGATGGGCTGGTAACGGTCTGCTTCTGGGCTTCCGAGCAGAAGACCGTCACGCACTTTTTCTGGAGTTGCTCAAGGATGCCGAATCAGGTGCGCTCTTCAAGGTGCGAAAGCGCTCGAGCAACTGCGGGCGGTTGAACGGCTTCAAGAGATAGCCCTGGGCGCCGGCTCGCTTGGCCCGCATGATCGAAGCAATATCGAGCTCGACCAGGGAAATCAGGATCTGCGGCCTTATCGGGCTCTCCATGGCGCGGACGCGACGGATGAGATCGACCGCCGGTACGTCGGGCAAGGCGCCATCGACGACGATGATGTCGGGCATGTCGGCGGCGCACATCTCCAGCGCGTCAAGTCCGCTGGCGGCCTCGATGACAATCATTTCGGAGCCGCCCAGGATGCGTTTTGCAACCTTCCTGATAACGCTTGAATCGTCGACGAACATGCAGCGTTTCATTTCCGGGTCCTCTTTGCCTTCTGGCAGTCCGGTAGCGTCGGGGGCATCCAGGACGCACCATAGGCCAATCTGGTAAAGAAGCCGAAAAGGCGTTAGGTAAAATTTTTATAAAGATGGGCAGGTGCCTACTTTTATTCACGAATGCTTTGGCGCCGCCTGAACGACCAGACGCATCTCAAGTCGATGAGCTGGAATTACAGCTTTAAATGAAAAAATACTTCGCTTTATCGGCTGCGCATCAGGCCGCCGAAAGCACGATTTCTTCCGGCGTCGCGTGGATCGATATCGTCATGCCGGCCTCGCGCGCCAGAAGCAGCGTGTAATAGGGCTGCACGGAATGCGCGTCGATCGGCTCCTCCGGCTTGTGGCCGGAATGCAGTTCGAGGAATTTCGGCGGCACCCGCAGCATCGGGCCAGCCGACGCAAGCGCGAAACGCGGTTCGGTCTCAAGGTTTTCCAGCGTCACGGAAAGCTTGCCGCCGCGCGGAATGGCGGCATTGGCGACGAGGATCAGGTTGAGCAGCAGCTTGACCTTGTTCTTGGGCAGCAACGCGCGGGGCCCGTTCCAGGTCAGTTCCGGCTTTTCGTTCTTGAGGAAGGCGATGGCGACCGCTTCGGCATCGCCGGTATCGATCAACATACCGGCCGAACCGGCGGCACCGAAGGCGATGCGGGCGAACTGAAGGCGGGCCGAAGCGTTGCGGGCGCTCTGACGGATCAGCTTCATGGCGTCCTCATCGGCGCCGCCTTCATCAAGCAATTCGAGCCCGTTGTTGATCGCGCCGACCGGCGAGATGATATCGTGGCAGACCCGGCTGCACAAAAGCGCTGCCAGATCGGGTGCGGAAAGGGTGAACAGATCGGCCATCGGCGAAAAATCCCTGCAAAATCTCACAACTCATGGCCGGGCGATCGATCGTCGCCTGCCACACGAATCACGCACTCTCTCCTCAGGCTTTCTGAATACACAGCGCCCGTGCGTGCAGCAACAAATCCAAATTGTGGTTGTGGCAAATGGCGTGTTCACGCAGGCTGCCGACCCCAATTGAGCGACCCCAAACAGCCTTCGAACCGCCATGTTCATGTGGGAGCTTAATGGTTGAAAAAGGATTACGGCATAATTTGCCCCTAACAGTTACCCTTAACGGCCGGCTAAAAGA
Organism: Mesorhizobium sp. Primo-A; assembly: GCF_003997175.1. Classification (NCBI taxonomy): domain Bacteria; kingdom Pseudomonadati; phylum Pseudomonadota; class Alphaproteobacteria; order Hyphomicrobiales; family Phyllobacteriaceae; genus Mesorhizobium; species Mesorhizobium sp. Primo-A. Next base: position 402,391 of record NZ_RZTG01000003.1, read on the forward strand.
GCCGTACGGGGTGCGAGGCGTCGGCGAAGGTGCTCCCTGACGGAGATTGGAAGCATGTTTTCCCGATACTACGACCGGAGCTTTCTCCGTGTCTTCTCAATGGCGGTCACGCTCCTGGGCGTTCTCGTCTTCTCGACTTCAGCCCTGCGGGCCCAGGAATACACCGCTCAGGAGATTGTCGATTCCGGTCACAAATTTTTTGGCGCCACATCGGGCGGACTCGCCACGGTGATCGAGAAGATTTTTGCCTCCTACGGCCTGCCCAACGGCTATCTGCTGGGCGAAGAGGGTTCTGGTGCGCTGATCGGTGGCCTGACCTATGGCGAAGGCACGCTCTACACCAAGAATGCCGGCGACCACAAAGTGTTCTGGCAAGGCCCGTCGCTCGGCTGGGATTTCGGCGGCGAGGGGTCGCGGGTGATGATGCTGGTCTACAATCTCGATGATGTGGGCAGCCTCTACAACCGCTATGGCGGCGTTGCCGGTTCAGCCTATGTGGTGGCGGGCGTCGGCTTCAACGTGCTGAAGAACAACAATGTTCTCCTGGTGCCGATCCGCACCGGCGTCGGTGCTCGGCTCGGCGTCAATCTCGGCTATCTGAAGCTTACCGAGCGGGCCACGTGGAATCCGTTCTAGGCTGAAGTCCTTGGCTGTCGTTGTCCAAAACCGGGACCGCTTTTGGGTCGACATGCATTAAACTCGTACCGTTGCGGCAAACCCTTGCCGCAACGCTGGATTTCCGCCATGTCAACGTGGCACAGTCAAAGCGATCTATGCGCTTTTGATGCTTGCCGGCCACAACGGGTAGTCACTTGGTCCAGTCGGTCCTGTTCTTCGTCCTCGGCTTTCTCTGCGCTGGCTTTCTGGCGCTCATGGTGGCTCCGGCCATATGGCGTCGTGCGGTCGCGCTTACACGCAAACGCATCGAATCCTCGATCCCTCTGACGCAGACCGAGATCCAGGCGGACAAGGATCGCATCCGCGCCGAATACGCCATGACGACGCGCCGCCTGGAAATCAGCGTCAAGGCGTTGCGTGAGAAGGCGGCCGAACAACTGGTCGAGATCAATCGCGGTCGCGAGGCCATGAAGGGCCTGGCGGTCGAGCGGACTGACAAGAACCAGGTGCTGACCGAGCTGGGCGCGAAGAACGAAGCGCTGCGTCAGCGAGAGGGCGAGTTGCAGCAGCTTTCGGAGCGTCTGAAGGAAACCGAACGCAAGCTGGAAAAGCGCGCCCTTGAGCTGGAAAAGCTGGAGCGCATGTATGACGACGCCAGTTTTTCCTCGAGCAGCCGGCAGATCGAGCTCGTGGCGCGAGAGTCCGAAATGCAGAAACTCGCCAGTGACATTGCGATGCTGCGCGGCCAGCGCAAGGAAGCCGACAGGCGCGGCCAGGAAATCGCGGCCGAAAGCAAGGCCGCGCGGGACGCCCTGAAAGCCGAGAAGAAAAAGACCGCCGAGCTCGACAAGAAGGTCGAACGGCTGCTGGCCACACTTGCCGATCGAGAAGACAAACTCGACCGCCGCGAAAAGGAACTGGCACGCATGCGCGAAAGATCGAAATCCGAGGACAGCGCGCCAGCCTTGCGGCTGGTCGGCAAGGGCGGCGATGTCGCGAGGAGCGATGATTTCGACAAGGCAATCGCCAAGCTCGATAGCGACCGTGAGCAGCTCGAGGCGAGGCTGACGGCGCTGGCGCGCGAGAACAAACGGCTGAAGGCGGATCTCACCGCACTGGCCGCCTCCAAGGCCGCTGACAGCAGCTCCGCCTTGCGCGAGCAGATGAACGAGCTGGCGGCGGAGGTCGTCCATCTGACGGCCAAGCTCGAGGGGCCTGGTTCGCCGATCGCCATGGCATTGGCGGTACCGTCGGACGCACGCTCCGGCAACGGTGACCGCAGTCTTGCCGACCGCGTGCGCGCGCTGCAGAAGGCTGACGCGACAAGCTGAGATCAGGTCTCCTTAGAGCATTTCACCGTTTCACGGAAACGGCGAAATGCCCTAACTCTTTGCTTTGAGGCAATTCTGGACGGAAAACCGCTTCACACTTTTCCTAGAATTGCTCTAGCCGAAAAATGATGCAGCGCGATGGCTGAAGCCGCGGCGACATTCAGGCTGTCGAAGCCTTCCGCCATGGTGATCCGCACGTCGTGCAGGCTTGCGAGCAGGTCGTCCGGCAAGCCTTCGCCCTCGGTGCCGAGATAGAGCGCCAGGCGCTCGCTGCGCTGCGCATCGCGGATGTCGGTCTCCCCGCGGGGCGAGAGCGCGAATTGTTCGAAGCCACGTCGGGCGAGCATCGTTGTGAAGCCGGCGGTGTCGGTGAACGATGCGAACGGGATCTTGAGCGCGGCGCCGACCGAAACGCGGATCGCCTTGCGATAGAGCGGGTCGCAGCACGTCGCATCCAGCAAAACCGCGTCAGCGCCAAAGGCGGCGGCGTTGCGGAAGATCGAGCCCACATTGTCATGATTGGCGATGCCGACGAGCACCACGACCAGCGCACGAGGCGGCAAGCCATCGAGCAGGGCTTCGGCCGGCTGCGGCGCTCCCTTGCGGCCCATGGCCAGGATGCCGCGATGCATGTGAAATCCGGCGATTGCGTCCATCACCGCGCTGGTTGCCACATAGACCGGGAGATCGGCGGGCGCCTTGCTCAGGATCTTGTCGAGACCCGCCAGCCGGTTTTCCAGGACGAGGACCGATTCGGCGGCAAAGCGTCCAGTTGTGAGCAGCAGGTCGAGCACCACCTTGCCTTCGGCGACGAAGCGGCCTTGCCGGCCGGCGAGGTCACGCTCGCGAATGTCGAGATAGGCAGCGACGCGCGGATCTTGCGGGTCGTCGATGCGAATGGGATCCATGCATTCCTCGCGACCGTCGCATCGGCCCGAAAATCCGGACCGCTTCCCGGCGCTCACCTTGTTTGGAAAGCACGATGCGACAATTCGGGACAATCAGCCAGCTTTGTGCGCCCCAAATCGGCGCATGCCGCTCTGAATCACCGGCGAGATCGGCGGCTGTGTGGTCAGGTTCCAGCACGGCGCAAGCGGTGCGCCATCTGGGACAGGTCATCCTTGCCGCTGCCGAAAATGCCGTCCAACATGACAAGCAGTTCTCGCACGGCGTCGGATTTGCAGGAGTAGTAAATCATCTGCCGGTCGCGGCGGGTGTCGACAAGGTCGAGCGCCCGCAACTTGGCGAGATGCTGGGACAGGGCGGATTGGCTGAGCATCACCTTCTCGGCTATGGCTCCCACCGACATTTCACCTTCGGCGAGGTAGCTCATGATCAACAGTCGCTTCTCATTGCCCATCAGCATGAGAAACTCTGCCGCCGATTCGGCGTTCACGATTAGCTTTGTCGAGACCATCGATCCCCCATGCTTCCTGTTCATCCCGACGCCATGGGGGCAATGGCGTCTGATTCCATAAATTCACTTATCGATCGGCGCTGGCGATTCAGCGTCACTAAAAGGTAGAGCATTTCACCTAAATCTCAAGTGTTGCTTTTGATCCAGCATAATTAAGTCTCAGTCCCGGCGTCGACAATGGCTCGGCCCGCCCTCGCCATATCGACCAGAACGTGCCGCAATTCACCTGCTGCGCCCAGAGGTTGCGGGTAAAAGACCCGGCAAGCGCCGTCGCCCGACACCAGATCCATGCCATCGGCATCGAATCCGGCAATACGCCAGCCGTTGCCGGATACTTTGGCGAAATGCTGTGCGTAAACGGCGATCGCGTCGAGATGGTCGGCGTTCATGTGGTCGATGGCCGATTGTTCGCGCGCCGCGAGTTCCTCGACGACCGGTCCGCTGGCGAGCAGATCCGATCGGTCGAGCTGATAGGCCTTGCCGAAGCCGCCGTTGAGGCTGGCGCGTTGCGGATCGAGGCGAAAGATCGAAAAGTCACCGAGACCGGCGTAAAGTTTCGCCCTGGCATTGTGATTGAGGTAACGGCGCTCGGTGCGGGCGTGTTCGGCCGATCCGCGCTCGATCCTTACCGCCTGGCAGACCAGTGTCAGGCGCGGGTGCGCCAGCGGGTCGCCCTTGCCTGGTTCGCCGAGCAACAGGGAACAGCGCGGGTCGGCAAGCAGCGCGCCGGTGTGCGCCGAAAGCATCGACACCAGGATCAGCGGTGCGCCGTCGATGTCGGTGGCCACGCCAACCCTGCTGGCCAGCGGCGAGCCGGTTTGCGGTTCGATCACCGCCAGGGCGCCAAAGCGGGCGCTGCGCAGAAGCGTCTTCGCCAGCCGGATCGCTTCGGCGTCCGTCTCACGGATCACGTCCTTCTTCGGGTCGTCCAAGGCAGCACCGCAGTAAGTTGATTTTTGTTCTCTAGTTATCGGTCAGCAAGCCGGATTTGACAAGGTCGTCGATCTCGGCTTTCGCAAAGCCGAAACGTGCCAGCGTTGTCGACGGCAACAAATCCTCATCGCCGGGCATAGTGGCCAATGTCGGTTGCGAACTCGAGAAACGCGGGGCCGGGGCCGGGCGCTCAAATGCACCTGCCGTCACAGAGGCGTTGCGTGCCCGATTGTGCGGGTGGTGCTTTGCCTCTTGCAGCGACAGAACGGGTGCAACGCAGGCATCGGTTTGCGCGAACAACCGGTCCCAGTCGTCGCGTGGTTTCTGCCGGATCCGATCGGCAATGGCGGCGCGCATCGGCGGCCACAGGGCCTTGTCGTACTGGCCGGATGCAAAGCACTCGTCGAGCGGCAGCAGCCTCGCGAATTCGGCGAAGAATTGCGGCTCGAGACAACCGATGGCGATATGACGTCCGTCCGACGTCTCATAGGTGTCGTAGAACGGGGCGCCGGAATCGAGCAGGTTCGCGCCACGCTTGTCGCTCCACAAGCCGGCCGCCATCAAGGCGTGCAGGGGCACCGCCAGCATCGAGGCGCCATCGACCATCGCGGCGTCGATAACTTCACCCTTGCCCGTGCGCGAACGTTGGAACAGGGCGGCCAGCACACCGGCAATCAGCATCATGGCGCCACCGCCATAGTCTGCAACGAGGTTGAGCGGCGTGACGGGACGGCCGCCGGCATGGCCGATGGCGTGCAGCACGCCGCTATAGGCGAGGTAGGTTATGTCATGGCCGGCGCGGCCGGCGAGCGGACCGCCCTGGCCGAAGCCGGTCATACGGCCGTAGATCAGCGCCGGGTTACGCACCAGCACCGTTTCCGGGCCGAGGCCGAGCCGTTCCATGACGCCCGGGCGAAAGCCTTCGAGCAACATGTCCGCCTTTTCGGCAAGGCGCAGCAACAGATCGGTGCCTTCACGGCGCTTCAGGTCGAGGCGCAGCACGGCGCGGCCATGGCGGTCGATGTTATACTCATCCGGCAGCGGCAGGAGCTGGCTCGTCCCCGCCCGTTCGATGCGCAACAGTTGCGCGCCCATCTCCGACAGCATCAGGCCGGCCAGCGGCACGGCGCCGAGCCCGGCCATCTCGATCACCTTCAGCCCGGTCAGCGGACCGGTTTTAGCGGCAGCGGACAGGCCGGCGCTCATGACCGGTTTATTTCGGCGCCATGCGAATGGCGCCGTCGAGGCGAATGGTCTCGCCGTTCAGCATCTGGTTCTCGATGATGTGCAGGGCGAGAGCGGCATATTCGGACGGTTCGCCCAGGCGCGACGGGAACGGCACGGCGGCGCCCAGTGAATCCTGCACCTCTTGCGGCATGCCGGCCATCATCGGCGTCTTGAAGATGCCGGGAGCGATGGTGCAGACGCGGATGCCGGAACGGGCAAGGTCGCGCGCCACCGGCAGCGTCATGCCGACGACGCCGCCCTTGGACGCCGCATAGGCGGCCTGCCCGATCTGGCCATCATAGGCGGCAACCGAAGCGGTGTTGACAATGACGCCGCGCTCGCCGCCCGGCAGCGGCTCGAGCTTCGACGCGCGTTCGGCGACGAGGCGGATCATGTTGAACGTGCCGATCAGATTGACCTCGATCACCTTGCGGTACTGATCAAGCGGATGGGGACCATCCTTGCCGATCGTCTTCACACCGATGGCGATGCCGGCGCAATTGATCAGGATACGCGGCTCGCCAAGCTTGGCGGCGACGTCGGCGAGGGCAGCAGTCCCACTGTCGGCGCTGCTGACGTCGCATTGGACGGCAATACCGCCGATCTCGGCCGCGACCTTGACCGCGCGGTCAATACCGACATCGAAGATGGCGACGCGGGCTCCCTTGGTGGCCAGCGCGCGCGCCGTTGCCTCGCCAAGGCCGGAGCCGCCGCCGGTGACGATCGCGATCTGGCCGTTCGGGTTCATGACGTCATCCTTTGATCTCAGGAACAGTGGACGGATCAGGCGCCAGATCGATGGGAAAGGTCAAGCCATCGCCGCGGTAGGATCGGTCACCCTGGCCTGATCGGCGTGGCAGACCTCGCCCAAGAGCCTGGCGACCGCGCCCGGCGCGATCTCGTGCGACAGCAGCCGGTCGAGGTCGACGGGGCGCGGCATCGAAATCTGGCCGCGCGGAATCCGCTTGAAACCGAGCGGCCCGTAATAGGGCTCGTCACCGACCAGCATGACGGCAGGTGCGCCGGCCCGGGCAGCGGCCTCCAGCGCGATCGCCACCAGCCGGCGGCCGATGCCGAGATTCTTGAAGGCCGGCCGCACGGCGAGCGGCCCGAGCATCAATGCGCGGCCGGCACCGGCGGCGATGCGGGTCATGCGCACCGAGGCGACGACGATGTCGCCATTGACGGCGACAAAGGACAGCGAGCGCTCGTGCCCTCCGGCCTCACGAATCTTGTAGGCGGCCAGCACAAAGCGGCCGGGCCCGAAGGCTTCGTCGTTGATGGCTTCGATCTCGGGGTCGTGCGCCGGGGTTTCCGGCAGGTATTTCACGTCGGCAAGGCTCATGGTCTTTGCGGTCCGGTACAAGGAGGAAAGGTTGCTGCAAACGGCAGCATTCGCCAGTCAGCGCTTCATCAAGCGCGGGCGCCCTTTCGTCGTCGGTCAAACCGGATCAAAGCAAAGTCGAACATGCGGATTGTCCGCTAGCATCAATTTCCCGCCGCTGCAATCGGCCGTTTCTGTCCGTCATTTCGGCCAAGTGACGGTCTGTTCAGCACCTGACGTCTTCGACAGGGCAGCCTTGCGCCTACATCAACCAACAGGACGCAAGGAGATTCGCATGGGATTGCTGGTCGAAGGAAGATGGCAGGACCGCTGGTACGATACGGCGGACAATGGTGGCAGGTTCGTGCGGGCGCAGTCGCAATGGCGCGACTGGATCACCGTTGGCGGGGCGCCTGCCGAAGGCCGGACGCGCGGTTTCAAGGCCGAGCCCGGCCGCTATCACCTCTATGTCTCGCTTGCCTGTCCGTGGGCCCACCGGACGTTGATCTTTCGTGCGCTGAAGAAGCTGGAGGGCATCATATCGGTGTCCGTGGTGCATCATTTCATGGGCGCCAACGGCTGGACGTTCGTAGCTGAGGACGGCGCCACGGGCGACACGCTCTACGGCCTCGACTTCCTGCACCAGATCTATGCCAAGGCCGATCCCGCCTATTCGGGCAGGGTGACTGTGCCGGTGCTGTGGGACAAAAAGGAGCAGACCATCGTCTCCAACGAGTCTTCCGAAATCATCCGCATGCTGAATTCAGCCTTCGATGATTGGGGCGACGCCAGCTTCGATTTCTATCCGAAGGCGTTGCGCGGCGAGATCGACCGCATCAATGCGCTGGTCTATCCCGCCATCAACAACGGCGTCTATCGCGCCGGCTTCGCCACCACGCAACGCGCCTATGAAGAGGCTTTCGGCGAGCTGTTTTCGGCGCTGGATACGTTGGAGGAGCGACTGGCAAAACAGCGCTATCTCGTCGGTGGTCGTATCACCGAGGCCGACTGGCGGCTGTTCACCACGCTGGTGCGCTTCGATCCGGTTTATGTCGGCCATTTCAAATGCAATCTGCGCCGCATCGCCGACTACCCGAACCTGTCCAACTATCTGCGCGATCTCTATCAGGTCCCTGGCGTGGCCGGGACGGTGAACATGCATCACATCAAGGCTCATTATTACGGCAGCCACCAGACGATCAATCCGACGCGGATCGTGCCTGTCGGACCGGATCTCGATTATGCCGCACGGCATGACCGGGCCCGCTTCGAGAAAGCGGCGGCCTGACCTACCAGTAGGGCGAGGGCTGCTCGCCGTCAAAAACCTCGGCGATCCGGCGCAGCGTCGCCGGCGTCGTGCCCCGCGGCAAGCGGTCGAGCGGGAAGAAGCCGGCTTCGGCGATCTCGTGGTCCGGCAGCTTCGGCGCCGTCTGGCTGAAATGCTCGAGCAGATAAAGGCCGACATGATCGCGGCGGCTGGAGCGGCGGTTGAAATGCATCGATTTGAGCACCGGCGGGGCGGTCAGTGCGATGTTGCCTTCCTCGGCCAGTTCACGGGCCAGCGCCTCGTTCATCGTCTCGCCGACTTCGACGCCGCCGCCGGGAAGCTGCCAGCCCGGTACATAGGTATGGCGAATAAGGAAGACGGATCTGGACGCTGTGTCGTGGATCAGGCCGCGCACGCCAAGCGTCATCGGCCTCCGCAGCACGAAATAGAGATGGAACAGCCTGGCCCTCAACCCTGGCCAGCCGGTCTGGCGGAAGGCATCTTCAGGGCTCGTCATTGATAGCGAAACCGTGGGTGGAAAGCCGCGCGCGGGTCGCCTATGAAGGTTGTATGTTCAGGCTCGCGCATATTTCCGATGTCCATCTGGGGCCGCTCCCCGATGTATCCTATCGCGATCTCGCCTCCAAGCGCGTGCTCGGCTATGTCAACTGGCAGCGCAACCGCCGCCGCCATATGCATGATGCGGTCATTGACACGATCGTCGCCGACATCAAGGCGAACACGCCTGATCACCTCGCCGTCACCGGCGACCTGGTCAATCTGGCGCTCGACGGCGAGATCGAGATGGCCAGGCACTGGCTGGAGACGCTGGGGCCGCCGCATGATGTTTCGGTCGTTCCGGGCAATCACGACGCCTATGTGCCAGGCGCCTTCGACAAGGTCTGCCGGTCCTGGGCGGCGTGGATGAGCGGCGACGGCGTCAACACGCCGGTCGACCGCAACGCCTTCCCCTATCTGCGTGTACGCGGCAATGTCGCGCTGATCGGCGTCTCGACGGCGCGCGCCACGGCACCCTTCATGGCCAATGGGTTTTTCATGGAAGGCCAGGGGGATAGGCTCGGCAAAATCCTCCAGGACACTGCCGGACAGGGGCTGTTCCGCGTCATCATGATCCATCATCCGCCGGTGCGCGGCGCGGTCCCGCAGCACAAGCGGCTGTTCGGCATCGCCCGCTTCAACAAGATCATTCGCCGCCATGGCGCCGACCTTGTGCTGCACGGCCATTCGCATCTGCCGTCGCTGTTCTTCATCGGCGGTCGAGGCGTCAGGATCCCGGCGGTCGGTGTCGCTGCCGCCGGCCAGGCGCCGGGTGGCAAGCACCCGGCGGCGCAGTATAATCTGTTCGACATCGACGGTGAAAAGGGAAACTGGCGGATCCGGCTGACACGGCGCGGCCTGACCGGGCCGTCCATACCGCCATCCGATCTGCAGACGGTGGAGCTTGGCGCCGAGGCCGCTATGGCCGCAAATTGACAACCATGGCCATGATGCGGTCCCAGAACAGGACGACCGACACCACAAGGCCGACCAATGCGCCGGCAGCGACCAGGCCAAGCCCGGACAGAAGGGCCGACCAGCGTTTGCCGCGCTCCGTCGCGCGCAGCGGCGGTTCGGCTTCTGGCACATACGCACGTTTCAGGCCGGCGACGGCGGGTTCGACGCCGCCTTCCAGCATCCTCTGACGCTCGACGATGCGCTCGGCGACATAGCGCGTCACGGAATCGGCAACCGATTTCATCTCAGTGGATTCGGCAAGCACCACCCGGCCGATGCGGGTGTCCTTGAGGAAGCGATAGGTGCGGCGGTCGCGCCCCATGGCGACATGGCTGATGGCGTCGATCCACAGGCGCGGCTGCAAGCCGGACGAGACGACAAAGTCGAAATTGTCCATGTCGGCCGGAACATCGGCAAAAACCGGCGCCAGCTCGGCGGCAAGCAGATCGAGGCGCATGCGATGCGCCTCGCGCATGTCGACGACGACATCGTCGCGGTCGGCGAAGGCATTTTTGACATCACGGATGGCATCGGACAGTTTCTTCGACTGGTCGATGGTCTTCTCGCCTGCTTCCTTCATCGGCGTCTGCCTCGTGGGTTTGGTTAACACTGGGTTAACACAGCCGCCGGCAAAATGCACTGGCGAGATCGACGGCGTCGGGGTGCTCAGGAGGGTCGTCGTGCGCGAAAAGGTCAGCTGGCTGCGGCGGCGAATTTCTGGCGGTGCGGCCTGGCGCGGCGGCTGGTGTTGCGGCGAATGATCTCGGCAACGAGGTCGGGTGCTTCCTCGGCCAGCATATGGCCCGCCTCCAGCACGTGGTGCACGTGAAAATGCGCCGGCAGGTCATCCGCCTGGGTAAAGGGCAGCACCGCATCGCTGGTTCCCCATGCCACCATTACCGGCATGTTCAGCCGATCGAGGCGATCGTGCGGGATGACGCCTTGCCGATCGTCCACGGTCATGGCGGCCGCGATCCCGACCAGCTTTTCGAGTTGGCCGGGTCGCCTGCGCATTTCCCAAAGGATGTCCACCGTATGTTCGAGCGGCAGGGCAGAAGGTCCCGACATCTGGGAGAGGCAGGAGCGGATCTCGGACCGATCCGCGGCTTCGGCATAGCGGCGCAACAGCGGCCCGTTGATTTCGGGGCCAAGGCCGCCCGGCGCCAGAAGCGTCAGCGAGGCTATCTTTTCGGGCTCGGCCAGCGCCATCAGCGCCGCCACGGCACCACCCATCGAGTGGCCCACGAGATGAACGCGCTTCAGCCGACGCTCCGAGAGGTCGGTCAGCACGGCCTTGGCCGCCACCCTGGCCGGACCGGCGGCGGGAAAGTCGAGCGACATCCCATGCCCAGGCAGATCATAGGCCAGCGTATGCGTGGAAGGCGTCAGGGCGGAAATCACCTCGCGCCATACATCGTGGCAGCCGCCGAAACCGTGCAGCAGGACGATGGCCTTCGAGCCAACACCCTCTTCGGCGGCAAAAAGTGATGCGGTCATGAAAGCTGATTTTTTGTTATTGCAGAATGCGCGACACCAATCGTGGCTGAATTGCTCCTAGTCCGACATGATGACCAGTAAAATTTTCGCGATTTGTACGGTTGTGTACAGAACTTGGGGATCAACCGGCATTCGGCGATCGGAGCGCAGTAAATCCATCGGGACACGGCGCAGCCAGTGCGCGGACGTCGATGATGTCAGCTCGGGCTGCCGAGCCCGGCAGCGCGCAGCGCCTGAACCAGCCGGTCGGTCAGGTCGGCCGGATATTTCCGCTCGACGAAAGTCGCCCGCGGATCGGCGGCAAATTTGGGGAACTCGGTGGTCAACTGTTTCAGCAGCGTGCTCACCAGATGGTCCTGTCCGGCAGCCTTGGCGCCGATCAGCCGTGCCGCCAGATAGTGTGATTTCGTTGCGGTCGTTCTCAGTGCCATGCTGGCCGCGACTGCCTTGTTCGTGTCGCCGAGCATGAGCTCACCGACGAACAGCCCATAGTCCCACCATGTCGGGTGTCCGCTGAAGGTCTCCGCCGCATGATCGAGGATCGGCGTTCCCTCGGCGTAGCGTCCGGCGAAGATCAGCCCGTAACCGTAAGCGGCGGCCATGCCGAGATCGTAGGGGTTGAGTTCATAGGCCTTGCGCATCCAGCGGATTGATTCGTCCGTATTGCCGAGGTGCGAACTGACATAGCCGTAGGCGCGATGCGCATAAGGGCTGGTCGGACCCATCTGCACGCCGCGATGGGCAAACTCGACGGCTGTTTCAATCGTCGCGTTGGGCGGATAGGCGTAATGATCGGACACCGCCTCGAGATGCAGGGAAGCAAGTTCCGAATAGACGAGCGAGGACTTGGTTCCACCATTGGCCAGCTTCTCGAGGCAACGATAGGCCGCCTCATGGGTCCTGGCGTTCTGGTCGAGGTAATATTTGCCGTTGAGCAGCAGGCACTGCGTCAGACCGTTTGGCGTGCCGGTCTGCTCGATATAGTTGTAGATGGTGCCGGAGGCGGGGAGTGCCGAGCTCAGCATGTCGGCAATACGGTCTTCGACCGCCGCAGGTGCGCTGTCGGCAGGGGTGAGATTGCGCGATAGAAGCACCCGTCCGGACGCCATGCTTTGCAGTTCTATCGTGATATCGCCCGCGTCCGGTCCGGGCAGGATGTCGAATATGAAGCTCGCAGCGTCGTCGGCTGGATCGTTGACGGTGTCGCGGCCGATGAAGTCGATCGTATCGAAGCCACTCAGGCCGGCGCGCAGCGATGCGGCGACACGGCTGGCGTCGGAGCCGTCAGCCTTGAGTCCGATATAGACTTGCGGCAGGGCGTCAGCCCTTGCCGACGATGTGATGCTTGCGGTTGCGCCAGCGGTCTCCGGCGTTGCCGAGATGTCGCCGCCTGCCAGCAAGGCAGTGCTGCCCTGGCGAAGGATCAGTACGCCCAGCATGGCGATGACCAGGGCGATCGCCATCCAGAAAAAGCGGAGATGGCGCGCCACCGAGGGGGCAGGCGAAGTCGGTACGGAAGTCAGAGACATCGCCTCCGGCGTGCCCGTGCCGGCTTCGTTTGACCGATCGGCGGATGCGGCGCCGTCCAGCCTGAGTTCGGGAACAGCCTCGGCAATATCCGGCAGGCGGATCGCATTCGATTCATAGGCAGGAACATAGCCGCCGCGCGGAATGGCGATGCGGACCGGTTCGGCAATTCCCTCATTGGCGAAATAGTGCTGCAGAAGCTCGCGCAGCCTGCCTGCCTGCACCCGCACCACGGCATCGGTGGACGGGTCGAAATCGCCGTCCTTGCCGAAAACATCCATGGCAATGGAAAAGCCCTTGAGCCTGTCGGCTTCGCCGGCCTGTTCACGTTCGACAAGATAGCGTAGCAGCTTGCGCGCGCGTTCGGATCGGCCGAACGTTTGGCTGGCAAGCAGTCGCTCCAGTGTCTCGCGCACTGCGGGGGCGGCAGGCGTGGCATGCTGCAAGTGTCGATCCTCTCGAAGTCGGCACAGGTTGAGGCGCGATCATATAGGTCCCGCACCACCACACAAGTATACACCCCATTATGCGATCACGTACCCACCGGATAATTCCGCGGTGGTTAACGGCCCGAAAGGTCGGAACCGATCACCAGATTGGACGGTTCCGATCTTTGTTCCCGTCGGGCGTCAGCCGGCTTTTTTGCCGACGATACGGTTGGCGGCGGACATCACTGCTTCCAGCGAGGCGGCGACGATGTTGGTGTTGATGCCTGCGCCGAACAGCTTGCCGCCGGGATATTCCATCTCGACATAGGAAATGGCCGACGCGTTCGAGCCGCGCTGCATCGAGTGCTCGGAATAGTCGAGCACCGACATCTCGACACCGAGATGACGTGACAGCGCATCGACGAAGCCGTCGATCGGGCCGGTGCCTGTGCCCGATATCGTCAGTTCCTTGCCGTTGTCGAGGATGACCGCCTCGACGACGCGCCGGCCCTTGATCTCGGTGCTGGGATAGGTGTGGTGATCGAGGAATTTCAGCCGCGCGCCGGGCTGGTCGACATAGGTCTCGAGAAAGCGCTCGTAGATGCGCCTGGCCGGCACTTCCTTGCCCTCGGCATCGGTGATCGCCTGGATTTCCTGGCTGAACTCGATCTGCAGGTTGCGCGGCAAATTGAGGCCGTAATCGGCCTGCAGCACATAGGCGATGCCGCCCTTGCCGGACTGCGAATTGATGCGGATGATGGCTTCGTAGCTGCGTCCGACATCGGCCGGGTCGATCGGCAGATAGGGCACTTCCCACAGACTCGTATTGGCCTTCTTCAGCGCCTTCATGCCCTTGTTGATGGCATCCTGGTGCGAACCGGAAAAGGCGGTGTAGACGAGTTCGCCGACATAGGGGTGGCGCTCGGGGATCTTCAACTGGTTCGAATATTCATAGACGTCCTTCATCCGGTTGATGTCCGAGCAGTCGATCAACGGATCGACACCTTGCGTGTACATGTTCAGCGCCAGCGTGACGATGTCGACATTGCCGGTGCGCTCGCCATTGCCGAACAGCGTGCCTTCGACACGGTCGGCGCCGGCCATCAGGCCGAGCTCGGTGGTGGCGATGCCGGTGCCGCGGTCATTGTGCGGATGCAGCGAGACCAGCAGGTTCTCCCGGTTGTCGAGGTTGCGGCACATCCACTCGATGCGATCGGCATAGATGTTGGGTGTCGACATCTCGACCGTCGAGGGCAGGTTGATGATCAGCTTGTTGTCAGCGGTCGGCCTGACGATCTCGGTGACGGCGTTGCAGATCTCCAGCGCAACTTCCAGCTCGGTGCCGGTAAAGCTTTCCGGCGAATACTCGAAACGAAAGCCTCCGCCGGCCTTGGCCGCCATGTCGGTGATCATCTTGGCGGCGTCGGTGGCGATCCGCTTGATGCCGCCGACGTCCTTCTCGAAGACGACGCGACGCTGCAATTCGCTGGTCGAATTGTAGAAATGGACGATCGGGTTGGTGGCGCCCTTCAGCGCCTCGAAGGTGCGGGTGATCAGCTCCGGCCGGCACTGCACCAGCACCTGCAGCGAGACATCGGCGGGTACGTTGCCTTCCTCGATGCACCAGCGGGCAAAGTCGAAATCGGTCTGCGATGCCGACGGGAAGCCGATCTCGATCTCCTTGAAGCCCATGTCGAGCAGCAGGCCGAACATGCGTGCCTTGCGCTCATGGCCCATAGGATCGATCAGCGCCTGGTTTCCGTCGCGCAGGTCGACCGAGCACCAGATCGGCGCCTTGTCGATAACCTTCGAGGGCCAGGTGCGATCGGTGAGACCGACGGTCGGATAGGGCTGATATTTGCGAGCCGCGTCGGGCATGCCTTTGGCCGAATCCGTGTCGGCTACCGCGGCATCGGAGCGGATCTCTTCTCGTGCGTTCATCGTCGTTTCTCCCGGCGGCTCATGGATCCACCTTCAGGTGGATTGATGGCGAGCGGCGCCTTTACCAGAATTTCGTTCGCTTGATGTGATTGCCAAGGAGCATGCGCTTGCGCGGCGGTTCGACCGCCGGGCGCTCCTTCAGCGAACCCGGCGATCGCCGATAAGGCCGAGAAGAAGCAGGGTCGAAGCCAGCGCGCGCACGGTCTCGCCGGAAAAACCGGTCGGACGGGAAGCGTTGCTGGCGCGCGTGTTCATGGCGGTTCTCTTACAGGAGCGGCTTGTGGGAGGCAAGTGGGCCGCGGGCCGTGTCGTAAGCACATGAGTTGTCCGGATTAGCACGTGAGTTGTCCGGTTTCATAGCCAGCGAATGGAGGCTGGGGATGAAGCGGGCCGCAGGCCGTGCAGGACAACGAATCCGGGTTAACGGGCTTCTTCGGAGCCTTTGCCGGCGCGTTGGCCGACGAAGCGTCAAACGAAAAACCCGCCTGTGCGGCGGGTCACTGGCGCAAATCAGCACCATGGATGAAAATGTACCTTAGCTGAGGGCAGGGAGTCAAGAAAAAATTCCTATCATTAAAAACTTTCGGCACAAAGGCTGCCAACACCGCCGAACTGACTGCCGCCGCCAGGCCTTTGTTCAGCTGAGTTCGGCAGGCCGTGTCGTAAGCAGTCGTCCGGATTAGGCAGCAGATGAGTTGTCCGATTTGTCTGTCGGCTGGTTGAGACGGGCGGCACCCCGACGCGCGTGCTCTTCCCCAGGCGCGGCAAATGCGCCAGACTTGGGCGACGGGTTGCGATGTCCAGTCGCCGGGAGGGGTCGTCCATGAATTTCGTGTTCTTCTCGCCGCATTTTCCCGCCAATGGCGCGGATTTCTGCGACCGTTTGAAGAAGGCCGGGGCCAGGCTGCTCGGTATCGGCGACGCGCCCTATGACGCGCTCGACGCCAAGCTGAAGGCGGCGCTCAGCGAGTACTACCGTGTCGCCGACATGGAGGACTATGATCCGGTGTTCCGGGCAATGGGGCATTTCATCCACAAGTGGGGCCGCATCGACCGCTTTGAATCGCTCAACGAACACTGGCTGGAGCTGGAAGCCAACATCCGCACCGATTTCAACATCTACGGCACCAAGCTCGATTTCGTGAAGAACCTGAAGCGCAAGAGCCGCATGCGTGCCTTCTTCCGCAAGAGCGGCGTCGACACCATCGCGCAGCGCAAATGTTCCGACCGCGCCGGGGCCATGACCTTCATCCGGCGCGTTGGCTATCCGGTGGTGGTCAAGCCCGACAGCGGTTCCGGCGCATCGAACACCTTCAAGATCTCCAACGCCAAGGAGCTCGACCAGTTCTTCCGGGACAAGCCCGAGGACGTGACCTTCGTCATGGAGCAGTTCATCGAGGGGCTGGTGGTGACCTATGACGGGCTGGTCAACCGCGACGGCGAGGTGGTGCTGGCGGCCAGCCACCGCTACGACCAGAGCGTCATGGAGGTGGTCAACAAGGACCGCCACATGAGCTATACCTGCTTTCCCAGAATCAACCCGGCGGTCGAGGAGGCCGGTCGAAAGATCCTGAAAGCATTCGACGTGCGTGAACGCTTCTTCCACATCGAGCTGTTCGAGACCAAGGACGACCGTGTCATCGCGCTGGAGGTCAACATGCGCCCGCCCGGCGCCTGGATGACCGATGCGATCAACTATACGTTCGACATCGATGTCTATGCGGCGTGGGCCGACATGGTGGTCAGGGATGCCGCCGGCGGCCCTTACGAGGGCAAATATTTCACCGCCTATGCCAGCCGCAAGCGACGCCTCCACTATTTGCACAGCCATGAGGACGTGCTAGCCGCGCACCGCGACAAGATCGTCCACCATCAGGCCATCGAAGAGGTTTTCAGCCGCGCCATGGGAAATTACGCCTACCAGATGCGCTCGAAAGACGAAGCAGCGCTGCGCGAAGCGGTCGCGTACATCCACGCGGAAAAGGCGTGAGGCGATGGACATTTCCTATCATAAGAATTTCTCGAGCCAACTCGGCCGCGACATGGAATACAAGCGCTACGGCCATGCCGGCCGGCCGGTGGTGGTGTTTCCGACCTCGCAGGGCCGGTTCTACCAGTTCGAGGATTCCGGCGGGGTGGGCGCACTGGCCGAATTCATCGACACCGGCCGCATCCAGCTGTTCACGGTCGACGGCGTCGATTCGGAATCCTTCTTCGACAAGCATGCCGACGCGGCCCATCGCATTGCCCGCCACGAGGCCTATTTCCGCTATGTGCGCGAGGAAGCGCTGCCGGACTTCCTGTCCACGGCCGAGCAGGCCAATGGCGGGCGCAAGCTGAAGCCGCTGTTCTCGGGCTGTTCGATGGGCGGCTATCACTCCTCGAACTTCGTCTTCCGCTTTCCCGAACTCGCCAGCGGCGTCATCGCGCTGTCGGGCGTCTATTCGGCGCGCGATTTTTTCGGCAGGGCGCTCGAGGGCGATATCTTCTACAACTCGCCGCTCGACTATCTGCCCGGCATCGTCGATCCCAAACTGCTGGCCCGGCTGAAGACGCTCAGGCTGATCTTCTGCTGCGGGCAGGGCGCCTGGGAAGAGCGGATGCTGGTCGAGACGCGCAGGTTGGAACAGATCCTGCGCGACAAATCCATTCCCGCCTGGGTCGATTACTGGGGCGGCGATGTCAGCCACGACTGGCCGTGGTGGCACAAGCAACTGGTCTATTTCTTCGGCCGTTGGCTGGATGACGACCTGATGCACAGGCTGGATTGATAGGGAGGCCCGTCCGCTGACGGCTACCCTTCCTGGCATGCCGGCAGGGCGGTTTCGCGCTCCGAAGCCGATACGCGACGCAGGCCAAGGAAGACGACAAGGGCGGTGACGACGGTGATCGCCGCCAACACGATCAGCAGCCTGTCGAACGCCGTCTCGTAGGCCTGGACCAGAACAATGGCTCCGGCTTGGGGCAAATGTTGTGCTGCTTCGCCGAGATTGCCGGTCACCAGCAACTGGGCTGCCGCCGCTGCGTCCGTCGAAGATGCCATTCCTTATGCGGCGAGCTGCGCGGCGGCAAAGCCGGAAAGCGTCGCCATGACGATCGCCAGCGCCACACCCTCGCAGGCGACGCGGGTGGTGTTGAAGATGCCGACCGCCATGCCGGCGCGCTCCCTTGGCACGACGCTGACCGCAAGCCCGTCCATCAATCCCCAGGGCAGAGCGATGCCGACGCCGATCAGCATCAGCGGCGCCATCAGCGCACTATCGACCGGTGGTGTCAGGCTCAGCCAGACAAGCCCGGCGGCAGCGACGAGCAGGCCGACACCGCAGATGGTGGCCGGTGCGATCCAGCGCGCCAGCTGGCCGGCGAGCATCGGCAGGATCAGCAGCGGACCTGAGAGGCAGATCATCAATTGCCCGGCCTTGATCTCGTTCATCCCTTCGATGCCGATGAAACGGATCGGCAACAGGACGAGCAGGACGACGAAGGCGTAAGCGGGTGCCGCAGCCAGGAACTGGACGCCGACGAAGCGGGGGTAGGCAAACAGCGTGAGATCGAGCATCGGCCGTTGTGCTTGCCGCTCGACAACGACGAAGGCGACAAAACAGATGATAGAAGCGGCCAGAAGCGTGACGACGAGGGGATCAGCCCAGCCGCTCTGCGGCGCCTGGAGCACGCCATAGGTCAGCGACGCCAGCGCGATCGTGAAGGTGCCGGCTCCCGCCCAGTCGAGGCCCGTCGCATCCGGGTCGCGCGATTCCCTGATGGTGCGCAGGCCGAGCATGGCGGCGGCAATCGCGAGTGCCGCAACCAGAAGAAAGATCGACCGCCAGCCGAATGCGGAGATAAGCAGGCCCGACGCGATCGGGCCGAAGGCGAGGCCGATGCCGAAACTGGTGCCGAGGAAGCTGAAGGCGCGCAGCCGCAATGGCCCTTCGAATTCCTGGGCGAGTGCCGAGGCGCCGCCAGCGAAGGCGGCCGCACTGCCGATCCCCTGCACGGCCCGGAAGATGTCGAACCAGATGATGTCCGGCGCCAGCATCGCGCCCAGTGATGCCAGGATATAGAGGGAGAGGCCGACGAGGAAGAGGCGCTTGCGGCCGTGGTTGTCGGCCAGGGCGCCCGACGCCATCAGGGTGGCGCCGAAGGTCAGCATGAAGGCGTTGGTCACCCAGTTGAGCTCGATGGGACTGCCGCCGAGATCGGCCGCGATGCGCGACAGAGCGACGGCCGGACCGGTGAAGGTCAATGGCATCGTCATCGCGGCAAGGCACACGGACAAGAGCACGAGCCATCTCTCGGCAGAGCCGGTTGTGGTCCTGGAAGTCATGGATTTTCCTATCTGAAACAGCACTCGCCGGTGGGCCGCGCGATTGCGGAGCCGGTCGTGATGACAAGATAGGTCGTCGGCATTTCAGGAAGAATAGTGTTATATCTCCTGGTATATCGGACTGAAACGCTCGAATGGAATGACACGATGGATCGTCTCAACGGGCTCCTGGCCTTTGCCCGCACCGCCGAATTCGGCAATTTCGTCGCTGCCGGACGGGCGCTTGGCATCTCGGCTTCCGCTGTCGGCAAAAGTGTCGCCCGGCTCGAGCAGGAACTCGGCGTGCGGCTCCTGCAGCGCAGCACGCGGCGCATTGGCCTGACGGAAGAGGGCAAGCTGTTCAACGAGCGGGTGCGCCGCATCCTCGACGACATCGACGATGCCGAGGCGATGCTGTCGCGGACACGGGAAACACCGCGTGGGCGGCTGCGCATATCCACCCCGATCGTCACCTATCATCTGTTGCTGCCGGTGTTGTCGGAGTTCATGGCCCGCTATCCCGAGATCGAACTCGACATCGATTTCAACGACCGGATCGTCGACGTCATCGACGAGGGCATCGATGTCGCGATCCGCAGCGGCGAGCTGCCTGATTCGCGCCTCGTGTCGAGACCCGTTGCGCCCTTCCGCATGCTGCTGTGCGCGGCGCCCTCCTACCTCGAGCGCCATGGCACACCCGGCGAGCCGGCGGATCTCATCAGGCATTTCGGCATAAACTTCCGCTTCCTCAACAGCGGCAGGCTGCTGGAGTGGCCGTTCATAACCGGAAGCGCTGAACCGCAGATCCGCTCGATGCTGACCTGCAACAACATGGAAGCATTGAAGGGCGCCACGATCGCCGGCCTCGGCATCGCCTGCATGCCGGATTTCCTGGTGCGTGAGGCGCTGCACGAAGACAGGCTGCGTACCGTTCTCGACGGTCATGTCGACGGCCGTGGCCAGTTCCGGATGCTGTGGCCTTCCAACCGCCATTTGTCGCCGAAGGTGCGCGTGTTCGTCGATTTCCTTCCCGATCGCCTTGCGGCGCGCTAGGCGTTCATCGCATAATATGACAGTGATAGTCATGTTTGTGTGGAAGCGCTTGAGCGGCTGTGGCATGCCGCTGACCGCGGGGGCGCTGCGGCGCTTGCCCCGAACTGTTGCATAGGACTTGAATGATGGACCAATTGAGCGCGCAAACCCGGATCAGCGACGCGGCGATCAGGTCGGTGATGGACCGGCTGCGCGCCGAGCACAGCGAATTCGAGATCGACACCGGCGTCGCCGACCAATGGGAGCTTCGCCTCTATTATGGTTCGTTGAGCGCCACGCTCGATGATGAAAGCGTACTGATCCGCGTCGCGGCGTCCGACGAAACCTGCCTGTCCTACATGAAGATGACGGTTGCCGGCCATGTCGCCGAACATCTCGGCACGACCAGGGGCATTCATTGGCAAGGCGACGGCGTTGACGCCGGCACGCCGGTCTTCTTCCGCGAGATCACGGTGATGTCGTCGACGCGGATTTCGGCGCATATGCAGCGTCTGCGCTTCGCCGGCAAGGATCTCGGCCGGTTCAGCCATGGCGGCCTGCACATGCGGCTGCTGCTGCCGCCGGCTGGCCGCCAGCCGCTCTGGCCGACGATGGGCGCCGACGGCCTGATTGTCTGGCCTTCGGGCGACGATGCTCTTGCCGTGCGGGTCTACACGATCCGGGCGCTGGATGCCGCAAGCGGCTGGCTCGATGTCGATTTCGTGCTGCACCCCGGCCAGGAGACGCCCGCCGCCAGCTTCGCGCAAAATGCACGGGCGGGAGATGTCATCGGCATGATCGGACCCGGTGGCGGCGACGCTCCGGTGGCGCAGACCTTGCTTCTGCTCGGCGACGACACAGCACTTCCCGCCATAGGCAGGATTCTGGAAGATCTGCCGCCGTCAACACGCGCTGAGGCGCTGATCGAGATCGATGGGCCGGACGACCGGATGGCGCTGGCGCAAGGGGATAATATCGACATCACCTGGCTTTACCGGCACGGCCGCGAGGCCGGCACCGCGGGCCTGTTGTCCGCCGCCTTGCGCGAGCGCAAGCACATGGCGCTTGCCGACGGCCTGTACGTCTGGGTCGGTTGCGAATTTGGCGATTTCCGGGAGATCCGCAAGATCGTGCGCAAACAGTGGGGCCTGCCGCGCGACCGCCACCTGGTTACGGCCTACTGGCGCCGGGACGCGCACAGCGTGGGCGAGGGCGGCGAGGACTAGCCGCTGCCTATTGCCTGACGCTTCTCGCCACCAGCCGCGCGACGCTCGGGCCGATCAGCAGCACGATCAGGAAGCGTGCTGATTGCAGCGCCATGACGAAAGAGATGTCGACGTTCTGCGCTGCTGCAGCGATGATGGCGATGCTGTCCATGCCGCCGGGGCTGGTCGCCAGATAGGCGGTCAGCGGATCGATGCCCAGGAGATGGCTGATCATGAAGGCAAGGCCGCCGCAAAAGGCGATCAAGGCCACGATCGAGGCGATGATCTGCGGCAAGGCGCGCGCCGCATGGCGCAGGATCGCCCTTGTGAAGTTCAGGCCGATCGACCAGCCGACCATGGCGTAGCTGACGGCCAGCAGCCATTGCGGCAATTGCATTTCCACGCCCAAGCCGAGATGGACGACGGTGCCGAAGATGAAGGTGCCGAGGAAGAAGGGCGAGGGCAGTCGGCACAACTTTCCCGCCAGGCCGCCTACGACCGCGATGCCGATGGTGGCGGCGAAGGCTTGGGCATCGATCGGCGGAAACCAGACGATGGCGGGGATTTCGACCTCAGACGTGTCGACCCACATCTTGGCAACGAGTGCCGCCGTCATCGAGACGAAGATGACGCGCAGATATTGCATGAAAGCGACGAGCCGCTGATCGGCGCCGAAGGCACCCGCCATCAGCACCATGGCGGTGGCCGCACCCGGCGACGAGCCCCAGACGGCGGTGGTGCCGGGCAGGATGCGCCAGCGGCTGATCAGCCAGCCGAGCAGGCTGGAGGCTGTGACGGTGGCCACCACGACGCCGAGAAACAGCGGCCATTCCTGGGTGAAGACCGGAAAGATGTCGGCCGAGATCGACGCCGCGACGAGGCAGCCGACGATCGCCTGGGCGGCGCCGAACAGAAGACGCGGCACGCGCACCGTGGCGCCATTGGTGCCGGCGACGATGGCGGCCAGCATCGGCCCGATCAGCAGCGCCGCCGGCAGGGCGGCGAGTTCCAGCGCGCCGGCAAACAGCAAGGAAACAACCAGCAGGGCAAGCCACTGCCAGAGCTTGCGCATCCGCGCCATGCGCTCGAGTGTGGGCAGGTCCGGGGAGGGCTGCTCGGCCGAGGAATCCATGTTTCGCTCTTAGACCCGCAGGGCGAAAAATGCGAACCGCGATTCACAGAAAAATGATTGTTTCACCCGCCCAGGTGTCGAGTAACAGGTCTCACAAGCCGGCGTTGAACCGTTGCTCGATCTCATTGCGACCCATGCGGTCGAAATCGTCGGGGACGGAAAACTGGCCGGCCATAAAACCGACCCGTCGCGCCTGCAGCGTCGGCTGTTCGATCGGCACGATTCTGGCCAACGGCTTGCCGGCTTTGGCAATAACAAACGACTCGCCTTGGGCTGCACGTCTCACAAGGCGCGACAGATGAGCTTTCGCATCGCGAATGTTTACTGTCTGCGTCAAAGATTGCTCCTCAAAATTGGCATCGAACTCACCCCGTCTTGCTGTCGGCTAGGCCGAAGCCGCCGACGGGGTGGGTCTCGACCTGGAATTCGAAGCCGGCGATGAACGGCCGCGCCTTGGCGATCGCTGCCTGGACTTCGGGAAGCTGCAGCGAGGCCTTGTGGCTTTCGGCGTCGGTCCACACTTCGGTGACCCAGATCGCGTCGGCATCGGCGGGATCGCGCGCGATGATATAGCTCAGGCAGCCCGACAGGGCGCCGGTGCTGGCGCGCAGGAGGTCCATGACCGCGTCGCGCTGGCCGCGCGACGCCCGCATCTTGCCGATCAGTCCGTACATTCCGTTGTCTCCTTTGAGGTTTTCGACAAGAGCGTGCAGATCGCCAGTATGGCGATAGCCGTTCAAGGCATCAACTGGCCGCCATTCACCTCGATCACCTGGCCGGTGATGTAGCCGCTGAGAAGGTCGGAAGAGAGGAACAGATAGGCGCCGACGCAATCCTGCGCCGTGCCGGCGCGTCCCTGCGGAATGGTGGCGACCATGCCCTTGATCTGCTCGTCGGTCGAATAGCGCTCGTGGAACGGGGTGAGAATGGTGCCGGGCGCCACCGCGTTGACGCGGATGCCGAAGCCGATCAGCTCCTTTGCCATGCCGCGCGTCACATTGGAGACGAAAGCCTTGGCAGAGCCGTAAAGCCCGGCGCCGCCGCCGGCACCATTGCGGGCGGCGATCGAGGAGGTGTTGACGATGAAGCCGCCCTGTTTCTTCAGCCACGGGATCGCCTTGCGCGAAGCAGTCAGCACCGAACGGGCGTTGAGGTCCATCACCGCATCGTAATGCGCCTCGGTCTGCTCGGCATAGGGGATGCGGCCGAGCATGCCGCCGGCATTGTTGACCAGCCCGTCGAGGCGGCCGAAATATTGCGCACTGTCCTCGACGACGCGCTCGACATCGGCGGCAACGGAGAAATCGCCCTGGACGAGAAACACCTCGCCGCCCTTGTCGGCAATCGTCAGGCCGAGCTTCTCGGCGGCGTCGCGGCTCGAGTTATAATGCAGCGCCACCTTGCATTTCTGCGCTGCATAGGCCAGCGCGAGCGCCGCCCCGATGCCGGTCGATGCACCGGTAACCAGCACTGCCTTGCCGGCAAGATCGGGTATGCTGAGTGTGGTGGCTGGCACGGTTCTTCCTCCGGGATGTCTGCCTGCCCTTCGTAGGCCCTTGCCACCCCGGTGTTCAAGCCTTGGAGCAATTCAAGGAAAAGTGTGAGCGCTTTCCCCGGGGGATTTGCGTCAAACAAACCGCTCTACGGACGCAGATAGGCGTAACCCTGGCCTTGCAGTTCGGCGAGTTTGACGACGCCGCCCTTGTCGGCGGCATGAAATCCGGCGAGCAGGTCGGGGAGTGTGATGTCCATGCCGTGCATGGTGTTGGCGCAGGCGTGGGGTTCCAATCCCTGCTGCACCAGGCCGGCGAAGCGCCCGGAAATCGCGGCCGATATGCCTTTCGACTTGAAGGCCGCGAGCGCGGGACCATGCACGACCAGCACGATGTCGACCTTGCCGCCGGTGCCTTCATAATGGTTCTTGATGTTGCCGAGCACGAAATTGACCTTGTCGGTGTCGCTCAAGTGGTAGGCGACTTTTTGCCTTGTGGGCTCGGTGGCGGCTGCCTGTGCTGCCCGCAGACCGAGAAGCGTTCCGGTTCCGGCAAGAACCGTGCGGAACATGTCGCGCCGGCGCATGGCATCCTCCTCCGCTTGGCGGCTGACCGCGAATTGCGTGACTCCAGCCGCAATACTAGCATAAATTGCCGTTGCGTCCTTTCGATGCGGAGGAGAGGTCACATGGCGTTGAAGGAATGGGCGTTTGGGTTGGGGGAATGGAAGACGGTTGCCGGCGCCGGGTTTTGCGCCGTGCTGCTCGGCGCGCTTGCCGGATCGGCCTCCGCCGACGATGCGCTGAAGCTTACCGAACTCAGTCCGAACGGCGCTGATGCCTGTTTCGGCCGCGTCTATGATGGGGCGCATCTCAAGGCGCACCCGAAGCAGAAGGTGGCGCGGATCTTCTTCTACTACGGCCATGATCCGGTCAGCCGGCCGAACGAGGAACCGACCGGGAATTCCGACACGTCCTACAATGCCTTCATCGCCACCACCGTGCGCGGCGCCAAGTCGCCTGAATGGGCCGGCGGCTGGTGCAATCATGCTTCCGAGGACGGCAAGACGGGCCCGGTCCATTGCGGCATGGAATGCGACCGGACGCTTGCGTCGCTGAAGGTCGATGACAAGGGTCGGCTGTTCCTCTCGGATCTGCAGCCCGACATCTATCTCGATGCCGGATCAGAAGAGGAGCTTGGCGCAGCGGAATATGACAGGCGGGCGCTCGGCTCGGAGGATGACAATTTCCGCCTCGACCCGATGCCGGCAGCGACCTGCCAGGCGGAGTTCGCGCGCATCGACCCAGTCGCCGCTGCGCTCGGAGCTCCGCTACGCGAGCGGCTGAAGCCGGACCAGGCGTTCTGCTATGGGCGCGACTACGATGCAGCGCATCTCGGCTCGCACCCCGATCAACTCACCCAGTCGATCCGGGTTTTCCGCGGCAAGGTAGAACTGGCGTCCTTCGCCTCGGGCGGTGACACCGCCAATTGGCCAGACGGCGCCGACATTGCCGTTACCGTCACCACACGGCAGAAATCGGCCAAGGTGACGCAGACCTATTCCTGCCAGGGCGAAGCCGACCAGTGGCGCTGCGCGGCCAGCACGAAGATGAGCAATTTCTCCTGCGACATCGCGCAGAAGGAGATTTTCCTCAAGCGTGGCGCCAACGGCACGATGATGCTGGCCAACCCAAACAGCGCGCTTGCAATCGTCGACCTGTGTTCGAAGGCGGACGCCGGAAAGACGAAATCCGACGACAAGGTCTATCGGCTGCAGCCGATGCCGCAATCGGCCTGCTCGCCTTGAGCTTCAATGGAGGGCGCGAATGGATAAGGCAAAAGTCTTTTGGTCTGGCGGATCGCAAGCAGTACGCATGCCGAAGAAATACCGTTTCGATACCGGCGAGATTTCAATCCTTCGCGAGGGCCGAGCGGTCGTTCTCGAACCGCTTGCGCAGGATTGGGTCTGGCTCGACAGTTTGACCGGGCCACTTGACGACGATTTTGTTGAGGCAGCTTTGGAAGGCCGATAGAGACTGGCGGCGCAGACCATAGGATCCATGCGTGACATCTGAGCGCTGCTGCGGTGCAGAATTCTGTTCCGCTGCACTCTACGGACAAGGTCGCGGCATGGATCTTCGGGTCTCCGCGACGGAGCTTCGCTCCTGCTTCGCCCGTGGATGACGAAGTCGAGAAGCTTCGGTTAATTTTCCCAAGTCGCTACAGGAAATCGCCTCAGGCAAACGGCACGGCGGTTGTGCCCTTCGGCAGCTTGGCCTCGTCGTCGGGCTCGACGTGGATGGTGACGCGCACCGAGGGGATTTCGGCCTTCAGCGCGTCCTCGATGCGGTCGCAGATGACATGGCTGGCGCCGACCGACATGTCTGCGTCGACGACCAGATGAAACTCGATGAAGGTGGCGCGGCCGGCGATGCGCGTCTTGAGGTCGTGCACTTCAAGCGCGCCCTTGCAGTTGGCCGAGATGACGTCGCGGATGCGCATGTGCTCCTGGGTGTCGACGGCGCGGTCCATCAGCCCGTTCATCGACGAGCCGATGACATGCCAGCCCTGCCACAGAATGTTCAGCGCCACGAGGACGGCAAGTGCGGGGTCGAGGATCTGCCAGCCGGTCAGGATCGCCCCGACCAGGCCGCCGAAGACCCCGATCGAGGTCACCACGTCGGTCATGATGTGGTTGCCGTCGGCGACCAGTGCCGGTGATTTCTCCGCCCTGCCGGCGCGGATCAGCGTCCAGGCCCAGAAGGCGTTGATAATCGTGGCAACGCCGTTGACCGCAAGACCTTCCCAAGGCTGTTCCAAGGGTGACGGAGTCTGCCAGGAGCGCCAGACCTCGTTGAGGATCAATAGCGCGGCAAGCACGATCAACACGCCTTCCAGCACTGCCGAGAAATACTCGGCCTTGTGATGGCCGAAGGGATGATCCTGGTCGGCCGGCTTGTGGCTGATCTGGATCGCCCAGAAGGCGGCGACCGAGGCGATGACGTTGACGATCGATTCCAGTGCGTCCGAATAGAGTGCGACTGAGCCGGTGACGTACCAGGCGGCAGCTTTCAGCGCGAGCACGACAAAGGCGACGATAATCGACCAGAAGGCGAGGTTCGCGACCTTGCGCTTCGCGGCCGCCTTGGCCGCGATCGCCATCGTGTTCTCGGCTTCGGCCATGATCGTCAGGCGGCCTTTTCCTTGGCCTTGCGCGGCAGGTGGGCGACGATGTTCTCGATGATGCGCATGCCGGCATTGTGCCCGAGCGTCATGATCGATTCCGGGTGGAATTGCACTGCGGCGATCGGCTCCTTGCGGTGCTCGAAGGCCATGATGACGCCGTCCTCGGTCTCGGCCGTGACGATGAAATCGTCGGGCAGCCGCACCGGATCGGCAAAGATCGAGTGGTAGCGGCCGACGGTGACTTCCTTGGGCAGGCCGGAGAAGATGATGCCGGGCTTGGAGACGCGGATGCGCGACGGCTTGCCGTGCATCGGTATGTGCAGCTGCCGCAGTTCGCCGCCATAGGCCTCGGCCAATGCCTGCAGGCCAAGGCAGACGCCGAAGATCGGCAGTTCGCGGGCGCGCGCCTTCTTGATGGTTGCGGCGCAATCGAAGTCCTTCGGCGTGCCGGGGCCGGGCGACAGCACGACGAGGTCGGGTTTCAGCCGGTCGAAGACTTCCTCATGCACCGGCGAGCGAACGGTCGAGACGTTGGCGCCGGTCTGGCGAAAATAATTGGCCAGCGTGTGGACGAAACTGTCCTCGTGGTCGACCAGCAGGATGTTGACGCCGTCGCCGACGCGCGCGGTGGTGCGCTCGGTGCTGGCGGAATTGCCTGTCTTGGCGTCGCGGATGGCGGAGAGCATGGCGGATGCCTTCAGTTCGGTTTCGGCTTCTTCTTCCTCGGGAATTCTGTCGAACAGCAATGTGGCGCCGGCGCGCACTTCGGCAATGCCGTCCTTGATACGGATGGTGCGGAGCGTCAGGCCGGTGTTCATGTCGCCGTTGAAATTGACCATGCCGATCGCGCCGCCATACCAGGCGCGCGGGCTCTTCTCGTTCTGCTCGATAAAGCGCATGGCCCATAGCTTCGGCGCGCCGGTGACGGTGACCGCCCAGGCATGCGACAGGAAGGCATCGAAGGCATCCATGCCTTCGCGCAGCCTGCCTTCGATGTGGTCGACCGTATGGATCAGGCGCGAATACATCTCGATCTGGCGCCGGCCGATAACGCGCACCGAACCCGGCTCGCAGACCCGCGACTTGTCGTTGCGGTCGACGTCCGAGCACATGGTCAGCTCGGATTCGTCTTTCTTCGAGTTGAGCAGTTTCAGGATCTGCTCTGAGTCGGAAATTGCGTCGTCGCCGCGCTTGATGGTGCCCGAGATCGGGCAGGTCTCGACGCGGCGGCCGTTGACGCGCACGAACATTTCGGGCGAGGCGCCGATCAGATATTCACCTTCGCCCAGATTGATGAAGAAGGAATAGGGCGACGGATTGATGGCCTTCAGCTTGCGCGAAATCTCGGACGGCTGCGTCTCGCAGCGCTCGTAGAACATCTGGCCCGGCACGACCTCGAACAGGTCGCCGCGCTTGAACGAATCCATCGCCTTGCGCACCAGGTCGGCGTATTCTCCGGGTTCATGGTCGCCGCGCGGCGGGATGCGGTCGGGGCTCTTGAACGGCTCGGAGATTTCGTCGCGCGGCAGCCATTCGGTCGAAAAACCCTCGCCGGCATAGTCGTAGCGGTCGGTCCATGCCTTGGCCGAATAATGGTCGACGACCAGGATCTCGTCAGGCAGGAACAGCACCAGGTCGCGCTGGCTTGGCTTGCGTTCGAGCTTGTAGTCTACCGGGTCGAACTGGAAGGCGAGATCGTAGCCGAAAGCGCCGTAGAGACCTAGATTGGCGTCTTCCTCGGTCTTGAACAGAGCGGTGATGGCGCGCAGCACCGTGAACACCGAAGGAACGCGGCTGCGCTCTTCTTCCGTGAAGACACGGCCGGGCTTGGCGACGTCGAGACGGATGAGCCTTTTCGATGTCTCGGCGATGGTGATATCGGCCAGGCTACCCAGCGCCTTGCCGATGACCGGCAACAACACCTCGCCACGGCCGTTGAGGGCCTCGACACGCATGGCGCGGCCGCGCGCGGAGATAACCAGAGGCGGGTCGATGATGGCGGTGTCCCAGCGCGTGTAGCGGCCGGGATATTCATAGTTTGAGGAAAACACCGCGCCGCGGCGCGAATTCAGGCCGTCGACGTAAGCGTCGATCGCGCCCGCATACGGCCGGTCGTGGCGCGCGCGGGTGATGGTGATGCCACCCGCGGTCACGAAACTTTCCGCGCCGTTTTCCAGAACCTTCATCGTCATTGCCGTCTCCATCAGCTTCTTGGGGCAACGGACCCGGGAATGGCTTGGAAAAAACAAATGGCCGCCCGGACTTTCCGTTGCGGCCACCCTCTCTATTCACGCGCACGTGTTCGAACAGGCCGCTGTCAGCAGGCCCACCACCAAATGGTCTTGATCGAACGCATATTCATGGCGAAATCCATAGCTGCGAAAAGAAGGATGCGCAACAGGTTTGAAAGTCTGTTCGTTGGCCGCCGCTTCTCAGGCTCATGGCACATCGCCAGAGCCGACAGTGCCGCTTAGAGTGCTCATCCAACAGCAGGAAGACGGGAAAATAACCATGACCGAGCAGATCGAGCGTGCGCGGACGTTTCATTCCCTCCACGTCAAGGGCAACCCGGTCGTCCTCTACAATGCCTGGGATCCGGGTTCGGCCAAGATCATCGAGAAAGCGGGTGCCAAGGCGATCGCCACCGGAAGCTGGCCGGTCGCGGCCGCGTTCGGCTACGCCGATGGCGAGAAAATCCCGCTGGAACTGGCGCTCGACAACATCAAGCGCATCGTCGGGTCGGTCGACCTGCCGGTGACCATGGACCTCGAGGGCGGCTACGGCGTTGACCCGGAAATCGTCGCTCGCACGGTGACGTTGGCGCTGCGGGCCGGCGCTATCGGTTTCAATTTCGAGGATCAGATTGTCGGTGGCAGCGGCCTGCATGACATTTCCGTGCAGGCAAAGCGCATCGAAGCCGCGGCGGCGGCCGTCAAGGCTTCCGGCATACCGGCATTCATCAACGCTCGAACCGACATCTTCCTCAAGGCGAAACCGGATGCGCATGATGACCTTCTGCTCGACCAGGCCATCGAGCGCGCACAGGCCTTCGAAAAAGCCGGCGCGCACGGCTTCTTTGCGCCGGGCCTTGGCGACGAAGGCCTGATCGAGACGCTCTGCAAGGCAATTGCGTTGCCGGTCAACATCATTGCGCTGGCGCATGTGCCGCCGCGCCAGCGGCTGGCGGAACTGGGTGTCGCCCGCATCAGTCACGGCCCGGTGCCTTACCGGCAGATGGCGGAATGGCTGGAGGCGAAAGCGCGACTGGCTATTTCGGGCTAAGTCAGTCCTCCAGCGTTCCCGACCGGGCATCAGTGCTCTTCCTGTCGCCGACCAGCTTCAGAAGATCTTCGCCGGCGCGGATGATGCGGCGCGAGCGGCGGGTCAGGATGATGCCGTCCTGCGGCGCGAACACTTCGGTGCGGCCATCGGTTTCACCCGGTGCATGGACGATGGTGGCGAGGCGCGCGCCCTTGGCGACGCGGTCGCCGGGCTTCACGTCGTAGAGCACGGCACCGGCCCGTGGCGCCGGCATCATGTCGATGTTTTCCAATGGCGCCACGAAGCCGGTGAAAGGACCCGGCGCGGGCAGGGCGCTGTCGGCGATCACGCCGCGCGCCACCAGCAGCCGGTAGAGGCCGTCGGCGTCGGCGGCGGCCAAAGCACCATCGACATCGAGGATGCCGCGATATTCGACGGTGGTGGCGACGCGACGGTCGAGCTTGGCCACATCGGCGGGGACGTTCTGATAGGGCATGATCGAGGCGCCCTCGAAGGTGCCGTCGGTGTCTTCGCTCCACAGCACGACCGCGTCGACGCCCATGGCCGCGGCGCAATCGGCCATATCAGGCCACAGGCTTGTGTGGACGTAGAGATAGGCGAGGCCCTCGTCATCGCAGTGCAGGTCGAGCACGATGTCGTGGCCGAGCGAGAGCTGCACCAGCCGCGTCTTCAGCCGCTGGTCGACGCTGCCAAGGGTGGTGTCGGGCAAGAGCGCTGTGTCGGGCGCCGCGAGCAGCGGAAAGCCGCGGTTGAAATTGGTGCGCGTGCCGAGATGGAAGCGGCCCTGATGCTCGCCGAAATGATATTGCGCCCGGCCGATCGGATTGGCCCAGGGCACGATGGTGAGATTGCCCTTGATGCGGCCTTCGGCTTCAGCCTTGTTGAGCATCGGCATCAGCGCGTCGATGGCGACGACACCCGGCAACTCGCCGGCATGGAGTGCCGCCTGCAGATAGGCCGAAGGAGCAGCCTTGTCGGAACCAGTGAAGCGGAACAGCGGGAATTCGTAGGAAACCCCTTCGCTTTCGCCGGCGATGCGTTCGATCGATTTCTGCATGACTTCCTCCATCAGGAGCGAGAGACATGCGATTTGAAGGCGCCGATGTCGATTGGTCCAGCCTGCCGCGCTATGGGCGCAAGAGACTATTCAGCCGGAAGCGGGATGACCGGCGCGCGCCGGTCCAGCGCCTGCGACAGCACAGCGGCGGTGACCGCCAAAACAGCGAGTGCTGCGCCGACCAGCGGCAAATTGGCATAGGAAACACCGGCGGACAGGGCCACGCCGCCTATCCAGGCGCCGCTGGCATTGCCGATATTGAAGGCGCCCTGGTTCAGCGTGGCGGCGAGGTTCGGTCCCTCGGAGGCCGCCTCGACGACCCGGATCTGCAACGGCGGCACGACGACGAAGATGAGCAGGCCCCACAGGAAGACGATGCCGATGGCAACGCTGGCGATTGCGCCGAACTGCCTGAATCCAACGAAAAGCAGGGCCATCAGCAGCAGGGTGCCGATCACTGTCGGCATCAGTTTCCAGTCGGCCAGTCTGCCGCCGATAATGTTGCCGATGGTCATGCCCGCGCCGAACAGCAGCAGAACCCACGTGACTGCCGAGGTCGACAAGCCCGATACCTCGGTGAGGTAGGGTTTGATGTAGGTGAAGACGGTGAACAGGCTTGCGGAGGTCAGCGCCGCGATCAGCATGGCCAGCCAGACCTGCAGCTTGCCCAGCACGCGCAGCTCGCCGCGCAGGCCGCCACCGCTTGGCTCGGCGACATCGGACGGCACCAACCAGGCGATCGCTGCCACCGAGATCAGGCCGATACCGACCACGGCAACGAAGGTGGAGCGCCAGCCGAACGCTTCGCCAAGTGCGGTTCCGGCGGGAACACCCAGGATGTTGGACAGCGTCAGCCCGGCGAACATCAGCGCGATAGCGCTGGCGCGCTTGTTGCGCGGCACCAGGCTGGCGGCAACGACCGAGCCGATGCCGAAGAAGGCGCCGTGGCCGAAAGCGGTGAAGACACGCGCGGCCATCAGCGTCCAGTAGTTGGGCGAGATGGCGCAAAACAGATTGCCGACGACGAACAGCACGGCCAGCCCGACCAGCACCGGCTTGCGCGGCAAATGCGCAGTGGCCATGGCGACGATCGGGGCGCCGAAGACGACGCCCAGCGCATATCCGGTAACCAGCAGGCCCGCCGCGGGGATCGACACGCCGAGGTCGGCGGCGACCTCAGGCAGCAAGCCCATGATGACGAATTCGGTGGTGCCGATGCAGAAGGACGCAATGGCAAGCGCAAGGATCGGCAAGGGCATGGTGCGTCCAGACTGAATCGGTTCAATTCCAGACTGCGCGAAGCACGCCACCGTGCGCAAGCTGCATTGCTGCATTGCAGCGATGCAGAAAAGGAAGAGCTTTAAAATGGGTCTTCAACGGGCTGTCACGCCAGCGGCTTCAGCTCCTGGGCAATGGTGGGCAGCAACTCCGAAACATTGGGATGGATGTGCACGGCACGCGCCAGCGTGTCGACGGGCGCCTTGGCGTACATCAGGTCGAGCACACAATGGATAGCCTCGTCGCCGCCGGGGCCGAGCACCGAGCAGCCGAGGATCTCCCTGGTGTCGGCATCGACCAGGATTTTCATGAAACCCTGCGTCTCGCCCTTTTCGATAGCGCGGCCGACGCGGGTCATCGGCCGCTGGCCGACCAGCGCGCGACGGCCGGATTTCTTCACTGCGGCCTCGGTCATGCCGCAGCGGCCAAGCGGCGGGTCGATGTAGAGCGCATAGGCTTCGATCCGGTCGCTGACCCTCCGCGGATCGTTGTCGAGCAAATTGGCGGCGACGATCTCGTAGTCGTTGTAGGAGGTGTGGGTGAAGGCGCCCCTGCCGTTGCAGTCGCCCATCGCCCAGATGCCGGGCACGCTGGTGCGCAGCTGGTCGTCGACGGTGACAAAACCGCGCTTGTCGACCTCGACGCCGGCCCTTTCCAGGCCGAGATCGTCGGTGTTGGGCGTGCGCCCCAGCGCCAGCAGCACATGCGAGCCGACCGCCGGTGGCTTGCCGGCGGAGAAGGTCACGGCGATGTCGTCACCCTGTCTGGCGAAGGCAATGTCGTCGGCGCCGACATGGACCGCGATGCCTTCGTTTTCGAGGATCGACAGGATGGCGGCGGAGACATCCTCGTCCTCGCGGCCGGTCAGGCGCGGGCTCTTCTCGACGACGGTGACTTCCGCGCCGAAGCGGCGGAACATCTGAGCGAATTCGAGCGAGATGTAGCTGCCGCCGACGACGACGAGATGGCGCGGCAGCACGTCGAGATCCATCATCGACGAGTTGGTCAGATAGTCGATGTCGTGGATGCCGGGAAGGTCGGGCACCGAGGCGCGGCCGCCGGTGTTGAGGAAGATCTTTTCGGCGGTCAGCAGATCGTCGCCGACGCGCACCGTGTTGGCGGATTCGAAACGCGCATGGCCGCGATAGAGGGTGCACTTGTCCATGCCGGCAATCCAGGTCTCGAGATTGCCGCGAGCGTCGTTTGTGACCTTGTCCTTGCGCGCCTTGATCACCTTGTAATCCACGCCGACCGGCCCGGAGAGCGTCACGCCATAGTCGGCGGCGCGGCGCGCCAGATGCGCGGCATAGGCGCTGGCGACCATGGTCTTGGTCGGCATGCAGCCGGTGTTGACGCAGGTGCCGCCGACCAGCTTGCGCTCGATCAGCGCGACGCTCATGCCGGCGGCCGTCAGCCGCCCGGCCAGCGGAGGGCCAGCCTGTCCGGCACCGATGATGATGGCGTCGAAGATTTTCGTCGTCATGCCACCGCCGCTACGATCAGCAGGCCGCCGATGATCGCCACCGCGTCCTCGATAAAGGCGGCGGGCGGATCCTTGCCGAAGGCGGCCGCGAGCCGGCCGCGAGCTTCGGCGCCGCCAAGCGTGCCGATGACAGCGCCGATGGCGCCCGCGATCAGGCCGCCGATGGTGGCGCCACCGGTGGCGCCGATCACCGCGCCGGTGAAAGCGCCCGTAACGATGCGGGCGCCGAATTGCTGGGGTACTTTACGGCTCGGCGTCGACGGCAACTGGTCGGTGACCAGCTCGACGATGGCCAGGATGGTGAAGATGCCGACAGCCGCCCAATGGCTCATGAAGCTCGCCCAAGTGCCGGCAACCGTCAGCCAGCCGAGATAAGCGCCCCAGGCAATGGCGGCCGGCGCCGTCATGGCGCGAAGACCGGCAATGACGCCGATCAGAAGTGCGAGAATGTAGAGCATGGTCGATCCCCCTCGATCACGGGCCAAGACGGCCTTGAGTCACAGGCTACCATAGGTCCAATATTTGACCAGTACTGGCATCGGCGCTTTTGGCTGCACTTGTGCTTTGCAAGGACGTGAACTGGAGACCGCATCATGGCTGAGAGCGAGCGCGTGAAAATGGTGGCCGGCGAATGGTATACCTGCATCGATGACGAACTGGAGTCGTTGCGGATGATAGCGCGCGATGCGGTGTTCGAGCACAACTTGCTGCCGCCTCGTCAACGCGGCAATCTCGGGCCGGGTCTGAAGGCACTGCTGGGAAGAGCCGGCGAGGGCGCCCGTATCGAGGCGCCGTTCCACTGCGCCTATGGCTTCAACATCTTTCTCGGCGACGGCGTCTTCCTCAATACCGGCTGCACCATCCTCGACACGGCGAGCGTGCGCATCGGCAAGGCAACGCTGCTCGGCCCGAACGTGCAGATCTACTGCGCCGAGCACCACAAGGAGGCCAGTGGGCGGCAGGCCGGACTGGAGATCGCCCGACCGATCGAGATCGGCGCCAATGCCTGGATCGGCGGCTCAGCCGTCATCCTTGGCGGCGTCAGCATCGGTGAAGGCGCCATCGTCGGCGCCGGTGCGGTGGTGACGCGCGACGTGGCGGCGAACGCCACGGTGATCGGCAATCCGGCGCGGCCGGTCAAGCGGGGCTGAACAGGTCAGGACGACAGGACATACGTCATGCGCTCTTCCTGATCGACCCGCCTGGAGAACTCGCGCCGATACTGCGCAGGCGATGTCTTGAGCCGTGCCGAAAAATGCTGGCGCAGCGAGGTGGCGCTGCCGAAGCCGGCTTCGAAGGCGATCATGTCCATGGATTTCTCCGTCGCTTCCAGCAAACGCTGCGCCAGTTCGATCCGCTGGCTGGTCAGCCAATCGCCAAAGCTGGCGCCGATCGATTTCTGAAAGCGACGGGTAAAGGTGCGGCGGGTCAGGCCGGCGGCCTCGGCCACGCGGTCCAGGCTATGCGCTTCGCCAAGCGTCGCGCGAACCGCGTCGAGGGCCTGGGTGAAGCGGTCGGCGTCCGCGCTTCTTGCCACCGGATGCTCGATGAATTGCGCCTGGCCGCCCTGGCGATGCGGGGAAAGCACGATCTGGCGAGCAAGCCGCAGTGCTGCTTCCGCGCCATAGCGGGCGCGCACGATGTGGAGACAGCAGTCGAGGCCGGCGGCGACGCCGGCCGAGGTCACGACATCGCCATTGTCGACGTAGAGCACCGCGGCATCGACAGCGATGTCGGGATGGAGTGTTTGCAATTGTTCGCAATAGGCCCAGTGCGTCGCGGCACGTCGGCCCGAAAGCAGCCCGGCCGCTGCAATGGCGAAGGTGCCGAGGCACAGGCCGACAATCAAGGCGCCGCGTTGGTGCGCATGGCGCAGCGCTTCCATCAGCAGCGGCGATACCGGTTCGCTCAGATGATGCCAGCTCGGGATGATGACGATATCGGCGCCGTCGAGCCCTTCGAGCCCATGCGGCGCGGCAATTGTCAGCCCGGCTTCGGTATGGATCGGCCCGGCCTTGACCGCGCAGATGCGGAAGTCGAAGCGCGGCAGGCCAAGCGCCGTCCTGTCCTCGCCGAAGACCAGGCACGGTACGGAAAGATGGAACGGGCTGATGCCGTCGAAGGCGAGGACGGCAATGATCGGGTCGTTCATGGGTGCTTCCAGCGGTTGAATGCGGATTGTCCCAATTCTTTCGAATGATGTCAATCGGGTCACTTTCGGCTGTCTGGCAGCCCGCCTATCTTCCATCCATCGAATTCAAGCCGGAAAGGAAACACCATGTCTGACCCAGCCAACACCACGCCGCGCCGGGCGCTGATCGTCGTCGATGTGCAGAACGATTACGACGGCGGCAATCTCGCCATCCAGCATCCGCCGTTCCGCGACAGCGTCGTCAATGTGGCACGCGCCATGGATGCAGCGACTGCTGCCGGTATCAAGGTGGTGGTCGTCAAGCAGATGGCGCCCGAGACCTCGCCGATCTTTGCCAAGGGCAGTCACGGCGGCGAACTGCATCCCGAAATCGCCAGGCGCAAGCGCGACCATTATGTCGAAAAGAACCTGCCCTCCGCCTTCACCGGCACTGATCTGGAAGACTGGCTGCGCGCCAATGCCATCGATACGATTACGGTGGTCGGCTACATGACGCATAATTGTGACCTGTCGACCATTATCCACGCCGTGCATATGGGCTTTGCCGTCGAGTTCCTGTCGGATGCGACCGGCTCGGTGCCTTACGCCAACAGCGCCGGCTACGCCTCGGCCGAGGAGATCCATCGCGTGGTCACGATCATCCTGCAGTCGCGCTTCGCCGCCGTGCTCAAGACCGCCGAATGGGTGGAGTGCCTGCAGACCGGCGCGCTGCCGGAGCGCGACACGATCTTCGGCTCCAACCAGCGGGCGCTGTCGCGCAGCGC
Organism: Mesorhizobium sp. Primo-A; assembly: GCF_003997175.1. NCBI lineage: Bacteria > Pseudomonadati > Pseudomonadota > Alphaproteobacteria > Hyphomicrobiales > Phyllobacteriaceae > Mesorhizobium > Mesorhizobium sp. Primo-A. Next base: position 439,786 of record NZ_RZTG01000003.1, read on the forward strand.
TGCTTAGGGCTATCCGAACAAACAGAAAGGGCGCCGCATCGCTGCGGCGCCCTTTCTGTTTGAATTGAAGGATTTTAGAACAGGCCTTCGATATTGCCGGCCTCATTGAGGAAGATCTTTTCCGAGGACGGCGCCCTCGGCAGGCCCGGCATGGTCATGACCTCGCCGCAGATGATGACGACGAAGCCGGCACCGGCCGAAAGCCTGACCTCGCGCACCGGCACGGTGTGGCCGGTCGGCGCGCCGCGCAGGTTCGGGTCGGTCGAGAAGGAATACTGGGTCTTGGCCATGCACACCGGCAAATGGCCGTAGCCGGCGTCTTCCCACGCCTTGAGCTGGTCGCGCACCGACTTGTCGGCGATCGCTTCCGAGCCGCGATAGATGCGCTGGACGATGGTGTTGATCTTCTCGAACAGCGGCATGGCATCGGGATAGAGCGGCGCGAACTGCGAGGCGCCGGATTCGGCCAGTGCCACCACCTTGTTGGCGAGATCCTCGATCCCGGCCGAGCCGTGTGCCCAGTGCTTGCACAGGATCGCTTCTTCGCCCATCGAGGCGACATAGTCCTTCATCGCCTGGATCTCGGCGTCGGTGTCGGAATAGAAATGGTTGATGGCAACCACCGCCGGCACGCCGAACTGCCTGATGTTCTCGATGTGGCGGCCAAGATTGGCGCAGCCCTTCTTCACCGCTTCGACGTTTTCCTTGCCGAGGTCTTCCTTCTTGACGCCGCCATTCATCTTCATGGCGCGCACGGTGGCGACGATGACCGCCGCTGCCGGCTTCAGGCCCGCCTTGCGGCACTTGATGTCGAAGAACTTTTCAGCACCCAAATCGGCGCCGAAGCCGGCTTCGGTGACGACATAGTCGGCGAGCTTGAGCGCCGTCGTGGTGGCGACGACCGAGTTGCAGCCATGCGCGATGTTGGCGAACGGCCCGCCATGCACGAAGGCCGGGTTGTTCTCCAGCGTCTGCACCAGGTTCGGCTGCATGGCATCCTTCAGCAGCACAGCCATGGCGCCGTCGGCCTTGAGGTCGCGGGCATAGACGGCTGACTTGTCGCGGCGATAGGCGACGATGATGTCGCCGAGGCGCTTTTCCAGGTCCTTCAGGTCGGTCGACAGGCAGAGGATCGCCATCACTTCCGAGGCGACGGTGATGTCGAAACCGCCCTCGCGCGGGAAGCCGTTGGCGACGCCGCCGAGCGAGCAGATGATCTCGCGCAGCGCGCGGTCGTTCATGTCCATGACGCGGCGCCAGACGACCCGGCGGGTGTCGATGCCGAGCTCATTGCCCCAGTAGATGTGGTTGTCGATCAGCGCCGAAAGCAGGTTGTGTGCGGTGGTGATGGCGTGGAAGTCGCCGGTGAAGTGGAGGTTCATGTCCTCCATCGGCACGACCTGCGCATAGCCGCCGCCGGCGGCACCGCCCTTGACGCCGAAGTTCGGGCCGAGCGAAGCCTCGCGGATGCAGACGATCGCCTTCTTGCCGATGCGGTTCAGGCCGTCGCCGAGACCAACCGTGGTCGTGGTCTTGCCTTCGCCGGCCGGCGTCGGGTTGATGGCGGTTACGAGGATCAGCTTGCCGTCCTTGTTGCCCTTCACCGATTTGATGAATTCGGCTGATATCTTGGCCTTGTCGTGGCCGTAGGGCAGCAGGTGTTCGGTCGGGATGCCGATCTTCTGGCCGATCTCCTGGATCTGCTTTTTCCTGGCGCCGCGCGCGATCTCGATGTCGGACTTCACTTCGGCCATGACGGCTTTCCTCTGGATTGGACGGTGGAGGGGACGGGTTTGGTCTTACTGGCAAGCAGGTTGGAACCGGGCGCGGGCATGTTCTAACCCTGTCGCTGCCGCGGCGTCAACTTGTATGCAACTATGTTTCCTCTTGAGAAAATTCTTCTGCGGACCGGCCGACCTGTCGTCGGTTCTTCCTGGCTCCGTTGCCGCGCCGTATAGAAGCCAGAGGACGCGTCGTTCCGCCGTCTCAAAACAGCCGCACAATGCACGGAATGCGACAGAGGCGACGGCGCAAATTCACCATCGCCTGGTCCCTAATGGAACAGCGCTACTGCGTCAGAACGTTGCTGATTTCGACCATGTTGGAGCGCACCCTGAGCACATAGAAGCCCATCGTCGTCAGATGCGTCGGCAACAGCCAGCCATCCTCGCGGCCATTGGCGATGATGAAAGGCTGGATCTTCAGTGCCGAAACGAACTGCGAGTCCATCGTGTCCCAGAGGTTCTGCAGATGCTTTTCCTTGATGACGTCCTCGAAGTCGGCCTGGGCGCCCTTCATCAGGCCGTAATAGCCATAGAGCTGGCCATAGGCGAACCAGTAGCGGTCGTCGGCGCGGAAGTCGAACCAGCCATTGTTGTGGTTCTCGGCGCGTTCCTTGAGGATCGCCGAGGTCGAGCCGATGTCGGACGAGATGCGGTCGATATACTGTTTCAGATTGTCGGCGCGGGCGTCGAATGTCGCCTGGCAGGTGGCAAGGCGAGCGTTGAAGGAACGCAGCATGCGCACGGCGTCGCGATAGTAGCTCGGCGTCGGTGTCTTGGGACCGAACGGGTTCAGGCCGAAATACCAGGTCTCCTCGTCGAACTGCAGGTTGCCGCGGGCATTCTGCAGATCGCTGTCGATCTGCGAGGTGGTGCGGACGCGGCCGAGATTGTCGGCGAGTTCGGTCGCCGTGCGCCGCACCGCCTGGTTGATGCCGCGCTGGAAGGAGGCCTTGTTGTCCATCCACGGCGTGTTGTCCCAGTCGATGCCGAACAGGCCGAGCTTGTAGAGGATCATCGACGAGATCCAGGCATTCTGGTTGACGTTGAAGTCGGTCAGGTCGGCGGCGATCTGGGCAATGCCGGAGTTGCCGCAGGTCTTGGCCGTGTCGGTGCCGGCGCCGGCGGAGACCTGTTCGCCAGCGGAGACATTGCGCTTCTCGAACGTGTAGGTGTCTGGATAGTTCGGGTTGAAATTGTTCCACCACTGGGTGGCGTAGAAGAAATTGGCATAGAGGCCGATCAGCACCAGCAGAGCAAGGCCGACCGCCGCCTTGAGGATCCAGCCGCGTTGCGTGTACCAGCGTCCGGCCCACAGGAACGGCCACAGGATGACGCCGATCAAAAGCCCGATACCGCGGCCGATCCACTGGAAAATGCGGGTGAAGAAGTTCACGATCGGATCGAGCATGGCTGTGTCACCCCCTCAAGCATGATGCCAAAAAGTTGCAGACTTTTTGGATAACATTATGCGCCAAAACAAGAAGTTAGAACGAAATAACGGTTCATTTCGTTCTAGTCAGTCAGGCCGTAGAGGCGCGTGCGAAACGCCACCTTGTCCTTCAAATATGTGGTTTTGAGAACGTCCACAACATGCGATCGCCAGGCGTCGCTGAAGCCGCCATAGTCCTTGTAGAAGCCGTCCTTGTTGAAGATGTAGCGCGAGACGAAGTCCGACGGCACGAAATCCGAGATCAGCCGGTTGGTCAGCCAGGCGTCAGGATGGTCAGGCTTGGCGCGGATCACCAGGAAGCGCTGCTGCGGGAAGACATCCTCGATCTTCAGGTGGCCGAGCTGGGCGATCTCGCGCTTGGCGGCGTTGAGGAAAGGGAAATTGCCGTCCCTGGTGATCAGGTCGGCATGGCTCTGGAACCAGGTCTGCAGCCAGACCTTGTCGACATTGGTCAAGTTGCGGTTCGGCTCGGCATCGCGGATCAGCGCGCGCACCACCATCTCGGCGCGGTGCTCGAGGTAGCCCGAGGCCTCGACCCAGGAGGCGCGCGGCAACTCGATGCGGCCGGTGGTGGCGAGGAACTTGAACACCTTGTCGGCGTCGTTAATGGAGAGATAGCTGACCTGCCACGGCCGCGAACGGCGGAAGCCTGGCGCCGCAGGATCGCTGATCACTGTCGTCACATCCGGGTCGACGAAGACGTAAAGGCCACCGAAATGGCTGGTCCAGTAGGCGTTGTGGCGGAAGATCACCTGGTCGGGCACCAGCGCGTTCTCGCGGATGTCGCCGCAGATCTTGGCGAGCTCGACCATGCGGTTCAGCATGGCGCTGTCGCGCCAGGCGTCGGGCTCCTGCTTCAACCGGTCGACGAGCTTGCCGAGCTCGGCGGCCTTGCCCAGCACATCCTCAGCCGACAGCACCTTGAACTCGACCTGGCTGATCGACAGCAGGTCCTCGATATCGTTGACCTTGGGAACGGAATCCTCGATCTCGCCGTAGATGACATCCTTGATCGTCAGCGCATCGATGGCGCGCTGGTTCTTGGACATGAACTCGAACATCAGCTGCGAGGTGTTGGAGAAGGCGGTGTGCACCACCGGCAGGTCGATCTGCGACGGCGTCAGGATGATGAAACGGCGGTTGACCTCGTTGGGATCGAGATAGTCGTAGTCGTCGCATTCCTCGGCCACTTCGGGCGAAAAGCCGGTGCGATCGATCTGGAAGGTCTTCAGCTTGGTCGGCTTCAAGCCGAATGCGGCGAGCGCCTTGTTGTAGCGCTGGATCAGATGCGGCTCGTCGACCGTCAGCAGCCGGCCATAGATCAGCTCATTGTCGCGCAGGAGATCGGGTTTCTTGGCGGGGCTCATCTTGCCTTCTCCCACAAGGGGTGAAGGGAAGGCCGGCGCAGCTCACGCATTCCATAGCCCCTTCTTCTTCATCTCCTCCATCTCGCGCGCAGCCCGTTCGCGCAGGCGGGCGTCGCGCAGCAGTTTTTCCACGGCGGAGTCGTCGGACTTGTCGGAATAGCGGAACTCCGAGTCGGCGTAGCGGTTGATCTCCTGCATGACCATGTCCATCGAGAACGGCCCGCGCAGTTCCTCGATCATCGCTTTCTTCTCGTCGTAGCCCTTGTGCATGAAGACTTCCGGCTTCTCGAACCAATCGTCGGGAAGCTCGATGTCCATGGCGCGCATCTTGATGGCGTCGGTGACATTCTTGATGGCGCGACCGGTGAAGCGGGGCTCGGCATCCTTGATCAGGTGCAGATAGGTGCCGATATCGGCCATCGATTTCGGCGCGCCGTTCTCCTTCATGTAGCGCTCGTAGACCTTCATCAGCCCATCTTCCTGCGGCTTCTCGTGCTCCTCATAGGCTTCGGTCACGGCGCGCTGGATTTCCTGCGCGGCGTAGAGGTCGTGTTCGCCGAGCGGGATCTTATGGTTTTTCCCCGCCAGCAGGACAAAAATATCGATGTAGTCGTCGCGGCTCTGCGGCCCGTCGACCAGCCAGCGGGCGCCGGCGCGCTGGCGCAGCGCGTCGTCGACATTTTCGGGGTAGTTGGAGAACATGCCGAACGAGCAGTTGCCGCGCACCACGGTGGCGGCGCCGGCGAAGGCGTCCATCAAGACGCCTGTTATCTCCTGCTGGCCGGCGGAGGCGCGGTCGTCGGAGCGTCTGGCGGCCACCTGGTCGATGTCGTCGATGGTGCCGAAGCCGATGACGCGTGGGTTCAAGACATTGTTGATGAACTGGCGGCAGTTCTGGCCCGACTTGCCCTGGTAGGACGAGATCTGGTCGACGCCGAAATTCTCGTAGGCGAAGGGATAGCCGGCGACCTGGCAATAGCCGTTGACGAGGCCGGCGATCATCTGGATCAGCGTCGTCTTGCCAGTGCCGGGGGCGCCGTCGCCGATGAAGGTGAACAGGAAGCCGCCGAGCTCGACGAACGGATTGAGTTCGCGCTCGAAATCATAGGCCATCAGCATCTTGGCGAGCTTGACCGACTGGTATTTGGCGATGTGGTTGCCGACGACCTCTTCCGGCTTCTTGAAGGTCATCACCAGCGGTTTTGAGCGCTTGCCCGGCGCGACGTCGAAACCATCGAGAGTGAAATCGTCGGCATCGATGCGGATATGGGCGTTCTCGAACGGGCCGATGCCGTCGAAGCGGCCCTTGCGGGCCAGAAGCCCGTCGATGGCGACGCGGGCGAAGGCGCGTGCCCTTGTCATCAAATCGGCATCATCGGACGATCCCGAGATCGCCTTGTCGAGGCCAGCGAGGATCGACTTCACCGCATCCTGCGGCGTGTCGAACAGGAAGTCCGGCTCGGGGATGTCGTTGGGTGCCTCGCCGTCGCTGTCGATCAGCTGGAACAGGTAGGAGGCGAGGCTGAAGGCGGAGATGTAAGCCGAGGCCGACAGAAGCTTCTTGAAGGTGGCCGCTTCGTCGCCTTCGAGCGGCGCGCGGGTATTCCTGGCCTGCAGGCTTTCGAGGTCGGAGCCTTCGGCAAAGACGTCCGATATGGCCAGCGCGATCGCCGTGCCGCGCCGGGCGCGAAACAGGAGCGTGTGCTGCGGGATGGTCAGCAGCTGGTCGTCGAGATGAACGGCGCCGACGGTCTTGGCCAGCTCGACCTCGCGCGTGCGACGCACCGAGCCGACCGAGACGGTCGAGACGAAGCGGCGGTTGGTGCCGGCAAGCGCGGTGCCGGACTCCCGTGACGGGTCCTCCAGCACGACGATGCGGGTGATGAAGCTCTGCGCGGTGGCGCGGTGCTTCTCGATGGCGGCTTCCGGAATGGTGGTCAGGCCGGTATCCATGAAGGGTGCTCCGTGGTGTGACGGTCAGACGTCTGAGATGACCTGTCCGTTGGACAGGATATGAACCTTGTAGCCGGCAAAAATCTTCTGTGCTTCGCCGGCGGCGTAGAGTGCCTGATAGGCCTCGTGCGGAATCAGCGCATGGTTTTCATAGCTCGACACGCCCTGACGCGCGGCTTCCAGATCATCAGTGTTGATGAAGAATTCCTGCGTTGTCTTCTCACTCGAAAACAGGCCCTTGCGGCCGGGTTTCTCGCTCTTGGAATAGACCTCCTGGATCGTCCAGGTCAAAAGCCAGGCATTTTGCGGCTTGCGCACCTTGGCCAGAACCTCGGTCACCGTCGAATTGTTGTCGGTAATCCCCACCGAATAGAACGGGCCGAGCACGACGCGGCGCAGCTGCTTGGGGTGCAGCGGTTCGAAATCCTTGTCGAGGTTGACCGCGATGGTCGCCGGCGACAGCGTATAGGCGGAGTTCTTCTCGGTGAAATCGTCGAAACGATGGGCAAGCTCGGGATTGAGCAGGCCGTCGACCGGCAGCGGAATGTCGACCGTCTCGTTGAGTTTGCCGTTCCTGTCGACAAGCTGGCGGATCATCGCGTCGGAAGAATCCTCCACCGTCACCATGTAGACCAGAGGCAGGTTGGCGCTGCCGTCGAACGTCGCCCAATGGACGAGATAATAGGGCCGTCCCGTCTTCGGATTGACCGAGACCTTGGCGGTTTGCGCCAGCGTGAAGGAACCGAAGGTGTTCTCGCTTTTCACGTCCTCGAGATAGAGCCGCTCGGCCATCGACTTCTGCAGCGCCTCGGGGAATTCCTTGTGGCGCAGGATGAAGTCGGCCATTTCCTCGCGCAATTCGCCGGCGAGCGGGATGTTGGCAAGCCGCGCGTCGGCCTGGCGGCGGTCGTTTTCCAGTTCGAGCAGGTTCTGGAACACCGGGAATCCGCTTTCGGCCCGCGAAATGCGGAACGTGTCCATGAAGCCCAGCCGGTTGCGCCAGCAGGAAAACGACTTGTCGAGCCGGGCGATGTATTCGGCGACGATCTTGGCGACGATGCCGTGCCGGTAAAGCGGCGAGCGATCGTCGCGCATGAACACTTCAAGGCCGCTCAGCGCGGCCGTGATGGCGGAGAAATATCGTGCCGCCGCTTCGTTTTCGGGGGTCATGCCTGTGCGCTCGCGGGCAGTCCTATCACCCCTAAGACTGCACGTAGTTTGCCGAATTGTGCTTCTTCAGCACCTCGTCGAAGCGGCGGGCAAAGGCATCGTCGGCCAGCTTCTTGCGGCGCTGGATGTCGGCGGTGGCGACCATGTTCTTCTCGTGCATCTCGAGTAGGTCGCCGATGTGTTTTTGCGAAGCAGCACCGATGCCGGCCATGGTTTCCTCGGCGGTGTTGTCGACCTGGCTGCCCAGCGTGTTGATCTTGTGGGCGACGTCCTGCTGGGCGGCGGTCTTCAGCGAATCTTCCAGCGCCTTGTAGAGCACGATGCGCTGCTCGGTATCGATGGTCAGCTTGTTGATCAGCGTCGATTGCGCGGCGATCTGGTTGTTGAGCGAATCGACGAAGGTCTGGAACATCGAGGTGTAGCGCTCGAGCGTCTGGCTCTCGGCCAGCAGCTCCTGCTCCTTGGCCTGCTTTTCGTTGTATTCCGTCGCCAGCTTGGAGCGTTCGCCTTCGAGCTGCGTGCGGTCCTTCTGGCTGGTCGAAGCGGCGATCTTGTTTTCGATGTCGAGCAGCATCGGGTTGAGCTCCTCGATGCGCTTCTGCACGGCTTCGAGGTTGGTCATGGTGGTCTTGCGGCGCTCGATCACCTGCGACAGGCTGGTTTCCGAGGTCTTGTAGCGCTGGTCGAGGACCTCTTTCTGCGCCTTCAATATGCCGACGATGGTGTCGGATTTGACCAGCAATTCCTGCAGATTGCCCGCCAGCGACATGTTGCGGACGCGGTCGGTGCGCATGCGCTGCTTGCTCTGGCTGGAGAAGATACCGATGAATTTTTCCCAGCCGGTGTAGTTCTTCATGCTCTCGAACTCGGAGCCGAAGACGTTGGTGGCGTCCTCCAGGCCGATGATCAGGTCGGCAATGTTGCCTTCCATCACCTTTTGCTGCTTCAGCACATCCTCGATGCGGGCGTTCTCGAGGTCGAAATTGGCGTCGCCGATCTTCTTGTCCGATGTGGCGAGCGTATCAAGCATGGTGCCGGACTGCTCGATCTTGGAGCGCATGTCCTGCACGACCTGCTTGGTCTTGGCAATTTCGGCGTCGAAATTCTGCAATGTCGCCATTGGGGCCTCCCGCTTCGGCATGACGTCGCTGGTCGCGAACAGCGGCGAATATATGTGGGGCATCGGGGGATTGAAAGACGTGACAACAAGGGCGGCGTGAAAACAAAAGAATCCATCAGGGTCTTGAAAACCAGTGAAGGCGGGGGCCTGGCGTGATTAGCTTGCCTGCCAGCCGTAGTTCAGCTGTCATTGAACTTTCATGCGGCAAGCCGAGGGCGCACGGATGCCTTTGTATTCGGCAAACGACTGAAGCAATCGCGGCCGCGATATGCGAGGGGAAAGCCGGTTTTACAGAGCTGATGAACAGCGGATCAAGGCTTGGGATCGGCCTTCAGATAGGCGATGACATTGGCGATGTCGTCGTCATTGGTCAGGCCGCCGAAGGCCATCTTGTTGCCCGGCACCTTCAGCTTTGGGGCCTTGAGATACTCGGCGAGATTGGCTTCATCCCAGACCAGGCCGGCGGCGCCGGCACTCTTCATCGCCTCGGAATAGTGGCCAAGAAAGCTCTCTGCGCTGCCGGCGGTGCGGCCAACGACGCCCAACAGATGCGGACCGACCTTGTCGCGGTCGGTGGCTGCGTCATGGCAGGCCATGCATCGGTTGAAGACCTTCTTGCCCAGGGCAGGATCACCGCCGGCATGGGCTACGAGCGAGCTGGCAAGGAGAAGGATACTGGCGAACGAAGCGTCTCGAAGCATGGCTGACCCCGGGGAGCTCTGGCTGGCTGCGTTATAGTACCGAGGCCTTAAGAAACGCTGCATCGGGCCGGGGTCAAGGCCGCCGACCGTCAGCCCTTGATAAAGCCGATGAAGTCGTCTGGCGCGGCGCGGCCCATCTCTTCCTCCCAGTGGCGGCGGCAGAGCGAGACATAGACGTCCTTGCCGATCGCCACCTGCTCGCCCTGGCGCGCCACCTTGCCATCGGGGCCGAGGCGCACGACCATCGTCGCCTTGCGGCCGCATCGGCAGATGGTGCGCACTTCGCGCAAATCGTCGGCGATGGCCAGCAGCGCGCGCGAGCCGGAAAACAGCTTGCCCTGGAAATCGGTGCGCAGGCCGTAGCACATGACCGGGATGTTCAGCCGGTCGGCGATGCGGGCGAGCTGCCAGACCTGCTCTTCCTCGAGGAACTGCGCCTCGTCGACGAAGACGCAATGCACCGACGTATGCGCGTGATGAGCGGCGACGCGGGCGAACAGATCGTCGCCGTCGCGAAACATCTCGGCTTCCGTCTCCAGGCCTATGCGCGACGAGATCAGGCCTGTATCGCCCTTGCGGTAGTGGCCGGCGACGAACAGCATCGTGCCCATGCCGCGCTCGCGGTAATTGTAAGAGGCCTGCAAGAGCATCGTCGTCTTGCCGGCGTTCATCGTCGCGTAGTGGAAGTAAAGCTTGGCCATGCCGCTCTTTTAAGCCGACTTGGCCTGACACGGGGAGGGGCCAGAGCGGCATTCCCCTGAAAAAGCCGGCTGGCCAGACAAAAGCGCCTGATGTGTCGCTGATTGGCCAGCCCGCGCCGTTGATCGTGATTGTCTTAATGCTTGAAACCACACCAGAATGGTGTTTGGCTGACGAAACAAGGCGGGCATAGAAACCGTAGCTACGCTTCGCCAAAGAATCACAATGGGAGACTGTCTATGTCGCGTATGAACTCTTTCGTCGCCGGCCTCGGCCTGGCGGCTTTTTTGTCAACCAGCGCTGCCTACGCCGGTGATCCGGCAAGCTGCAAGGCGGTGCGCCTTTCCGACGTCGGCTGGACCGACATCCAGGCGACGACCGGCGTCGCCTCCGTGCTGCTGACCGCGCTCGGCTATGAGCCGCAAACGATCCAGCTGTCGGTGCCGGTGACCATGGCGTCGCTGAAGAACAAGGATCTCGACGTGTTCCTCGGCAACTGGATGCCGTCGATGACCAACGACATCAAGGACTATACAGCCGACGGTTCGGTCGAGACGATCAGCACCAACCTGACCGGCGCCGGCTACGGCATCGTCGTGCCGACCTATGTCGCCGACGCCGGCGTCAAATCGCTGACCGATATCGGCAAGTTCAAGGACAAGTTCAACGGCAAGATCTATGGCATCGAGGCCGGCAATGACGGCAACCGCATCATCCTCGACATGATCAAGAACCCGAAGGACAATCTCGAAGGCTTCGAGCTGGTCGAATCCTCGGAAGCCGGCATGCTGACGCAGGCCGAGCAGTCGATGAAGAACAATGAATGGATCGCCTTCCTCGGCTGGACGCCGCATCCGGTGATGGGCGCCATGAAGATCACCTATCTCGACGGCATGGGCGACAGCGGCTTCGGCGCCGCCACCGTCTACACCAATGTGCGCAAGGGCTACACCACCGAATGCCCGAACGCCGGCAAGTTCATCGCCAACCTGAAGTTCAACCTGGACATGGAAGGCGAGATGATGGACGCGATCCTCAAGGGCGGCGACGCCAATACGGTTGCAACCGACTGGCTGAAGAAGCACCCGGATGCCGTTGCCCCGTGGATAGCCGGCGTGACCACCTTCGACGGCGGTGACGCTGCCGCCGCCATCAAGACCGCGCTCGGAAGCTGAGCCGACTGAATTCGGCAAAGCCGAACCAGGAAGGGCAGCCATCTTAGAAAAGGCTGCCCTTTTTCATATCCTGTGACAAGATGACGACGGCCGAGGCCGAGGGGCAGGGCGGTCTCCTGCACGAGAGGGGCGATATGGATCCGATTTCGAAATTCATGGTCGATCACAAGATTCCGATCGGCGCCTGGGGAAAGGCCTTCTTCGGTTTCCTCACCGACAATTTCGACACTGTGTTCAGGGCCTTTTCGAATGGCCTCAATTTCCTGCTCGACGGGCTGGTCGGCATCCTCTTGATGGTGCCGCCGGTGCTGCTGGCGCTGGTCATCGCCGTTGTCGCCTGGCTGCTGCAACGCTCGCGACCGCTTGCCATCGGCGTCTTTCTCGGCCTGATCTTCATCATCAACCAGAACCTTTGGAAGCAGACGGTGCAGACGCTGGTGCTGGTCGTCGCGGCCGCTGCCATGGCCATGGCCATCGGCGTGCCGCTCGGCATCTGGGCAGCGCACAAGCCGAAGGTCTACCGCGTCATGCTGCCGGTGCTCGACCTGATGCAGACGCTGCCGACCTTCGTCTACCTGATCCCGGTGCTGACGCTGTTCGGCCTCGGCAACGCGCCCGGCCTCATCGTCACCATCATCTTCGTCATCCCGACCGCGGTCCGGCTCACGCATCTGGGCGTCGTCTCGGTGCCGAAGTCGATCGTCGAGGCCGGCGAGGCTTTCGGCGCCACCAAGAGCCAGCTGCTGTGGAAGGTGGAACTGCCGTCGGCGCTGCCCACCATCATGGCCGGCCTGACGCAATCGATCATGCTGTCGCTGTCGATGGTGGTGTTTGCCGCACTGATCGGCGCCGGCGGGCTCGGCACCGAGATCAACCGGGCGCTCGGCTCGCGCCGCATCGACCTCGGGCTTGAGGCGGGGCTTGCCATCGTCGTTTTGGCCATCGTGCTCGACCGGATGACCCGCATCGCCGTTGGAGGCAAGAAATGACCGTCGCCGTCGATTTCAGGAACGTCGATATCGTTTTCGGCGCCGACCAGGCCGGATCGCTGAAGATGATCGACGCCGGCGCCAGCCGCGCCGAGATCCTCGAAAAGACCGGCAATGTACTGGGCTGCGCCGGCGCCAGCCTGACCGTGAACGAGGGCGAGATCTCCGTTCTGATGGGCCTCTCCGGTTCGGGCAAGTCGACATTGCTGCGGGCGGTCAACCGGCTCAACGTGGTGTCGCGCGGCCAGGTGCTGGTCAAGGATGGCGACAAGACCGTCGATGTCGTCACCTGCGACGAGGCGACCTTGCGGCGCCTGCGCCAGAAACAGGTGGCGATGGTGTTCCAGCAGTTCGGCCTTTTGCCCTGGCGCACGGTGGAGGAGAATGTCGGTCTCGGCCTCGAACTGGCCGGCGTCCCAGAAGCCGAGCGCAAGGAGCGCGTCCAACGCCAGCTCAAGCTGGTCAATCTCGACCAGTGGTCGAAGAAATATGCGCATGAGCTTTCGGGCGGCATGCAGCAGCGCGTCGGCCTGGCGCGGGCCTTCGCCACCGAGGCGCCGATCCTGTTGATGGATGAGCCGTTCTCGGCGCTCGACCCGCTCATCCGCACCAAGCTGCAGGACGAATTGCTGCAGCTGCAGGCTGAATTGAAGAAGACCATCATCTTCGTCAGCCACGACCTCGAGGAGGCGCTGAAGATCGGCTCCCACATCACCATCATGGAGGGTGGGCGCATCGTGCAAACCGGCGCGCCCGAAGACATCGTGCTGCGGCCCGCCAACGACTATGTCCGAGACTTCATCGCCAATGTGAACCCGCTGTCGGTGCTGACCGCCTGGAACGTGATGCGCGACCGTCGTGATCTGGAGCACGGCAAGGACGGCTGGGTCTGGCTCGACCGCCGCAAGACGACGCGCTTCAAGATCGACGATCACGGGCTGGTGGCGGCGGCCGAACGCGACGGCAAGCCGGCGGTCTGGGTGTCGTGCGCCGACGTCGAAGGCCAATCCGAGGAAGCCGCGCAAGTGTTCTGGGCCAATCCCGGCACCTCGCTGAAAACCGTCATGCTGGCCATGCACCGTTCGCAGACCGCTCCGGTAGCGCTGTTTGACGACCAGTCGCGCTTCGTCGGCGCCATCGGCATTCGCGACGTGCTGAGCGCGGTGTTGCGGCGGTAGTTTCTCCGGAATCCAACGGCGGCGAGGCGCGGCGACCGGGCGCGCCTTGTTTTTATGCCGCCAGCGGCAGGCGCAGTTGCGTCAGCAGGCCGCCGCCGGGATTGTTGGACAGGCGGATCTCGCCACCTGCGGCGCGCGCGATGTTGCGGGCAATGGTCAGGCCGAGACCAAGACCGCCGGTCTGGCGGTTGCGCGATTGTTCGAGGCGCACGAACGAGCCGAACACGGCGTCGATCTGCGCCTGCGGTATGCCAGGCCCTTCGTCGCGGATGGTGAGCAGGATCATGTCCTCCGACCGGCGCAGCGAAAGATGCGCCTTCTTGCCGTAGGTGACCGCGTTCTGCACCAGATTGGTGACGCAGCGCTTGAGCGCGACCGGCCGCGCCATGCAGATCAGCCCGCGCGAACGGGTCTCGTCGTCGAACGAGACGTCGTCATAGCCGTCGGCGATCGATTCCACGAGCGACCAGAAGTCGATGCGTTCGTTCTTTTCCTCGGTCACTTCGAAGGTGGCGAAGTCGATCACCGAGCTGGCGATGCTCTCGACATCGGCGAGGTCGTGCGCCAGCGCCTCGCGGACCGCCGATTTGCGCAACAGCTCCAGGCGCAGGCGCATTCTGGTCATCGGCGTGCGCAGATCATGCGCCAGTGCCGCCGCCAGATGTTCGCGGTCCTCGACATATTCGCGCAACCTCGCCTGCATGGCGTTGATCGCCTTGGCGGCGGCACGCACCTCGCGGCTGCCGCCCTCGGCGATCGGCGGGCTCTTCAGATCCTTGCCGATCCGGTTCACGGCGGTTTCCATCATCCGGTAGGGCGCCGTCAGCCGGCGCAGCGACCAGATCGACATGATCACCACCAGCCCTGCGATCAGCGAATAGAGCGGCAGGCTGTCGAAGCTCAGGATCGGGCCGACGGGCGTGATCGGTTCGGTGAAATTCAGCCATTGGCCGTCGGCGAAGCGCAGCGATGCCGTCAGCTTGTCGCTCTGGGCGAAGTCGGCGGCCAGCACCAGAAGGTCGCGCTCGACCTGGCCGATGTCGGGTCCTGGCGTCGTGCCGTCCGCGTCGTCGGCCTCGCGCGTCGCCGGATCGCGGCGCACGCGTGCATCGGTGATGCCGAATTTGGACAGCCGGCCGACGAGGATGTCTTCGAGTTCGGCCAGTTCGTCATCGCCGGCGATCGACGAAGTGACCGCCGGCGTGTCCGAAACGGTGAGCGCGTAGGTGGAGTTGAACAGGCCGGTCGCCGTCGCCTTGCGCTCGTCCGGACTGGCGTCATGCATGAGCTGCACCAGCGAGAAGGCACGGTCGTTGAGCCGGTAGAGGTCGACGACGTCGTTGGCGGCAGCGCGGTCGCGCGAGACGATGTAGAGGGTCGCGACCTGGCTGATCAGCAGGCCGGCAATGACGATCAGCAGCACCCAGACAGGCAAGGTCTGCGGCAGGAAACGTCTCATTCGGAGGTCGTCTCGGGCAGGAACTGGTAGCCGCCGCTGCGTACGGTCAGGATCAGCTTGGGCGTCTTCGGGTCGTCCTCCATCTTGCGCCGCAACCGGCTGACCAGGATGTCGATGCTGCGGTCGAAGGAATAGTCGCTGTCGCCGCCGGACAGTTCGATGAGCTGGTCGCGGGTCAGCACACGCTGCGCACTCTTGACGAAGGTCTGCAGCAGGTTGAATTCGGCCATGGTCAGCTCGACCCTGACATCGTCGGGTGCGATCAGCCGGCGCCGGGCACAGTCCATCGTCCAGCCGGCGAAGCGGTAGATCTGCTTGGTGGTGGCGCGCTTCGGCTCGGCGGCGCCATTGCGCCTGAGCACGGCCCGGATGCGCGCCAAAAGCTCGCGCGGGTCGAAGGGCTTGGGCACATAGTCGTCGGCGCCCATTTCCAGGCCGACGACGCGGTCGGTCGTCTCGGTGACGGCGGTCAGCATGATGATCGGCGTCGAATACTGGGCGCGCAGGTCGCGGCACAGCTCCAGCCCGCTTTTGCCGGGCAGCATCACGTCGAGGACGATGAGGTCCACCTGGACGCGCCGCAGGATGGTCTCCATCTCGATGCCGTCGGCGGCAACCGAGGTGTGCAGGCCCCGCTTCTGGAAGAATTCCTGCAGCAGGTCGCGGATGCCCTTGTCGTCGTCGACGATCAGTATGTGTGCATCGGATTTCACAGCAGCCCTGTCATTGTTGCCAAGCCCTTCTGTCTTTGATTGCCAAGCCCTTCGGTCGCAACCCACACGATAGAATTCAGGCCATATGTTGGCCAGTGGCTATGATGGGGTTCACACCGGCTTTCTCAGACACACTCCAGAAACAAAATTCTACAGTTCAGAAAAACTCCTGAAAAATTTCAAAGGCATAACTGATCTCGTGGCGGTCAGGTCATCGGCTGCGACGCTAGTCTCCGGGTTTACGGATAAACCGATGCCAAGGTTGTCGATCAGTTTGTTGGGTGCGTTGCTGGGCTTCTGCCTGGTCACTGCCGCTGTCGGACAATCGGACGCAAAGGCGACGCTCACAACCCGGAGCGAACGGTGCGCCAATCTCAGCCACCAATTTGATGAAGCCCTCGAAACCCATGCCACGGCAACGCAGGTCACCGCGGCAAAGGCACTTCAGAGAAAGGGCAACCGGTACTGCGCCGCCAAGAAACAGGCACAGGGCATCCGGATGCTCGCCAATGCTTTGAAGCTGCTTGGAGTGACGCCGAACGACCCGGTTCAGTAACGCTCCGAAACTTGACCCGCATAAAAAGGAAACGAAGCCATGAAAAAGTCCATCCTCTCCGCAACCGGTCTCGCCGTCGCTCTCGCTTTCGCGATGCCGGCTCTCGGCAACGCCGCCGCCACCACGACCGCTGCTCCGGCTGCTTCGACGACCACCGCTCCGGCGACTGCCGCTCCGGCCAAGGCTGCTCCGAAGAAGGTCGTCAAGAAGACCGTCAAGAAGCACAAGAAGGCTGCTGAGAAGGCCGTCAAGAAGGACGCCCCGAAGACCTGATAAGGTCCGGCATAAAATGCCGGCCTGTTGACCAAGGCCGCTCCAGCTGGTTTCGGTTGGAGCGGCCTTCTTCCTGTCCGAGCCGCTGAAGCCCTGACATTGGCGATGCAGCGGTCGATGGGTTCAACTGATCTTTGGCGAAGTCTGGCACCGGCAGCTTCCGCCTCGACTGACACTTAACCCGTTTGCAACGCCGGCCGTGTAGGACAATCCGCATGAAGAAGCGGCTTTCGTCCATTTTGCGCTCGATGGTGATCGGCGGTCTGGTTGCCACCGGCCTCGCCAGAGTGCTTATCCTGTTCACCGCCAGCCCGGTCCCCGATCCGGCCAGCGGACGCACCGAGCCTTCGCTGTTCGCTCCGGCGATTTCCACCAACTGGGACTACATAACGCCGGCACAGACCTGGCTGCTGGTCGTGCTGACCGGCGCGACGTTGATCTGCGTCGCCGCGTGGCTGATCGCGACCTGGCTGGAACGCCGGGCGGATGCCGGCGGAAACCGTTTTCGGTCCGATATACCGCCCGCTGCGGCCGTGCGGCAGATTCCCGGCCGTCGCATGTTCGGCCGCCAAGGCCGTTGAACGGCAACCGACACTTTCCCACATGATTATGAATGGCCGCGTCGGCGGACACCGGTTTCGCGCGTCGATCAAAATGGACGACCGTTTTCACCGGTGCCAGAATGGCGGTCACATCGCTTACGCAAAACTGTCGGTTCCGATGCCTGAAATTACCACAAAACCGCGTACCCAGATCAAGCCGCAAGTCGAACGGCCAAAACTCTACAAGGTCATCCTCATCAACGACGATTTCACGCCGCGCGAATTCGTGGTGACGGTGCTGAAGGGCGAGTTCAAACTCAGCGAAGACCAAGCGCACCGGGTGATGATCACTGCGCATCGGCGTGGCGTCTGCGTCGTCGCCGTGTTCACCAAGGATGTCGCCGAGACCAAGGCGACGCGCGCCACCGATGCCGGCAAGGCCAAGGGCTATCCGCTGATGTTCACGACGGAGCCGGAGGAGTAGAGCAGGGGGCTTTCCCTTCTCCCACAACAAGGGAGAAGGGAAAAGAGCGCCGCGCTACCGTCCCTCGCGGTACCACATCGAACCCATTGCCAGAAGCAGCAGGCCGAGGCCGAGGAAGCCGCCGAACAGCGGCACGCGCGAGACGGCTTTGAGCACGCTGTCGTCTGTCGTGCGCAGGCCGATCCAGTCGCTGCCGGATGCGGCACCAGCCGAGCGCACCGGCACGATGGAAGGCAGCGTCACGTCGCTGCCAAGGCCTGTGGAAGACGCCAGCCGGCGCACGCTGCCGCCGGTGGCTTCCGCCGGCGCCTTCAGCCGGTTTTCGGTGGAAATGACGTCGGCGAATTCCGGTGCGTTGACCGGCCCGACATGGGCGAGCGCGGTGAGGTCGCCATTGGCGACCTGGTAGAGCCCGATCTCGCTGGTCTCGACGCTGCCGAGGAAGACCCCGGGCTCGGCTTTGTCGAGCTTGACCGTCAAGGTTTTGCCGGACGGAGTGATGATCTGCGCGGCGCCGGGATCGTCGGCCATCGTCTGGCGGCGGATTTCCAGCACCATGCCACGACCATCGGCGGTCAGCCGCTCCTCCTCGAGCTCCGGCTCCTTCATCAGCCAGTGCGCGATGCGCCGATAAAGCTGGACATGCGGGCCGCCGCCCTCGAAGCCGCGCGCCCACAGCCAGCCCTGATCGGACAGCAGCATGCCGACGCGGCCTTCTCCCTTGCGGTCGAGCAGCAGCAGCGGCCGGTTGTCGGCGCCCTTCATGACCACTTCGCCTTCCGGGTTCTGCACGCCTATGGTGCGGAACCAGCGGCTCCAGTGCGGCGGCTCGGTGGCCGAGCCATCGAGCCCACGCGTCACCGGGTGGCGCTGGCCGAGTTCGGTGAGGCGCGGATAGAAGGCCTTGTCGACAACTTCGCCGGTCGGCATCGCCGGCAGGGCGGCCATCAGCGGCGTGCGCGCGATCGAGCTTTCGCCGGCATATTCGGGGCCGGCCGCGATCAGCAGCGCGCCGCCCTTTTCGACATATTCGGAGATGTAGTCGTAATAGAGGATCGGCAGCACGTCGCGGTGCTGGTAGCGGTCGAAGATGATGAGGTCGAAATCCTTGATCTTCTCGACGAACAGTTCGCGGGTCGGGAAGGCGATAAGCGACAATTCGTTGATCGGCGTGCCGTCCTGCTTTTCCGGCGGCCGCAGGATGGTGAAATGGACAAGATCGACCGAGGCGTCGGATTTCAGCAGGTTGCGCCAGGTGCGCTCGCCGGCATGCGGCTCGCCGGAGACGAGCAGCACACGCAGGTTCTCGCGAATGCCGTCGATCAGTGCGATGGCGCGGTTGTTGGTGTCGGTCAGTTCGCCTGGCTCGCGATCGATGGCGAGTTCGACGATGTTGCGGCCGGCGCCCGGAATGGTGACCTGCAGCGGCATGGCCTGGCCAACGGTGGCGTGCTCGACGGCGACCTGCTCGCCATTGACCGAGACGCGCACATCGACCGGGCCAGTCTCGTTTTCGGTCGAGATGACGCGGTAGGTCATGTCGAGCGGCTTGCCAACAAGGCCGAAGCGCGGCGCGTTCTCGAAGCGGATGCGGCGGTCCTTTTCGTGGTCGTTGCCGGTGATCAGCGCATGCAGCGGGGCGTTGAAATCTGGCGCGCCCGGCGGCGCGTCATGGACCTCGCCATCGGTGATCATGATCGCGCCGCCGATGCGTGACGGCGGCACGTCGCGGAAGGCGCCTTCAAGCGCGCCGAACAGCCGTGTCTCGGTGCGCTCTTCGGCGGCCTCGGATTTGCCGGCCTCGACGACGCGCACGTCGAACTGCTTGAAGCGGCCAAGCCGCTGCTGCAGCCCGGCCAGCGCCTCGTCGGTCTGCTTGGTGCGATCGCCGATATCCTGGCTCTGGCTGCGGTCGACGACGAGGGCGACAACGCTTTTCAGCGGCTCGCGCTCCTCGTTGAGGAACACCGGGTTGAACAAAGCGGCGGCGAGCGCCAAAAGGGCGATGAAGCGGAAGACCGAGCCGCGCTGGCGAAACCACAGGCCGACAAGCGCCAGCAGCGCCAGCGGCACCAGCGCCAAGGCCAACAGGGGCCAGGAGATCAGCGGTTCGAAGGAAATCGACCAGTTCATCCCTTACCCTCCTCTTTTTGGGGAGGGTTTATCCGCGACCGGAGGGAACCAAACAAACTCATCTTACTGCCCCAGCCGTTCGAGCAGTATGGGCACGTGCACCTGGTCGGATTTGTAGTTGCCGGTCAGCATGTACATCATGATGTTGACGCCGGCGCGCAGCGCGTAGACGCGCTGCATCGGGTCCGCCGGTACGGTCGGCAGCAGCGGATCGCCATTCTCGTCGACCGCCCAGGCGCCGGCAAAATCATTGGCGGTGATCATGATAGGCGAGACGCCGTCGCCGGTGCGCACCGGCCGGTTCTCGGCATTGCTGGCGTCGAGCGACGCCTCGACCCACAGTGGGCTGCCGGCGAAGCGGCCGGGGAATTCGGGCAGGATGAAGAAGGATTTGGTCAGCACGTGGTCGGACGGCACCGGCTCCAGCGGCGGCACGTTGAGGTTGCCGAGGATGTCGCGCAGCCGCTCCGTCGCCGGGCTGGTCGAATCGGCGCCGATGCCGTTGGCGAACTGGTCGCGGGTGTCGAACAGCACCGTGCCGCCCTGCTGCATATAGGCGTCGATGCGGGCGATGGCGGCCTGGCTCGGCATCGGGGCGGCCGGATCGATCGGCCAGTAGATCAAAGGATAGAACGACAGCTCGTCCTTCGAAATGTCGACACCGGCTGGTGCGCCCGGTTCAAGGGCCGTCTTTTCGACCAGGAAGCGGGTCAGGCCCTCGAGCCCGGCACGGCTGATCGAATCGTCGCCCGGCACACCGGTCAGCACATAGGCGATGCGGGTCTTCGAAATCGCCTCGATGGCAATTTCGTCACCCGGCTTGGCGTCGTCGGCGCGGGCAAGGTCGGCATGACCGAACAAGCTACCCAGCGCAATCAGGACCGCGGCGGTGGTTGCCATGGCACCGGCGCGGCGCGGTCGGCGTGAGAACAGGCCGCCCATCCAGAATACCGCCAGCGTATCGAGCAGCATCAGCACCAGGGCGGCCGCGACCAGCGCGCCCTTCAAATTGCGCGATTCGTCAAAGGCATACTGGATCGAGGTGACGGGAACAGTGATTTGCGGGCGCGCCAGCGGGGCCAGCGTGCTGTCGGCTTCAAGCAGATTATGGGCAAACACACCCGTCTCGGAACCATAGAGGCCGGGCGGGTTTTCAAAAGTCACCGGCAGCGCGCCGGCGCCCGGTACAAGCGGCCGTGCATCCGGTGTCGGCGGCACCAGCGAGCCGTCGGCTGCAATCATGCGATAGGGCGCCAGCGACGCCGCGGCGGCTTCGGCATTGGCGATGGCCGCGCCCTGGTTGCGCGACAGCTGCACGATGCGGCGCAGCATCTCGACGAAGCTGCCGGAGATCGGCAGGTTCGACCAGGTTGCTTCAGGGGTGACGTGGAACAGCACCAGCGTGCCCTTGCCTTTCTTCAATCCGGTGACCAGCGGCGTGCCGTCGGCAAGGGCCGCCCAGGTGCGCTCGACGATATCGGGTGTCGGCTCGGCCAGCACCTGTCTGCTGACAGTGACCTCGGCCGGCGGCGCCAGATCGGCGAACGGGCCGGCCTTGGGGAATTCGGTGACAGGCTGCGGCGACGTCCATGACAGCGCGCCGCCGAGCGAACGCTCGCCGGTGCGCAGGCGGACCGGCAGCAAATCGTCGTCATCGCCCGCCGTGGCCAGCCGCGAACCGGCGAAACGCACCAGCGTGCCGCCATTGTCGACCCAATCGACAAGTCTCTGCCGGACCTGTCCGGGAATGGTGCCGATATCGGCCATGACAATCATCGCGGGCTTCTGGTCGAGGATCTGCGGGATGGCGTCGGCGAGGTCGGCGCTGGAGGGTTCGACCAGATCGGCGAAGGGCTGCAGCGCCCGCCTGATGTAGTAGAGTGGCGACAAAAGCGGCTGCGCCTGGTCGGCCTCGGCCTGCGACAGCAGCCCGACGCGGCGGCGCTTGGAGCTTTCGTCGAGGACGCGCACCGCACCGGCCTGCCGCTCGCCGTCGAGCGCGATCGAAGCGAAGTCGTTGCGCAATTCGAACGGCACCGCCATGGTGCCGGTGGCGGTGGTTTCGCCAGGCGAAAAGGTCAGCGTCGCATCGGCGATGCGGCGGCCCTTGTCGTCGAAGGCGCCGGCGGTGACCTGCGCCGGGGCAGGGTCGCCCGGCGCGCGGATGGCGGTCAGCGCAAAGCCGTCGACCTGGTTGTCGGCGGCGGTCAGGCCCGTCAGCGACAGCCTGTCGGCGGTTGCCCAGACGACACGGGCGGCATTTTTCGACAAAAGCGTGTTGAAGGCGGCTTCATCGCCTTTTGCCGCCAGGCCGTCGGCAAGCACGGCGACACTGGCCCCGGGCAAGGTCTCCAGCACGCCGGCGACGCGGGCATAGACGGCGGGCCGGTCGGTCGGGATCGGCCGCGGCTTGGCGGCGCGCAGCCGGTCAAGGGCGGTGGCGGCATCGAACGGGCCGATCTCGGCATTGGCTTTTTCGGCGGTGAAGGCGATGACGACCGGCACGCCGTTGGAGCCGGCGTCGTTGATCAGCCGCTCGGCGGTGGCGACGCGTTTGCCCCAGTCGGCGGCACTTGCCCAGTCATTGTCGATGACCAGGGCAAGGGCGGCTCCTTCGGCCGGCAGCTTTTCACGCGGATTGAAGACCGGGTCGGCCAATGCCGCGACGATGAGGGCCGCCATCAAGAGCCTGAGCAGCGTCAGCCACCACGGACTCTGCTGCGGCGTCTCCTCGCGCTTCAGTACGCGCGCCAGGATCTTCAGCGGCGGGAAGATCTCGGTCTGCGGCTTGGGCGGCGTCAGCCTGAGCAGCCACCAGATCACCGGCAGTGCCAGCAGGCCCCACAGCACCATGGGGGCGCCAAAGGAGAGCGGCAGCCAACTCATGCGACAGCCTTTCCTGGCCGATCGCCACCAGCGATGCCTGCACGACCGCCAGCGGTCGGCCTGACCGAGGGGCCATCAGTGGTCATCGCCATGTGCAGCCGCACCAGCGCGTCGGAGGCGAGCCGATCGGTGTGGTTGACGGTAAAGCTCCAGCCAAGCCGCTTGCACCAGGCGGCCAGTTCGTGGCGGCGGGCGGTGTAGAGCAGGCGATACTCATCACCCAGCATTTCGGCGCGGCCGGCGGTCAGCTTGTCGCCGGTCTCGGGATCGGTGAATTCGGTGCGGCCGGCATAGGGGAAGGTCTCCTCGGCCGGGTCGGCGACCTCGATCAGGTGGGCGCGCACGCCGTGGCGGGCCAGCACGTCGAGCCAGGCCATCGTCTCCTCGACGGGATCGAGGAAGTCGCTGACGATGACGATGTCGCAGAAGCGCCTGATGTCGGACAGGTCGGGTTTTGCCGGCAGCTCGCCGGCATGCATCAACTGGGCGGCAATTCGTTCGGCGCCGTTGCGGGCGGTGAACGGGTCGGTGAGGCCCGGCCAGGCGATGCGTTCGCCGCTGCGCGACAACAGCTCGGCCATGGCCAGCGCCAGCACCAGCGCGCGCGATTGCTTGGAAACGCTGGCGCCTGTCGATTTGTAGAGCATCGACGGCGAGGGGTCGGCCCACAGCCAGACGGTATGGGCGGCTTCCCATTCGCGGTCGCGCACATAGGTGTGGTCGTCGCGGGCCGAGCGGCGCCAGTCGATGCGCGAGGAATCGCCCTCGACATAGGGCCGGAACTGCCAGAAATTCTCGCCGATGCCGCGCTTGCGGCGGCCGTGCCAGCCGGCGATCACGGTGTTGACGATACGGCGCGCCTCGACCAGCAGGTCTGGCACAAGCGAGGCCCGCAACCGGCCACGGGCGAGCGCGTCGCGCGTCGCTGCCGGAGCCTGGACCTCGCCGATGCGCGGCATCAAATCCCTTTCACGAGTTTCGCCACCACGTCACGCACGCTGGTGCCTTCGGCGCGGGCGGCGAAGGTCAGCGCCATGCGATGCTGCAGCACCGGCTCGGCCAGCGCACGGACGTCGTCGACCGAGGGCGCCAGCCGTCCGTCGTAAAGCGCGCGCGCCCTTGTGCACAGCATCAGCGCCTGGCTGGCGCGCGGGCCGGGACCCCAGGCGACGTTCTTATCGGTCTCGGCATTGCCTTGGCCGGGACGCGCCGAGCGCACCAGCGTCAGGATCGCCTCGACGACGCTTTCAGGCACCGGCATGCGGCGGATCAGCGTCTGGATCTCCTTCAGCCGCACCGGCTGCAGCACGTTTTGCGCTTTCGCGTCCTCGATGCCGGTGGTTTCCAGAAGGATGCGGCGCTCCGCCTCGATTTCGGGATAGAGGATGTCCACCTGCATCAGGAAGCGGTCAAGCTGTGCCTCGGGCAGCGGATAGGTGCCCTCCTGCTCCAGCGGGTTCTGGGTTGCCAGCACGTGGAAGGGCGCCGGCAGGTCATGGCGGGCGCCGGCAATGGTGACGTGGTATTCCTGCATGGCCTGCAGCAGCGCCGACTGAGTGCGCGGCGACGCGCGGTTGATCTCGTCGGCCATCAGCAGCTGGGCGAAGATCGGCCCGGAGATGAAGCGGAAGGAGCGTTTTCCGGTCTCGTCCTGCTCCATCACTTCGGAGCCGAGGATATCGGACGGCATCAGATCCGGCGTGAACTGGATGCGACGCGAATCGAGGCCGAGCACGATGCCAAGTGTTTCGACCAGCTTGGTTTTGGCGAGACCCGGCACGCCGACCAAAAGCGCATGGCCACCGGCCAGCAGCGCCACCAGCGTGCGCTCGACGACGCTTTCCTGTCCGAAGATGACCCGGCCGACCCCGTCGCGGATCCGGGAGATGTCGGCAAGCGCCTTCTCGGCCTCGGCGATCATGTCCTTTTCGCTGATCGGGCTTTCCTTGACCATCACGCTCATGCCGCATCGATCCTTGTGGTTGGAATACCATGGCTGGAACAACGGCTGCACCATACCATAAGTTGCCGCGATTCGGCCTCGCGTGGCGCCTACATCGAAACTTAAATCACAGACTTAGGCTGACAAGCGGAACAACAGTGACTATTTCGTGACCATGACGGGACCCTTGGGACATCGTGAAGAAAGCCTGACTGATGCCACCGAGGCGCGTGGTCTCGAGGCGCTGATCTCGCGCGCCGCCCGTGCCGGCAAGGGCGCGGCACCTGTCGAACGCTGGAATCCCGACTTCTGCGGCGATCTGGACATGGAGATCAAGGCCGACGGCACCTGGTTCTATCTGGGCACGCCGATCGGGCGCATGCCGCTGGTGCAGCTTTTCTCCTCGGTGCTGCGCAAGGACGCCGATGGCAGGACCTATCTGGTGACACCGGTAGAAAAGGTCGGCATCCGCGTCGCCGATGCGCCGTTCATCGCCGTCGAAATGGACGTTTCGGGCAGCGGCGAGGCGCAGACAATCACCTTCCGCACCAATGTCGGCGACGTCGTCGAAGCCGGGCCGGAACGGCCGCTGCGGTTTGTCGATGAGAACGAGACCGGCGGGTTGAAGCCCTATGTGCTGGTGCGTGGCCGTCTGGAGGCGCTGGTGGCGCGGCCGGTGATGTATGAACTGGTCGGGCATGGCGAGGAGATCGAAATCGGCGGCGAGACGATGTTCGCGGTGCGCTCCAAGGGCGCCGTGTTCCCGATCATGCCGGCGGACCAGTTGAAGCGGCTGAGCGCGTGATGGACCAGGTGACGCCGGCGCCGTTTTCATCCGCGGATTTTCGCGCGCGCTTTGCCGTGCAGCCCGATGCACATGCAGGCGACGACGACTATGGCGACCATCGCTTCAACCCCGGCCATCCGCGCCTCAACCAGGGCAAGGCGCTGCGCAATGCCGCGGTGCTGATCCCGGTGGTCGATCATGAGGGCGATGCGACGGTTCTTCTGACCAAACGGGCCGAAAAGCTGCGCAGCCATTCGGGGCAGGTGGCCTTTCCCGGCGGCACTATCGATCCGACCGATCCGAGCCCTGAGGCGGCGGCGCTGCGCGAGACCTTCGAGGAGATCGGGCTTGGCCGAGATGGCATCGAGATCATCGGCCGCATGCCCGACTATGTCGCCGGCAGCGGCTACCGCATCGCCCCGGTGCTTGGCATCGTGCGGCCCGGTTTCCAACTGACGCTCAACGCAGACGAGGTCGATGCCGCTTTCGAAGTGCCGCTGCGCTTCCTGATGGACCCGGCCAACCACAAGCGCGACAGCCGTATGTGGAACGATCTCGAATGGTTCTTCTACGACATGCCTTACGGCGACCGGCGCATCTGGGGCGTCACCGCCGGCATCATTCGTACTCTCTATGAAAGGCTCTATGCGTGAGTGTCTCGATCGCGGGCAGGGCCGATTGGCTCACCGACAAGCATCTACAGCGCCTGCTGTTCGCATTGGCCGAAGGCGGTGAAGAGGCGCGAGTCGCCGGCGGCGCGGTGCGCAACACGCTGATGGACCAGCCGGTCGCCGACATCGACATCGCCACCACCTGCTTGCCGCAGCAAACCCTCCGCCGCGCCGAAGCGGAAGGGTTCAAGGCGGTGCCAACCGGCATCGAGCATGGGACGATCACCGTGGTTGCCGGCGGAAAGCCCTATGAAATCACCACCTTGCGCGCCGATATCGAAACCGACGGGCGGCGCGCGAAAGTGTCGTTCGGGCGCGACTGGAAGCTCGATGCCGAGCGGCGCGACTTCACCATCAACGCGCTCTATGCCGAGGCCGATGGCAAGGTGGTCGACCTGGTCGGCGGCATTGCCGACATCGAGGCGCGCCGGCTGCGATTCATCGGCGACCCGGAAGCGCGCATTCGCGAAGACTACCTGCGCATCCTGCGCTTCTTCCGCTTCTTCGCCTGGTACGGCGACGGACGGCCCGACGCCGAGGGGCTGAAAGCCTGCGCCCGTCTGAAGGAAGGGCTGGCCCAGCTTTCGTCCGAGCGCATCTGGTCGGAACTGAAGAAACTTTTGTCGGCGCCCGATCCGTCACGGGCGCTGCTTTGGATGCGGCAGGCAGGTGTCTTGACCGCGGCGCTGCCGGAAAGCGAGAAATGGGGTATCGATGCCATCCATGGGTTGGCCAAGGCCGGCAAGGATCTGGGCTGGGCACCCGACCCGCTGCTCAGACTGGAAGCGATCGTGCCGCCCGATGCCGCTCGCATGAAGTCGCTCGCCGAGCGGCTCAAACTCTCGACCGCCGAAGCGGATCGCCTGCGCCAATGGGCGCTCGCCACCGCCGTCGAGCCGAAGACGACCGAGGGCGAACTGGCAAAAAGGCTCTATCGCGGCGACCGGCAGGGGTTTGTCGACCGTCTGCGGCTGTCGCTTGCGGCAGCCAGGATGCGCGCCGTCGAGGACAATGAGGCGCTGCTCGAAGCCGGTGGCTTTTCGCGCCTGCTTGGCTTCGCCACCAAATGGGAAAAGCCGTTGTTTCCGCTGAAAGGTGCCGATCTGACGGCGCTCGGCGCAACTCCAGGCCCGAAACTCGGCGAAATCCTCAGGAATCTCGAAGCGGAATGGGTCGAAGCCGGGTTTGCCCCTGATCGCGACGCGCTCCTCAAGCGCGCCGCCGAAGCCTTGCAGGCCGGGTAGATCAGGCCGCGTCGCGG
Source organism: Mesorhizobium sp. Primo-A (assembly GCF_003997175.1). Taxonomy (NCBI): domain Bacteria; kingdom Pseudomonadati; phylum Pseudomonadota; class Alphaproteobacteria; order Hyphomicrobiales; family Phyllobacteriaceae; genus Mesorhizobium; species Mesorhizobium sp. Primo-A. The sequence continues at coordinate 467,079 of NZ_RZTG01000003.1, forward strand.
GTCTTTTCGATGCGCGAACGGATCGCCTCGATCATCGTCTCGCGGATGACCGTCTCACCATGTGTCTCGCGCATGTGCTCGACGGCACGGCGCATGACCTCGGCTTCCTCGTCGGCACGTGTGTGCCAGTCACAGCCGGGCACGAGCGACCCGCAGTGAAATTCCTTCATGAGATTTCTCCTTTTCTCCGTGGAGCCTGGTCGAGGCTCCGGCACTTTTTTGGCCCATGTCCGGTTCCAGGGTTGAAACCGCGGACCGCGAACGGGTGAGAAGCATAACACAGATGGGGTGGTATTGGTTGCCGTCAACGGCAAAAGGGCGGAGCAGCATCGCTCCGCCCTCGTCTCGTCCCGTTTTGGCGGGCAGGCCTTCACTTGGCGATCTTGACAGCCTCGGCAATCTTTTTCTTGCCGCTCATGTCCCATGAGACACGGACCTTTTCACCGACCTGCAGGCCAGGATCCTTGAAGGTCTTGGGAAGCGTAAAAGACGATCCATCGTCGAGGACCAGGCTCATGGCCGTCGTGTCAAAGGTCTTGATCGTCCCGGTGGTGTGCTTGACGGCGGCGAACGCCACCGAACCGGAAGCGAGAAGGGCAGCGGCGGCCGCCGAAACAATGATCTTGCGCATTGCGAAGTACTCCTGGAAAGGCGGGTATCTTTTTGACGAAGATGTCCCGCGTCGTCTTGGGCCGTCCGGTCGCGTCGGGTCGCGGCTCGCTTTGTCTTGACGCAATTCCGGTCGGAAAGCCGTTTCGCACTTTCCTGAAATTGCGCGCAGGCGAACCGCCGGCGCTTCCCGACCCCGCGCCACAAATAGACCAGTCTTTTCAAGAGCCTATTAGACGAAAAAGAAATTTTTCGCCGCACCGTGTGCCACATTCCATGCCCAATTCGAGCGAATGGGACATCAATGCGGCTCACGCCGGGCTCACCATTTTGTTACGGCCAGCGGACCTCGGGCGGCAGGCTGGAGAGGATGGCGGCGACATTGCCGCCGGTCTTCAGTCCGAATATGGTGCCGCGATCGTGAAGCAGATTGAATTCGACGTAGCGGCCGCGGCGGATGAGCTGTTCGTCACGGTCGCCATCGGTCCAGTTCTCGTTGAAGTTGGCGCGCACAAGGTGGCCGTAGACGACGAGAAAAGCGCGGCCGACATCCTGGACGAAGTTGAAATCGGCATTCCAGCCGCCCTTGTCCTCACCCGAATGCAGCCAGTCGAAGAAGATGCCACCGGTGCCGCGCGGCTCGTTGCGGTGCGACAGATAGAAGTACTCGTCGCACCAGGCCTTGAATTTTGGGTAATCGGCCACCGCGACATTCTTCTCGCAAGCGAATTGCATGGCGCGGTGGAAGGCGACCGTGTCGGGGTCGTCCTGGGTGCGGCGGCGATCGAGCACCGGTGTCAGATCGGCACCGCCGCCGAACCATTGGCTGGATGTGACCACCATGCGCGTGTTCATGTGCACGGCCGGAACGTTGGGATTCCATGGGTGCGCGATCAGCGAAATGCCGGATGCCCAGAAGCGCGGGTCTTCCTCGGCACCGGGCATCTGCTTCCTGAATTCGGGTGAGAACTCGCCATGGACGGTCGATGTGTGGACGCCGACCTTTTCGAAGACGCGACCGTGCATCATCGACATGGTGCCGCCGCCGCCGCGCCCCTCGTCACGTTCCCATGGCGTCTTTTCGAAGCGGCCGGGCGACCACGAGGCCAGCGGCCCGCCAAGATCCTGCTCGATCTGCTCGAAGGTGGCGCAGATGCGTTCGCGCAGCGCCTCGAACCAGAGGCGCGCCTTCATCTTCTTCTGTTCGATGTCGGCGGGCAGGCCCGCCGGTATTTCTGGTCGTTCCAAATGCCGTCTCCGGTTGGGGCGGCGAGTCCCACAAATGACTCGTCTTTTGCCGGCGCGATCCCTAATCTCTTAGGGGACAGGGTCAAGTGTCATTACGGTGCAAGGAGTTGTTTCGTGCGCACCCCGGCAAGACCGCCGCTGGATGGCCTAAAGAAAAGGCTCGACCAAAGCCGTGCCGAGCGCGTGCGTATGCCGCGCGACGGTTTCCTGCGCGAGACCTTCGTGCTGCCACGCTCCGATGCCCGGCTCAAGGCCAAGGAATGGTTCGAGCGCTTTCCCAAGCAGGCCTACTGGACCGAGATCGAAAGCTGGTTCGAGCGGCCGGGCGACCTGATCGAGTTCACCATCAGGCGGTTGCCTGCGGCCGACTAGGATTTCGTCGCCCCGTTTACGGGGAGAGGGTGCCGGCAGGCAGGTTGAGGAGCGGCACGAACCTCTCAATGCTGGCGCCGCCCCTCATCTGCCTTCACTGCGTTCAGGCACCTTCTCCCCGTGAACGGGGAGAAGGAAGAGCGACCAGCCTCCTTGCCCCCGTTCCCTCGCGTGCCAGCCGGTCACCCTTGTTGCGCAGCGGGCATTTGTCGATCGACATGCAGCCGCAGCCGATGCAGTCGGTCAGCCCTTCGCGCAGTTTCTTCAACTGGGCGATCTTGTGATCGAGCCCGTCGCGCCAGGCGGTCGACAAAAGGTTCCAGTCGTCGCGCGTCGGCGTGCGGCTTTCGGGCAGTGATTCAAGTGCGGCACCGATTTCGGCCAGCGAGATGCCGACCTCCTGTGCGACCTTGATGATCGCCACGCGCCGCAGCACGTCGCGGCCGTAGCGGCGCTGGTTGCCCGACGTGCGGTGGCTGCGGATCAAGCCGCGGGCCTCGTAGAAATGCAGCGCCGACACCGCCACCCCGCTGCGCATGGCCACCTGGCCAACCGTTAATTCCGTTACAGGCGCCATGTCTGATTTTCCGTCCCGATTTTTCTGCTTGACCTCAAGTTAAGTTGAGCTTGTAGCGAAGAAACCCTGGATGTGCAAACGAAGGAGAAGGCGATGTGCGCCTGGGTCGAGATGTCGGGAGACGGAGTGCCGTTATCCGAGTTGCCGGATGGCTTCGCCCACCACCATGGCGACGGAGAGCGCCACGTTGATGCTGCGCGCCGTACCCTGCATGGGGATGGTCAGGCGCGCATTCGCCGCCTGATGGACAGGATCCGGCACGCCTGCGGATTCGCGGCCGAACAGGAGGACGTCACCGTCCGCGAAGCTGAAGCTGGTGTAGGCCGTCGTGGCTTTGGTCGACAGCAGCACCAGCCGGTGCGAACCAGCCTTGCGCCATTCCTCGAAGGCGTGCCAGTCGACATGCCGGGTCAGGGCAGCCATTTCGAGGTAGTCCATGCCGGCTCGCTTGAGCGACTTGTCGGAGAGCGGAAATCCGGCCGGTTCGATGATGTCGACGCCAAGTCCGAGGCACGCGGCGAAGCGCAGGATTGTTCCGGTGTTGCCGGCAATGTCAGGCTGGTAGAGCGCGATGCGGAGACGACGGTTCATTTCCGCGTCCTTCTAATAAGTGGCGGATCGGCCACAGCGGCTTGGCGGTTTTGGAAATTGCTGGACCTGCGGGTGGCCATTTTCTGCGAAGTCGGGTATACAACCAGCATTGTCAACCCGAACCGATGGAGGGGTAATTCATGATGACCATGCACATCCAGCGCCCCTCTCGTGGGCTTACCTGCCTGCCGGCGGTTTCGGTACGACGATTCTCCTGACTCTCTAAGACTTGATCGCACCGATTCCCGCCGAAACGATTTTTCGGCTTCCGAAGGAATCCTGCGATGTTTTTCAAAAAGTCAAAAGGGCTGAACGCCCCAACTGAAGCTGTCCGGACCGACACTCGTCATGTCCGGACCGATGCAATGCGTGTCTCCGGGCGAATGCCGGCGGACGATATTGCTTCGCCTTTTTATCTCGATTTTCACACGGAGGACGGACCGATGTTCGATCCCTACAGAATACCGGGCTCGAGGAGCCTGCATATCCACCGACTGCCGACCTGGGCGCTGCTGATCGGCGACACCTATTCGTCGGCGGTTCACGCCGAGGTTCGCCGCCGGCCGCATCGCGGCATGCTGCCGGATGTCGATTTTTCGCGCGCGGTTCCCGATCCCGGGCGGCCGTCGCTGGTGCGCCGGATCATCCGGCTGATCCGGCCTGGCCCGAAAAACCGGGCTGGCGGCACCGTGTCGTCAGGATCGTCTGGCGCAGCTGTCGGCGAAAAGCCCGCGAGCCCCTATATTGCGCGAAGCATTGCCGACGGTCCGGGTGATTCCGGACCGTCGGCACTCGACGCCATGGGTTCCGGGGACTTCGTACGCTCACGTGCCGCGTAAGCGGCAAACACATTTCACAGGCATGACCTATGTTGTTGTTTAGCTGGTTTGAAAAAAGGCTCGATCCGTTCCCCGCGGCGGAACCGGTCGAGCCGCCCAAGACGCTGGTTGCCTTCTGCGTGCATTATACGCGCGGCGCCTGGCCCTATATCCTTTTCGACGCAGTGCTGGTGACGGCCATCGCGATCGCGGAAGTGTGGATGTTCGGCTTCCTCGGCCGCATCGTCGACTGGCTGTCGGGGCAGAATCGCGAAACCTTCCTGCAGACGGAAGCCTGGAAGCTTGCCGGCATGGCCTTCATCGTGCTGTTCGCACTGCCGGGCACCGTATGGCTGCATTCGCTCCTCAACCAGCAAACGCTGATGGGCAACTATCCCATGCGCATCCGCTGGCAGGTGCACCGCTATCTGCTCAAGCAGTCGATGAGTTTCTACCAGGACGAGTTCGCCGGCCGCATCGCGACCAAGCTGATGCAGACGGCTCTCGCCGTGCGCGAATGCGTCATCAAGGTGATCGACGTCCTGAATTACGTTATCGTCTACTTCCTCGGCATGCTGCTCATCGTCGGCTCGGCCGACTGGCGGCTGGCCGCGCCGCTCGGCGTCTGGCTGGTCGGCTATATCCTTTTGCTGCGGTTTTTCATTCCCCGGCTGGGCAAGGTCGGCGAGGAACAGGCCAATGCGCGCTCGATCATGACGGGCCGGGTCGTCGACAGCTACTCAAACATCCAGACGGTCAAGCTGTTCAGCCATGCACGCCGCGAAGCGTCATTCGCCAAAGACGGTATGTCCGGCTTTCTCGAAACGGTCTACCGGTCGATGCGCCTGGTGACAGTGCTTTTCGGCTCGCTCTACATACTGAACGCGCTGCTCTTGTTCTCGGTGACCGCGATGGCGCTGTGGCTGTGGCTGGGGCAAGCAGTGACGATCGGCGCGGTCGCCGTGGTCATCGGCCTTGTGCTCAGGTTGTGGGGCATGTCGCAATGGATCATGTGGGAAATGTCGGGCCTGTTCGAGAACATCGGCACGGTGCAGGACGGTATCGCCTCGATCTCGCTGCCGCGCCTTGTCGAGGACCGGCCGGACGCGAAGGAGATCAGCGTTTCCAGGGGTGAGATCCGCTTCGAGGACATTCGCTTCCACTACGGCAAGCAGAAGGGTGTGATCGAGGGCCTGTCGCTGGCGGTGAAGCCGGGCGAGAAGGTCGGCATCGTCGGCCGTTCCGGCGCCGGCAAGTCCACGCTGGTCAACCTGTTGCTGCGCTTCTACGACCTCGAAGCCGGGCAGATATTGGTCGATGGCCAGGAAATCGCCGCTGTGAAGCAGGATTCGCTTCGTGCGCAGATCGGCATGGTCACGCAGGACACCTCGCTGCTGCATCGTTCGGTGCGCGAGAACATCCTTTATGGCCGGCCCGATGCAACCGACGAGATGCTTGTCGAGGCGGCGCGGCGCGCCGAGGCGCTGGACTTCATATCGGGGCTTTCGGATGCCAGCGGCCGCAAGGGCTTCGACGCCTATGTCGGTGACCGCGGCGTCAAATTGTCCGGTGGCCAGCGGCAACGCGTCGCCATTGCTCGCGTTATGTTGAAGGACGCACCTATACTTATCCTTGACGAAGCGACCTCGGCGCTTGATTCCGAAGCCGAGGCGGCGATCCAGGAGAATCTCTACAAGCTCATGCAAGGCAAGACCGTCATCGCCATCGCGCACCGGCTGTCGACCATCGCGGCGATGGACAGGCTGGTGGTGATGGACAAGGGCCGTGTCATCGAGGAAGGTTCGCACGAAGAACTCGTCGCCAAGGGCGGGCTCTACGCGCAGCTCTGGCAGCGCCAGTCGGGCGGGTTCCTGCTTGAGGACGGTCCCGCCAACGACGCACTTGCAAAGAGGCAAGCCGCAGAATGATGGCCGCCGCATGATGACAGCCGTCTATCGCTGGTTCGAGAACTGGGTCTATCCGTTCAGGGAGCCGGCGAATCTTCGGCCACCGATCAGTGTCGGCGGCTTTCTCTGGCACTATGTCGGCCAGGCGAAGTTCGCCTTCTTCGCCATGCTGGTCATCGGCGGCATCGCGCCGCTGGTCGAGGCCGGCCTGTTCTACTTCGTCGGGCGGCTGGTCGATATTCTCGACCAGCTTCCCGCCGAGCGCAGCTGGCACGCACTGTGGGCCGCCGCCGGCCCTGAACTGGTTTTCATGGCCGTGGTGGTGCTGGTCATCCGCACCGTCGTCGTCGGCCTGTCGGCGCTGGTCGACGAACAGACGATCACGCCGGGCTTCTACAATCTGGTGCGCTGGCAGGCGCACCGGCATGTCTCGCGCCAGTCCTACGCCTTTTTCCAGAACGATTTCGCCGGCCGCATCGCGACGAAGGTCTGGCAGGCGGGCCAGGCGACCGGCGACTTGATGGAAAGCTTCATCGAGGTCGTCTGGTTTATGATCGTCTACACGGTGACGACGCTGGCGCTGGTCGCAGGCCTCGATCTCAGGCTGGCGGTTCTGGTGGTGATCTGGATTTCCGCCTTCGGCTGGCTGGCCAAGCTCTATTTGCCGGCAATCCGCAAGCATGCCGAGGAAACAGCCGAGGCCGGCTCGATGATCACCGGCCGCATCGTCGATTCCTATTCCAACGTGCAGACGCTGAAACTGTTCTCGGCCGATGGCGACGACCGCTACATCAGGAACGGTTTCGACATCTATCTCGACGCATTGCGCCCGTTCACCCGCCGGCTGACCGGCGTGCGCATGGCGCTGACCACGCTGTCGGGCATCATGATCACGGCGATCGGCTGCTTTGCCGTCTATCTCTGGGTCGAGGGCTCGATCACCGTCGGCGCGGTCGCCTTCACCCTGTCGCTGGTGCTGCGGCTCAACATGCTGCTCGGCCGGCTGATGATGCAGCTCAACAGCATCTTGCGAAACCTCGGCGTGCTGGAGAATTCCAAGGCGCTGATCTCGCAGCCGCTCGGCCTCACCGATGCGCCCGACGCCAAGGAACTCGTCGTTGCGGGTGGCCGTATCGCGGTGAAGAACGTCGAGTTCCACTACGGCAAAGGTTTCGGCGTGCTGAACGGCATCGACCTTGTCGTCAGGCCAGGCGAGAAGGTAGGGCTGGTCGGACCGTCCGGCGCCGGCAAGACGACCCTCGCCAATCTGATCCTGCGCCTCTACGATCTCGAGAGCGGGTCGATCACCATCGATGGCCAGGATGTCGCCAAAGTTACGCAGAATTCGCTGCGCGCCAATATCGGCGTCGTCAGCCAGGACACGGCGCTGTTCCACCGTTCGCTGCGCGACAACATCAAGCTCGGCATGCCTGACGCGACCGATGCGGAGGTGATCGCGGCGGCGAAAAAGGCTGAGGCGCACGAGTTCATCCTGACCTTGCGCGACAACAGGGACCGCGCCGGCTACGAGGCGTTTGTCGGCGAGCGCGGCGTCAAGCTGTCGGGAGGCCAGCGCCAGCGCGTGGCGATCGCCCGCGTCTTCCTCAAGGATGCGCCGATCCTGATTCTCGATGAGGCGACCTCGGCACTCGATTCCGACATCGAGGCGGCGATCCAGGAGAATCTGACACGGCTGATGGAAAACAAGACGGTCATCGCCATCGCCCACCGGCTGTCGACGATCGCAGCACTCGATCGTCTGGTGGTGCTCGACGGCGGCCGCATTGTCGAGCAAGGCACGCATGACCAATTGGTGGCGCTCGACGGGCTCTATGCGCGGCTGTGGAAGCGGCAGTCCGGCGGTTTTCTCTATCACGAGGACAGCGTGCTCGAAGAGACGCGCCCGGCGGAGTAGCTCAATGGGTGGATCGACAGGCGCCATCCCAGAGGTCGGCTACGTGCTCAAGCGGTTTCGGCCGACCATGCCGGCCTTCGACACGCTGAAGGAAGAGAGCCGGCTGGAAGGCTACTGGATGCTGGTACGCCTTGCGGATGGCTGGGCAAGTGGCCGCAACAAGTTCCTGAAACGGGGGGAGGCGCTGTACGGAGCATGGTATGGAAGGGAACTCGCCGGCGTGTGCGGGTTGAACATCGATCCCTATTTCGAGGACAGGGGCCACGGCCGGGTCCGGCACCTGTTCGTCAGCGCGCGCCACCGTCGCGCCGGCCTTGGCCGGATGCTGGTCGAAACCGTTGTCGACAGGGCACGTCACCATTTCGCCATGCTGAACACCCGCGCGCCGCAAGAAGCTTTCCGTTTCTATGAACGGCTTGGCTTTCAGCGCGTGGCGGGCGAAGAGTTCGTCACACACCGCATGGTTTTCGGGAAAGGAGGCTGAAATGTCCTTGCGTCCGCCATCTCATCTTGCCGGCGCCTCGGCCGCCGAAGCCGCCTTCGACGCGCTCGGCCATGAAATATTGGCGGAAAAGGCGGCAGCACTCGGCCGCGCCGGCCAGCGGGTAGAGGAAACGCTGGCCAGGCTGCGCGACAATGCCGACGAGCAACTGCGCCCCCTTCTGCTCAAGGATGCCGCCGAGGCGGTGCATGGCTATTTCATCCAGCGCGAGCTGTGCGGCTTGCGCAAGCACGATGCCGTCATTCGTGAATACAACATCCCGAAAGCGGTGCTGGCCAGGCTCGGCGCGAAATAGGGATCACTCCAGCCATTCGGTGATGAAGCTGCCATTCTCGTGGATGTCGGTCGTTTCCAGCGGGCCTGGGCCGAGATTGGTGAATTTGTGCGGCGTATTGGGTGGCACGATCAGGATCTGGCCGGCGGATGCCTCGATTTCCTGGTCGCCGACAGTGAACAGGCCGGTGCCCTGGCGGATGATGAAGATCTCCGCGTAGGGATGTGTGTGCAGGCGCGGGCCGCCGCCGACATCAGGCAGATAGTTGAAGATCAGGCAGGAGTTGGAGCCGTAGGCGCCACATTGCAACTCGCCCTTCCAATGGTCCGAGCGAACGGCCCAGGTGTCGCGGTCTATGACGTGTGCCATGATGACAAGGATAGACCCGGCTGGGGCCTTGTGTCGAGCCGAACAAGGGCGTCGGATTTGCGGGTGTTTCCCGGTTGTTTAGTGATGGTTGGCGGCTATCCGGCGTCGTGTTGACCGGCGGCGGATTTTGTCCCCGCGACAATCTGCCCTTGTGCCTTCACCCGTCTGGACAAAAACGGGCTTCACGCATAAACCGAAGTCCAAATGCCGGAGGAATTCGCAAGCCTGTTCGCCATGCGCTGTCGGGTTGGCGTAATTTGAGCGGGGAACAAGGCTCAACCACCGGCACGGAAGAGGCGAAAGGATCAGGCACCCGTGAGCGCAACCGACACCCAGGATCCCAACCGTCGTGATTTTCTCTACGTCGCCACCGGCATGGCCGCAGTGGTCGGCGCGGGTGCTTTCGCGTGGCCGTTCATCGACCAGATGCGCCCTGACGCCTCGACGCTGGCGCTCGCCTCGGTCGAAGTCGACGTCGCCTCGCTGACGCCGGGCATGTCGCTGATCGTCAAATGGCGCGGCAAGCCGGTCGTGGTCCGCAACCGCACCGAACAGGAAATGAAGGACGGCGAGGCGGTCAAGCTGGCCGATCTCAAGGATCCGATCGCCCGCAACGCCAATCTGCCGGCCGACGCACCGGCGACCGACGCCAATCGCACCACGCCCGGCAAGGAAGCCTGGATGGTGATGGTTCAGGTCTGCACGCATCTCGGCTGCATTCCGCTTGGCCAGGAAGGCGATTTCGGCGGCTGGTTCTGCCCGTGCCACGGTTCGCAATACGACACCGCCGGCCGCATCCGCAAAGGCCCGGCGCCGGAGAACATGGCGGTTCCGGTATTCAAGTTCATTTCCGATACCAAGATCCTTATCGGTTGAGGCAGGGGGATATTTCGATGAGCGAGGGACACTCGACCTATACGCCCAAAACCGGTCTCGGACGCTGGTTCGACGCCCGCATGCCGCTGCCGCGGCTGGTCTATGACAGCTTCGTTGCCTATCCGGTGCCGCGCAACCTCAACTATGCATGGACCTTTGGCGGCATCCTGTCGATCATGCTGGTGGCGCAGATCCTGACCGGCATCGTGCTGGCCATGCATTACACGGCCGACACCAATCTGGCCTTCGGCTCGGTCGAGAAGATCATGCGCGACGTGAATTCGGGCTGGCTGCTGCGCTACATGCATTCGAACGGCGCCTCGTTTTTCTTCGTCGCCGTCTACATCCACATCTTCCGTGGCCTCTATTACGGCTCCTACAAGGCGCCGCGCGAACTGCTGTGGATCCTCGGCTGCATCATCTATCTCCTGATGATGGCGACCGGCTTCATGGGCTACGTGCTGCCATGGGGCCAGATGAGCTTCTGGGGCGCCACCGTCATCACCGGCTTCTTCAGCGCCATTCCGCTGGTCGGCGACTGGATCCAGCAGCTGCTGCTCGGCGGCTTTGCCGTCGACAACCCGACGCTGAACCGTTTCTTTGCGCTGCACTATCTGTTGCCGTTCATGATCGCCGGCGTTGTCGTGCTGCACATCTGGGCGCTGCATGTCGTCGGCCAGTCGAACCCGACGGGCATCGAGGTCAAGTCGAAGACCGACACCGTGGCCTTCACCCCCTACGCGACCATCAAGGACGCGTTCGGCATGATCGTGTTCCTGTTCTTCTTCGCCTATTTCGTCTTCTACCTGCCGAACTATCTCGGCCATCCCGACAACTACATCGTCGCCAACCCGCTGAAGACGCCGGCCCACATCGTGCCCGAATGGTACTTCCTGCCGTTCTACGCGATCCTGCGCGCCATCACCTTCAATGTCGGGCCGATCAACTCCAAGCTCGGCGGCGTGCTATGCATGTTCGGCGCCATCGTCATGTTGTTCCTGGTGCCGTGGCTCGACACTTCGAAGGTGCGCTCGGCGGTTTACCGGCCCTGGTACAAGCTGTTCTTCTGGCTGTTCGTGGCCGATGCCATCCTGCTTGGCTGGCTGGGCTCGCAGCCGGCAGAAGGCAGCTATGTGTTCATGGCGCAGATGGCGACATTGTTCTACTTCGCCTTCTTCCTGATCGCGCTGCCGGTGCTCGGCCTGATTGAGACGCCGCGACGGTTGCCGAACTCGATCACCGAGGCGGTGCTCGAGAAGAACAAGGGCGGCAGCGGACATCCGGCGGGCGCTACGGCGGCTCCGGAAACCAAAGGCTGAGCGGGTAGAGAATCTAAGGGGATTTGGCATGAAAAAGATTCTCACCTCGCTGGCGCTGATCGGCCTTGTGGCCGTCGCCGCTGGGGCCGCGGGCACTCGGGCGATCGCCGCCGAAGAGGCACACAATGTGGCCAATCCGACGCATTTCCCGATCGACGAGCCGAAGGAAATGGACTGGAGTTTCACTGGCCCATTCGGCACCTATGACAAGGCGCAGCTGCAGCGCGGCCTCAAGGTCTACAAGGAAGTCTGCTCGGCCTGCCATTCGATGAACCTGGTGGCGTTCCGCACGCTGTCGGACCTCGGCTATTCCGATGCGCAGATCAAGACGCTGTCGGCCGAGTACACCATCCACGACGGTCCCAACGATGCCGGCGACATGTTCGACCGTCCGGGCAAGCCGTCCGACCACTTCCCGCCGCCCTTCGCCAATGAGGAAGCCGCCGCTGCCTCCAATGGCGGTGCTGCTCCGCCAGACATGTCCCTGCTGGCCAAGGCTCGCGGTGTCGAACGCGGTTTTCCGCAGTTCGTCTTCGATATCTTTACCCAGTACGACGCGGGCGGCCCCGACTATATCCACTCGCTGCTGACCGGCTACGACCAGACACCGCCGGCCGGCATGGTCATCCCGGAAGGCACCCACTACAATCCGTACTTCATGTCCGGCGTGTCGCTGAAGATGCCCAAGCCGCTCTCCGATGGTCAGGTGACCTATGATGACGGTGCGCCGCAGACCATCGACCAGTATTCCCGCGACGTCTCCGCCTTCCTGGCATGGGCGGCCGAGCCGCATATGGAAGACCGCAAGAAGACCGGTTTTCGCGTTCTGGTGTTCCTGCTTTTGTTCGGCGCGCTGGTCTATCTCACCAAGCGCAAGGTGTGGGAAGGCGTGGCGCATTAAGCCACACGATCAAGTGATCACGAAGGGCGCCGAGAGGCGCCCTTTTGCATTTCCAGAAGCCGGCCATGTCACATGGCCGTCACCGCATCCGGCGATCCTGTGCTGCTCTCATCAAAGGATCGCACCCATGAAAAGATACGCATCGCTCGCGGCAGGCCTGTTGCTGCTCATCGTCGGCTCGGCCGCGCAAGCGGAAGACGCCCAGCCTTTCGTCACCAACAAGGATGTCGACCTGACGATGATCCTGCCGCCGCCGCCGGCAAACGATTCGGCGCAGACCAAGGCCGAACTCGGCGAGGTGCTGATGCTGCAGGTGACACGCACGCCCGAGATGGTAGCCAGCGCCGTCGCCGATGCCGACGAGAATGTCTGGCGCTTCGCCAACGTCATGGGGCCGAAATTCAACAAGGAAACGCTGCCCAAATTCAGCGCCTTCTTCGACCGCGTCGTGGCCACCGAAGGCGCCGTCGTCGATCCGGCCAAGGATATCTGGAAGCGCCCGCGTCCGCACCAGCTCAGCGACCTCGTCAAGCCGGCGGTCAAGCTGTCGAGTTCGGGTTCCTGGCCGTCCGGCCACGCCACCGTCGGCACCATGATGGGCATCATCCTGTCCGATATGGTTCCGGAAAAGCGCGCCGAGATCATGGCGCGTGCGGCCGAATACGCCCACAACCGCGAGGTCGGCGGCATCCACTATGCGTCCGACGTCGAGATGGGCAGGATTTCCGGCAGCGTCATCGCCGCGGTCCTGCTCAACCGGGACGACTTCAAGGCCGAGTATGAAGTGGCCAGGGCCGAGCTTCGTTCGGATCTCGGCATGTAATCTTTGTCAATCGGATTAGACCAGAAAGGGGCGCTTCGGCGTCCCTTTTTTTGCTCATGGCCATGTCCGGAGGGCAGCTCGAAAAATAGTCCGTTGGCACGCCGACAACAGGTTGATATTCGATGCATCGAACGGTGGCGAGAAACTTGTCCCGCCATGGCCTTTGGAATTCGATGATGCGGCTCAGCGACTGTCACAACTTTTCCGATTACCGCCGCATGGCGCAGCAGCGGCTGCCGGGGCCGATCTTTAACTACATCGACGGCGCGGCCGACGACGAGGTCACCTATCGCCGCAACACCGAAAGCTTCGAGACCTGCGATCTGGTTCCCAACGTGCTGCGCGGGGTGAGCGAGGTCGACATGTCGGTGACGGTCATGGGCCAGAAGCTGGCGATGCCGTTCTATTGCTCGCCGACCGCCTTGCAGCGCCTGTTCCATCACCAGGGCGAGCGCGCGGTCGCCAAGGCCGCCGCCAAATACGGCACGATGTTCGGCGTGTCGTCGCTGGGCACCGTCAGCCTCGAGGAGGCGCGCAGCATCAGCAGCGGCCCGCAGGTCTACCAGTTCTATTTCCACCGGGATCGCGGTCTTAACCGGGCGATGATGCAGCGGGCAAAGGCGGTCGGGGTCGAGGTGATGATGCTGACCGTCGACAGCATCACCGGGGGAAACCGCGAGCGCGACAAACGAACCGGCTTTGCCATTCCCTTCAAGCTCAACCTTACCGGAATGGCGCAGTTCGCGCTCAAGCCGGCCTGGGCGATCAACTATTTCATCCATGAGGACTTCAAGCTGCCGCAGCTCGACGAGCATGTCGACATGGGCGGCGGCACGATGTCGATCAGCCGTTACTTTACCGAGATGCTCGATCCGTCGATGACATGGGACGACGTCGCCGAGATGGTCAAGCTCTGGTCGGGTCCGTTCTGCCTCAAGGGCGTCATGTCGGTGGAGGATGCCAAACGCGCTGTCGACATCGGCTGCAGCGGCATCGTGCTGTCGAACCATGGCGGGCGGCAGCTGGATGGCTCACGGGCGGCGTTCGACCAGCTTGCCGAGATCGTCGATGCCGTTGGCGACAGGATCGACGTCATCATGGATGGCGGCGTGCAGCGCGGCACACACGTGCTGAAAGCGCTGTCGCTCGGCGCCAAGGCCGTCGGCGTCGGACGCTACTATCTGTTTCCGCTCGCGGCGGCCGGCCAGCCCGGCGTGGAACGGGCGCTCGAACAGATGCGGGTCGAGATCGAACGCGGCATGAGGCTGATGGGCTGCAGCTCGATCGAACAATTGTCGCGCAACAATCTCCGTTTCAGGTAATCTCGACCCATGAAATCCTCGCTCGAAGACACGCTGCTTGCCGCGATCCGCACCATTCCGGACTATCCCAAGCCCGGCATCCTGTTTCGCGACATCACCACGCTGCTTGGCAATGCGCGCGCCTTCCGCCGCGCCATCGACGAACTGGTGCATCCCTATGCCGGCCAGAAGATCGACAAGATCGCCGGCATCGAGGCGCGCGGCTTTATCCTTGGCGGCGCCGTCGCCCATCAGCTCTCGGCCGGTTTCGTGCCGATCCGCAAGAAGGGCAAGCTGCCCTACGAGACGGTGCGCGTCGCCTACAGCCTGGAATACGGGCTGGACGAAATGGAGATGCACAAGGACGGTGTTGCTCCGGGCGAGAAAGTGATCCTGGTCGACGATCTGATCGCCACCGGCGGCACGGCTGAAGCGGCGGTCAAGCTGCTGCGCCAGATAGGTGCCGACATCCTCGCCGCCTGTTTCGTCATCGACCTGCCGGACCTCGGCGGCCGTGCCAAGCTGGAGGCGCTCGGCGTGCCGGTGCGGACGCTGATTGGGTTCGAGGGGCATTGAGGGGCAGTTCTTCCTTCTCCCCTTGTGGGAGAAGGTGGATCGGCGCGCAGCGCCGAGACGGTTGAGGGGTGGGTGACGGAGTGCCGTCGGCGCCAAGCTGGAGCACCCCTCATCCGACCGAGCTTCGCTCGGCCACCTTCTCCCACAGGGGGAGAAGGAAGAAACCTACTCCACCTTCACCAGCACGGCGCTCTCGAACTCCAGCACCTTGGCGCCGGTCGAATCGAAAGCTTCCGAACGCAGCGCCAGCAGCCGCCAGCCGGGGCGTGAGGCAATCGGGCGGTGCGACAGCGCGGTGCGCGTGAAGGTGATGGTTTGCCCGGCATAGACCGGCTTCAGCCATTTCAGGTTCTTGAAGCCAGGCGAGGGGCCGAATTCCGGCACCGGACCGGGGCCGCTCCACGCAGCGATCTCGGCGTCCATGCGGTTTTCGAGATTGAGTTTCATCCAGGTGGCGGCGGTGTGCCAGCCGGATGCGCAGAGCCCGCCGAGCACGCTTTTCTTCGCGGCCTCCTCGTCGGTATGGAAGATCTGCGGGTCGTATTTGCGGGCGAAGGCCTTGATCGCCTCGGGCTCGAATGTGTGCGAGCCGAGCGTCACCGTGGTGCCGATACGAAAGAACTCGTCCAGTGTCATGCTTGGCTCCCCGCGGCATCGCGCGTGAGGAACATGGCGGAGTTCTCGAGCTCGAAGACGCTTTCGCCGCGCTGGTTGAACAGTTCGCTGCGCATTGTAACGAAGCCGAGTTGCGGCTTCGATTTGGACAGGCGCTTGGCAACGACCACCAGGGTGCCGGTCAGTTGATCGCCGGCCAGGACCGGCTTCTTCCATTTGACCTGATCGACGCCGGGCGCGCCCTGGCAGGTCGAGTCCAACAGGAAGGCATCGCACAGCATGCGCATGAACATGGCGCAGGTGTGCCAGCCCGACGCCGCCAGCCCACCGAGGATGCTGGCCTTGCCGGCTTCCTCGTCGAGATGCATCGGCTGCGGGTCGAATTCTCCGGCGAATTCGACGATCTCGGCGGCACTCACGAGCTTCGAGCCGAGGTCGATCGATGCACCCTCGATGAAGTCCTCATAGGCCCATGTTTTTATCTCTGCGGTCATGGTCTGGAATCCGGCTTGTCGACCCACGATCCTCAGGATCGGGGTTTCCGGATGCAGGCCGGCGTTCATTTGGTCAAGCGATTTCTACTGCGCCAGCCTGTGGCAGCCGATCGACAGGCCCACTCAGAGCCAGCCGCGGCGGCGGAAATACCAGAAGGGCAGGATCGCCGACAGCACCATCATGGCGATGGCGAAGGGATAGCCAAGTTCCCATTTCAACTCGGGGATGACGTCGAAATTCATGCCGTAGATCGAGGCGACCAAAGTCGGCGGCAGGAAGATGACGGCGGCGACCGAAAAGATCTTGATGATGGCGTTCTGCTCGATCGAGATCATGCCGAGCGTCGCGTCGAGCAGGAAGGAGATCTTCTGCGACAGGAAGGTGGCGTGGTCGGCGAGTGACAGCACGTCGCGAGACAGCGTCTTGATGCGCGCCTTGGTGTCCTTGCTCATCTTGGTGCGGGTCGAGGCATGGGCGAAAAAGCCCGCCAGGCGCTGCAGCGAGATCAGGCTGTCGCGGATCGAAGACGCGATGTCCTCCTTGCGGCCGATGGCTTTCAACAATTCCTGGAAGTCGCGATTGCGCTTGGAAACCTTGGTCGATCGCGCCTCGAAGATATCGCGCGAGATCGCCTCGATGTCACGGCCGGCACGCTCCAGAATGTCGGCGAGACGGTCGACGATCGCCTCCAGCAAGCCGATCAGGATGGTGTCGCCGCTGGTGCAGCCGGTCGCCACCTTCTCGGCGCGCTGCGGAAAGGTCTTGAAGGCCTTCGGCTCATGGTAGCGCACAGTGATCAACCTTGTGCCGGCGAGCACGAAGGTGACCGGCGACATCAAGGGATCGTCGACCTCGGTCTGCGCGGGCAGGGTTGCGGTCATGAAGTAGGCGCCGTCCTCGACATAGAGGCGGCTCGAAATCTCGATCTCCTCCATCTCCTCGCGCGTCGGAATGGCAACGCCGAGCCAGCTCTCGATCGTCGCTTCCTCTTCCTTTGTCGGGTTGAACAGGTCCGCCCAGACGATGGTCTCGCTGTTTGCCAGGAGATCGTCGACGACGCGCAGGCGATCATTGTCCACGACGAAGGCCTTGATCATCGCCTGATTCCCTTGCTGGGGCCAAAGGGTGCGTTCGGATTGACGCGTCGTGTTGGATTGCACGGTTCCTGGCGCCAGCGCCGACCGTGCGTCTGCCGCTTAGACCTGTGACGTGACAAAATCAAGACAAGCCCGAATCGGGCCGGGGGACGGCCCTCGCGGCTCGGAAGCCGCGTCAGCGGATCGATCTAAAGACTGGCTAGAGTGACCTCCAAGTCCTCGTATGCGCCGACGAGGGCATCCGCGCCATGTCGCAACAGAGCATCGCCATGAGTGCCGGTGCAATGACTGCCAGCGGTAAATCCGATCACGCGCATACCTGCTGCCTTGCCCGCCAGGACGCCATTCACGCTGTCCTCGACCACGATGCACTCCTTTGCATGAACACCGATCGTGTCCGCCGCATGCAAGAACAGGTCTGGTTCCGGCTTTCCATTGACGACCATGTCCGATGAAAAAATATTAGGATCGAAAAGGTCGACAAGGCCCGTGTGTTCGAGTTTCCAACGCAATCGGGCCAGCGGCGTGCTTGACGCCACACATCTCCATGCGGCGAGCCGGCCAATCACATTCCCTGCATCGGGTAAGGCCGCCAGATTCTTACGCAAGCGTTCGTTGGTGTGGTCGGCAAGCTGTTCAAAAAAGAGCGGAGAGAGCGGCTTGGCTCGCTCTTGGCCGATCGCTTCGAGCTTCGCCTGCCACATAGCGGGAGACAATCCCATGAAGGCTTGCGTATAGGCGCTTGGTTCGAACGTGATGCCGGCCGCCGCCAGATATTCAAGCTCGGTTGCCTGGTATATCTCCTCGCTGTTCACGAGGACGCCGTCACAATCAAATATTATCAGCTTTATAGGCGACACTTTGGGCCTGATATCTGGTGGTCGGCTCAGCCGGCCCGCGGACAGTCTCGAAGGACTTCCATCAAATCACGTGTTGAACTTGAACAGCAGGATGTCGCCGTCCTGGACGACATATTCCTTGCCTTCGTCGCGGGCCTTGCCGGCTTCCTTGGCCGCCACTTCGCCGCCCAGTGTGACGAAGTCATTGTAGGCGATGGTCTGGGCGCGGATGAAGCCGCGCTCGAAATCGGTGTGGATGACGCCGGCGGCCTGGGGGGCCTTGTCGCCCTTATGGATGGTCCAGGCGCGCGTCTCCTTCGGCCCGACGGTGAAGTAGGTGATGAGGTGCAACAGATCGTAGCCGGCGCGGATGACCTTGTTGAGGCCGGGCTCGTCGAGGCCGAGCGAGGACAGGAATTCCATCTCTTCCTCATCGGAGAGCTGTGCGACCTCGGCTTCGATGGCGGCCGAGATCACCACGGTGCCGGCGCCCTGGGCGGTCGCCATCTTTTCCACGGCCCTGGTGTGCTCGTTGCCGGTGGCTGCGTCGGCCTCGGCGACGTTGCAGACATAGAGCACGGGATGCGAGGTCAGAAGGTTCAGGCCCTGCAGGATGCGCAAATCTTCGGCCGAAATATCCTTGAGCAGGATGCGGGTCGGCTTGCCGGCCTGCAGCAGTTCTAGCGCTGCCTCCATCATCGGCAGCACTGACGTCGCTTCCTTGTCCTTGCTGCCGGCGCGCTTGCGGAATTGCACGATGCGGCGCTCGAGGCTGTCGAGGTCGGCGAGCATCAGCTCGGTTTCGACCGTCTCGGCATCGGCCACCGGGTCGATGCGGCCCTCGACATGGGTAATGTCGTCATCCTCGAAGCAGCGCAGCACATGCACGATGGCGTCGACCTCGCGGATGTTGGCGAGGAACTGGTTGCCCAGCCCTTCGCCCTTCGAGGCGCCGCGCACCAGACCGGCAATGTCGACGAAGGAGATGCGGGTCGGGATGATCTCCTTTGACTTGCCAATCGCCGCGATCTTCTGCAGGCGCGGATCGGGCACCGCGACCTCGCCGGTATTCGGTTCGATGGTGCAGAACGGATAGTTGGCGGCCTGCGCCGCAGCCGTTCTGGTCAACGCGTTGAAAAGCGTCGACTTGCCGACGTTGGGCAAGCCAACGATGCCGCATTTGAAACCCATTTTGTCCGGTCCTATCGGGAAATAGAAATTTGATCAGGGCTATGGGCGATAGGGGTGATCAACGTCAAGCCCTTCGGTTCCCTTGATGCTCAGTCCTTGCCGCCGAACAGCTTCTTCAGCATGGCGGCCATCGGACCGCTTTCCGGCAGCTTGGCCAGGGGCTGTTGGGGCCGTGCTTGGCGGACGTGACTTTGCTGCTTCTGCGCCGGCTGCTTAGGTGCCGATTTTTCGGGCTCCGGCCCGGCCTTGCCCTGGACGGCGAGACTGGCTTTGTTCATGAAGCCGGATTCGTCGCCTTTGGCGATCATGGCGGCGTTGTCGGCGATCGCGTCGAGCAGCGGGTCAAGCCATTCGCGGTCGGCCTTGTCGAAATCGCCGAGCACATGGTGCTGGACCATTTCCTTGACGCCTGGATGGCCGACGCCGATGCGTACGCGGCGATAGGCGTTGCCGACATGGCCATCGATCGAACGGATGCCGTTATGGCCGCCGGCGCCGCCGCCGGTCTTTATGCGCAGCTTGCCTTCGGCAAGATCGATCTCGTCATAGAAGACGGTGAGCGCGGAAAGCTCGAGCTTGTAGAAGCGCAGCGCTTCGCCGACCGACTGGCCGGACAGGTTCATGAAGGTCTGCGGCTTGATCAGGACGACTTTTTCGCCGCCGAGCGAGCCCTCGGCGATCAGGCCCTGAAATTTCTTCGACCAGGGCGAAAAGGAATGGCGGCGGGCGATTGCGTCCGCCGCCATGAAACCGACATTGTGCCGATTGCCGGCGTATTTCGCGCCCGGATTGCCGAGACCTGCAAACAGCAGCATCGCCTGCTCCGGGCGTGAAAGAGTTACTTCTCTTCGGCGGCAGGAGCCGCTTCAGGTGCAGCCGCTTCAGCCGTCTCTTCCGTCTCCGGCTTCATCGCCGACGAACCGGCAATGGTCGCGATGGTGAAGTCGCGGTCGGAGATCACAGGCTTGCCCCCAGCCGGCAGCTTGACCGCCGAGATGTGGATCGAATCGCCAATGTTGGCGCCGGTGAGATCGACGGTGATGAATTCCGGGATCGCATTGGCCGGGCAGTGGAACTCGACTTCGTGACGCACGATGTTGAGTACGCCGCCGCGCTTGATGCCGGGCGACTTGTCCTCGTTGATGAAGTGGACAGGCACGTCGACATTGACTTCGGTGTCCTTGCCGATGCGCAGGAAGTCGACATGGACAGGGAAATCCTTGACCGGGTCGAGCTGGAAGTCCTTCGGCAGGACCTGGATCTTCTTGCCGTCGACATCGATCGTGGCGATCGTGGTCAGGAACCCGCCGCCATGGATCTTGTAGTAGATGTCCTTGTAGGTGAGCGCGATAGCCAGGGGAGGCTGCTTGTCACCATAAATTACTGCAGGCACTTTACCGTTGCGGCGAACTGCACGGGCGGACCCCTTACCGACCTGTTCGCGTGCTTCGGCCTTGAGCTCGTAAGTGTCGTGGCTCATGGCATTTCCTTTCGGTTTGTTCTGGAGCGCTCACGGTGGGCAGAGTGCCTGGACCGTAAACGTCGAAAGCCGACATACCCATGCATGATCTGGTCCGAAAACCGGAATCCACTTTTCGGGATCATGCGGGAAGGCGGCCTTCCGCCGCGTTGCCTCCAAGGGTGTCTACGCGGGTGGCGGCTCTATAGCGGAAGGCGGCCGGAGGTGCAAGCCAAAGGCACGACCGGCCTGGTGCAGCCCAGACGGCCGCTATCCGCGCTTTTCGATGACGGCATAGAGCACGTTGCGGTTCTCGCCGAAGAATACCTGCGCCTCGACGGTGTTGCGGTCGACGCTGGCATTGACGATGTTCCACATATCGACCTCCGATCGCAGCAGCAACACCCAGTCCATGAACGTCTCCCGATACCCCGCGTCGGGGGTGCCCTCGGCGTAGTTGGCGAACAGGAATGTTCCGTTCGGCTTCAACATCTGCAGGCAGGTCTTCGTGAGTTTCACCGCGACGTTGTGGGCGAGGTAGTCGTAAAGGCCGGAGGCGTAGATGAAGTCGAATTTGCCGAGCTTGTGGCCCCGCGTGAGCACGGTTCGCACCGAGCCGTCGATGGCTTCGACGGCGGTGCCCTGGAAGTCGCGCGAGATCAGCCCAACGCTCTGGGGATCCTGGTCGAGCGCAACCCAGCGCTTGAGACGGCCCTCCGTCAGGGCGACCGAACGATTGGCTTCCCGCAAATGGCCGGCCGCGATCGCCAGAACCTCGGTTTCCGGTCCGTTCTTGGCCGCGATCTCGTCGACATATCGGGTCAGGAGGTCGCGTCGTTCCCGGGCCGCGACGCATGACGGTACGTTCTGGGTATGGCTATAGAGTGCTTTGCCGACCTCCGAGGCGTTCGCCACGCTCTCTGCCACGTGCGGATCACAATAGATGTAGTCGAGCAACTGCGCGTCGCCGGAATAGCCCCTGGGTTTGGTGAAGGACCAGTGCGTCAGTGGATCCTCGAGAAAATACTTCAGGATCGGATGGTTCTGCGCGACCGGTATCAACGCATGCCAGACGTCGGGATGAACCTTGGAATGCAGGCCATTGAGGAAGGACAGCAAGCGGCCGACGATCTCGGCCGGGTTCTTGTCCTGTTCGACCTGCTGCTGTGTCGCGTGGAGAATGAGGGCAAGCTCCGCGCGCGCGGTTTCGAACGCTTCGCCATGATGCTCGATCTTTCCCCGAGGCAGCGTGCCGGCGAGCATCTCGGCAGTAATCAAGCTTTTGCCATCAAGAACGGTCTGCACGCCATCACTCCATAGTTAACAGTCGGTTAACTTATTGCGTAGAATGCTCCCTTTGCCAATGTCGGGCCGACGGCATTTTAGGTTTATGATTAATTTCCCGCCAACCATGTTCGTTGGTTAATCAGTTTCCGAGCCGGATTCCGGGTTCGAGTTAACGGAAACTTGTCTTGCGCGATTGCATTTGTTTGCCCGGCGTTCGCAATCGCCGTCGCGTCCCAAGGAGCCGGCCCGCGTGGGGGCAGAAGCTGGAAATGAGTTCGGAAAACAAAATCCCTTTCAAAAGGGGTCGATTGTGATGAACGAACACGTGTCATCCGCATTGGCCGATACGGTTGACGCTGAGCCGTACGAGCCGCGCTACGAACTGGGGGCCGACGAACTTCGCGCCCTCTACCGCACCGAAGCCCGGGCGACGCGAAGAGGGGAGGCCAGGCCAGGGCTTTGGATCGCAGTTGCGATCTATCTCTTGTTTTCGGCAACGGATCTGCTGCTGATCCCGGATGTGGCCGCCTATACGATCACGGCGCGCTTCGCGGTCGGCTTGAGCGCGCTTTTGATCCTGGAAGCGCAGCTTCGCCACGGCGTCGGGACGGAATGGCTCGACGTGACCTGCGCCGGGGCCATCATCTTTGGCTATGTTGGTTGGCTGTGTCCGGCGATTATGGGCGCGGACAAGGAAAGCGTCTCTTACTATATGGTCTTTGGGACCATATTCATGATGAGCGCCAATCTTTTCTTTACATTCAATTTCAAGCTTTCTATCGTAACCTCGACAATAATCTTATGTATACTTTATATCGTAAATTACTTTGTTCCCTCAACTCTCATATACAAAATGGTATTTGGGGCTTTCTATGTTTCTTGTTTCACGTTCACCTCATATGTGAACTGGAAACTGAATGAGGAACGCTACAACGTCTTCCTGAACGCCCTGGAAGCCAAGATCCAGCACAATGAGGCGACCGAACGCGGCAAGGCCCTGCTGAGGTTGTCGCGGACCGATCCGCTCACGGGTCTGGAGAACCGGCGCGCGATCGACGAGAAGCTGCGAGACTACTGGAACGATTGGCAAAAGGTCGGCACCAGCTTTGGGGCGATCCTCATCGACGTGGACTTCTTCAAGAAGTTCAATGACTGCTACGGCCATCAGGAAGGCGACCGCTGCCTGATCCATGTCGCCAATGCCCTTAGCGATATGATCAAACAGTATAATGGCTCCATCGGCCGCTATGGCGGCGAAGAGTTCATCGTCCTGGCTCGCATGGAGAAAAAGGAGCAGATCCTGGACATTGCGGAAGCCATTTGTAGCACGGTGGAGAACCTGGCTCTGACGCACGAACTGCGGCGCGACGGCGTCTCGATCGTAACGGTAAGCGTTGGCGCCGCATTCACCCGGACGCAGACCGGGGCCAAGCTGGAGAAAATCATTCACGAGGCCGATCGCGCTCTCTATCTGGCAAAAGCCGGCGGCCGAAATTGTGCCCGGCTGTTCGATCCAACCGACCCGCAAAGCAGTGACGAGAGCGAGAACATTGCGGCTTTGCTGAAGATCGCGATCGGCCAGAATCTCGTTTCACTCGTTTACCAGCCTATCCAGGATGTCAAATCGGACCGGGTTGAAGCGGTGGAGGCTCTGATGCGCCTCAAGATGCTCGACGGCACATCGGTTCCGCCGAGCCTGTTCATTCCGGTCGCCGAACGGACCGGCGCGATCCTGGAACTCGGGCGCTGGGCGATAAGGACAGTGTGCGCCGAACTGCTGGCGGACGACCACGTCCGTGTCGTCAGTGTCAACGTCTCCCCGATCCAGCTCAAGACACCGGGCTTCGCGACGTCGGTCGCGACCATTCTGGGCGAGACCGGCGTCGCAGGCAGCAGGCTGGCCTTCGAGATCACCGAAGGGCTGGAGATGGAGATGCACTCCGACATCCTGCGCTGCATCAGCGACCTGAAGCTGCTCGGGATCAAGATCTGGCTTGATGATTTCGGGACCGGCTTCGCGGGTCTTTCGTGGCTTCGCCTGATCGATTTCGATACGGTGAAGATCGATCGCTCGTTTCTGCATGACTGCAGCTCCCCGAGCGGCAAGGCGATGCTGCAGGACATTATCACCCTGGTTCGAAATCGCGGCCACAAAATCCTGGTCGAAGGGGTGGAGACAGACGAGCAGATGGCCCTTATGCGCGAATTCGGCATAGACAAGATCCAGGGCTTCCATGTCGGCCGTCCCGCTCCCGCCGTCAGTTTCCAGGCAAAGCGAGCCATGCGCAAACGGCCATTTGCCGTGCTTAAGTCCGCATGATGGTGGCCTCTTCCGACGTTTGGCTAGCCGTCGTCAAGCCGTGCTAGCGGTCGCCGGTCAACGCGGCGCGTAACGCCTGGATCTGCCGGTTCAGCGCATCGAGCTCAGTCAGCGTCATGCCCGAGCGTTCGACCAAGGCTTCGTTCAGGCAGTTGCATTGGACAAGCAGTGCGCGCCCGGCTGATGTCAGATCAACCTGCACCTGGCGCTCGTCGGTCTGGCTGCGCTGGCGGGTCACCAGCCCGGCCTGCTCCATTCGCTTCACCAGCGGCGTGACGGTGCTCGATTCCAAAGCGAGCCGATGGGCGATGGTGCCGACCGACATGCCGTCGGCCTCTCCAAGCGCGTTCAACACCAGGTACTGGGGATAGGTGATGCCCATCTCGTCCAGCATCGGCTTGTAGGTGCGGTTGATGGCCATGCTGGTGGCATAGAGCGTGAAACAGAGCTGATTGTCCAACGGGAGAGGCACGGCGCATTCCTTTTGCCAATGTGGGCATCAAATCGATACCACGAAAAATGATATCGCGATACATATTTTTGTGGACAAGGGTTTTAGGCCGCGTTAGCTATATCGATATCGCGATATTGTTTATCGCGAAAGTAACCAGAAGGAGATTGAGATGACCTCGCAAACCAAACCCAGCTCCGGCAGCGGCATGATCACCACCAGGGACGGAACGCAGATTTACTACAAGGACCGGGGACCGGGCAGCCTGTCGTCTTTCATCACGGCTGGCCGTTGAGCAGCGACGATTGGGACGCCCAGATGCTGTTCTTCGTGTCACAGGGCTACCGTGTCATTGCCCATGATCGCCGAGGCCATGGCCGCTCGACCCAGACGGATATCGGCAACGAGATGGACACCTATGCCGCCGACGTAGCGGAACTCGCAGCCCATCTGGACCTCAAGAACGCCATCCATGTCGGCCATTCGACCGGCGGCGGCGAAGTGGCGCGTTATGTCGCCAAGTATGGCGCCGGCGGCCGTGTCGCCAAGGCGGTGCTGATCGGCGCGGTGCCGCCAATCATGCTCAAGACTGCCGCCAATCCCGGCGGCCTGCCGATCGAAGTGTTCGACGGCTTCCGCTCCGCGCAGGCAGCCAATCGCGCCCAGTTCTTCCGCGACGTTCCATCAGGTCCGTTCTACGGCTTCAACCGCCCGGGCGCAGAGGTATCGCAGGGCGTCATCGATAATTGGTGGCGCCAGGGCATGATGGGCGGCACCAAGGCGCATTATGATTGCATCAAGGCCTTTTCGGAAACCGACTTCACCGAGGATCTGAAGGCGATCGACGTGCCTGTGCTGGTCATGCACGGCGACGACGACCAGATCGTTCCCATCGCGGACTCGGCGCTGCTGACGATCAAGCTGCTCAAGAAGGGCGAGCTCAAGGTCTACAAGGGCTTCCCGCACGGCATGGCCACGACCCATGCAGACATCGTCAACGCCGACCTGCTGGCCTTCTTCAAAGCATAGGCCGTTGGAACGAAAAAAGCACCCGCCGTCTGGCGGGTGCTTTTCCTTGCGTGGGTTTCAGGCCTGATCTAGGCGGCCGCCTGCGCCTTGCGCGCTTCCTTCATGTTGGGCAGGAACACGGTCAGCAATCCAAGAAACGGCAAATAGGAGCAGATCTGGAAGACGAAATCGATGCCCTTCATGTCGGCGACGACGCCGAGCACGGCCGCCGCGATGCCGCCCATGCCGAAGGCGAAGCCGAAGAAGATGCCGGCGATCATGCCGACGCGACCCGGCACGAGTTCCTGCGCAAAGACGACAATGTTGGAGAAGGCCGAGGAGAGGATCAGCCCGATCAGCACCGTCAGCACCATCGTCCATTCCAGATTGGCGTAGGGCAGGGCGAGCGTGAAGGGCAGCACGCCGACGATGGAGAACCAGATCATCGCCTTTTGCCCATAGCGGTCGCCGAACGGGCCGCCGAGCAGGATGCCCAGCGCCGAGGCGCCGAGGAACAGGAACAGCATGACCTGGCTCATCTGCACAGAAACGCCGAACTTATGCATGGAATAGAAGGTGTAGTAGCTGGCGAGGCTGGCGATGTAGGCATTCTTGCTCAGAACCAGCAGTGTCAGCACGATCAATGCATTCATCACCTTGCGGCGCGGGAAGGGCGAAACGAAGCTCGCCGCCTTGCGGGTGCCCTGCGCGGCACGCAGCCGGCTGTACCAGCCGCCGACCTGCCACAAAACGATGATGCCGATCAGCGAGCCGACGGCGAACCAGGAAATGCTGGTCTGGCCGAACGGCACGACGATGAAGGCCGCCAGCAGCGGCCCCATGGACTGGCCGAAATTGCCGCCCACCTGGAACAGCGACTGCGCCAGGCCGAAGCGGCCGCCGGAAGCGAAGCGGGCGATGCGCGAGGATTCCGGGTGGAAGATCGCCGAGCCGATGCCGATCAGCGAGGCACCGATCAGCAGCAGCGAATAATGCCCGGCATAGGCGAGCACGATCAGGCCGATCAGCGACGACGCCATGCCATAGGGCAGCGAATAGGGCATCGGCCGCTTGTCGGTGATCATGCCGATCAGCGGCTGCAGCAAGGATGCGGTCACCTGGAAAGTGAAGGTCAACAAGCCGATCTGCCAGAAATCGAGGCCATAATTCTCTTTCAGGAGCGGGTAAATGGCCGATAGCAGCGACTGCATGATGTCGTTGATGCAGTGGCAGAAGCTCACCGCCAGGATGACGGTGAAGGCCGTCGCCTGGGCTGAGGCGTGACTGGCGCTCGCCGGTGGGGCGACGCTGGCTGCTGTCGTATCGGTCAAGGTAGGCTCCGTGGTCTTTTTGGCGGGCACGCCCGCAGGCAACTGGCGGACGCTCCTTGCGGCCACCCTAGGGACGGTGCCTTATAAGCCGCTTGCGAGACGACTTCTTTCGTGGTTTGGTCCAATAGTTTCGCAAGTGGGCCATAACTAGATGCCGCACGGCAAAGAAGTCTTTCACGCTGGCAATGCCAATCTCGGCCAGTTGCACGAGAGCCGCTGGCAGTGGCTTGAGCAAGTGGCCGGGCCGGCGGTGGCATTGCCGACCGAATATCCTGACGGCTACCGCGTGCCACAGCACCGCCACAGCCGCAGCCAGCTCTTGCATGCGCTTGTCGGTGTGGTGCTGGTGACGACACGCTACGGGCGCTGGATGGTGCCGCCCGACCACGCGATGTGGATTCCAGCCGGCACCGAGCATTCCGTCGAGATGCTGGGCGACGTCTCGATGCGTTCGGTTTATGTCATGCCACAGGCGATCCCCGGGCTGCCCGAAGGCTTGCGCGTCGTCGGCGTCACCGACCTGATGCACAGCCTGATCGTGGAATCGGAGAAGCTCCCGCAAGGCGGCGTTCTGGAAGGACGCGGTGGGCTGATCATGAACCTTCTGCTGCACGAAATCCCGACCTTGCCGGAACGGCCTCTCGGGCTGCCATTTCCGTCCGATCCAAGATTGTCGGCGCTGTGCCGACGCTTCGTCGCAGCACCGTCGCCGCATGCGACCATCGACGAGTGGGCCGATGCAGCCGGCATGAGCCGCCGTTCCTTCACGCGCGCCTTCCAGCGCCAGACCGGCCTGTCGCTGTCGACATGGCGCCAGCAGGCCTGCCTGTTCGCGGCGCTGCCCAGGCTGGCGGACGGCGAGCCGATCACCAGGGTGGCGCTTGATCTCGGCTATGACAGCGTGCCGGCCTTCATCACCATGTTCAAGCGCATGCTGGGGACCTCGCCGCGCGGCTATATGCGCGGCGCACGCGAGAACGTCGAGGTCGCTCGTCGCCTGATCGGCCCGGTTCGGTTGGAAAGCTCCGCGCCTTAAGGGCAGGCGGGTTTAGTCGAACAGGCTGGACACCGATTCCTCAGTCGCCGTGCGCGAGATGGCTTCGCCCATCAGGTCGGCGATCGAGATGACGCGGATGTTGGGCGCGTCGAGCACGCCCTGGGTCGGCTGGATGGAATCGGTGATCACCAGTTCCTGCAGCTTCGAGCCGCTGATGCGGGCAACGGCACCGCCCGACAGCACGCCGTGGGTGATATAGGCGGTGACGCTGGTGGCGCCGTTGGCCAGCAGCGCATCGGCGGCGTTGCACAGCGTGCCGCCGGAATCGACGATGTCGTCGATCAGCAGGCAATCCTTGCCGGCGACCGCGCCGATGATGTTCATGACTTCCGATTCGCCCGGCCGTTCGCGGCGCTTGTCGACGATGGCCAGTTGCGCATCGAAGCGCTTGGCCAGCGCACGGGCGCGGACCACGCCGCCAATGTCGGGCGAAACCACCACGACGTTGCCGAGTTGCTTGTATTTGGCCTTCACGTCGCGGGCCATCACCGGCACGGAAAACAGATTGTCGGTCGGGATGTCGAAGAAGCCCTGGATCTGGCCGGCATGCAGGTCGAGCGTCAGAACGCGGTCGACGCCGGCGCGGGTGATCATGTTGGCGACCAGCTTGGCCGAGATCGGCGTGCGGCCGGAGGCGCGGCGGTCCTGCCTGGCGTAGCCGAAATAAGGGATGACCGCCGTGATGCGCTTGGCCGAGGAGCGCATGAAGGCATCGATCATGATAAGCAATTCCATCAAATGATCGTTGGTCGGGAACGAGGTCGACTGCAGGATGAAGACATCCTCGCCGCGCACGTTTTCCTGGATTTCGACGAAGATTTCCTGGTCGGCGAAGCGCCTGACCGTGGCTTTGCCCAGCGGGACGTTGAGGTACCGGGCGACTGCTTCGGCCAGCACCCTGTTGGAATTGCCCGCGAAGAGTTTCATGCACGGTTCCTGGTGGAGGATGATGAGGCCTGACGGACTCGCTTGCGCCCTTTAACCGGGCTTTTAGCGGCCCGCGCTGGTATTGCAAGCGCCGAGATCGGGAATCCGCCGGCTAAACTCAAGAAAGCTCCGCGCCATCGCCGGACTGCAACAGGGAGCAGGGGACTTGTGCTGGTTCTTCTTCTCATTGGGCATCGGATTTTCCCAAAACCGTCTCCACTTTGGGGTCCGATGCCTCTAGCCCGCCTTGCCGCCGAGCCAGGCGGCGAACTGGTCGATGGTCTGGTCGGCGATCGCCTGCATGGTGGCCGGCGAGATCCCCTTCCAGCTGTCGCCGCCCGCGCTGGCGCCGGAATTGACCGACGGAGCCTTCTGCTGGCCATTGATGCGGTGCAGCCGGTTGCCAGCGGGGTCATAGACGTCCCAGACATAGATGACGGTGGTGTCGGCGCCTTCCGACATCGTCGAGAAATAGCCTTTCAGCACATGTGTCACGGTCTGGTCGGCGCTGCCGGCGAGAGTGATGCCGCGCTGCCTGGCACGGGTCTGCAACTCCGCCGTCAGAGGTGTCGCAGCTTCCACCGAAGCGCCGACGATCGGCGCGATCTGCAAGCGGGTCTTCGACAGGATGGCAGCGCTTTGGGCTGATGTGACCGGTGCGGCGGCGGTTGCGGGAGCGCCAGACGTGCTGGTGGCGGGCCCGGCCGGAACCGTTGCCGCCGTGTTGCCTGACGTTGCGGGCAGCGTCTGGGTCGACGTCGCCGGCGGGGTGATCGCCGACGGTTCGAGCACGTCCTTTGCGTTGGTGCAGGCGGCAAGAGCCAATGCCACAAGCAATGACACGGTCGTCACATGCGATCGTCTCATTTGCCTTCTAACTCCTTGGCGAAGAACGCCTCCCACTGTGGATTCACTTTACGATCAAGTCGAGATCATGGCGGGACAGCGGCCTGGGCTGGGATTCGGTGGTCAGGTAGGTGCGGCCAAGCGTCATCGCCGTCTCGGTGTCGGAGTCCATGATGATCATATGGGCGAACAGCGTCATGTTGGGCGCGATCGGTTCGGGATTGCCCTGGTAGAACATCGGCATGTCCATCCAGGACGGGGTGAAGCGGGCGCCGACCGAATAGCCGCAGGCGTTCAGCCGGTGCTTGGTCAGGCCGTGTGCCTCCATGGTGCGGGCATGCGCATCGAAGACGTCGCCGAAGCTGTTGCCCGGCATCATCGCCTTCTCGACAGCCAGGAGTGCTGCGCGGGCGGCGTCGAACAGTTCCTGATGGCGCTTCGACACCTTGCCGGTCAGCACCGTGCGCATCATCGGCGCATGGTAGTGGTTGAAGACGCCGGCCCATTCGAGCGTCAGCTGGTCGTTCTTGGTGAGCTTGCGGCGGCCGGCCTTGTAGCGGCACAGCAGCGCATCGACGCCGGAGCCGATGATGAACTCGTTGGCCGGATAGTCGCCGCCGCCGGCGAAGATCGCGCCCTGCATGGCGGCCAGGATCAGAGCTTCGTCGCCGCCTTGCTTGATCAGCGGCAGTGCCGCGTCGAGCGCATCGTCGGAGAGATTGGCGGCCTTCTCGGCCTTGGCTATCTCGGCCGGGCTCTTGAACAGGCGCAGCCGGCCGACAATGCCGGACGCATCGGCGATCTGGCCGAAGGTCTGCAACTGCTCGTCCAGGCGGCGGCCGTTGAAGGCGGTCAGGCCGTGGGTGTCATATTCGACACCGATGCGGGCGCCGAGCAGGTCGAGTTCGTTGAGCAGATTGCGCAGGTCGACCGCGGGATTGGCGCCGTTGCGGTCGGTCCACAAGACGATGTTGTCGATAATCGAGGTCTGACGTGCCTGGCGCAGGTCGGCCGAGCGGGTCAGAAGCACCATCGAACCGTCGGCCTTGACCACCAGGCACTGGAAGAAGCAGAAGCCGAACGTGTCGTAGCCGGTCAGCCAATACATGCTTTCCTGCGCGAACAGCAGGATGGCGTCGAGCTTCTTTTCGGCCATCTCGATGATCAGCCGGTCGCGCCGCGCGTCAAATTCAGATCGTTCAAAATGCAGCGCCATTATTCCCTCTCCAAGACAATTGCCGAAACCTGCCGGCCGTAATCGGGCTCCTTGCGATGCGTGGTGCGCCGATAGGAGTAGAACAGGCCTTCCTCAGCGTAAGTGCAGCGGTCGAGGCCCTCAGCCGTCACGCCTGCCTTGGCCAGCCGGTCAACCGTGTAGCGGTTGAGGTCGAACATCGCATGGCCGGCATTGGCGGACGGAGCGAAATAGAGGATGTTTTCGGCGTCGGATTCGACAAAGCGGGCGACGAATTCCGGGCCGACCTCGTAGTTTCGCGGGCCGATGGAGGGGCCTAGCACGGCGACGATGTTTTGGCGCCGGGCGCCGAGGCTTTCCATCGCCAGGATGGTGTTTTCGAGCACGCCGGTGAACGCGCCTTTCCAGCCGGCATGCGCAGCGCCGATGATGCGCGCCTGCGCATCAGCGAACAGCACGGGACCGCAATCGGCGGTCGAGGCGCCGATGGCGATGCCCGGCCGATCGGTGACGATGGCGTCCGCCTTGGGGCGCTCGCCGGCAAAGGGCTCCCTGGCAATGACGACATCGGGCGAATGGATTTGCCAGGCGGTCAACAGATGGCTTGCCGGCACGCCCATCCAGGCAGCGACACGGGCGCGGTTCTCGGCAACCAGCGTCTGGTCGTCATTCGATCCGGTGCCGATGTTGAGGCCCTGATAGATGCCGCCGGAAACACCGCCGACGCGGGTGAAATAGCCGTGGCGGATGCCTTGTGCCTGCGCCTCGTCCAGCAGCGGCGACCGAACGGGATCCGGTTTGGTCTGATTCAGCATGCGGGCGTTGTTGTCCGTGTGGGCGGTTTCGTCAAGAAGAAGGTGCTTGGTCGAGAACAGGCTGCAAAGCGCGGACGGGAGATTGGGAGGGGCGGCGGTAAAAAGTCAATCCGCCTCGGCAAAGGGCCGAACCGCCACGCCGCGAGGCAGCACCGCAAGCACCTTGAACAGCTCGCCCATGGCTTGCGGCCCGGCGAGGCGCTCGACGTCGCCGGCGATCCTTTCGCGCGCCGCCTGACCGGCATCGGCGCCAAGGCGGCCGGCGCGCTCGAGGATGCCCATGCCGAGCAGGAAGTCGCCCTGTGTCGTCAGATGGGCTTCGAGGCCATGTGCACGCGCGATCGCGGCAAGGGCGGCGAAATCGACGTGGGACGTGAGGTCGGCCTCACCGGGATTGGCCAGCACATCTTCGTGATCGTGGCTGCGCAAGGCCTGCAGCGTGTCCCCGACACCCGGCTGGAAATGGCCGTAATCGAGAAACAGGCCGGCGCCGCCATGCCTGGATATGCGCTCGGCGATTGTTGCCATCAGCGCGGTGCGGGCAGGTGCCACTTCGGCGATCGCGCCTTGCGGCGCGTGAGCGGCATCGGCGGGCAGCAGCGTCGGGTCGACCGAGCCGGCGCCGGCGAAGAAGCAAAGGTCGTTGGTCTCGTCGAGGCCGACCATGCGCTCGCGCCAGCCGGCGCCGGCGCGGATGAACTGGCGGATGGGAACGGCGTCGAACAGTTCGTTGCCGACGATGAACAGCGATTGTTGCGGCAAGGTCTCGATGGTTTCGTGCCAGCCAACCGCGAAGGGTGTGACGCCAAGCGTCTTTTTTTGCACCTCGGTCAGGCGCGGGCTTGTCTCGATCATGGCGAAGGTGGCGCCGTTGGCCAGGTCAGGATCGAGCCGCGACAGCGTGCGCAGCATGTCCTTCATCAGCGTGCCGCGGCCGGGTCCGATCTCGGCGATGGTGGCCGACCGCGACCGGCCGCCCGCCAGCCAGGCTTGATAAAGCCACACGGCGACCAGTTCGCCGAACATCTGGCTGATTTCCGGCGCGGTGATGAAGTCGCCGCCCGCACCAAAGGGCTCGCGCGTCGTGTAGTAGCCGTCCGCCGGGTCGAACAGGCACAGCGCCATGTACTCGTTGACGGGAAGCGGCCCCAGGGCCTCGATCAGGTCGACGATGCGGGTCTTCAGCCGTGTCATGCCGGCTGCGGCTGTGCCACCGGCTTGGCGGTCAGCATCGCCCAGATGCCGGCCAACACCATCGGCGACGACAGGATCATGCCCATGGTCAACCAGTTGGTGCCGAGGAGATAGCCGAGCTGCTGGTCGGGTTCGCGGAAGAACTCGACGAAGATACGCGACAGGCCGTAGCCGCAGATGAAGGCGCCGCCGACGAAGCGCGGCGTCTTCAGCTTAAGGCGCGAATGGGTGAGGATGCGCAGCACGAGGAACAGCACCACGCCCTCCAGAAGCGCCTCGTAAAGCTGGCTCGGATGACGGGCAAACGGCCCGCCATTGGGGAATTCGAACGCCCAGGGCACGTCGGTTGGCCGGCCCCACAGCTCGGAATTGATGAAGTTGGCGACGCGCACCAGGCCAAGGCCGACCGGCACGCCGGCCGCCACGACATCGAACAGCGACCAGGTGCGGATGCCGCGCTTGATGGAAAACAGCGTCATGGCGAGGATGACGCCGAGCAGGCCGCCATGGAACGACATGCCGCCCTGCCACACGGCGAAGATATCGAGCGGGTGCGCGATGTAGCGCGCCAGATCATAGAAGAGCACATAGCCGGTGCGGCCTCCGAGCACGACGCCGATGGCCGCCCAGACGATGAAATCGTCGAGATCCTCCGGCTTCATCGGCAGGACGCCGTTCGGCCACAGCCTGGCATTGGCGGCGAGCCGCTTGGCATACCACCAGGCGAACAGGATGCCGACGATATAGCCGACGCCATACCAGTGCACCGCCAGCGGCCCGATCTGGATGAGGATCGGGTTGATGTTGGGGAAGGGCAGGGAGGCCAGCGGCAGCAGGAAATATTCGTTCAACGGGGAACTCTCGATTGCGAACGTGTTTCGGCGCGGACCATGCGGCAGGGTTTTGGCAGGGTCAAGGCAAGGTGGGCGCACTCGACTTGATGCCGCAGCAAGGTGCAACAAGCTTGCATTCGACGCGCGGCGCCACTACGTCAATTTTGTGCAAGCGCGAGGATTTGCCATGTCGACCGGACCGAACCGCATTCTCGATGAATTCGCCAAGCTGATGACCGACGCCGCCGGCGCCGCCCAGGGCGTGCGCCGTGAGGTGGAGACCGCCTTCAAGGGGCAGGCCGAGCGCATTCTCAACACGATGGACGTGGTGCAGCGCGAAGAGTTCGAAGCCGCGCGCGAGATGGCCGCCAAGGCGCGGGAAGAAAACACCCGCCTTGCCGCCCGCATCGAGGCGCTCGAGGCGAAGCTTGCAGAACTGGCCGGCGACGCCACATCAGCGACGGCCGCCAAGCCGCGCACAAAAAAATAATCGTTAAACTTTTCCACATAGCCCGATCCTGAAAAGCGCTTTGCCGTGAATCGCTTAACGGCATTGCATGAATCTTTGTGACAGCGGCTTTCCACATGCGAATGACGCAGTGCGAAAAATTGGGCTGTTCACGCGACTCCCGATCAATAGACTGAATTTGTTGCATGATTCGGAGCAGGATCATGCGACCGGGCGGTGGGGTCCGGTCTGGGGTCTTTGCGTCGAGAAGTCGTCTTTGCGCGAGGAAAGTCCTGGCCGTCCGAGTTCTAGACAAGATTGTTCGTTGTGTGTGCCCTCCCGCGGAGCGTGTGGCGGCGCTCGTACAGAACGACAGGAAGCATTCCATGGAACTTCTCGAACTCGAATTCTCCCGCGAAATCCATCCGGTGGATGTTATCGAGCAGGTGGCCCACAACAACGACTGGTCTTTCGAGCGGGCCGGCGACGACGAGATTTCGATCTCGGTTGCCGGAAGCTGGACCGACTATCACGTCTCCTTTTCGTGGATGGAGGATTTCGAGGCGCTGCACCTGGCCTGCGCCTTCGATATCAAGGTGCCGGAGACCCGCACGCTGGAAGTGATGCGGCTCTTGTCGCTGATCAACGAGCAGATGCTGTTTGGCCATTTCGACCTCTGGGAGCAGGAGGGCGCGATCATGTTCCGCCAGTCGCTGCTGCTGGCCGGCGGGGTCGAGCCGTCGAGCCAGCAGGTCGAAGTGTTGCTGTCGTCGGCGCTGGAAGCCTGCGAATGCTATTTCCAGGCATTCCAGTTCGTCGTCTGGTCGGGAACCTCGGCCAAGGATGCCCTGGCCGGTGTGCTGTTCGAGACCTACGGCAACGCCTGAGTCCCCGTTAAGGCAGACAAGACCAAGATGAGTTCGAACACCGAGCGCAAGCCCGAGATCAGTTTTGCCGATTTCGATCGTGTCGACATCCGCGGCGGCACGATCGTCGAGGCCGAGCCGTTTCCCGAGGCGCGCAAGCCCGCGTTCAAGCTGAAGATCGATTTCGGCGCCGGCATCGGTATCAAGAAATCGTCGGCGCAGATCACCAAATACTATACACCGGAGACGCTGATCGGCCGGCAGGTGTTCGCGGTGGTCAATTTCCCGCCGCGCCAGATCGGTCCATTCATGTCGGAAGTGCTCACTCTCGGCTTTCCCGACGAAGAGGGCGCCGTGGTGCTCGGCGCGATCGAGCGTAAGGTGCCGGATGGCGGGCGGTTGTTTTAGGGTCTCAACTGGGGATCGGAATCCCCCGCGAACCGGGATGGATTGATAATCCTTTCGGCAGATGCTTCAGCATGAATTTCATGCCATGTCGTGACAGGAGTGTCGCGCGTGGACATCATCCGCTTTTCCTGTCCGCGTCGACCAATTTCCTTATTCTGTAAAATTTGAACTGTTTGCCTTCGGCGATTAATTCAAGGTTGCCGTGTCGTGGCGGGCTGCGCTCCGGCGCGATTACCAGCAGATAGTCAAAGTCACGGGTCCAATGCGCTGCATACGCTGCCTCGACCGGTGGTAAAGCACCGGCGGCGTAGGCCTCCAGCTCAGACATCGGGATAGGCCCGCCTTGCGGTACGGTCAGGTTTGCCACTTCCGGCCGGGGCCTCACCGGCTGTTTTCCCGGATAGGTGAACAGCGTTGGCATCAGTGCATTGCGTGTGACTACAGCCAACGCGGCAGCATTGTACATTGGATAAAGGAGCAGATTCGTTGGCGGGTCGTCTGGGAGGCCATTCTGGCCGGTAAGGATTCGCGAACCCATTGGAATGGCGTCGAACGCGGTCATAAGGGCACGATATTCGCCGCGGCACGACAATTGGGCCCAGATCGCGATGCCACTGTTTGCAAGCCCGGCGCCAAACGCCAGCGCGACGAGAAGTGTTCCACGCGAGCCTTGCGGACGCTTGATCGTGACGAAGGCTGGCAGGATCAGAACAAGCGCCAGAAGGACGCGCCCGTCGACAAAGGCCGTGTCCGCAACGCGAAACGGCATGAGAATGAACAGGCACAAGAGCCCAAAGCCTATCCAGCAGCCGACGCGAGAGACCGCCACCATCCTGTGCTTCACCGCAAGGTAACTGAGAATGACCAGCACCACGGTCACGGCTGAGGAAGTGTATCTGCTGAAGCCGTTGACTTGAACCAGCGCCAACAATTTCGCCGACAGGGCCCATTCGGTTCCTTCGCCACCCACTTTGCCGCCGTAGGCGAGCGCCAGGGCGCCAACTGCGACGACCGGAGCAGCCATTCCGGCAACCAGCAAGATCGTGCGTTTCCAATTCTCAATATGGTCTGGCCAGCGGGAGAGTTCGTACAGCCCCACCACAATGCCATACAGGCCGAGGGCAAATAGGTGAGAGATATACAGAACCACGACGAAGACGGCGTGGATCGCAAGGCGCAGCGGCAAAGGTCTTTCCGCAAGCCAAATCCAAACCGCGATGGACCAAAGAACGATCCCGAGTCCAAATTCAAAATTCACGAATCCGAAAGCGAAAGGCATGGCGTAGAGGAAGAGCGAAGCGACGAAGCCGCTGAGGATCACACGCCCCTGTGCGGCCGCTCCGACGGCCATTGCCCCGCTGACGACCAGCATTTGCGAGACTAGATAGAAAAGCTTTGATGCCAGCTCGATCCCGATCAAGCGCCCAGCGAACGGGACGACGAGATCCATGGCTAGATTAGGGTAGGGTGCCCACGCGGCTTCATAGTAGGGATGGGCTTCGGGCGTACCGGCGCGCATCAGGATCGACATTCTTGCGAGATGATTTGGATAGTCTGCCATAGCGGGTATGTCGACGAGCAGTACGGGCAAGAAAGCCACCACCAGCAGAACTATCAGCAAGATACCTTCTGGCCTGATGAAATGGCTCGTGTAACTGTTGATTTTGTTGCTGGCTGTTGCTTCGAGCATGCCACAATGTAGGTAGAAATGGTAAATTTTGAGTCGCCGACAATTATCAATCTGACTTGGTCATGGCTCCGAAGTCGCACAATACGTCACGCCGAACCATCCCTTTGAAACAAGGTGCCGTGGCAGACTAACGGTTGATTGTGCGTCGCCGCGCTTTGTCATCCGTGGCGGTGTGTCAGCTTCGCCCTTGGATAACGAAAAGCACGATCAGGCCGCCAGCTTTCGCCGTGTGCCCAGTGCTTCCTCGACCGTATCGAGGAACATTTCCGCACAGGCCTTCCAGCTATAGCGCATGGCGCGTTCGCGGGCTTCGGCACGGTCGACGTTGAGCGCGGCGAGTGAGGCCTCGCGCAAATCGTTGGAGACCGCGCCGCCAAAACCATCGCCGACAATGTCGATCGGCCCGGTCACCGGATAGGCGGCAACCGGCGTGCCGCTGGCCAGTGCCTCGATGATGACGTTGCCGAACGTGTCGGTGCGGCTCGGGAAGACGAAGACGTCGGCCGACGCATAGATCTCGGCCAGTTCGTCGTTGGGGCGATGGCCGAGGAAATGCGCTTGCGGATATTTCGCCTTCAGCCTGGCAAGCTCGGGGCCTTCGCCGACGATCACCTTGCTGCCGGGCAGGTCGAGGTCGAGGAAAGCACCCAGGTTCTTTTCGATGGCGACGCGGCCGACGCAGAGGAAGATCGGGCCGGGGAAGCCGAGGTCCTTCTTCCTGTCCGGGCGGAAATGGTCGGTGTCGACGCCGCGCGTCCATGGCCGCAGCTTGGTGAAGCCGCGCGCGGAAAGGTCGTCGGCGAGCGACTGGGTGGCGACCAGCGTGCCCTGGCCGGAATTATGGAAATCGCGCAGCCAGCGATAGGCCCAGCTTTCCGGCACCGGCAGGCGGGCGCTGAGATATTCGGGGAAGCGCGTGTGATAGCTGGTGGTGAATGGACGGCCGGCATTGCGGCAATAGCGCCGCGCCATGATGCCCAGCGGTCCTTCGGTGACGATGTGGATGTGGTCGGCCTTGCCGGCGTCGATCAGGCGCGCGACATGGCCGGGCGTGGTCAGCGCCAGCCTGATGTCGGGATAGGTCGGCAAGGGCAGGGTGCGAAAGATATTGGGCGTCAGGAAATCCACCGCGACGTCGAAGGACTTCAGCGTCTCGGTGAGCCGCTCCAGCGTGTGGACGACGCCGTTGACCTGCGGGCGCCAGGCATCGGTGACCATCAGTATGCGCATGGCGGCCCTTTGCTTGAAAGGTCGACGGTTGCCTTGAGACGATGCCGGAACGGCGACCAGCCTGCTGCTCTCGCTTCGCTCCAGCGCACCCGGACAGGTACGGGGTCGAAGTGAGGCGGCAAGGCCGAATCAATTGAGGTCGCGCGCTTCATGCGCGCTCTTGATCATGGTTTCATGACGGGCGGATGAAGCCGTTTCCACTTTTCGCAATCGTGCCCGGTTATGCCGGAACCTTGATGATGGCGCGCAGTCCGCCGAGCGGGCTGTCTTCAAGAGTGATGTCGCCGCCATGGGAGCGGGCGATGTCGCGGGCGATCGACAGGCCGAGCCCGGTGCCGCTGGCATCGAGGTTGCGGGCCTCGTCGAGCCGCACGAAAGGCTTGAACACGTCTTCGCGTCGATCGGCGGGAATGCCCGGACCATCGTCGTCGATGGTGACCAGCAGCGAGCCGCGGCCATGGGTGGCGTTGACCTCCACCGTCTTGGCATAGCGGAAGGCGTTGCCGATGACGTTGGACATCAGCCGGGCAAAGGCATTGGGCCGCACATGCACATCGTGATCGCCGGCAAGCGTCGTCGACAGCTTACGCTTGCGCAGCCTGGCTTCCTCGTCGAGCTTTTCGAAATAGGCCTCGAGATCGAACCGTCCGGCGTCTTCCGAAGCTTCGCCGCGGGCAAAGGACAGATAGCCTTCGAGCATCGACTGCATGTCGTCGATGTCCTGGTCGAGCGCTGCCTTGGTCTCGGCCTTGCCGCCGGAAAGCGCCAGCTGCAGCTTGAAGCGAGTGAGGATGGTTCTGAGGTCATGGCTGACGCCGGTCAGCATGGCGGTGCGCTGTTCGATCTGGCGTTCGATGCGCTCGCGCATCTGCATGAAGGCAAAGCCGGCGCGGCGAACCTCCTCGGCGCCGCGCGGCCGGAAATCGCGCGGCATCGGCCGGCCCTTGCCAAAGCTTTCGGCGGCTTCGGCAAGCATCAGGATCGGCCGGATCTGGTTGCGCAGGAAGGGAATGGCGATCATCAACAGCACCAGCGAGGTGCCGACCATCCAGATCAGGAAGATGTGGGTGTTAGAGGCATAGGCCTGGCTGCGGCGCACGAAGACGCGCAGCACCTTGCCCTCGAGCTGCACGCGTACCTCGACGATGTTGGAGTTGCCGACCGTGTCGATCCAGAACGGGCGGTTGATCTGGCGGGTGATCTCGGACGAGAGAACATCATCCAAAATCGAGAAAAACGGCTTTGGACCGGGCGCGGGGAGTGGGTCGGGCGGCAAGAGGTCGACCTTCAGCTGCATGCGGTCCTGGGCGATGCGGATTATGTTGGTGTAGTCGGCATCGCGCGGATAGGTCTCGATCAGGTCGATGATGGCGGCGATGTCGCGCACGGTGGCCTGCGACAGGCGCTGCGTCACGGTTGCCCAGTGACGTTCCATGAAGACGAAGGCGACGACCGATTGCAGCAGGATCATCGGCGCGATGACGATGATCAGCGAGCGGGCATAGAGCCGCTTGGGCATATAGAGCGAGACGAGGCGCCAGAAGCGGTTCCAGGCGCGCGGCACCGCCTTCAGCGTCCGCGCAGCGCGTGCGCTCAAGCCGCCATTGCCCGGCTGTTCCAGTTCCGTGGTTGCCATTCGCTCTTTTCGCTTGCCCGCAGCCGTTCAGCCGGCCGCAGGCGGCATTCTATTCCACGCTGAGCCGATACCCAATACCGCGTACGGTCTGGAGCCAGACCGGATTGGACGGATCGCGCTCGATCTTGCGGCGCAGCCGGTTGATCTGGACGTCGATGGTGCGCTCGCCGACTTCCGAATCGTCGCCGACAAGCTCGTGGCGGGGTATCGTCTCGCCCGCCCGCGCGGCGAAGATCGCCAGGATCTCCTGCTCGCGATCGGTCAGCTTCAACGCCTCGCCGCCACGCTTCAATTCGCGCCGGGCGATCTGGAACGTGTAGGGGCCGAAGACCAACTGCTCGACCTTGGGCGTGGTCGCCGGGCCACCGCGGCGCAGGATGTTGTTGATGCGCAGGATCAGCTCGCGCGGATCGAACGGCTTTGGCAGATAGTCGTCGGCGCCAGCCTCCAGCCCTGAGATGCGGCTGTCGGTCTCCGACAGCGCTGTGAGCATCAGGATCGGTACGTTCTTTTCGGCCCGCAGCGACTTGGTCAGGTCGACGCCCGTCTCGCCGGGCATCATGACGTCCAGCACCAGAAGGTCGAAGTCGAGGCCGGCAAGCTTGCGCCTGGCTTCGCCGGCATTGCCGGCAACGGTGACGCGAAAGCCATTTTCGGTCAGATACTGCTTGAGAAGATTGCGGATGCGGGTGTCGTCGTCGACGACAAGCAGATGCGGCGCGTCGTCGTCCGGCGCGGCCGCGTGATCGACCCGTTCAGTGCTCTCCATGGCTTTTCCCTGACATTTTTGCGGACCCAACGTCGATCTGCGCCCTCAGTTCCGGATTGACCATCGCTTCGAGGAACCGTTCCACCAAGGTCCGTTCGGTTACTCCGGAATCCCCCAATGCAGCATGGATGCGGCGCGACTGTGGCCGCGCCAGCGCCAGCGCCAGCGCACGGCCTTTGGCTGTCGGATAAAGTTCGCGCTGGCGGCGGTCGCGCGGACCTTGCAACTGCACGATATGGTCGGTGTCGATCAGTTGCTTGAGCACACGGGCCAGGCTCTGCTTGGTGATCTTCAGCACGTCGAGCAGTTCGGCGACCGTCAGGCCCGGCCTGCGGTTGACGAAATGCAGCACCCGGTGGTGGGCCCGGCCGAAGCCGTAATCGGCCAGGATCTGGTCCGGATCGGAGGTGAAGTCGCGATAGGCAAAGAAGAGCAGCTCGATGATGGCGAAGTCGATGCCGTCCTCGACCGACATTGCGGTCCTGATCGGTTTTCCGGCGGCTGGGCTTCGATCCGTCATTATTTCTCCGTGGGAAAGAGAGATTATGTCAGTACTATTGACGTAATTTCCCTGCAATGGTAATTTTTGACAAGCTTTTGGGCGGATTGCGAACGAAAAGGCAAGGGAAGCCGGTTTTTCCGGAATTTCCTAAGTTTGCCAGAGCGCAATTATCCGCCTACGCTCCACCATAAAAGCCGCTTTGGGCGGCCGACACGAAACACACAACGATACAACTATCCGGGCTGCCGCCCGTGGGAGGTTACCATGGCATCCGTTCCCTTCGATCAACTCGATGGCTTCATCTGGATGAACGGCGAATTCGTCCAATGGGGTGACGCCAAGATCCATGTGCTGACGCACGGGCTGCATTACGCCAGCGCTGTTTTCGAGGGAGAGCGCGCCTATGGCGGCGAGATCTTCAAGCTCAACGAACACACCGAGCGCCTGCATGAATCGGCACGCCTGCTCGGTTTCAAGATCCCCTATTCGGTGGCCGAGCTCAACGACGCCTCTTCCACGCTTCTCAAGAAGCAGGGTTTCCAGGACGCCTATGTCCGGCCGATCGCCTGGCGCGGCAGTGAGCAGATGGGCGTCTCGGCGCAGAACAACCGCATCAACTGCGCCATCGCCATCTGGCAATGGCCAAGCTATTTCGATCCTGCGCAGAAGCTGAAAGGCATCCGTCTCGATGTGGCGGAATGGCGCCGGCCCGACCCGCGCACCGCGCCTTCCAAGTCGAAGGCCGCCGGGCTCTACATGATCTGCACCATGTCCAAGCACGCCGCCGAGGCCAAGGGCTATGCCGATGCCATGATGCTCGACTGGCGTGGCCAGGTCGCCGAAGCGACCGGAGCCAACATCTTCTTCGTCAAGGACGGCAAGATCCACACACCCAAGCCCGACTGCTTCCTCGAC
The DNA here is from genome assembly GCF_003997175.1 of Mesorhizobium sp. Primo-A. Classification (NCBI taxonomy): domain Bacteria; kingdom Pseudomonadati; phylum Pseudomonadota; class Alphaproteobacteria; order Hyphomicrobiales; family Phyllobacteriaceae; genus Mesorhizobium; species Mesorhizobium sp. Primo-A. The sequence continues at coordinate 509,481 of NZ_RZTG01000003.1, forward strand.
GGCATCACCCGCCGCACGGTCATCGGGCTGGCCAAGGATCGCGGCCTTGAGGTGATTGAACGCGCCATCCTGCCGGAAGAGCTGGAAAGCTTCGAGCAGTGCTTCCTGACCGGGACGGCAGCGGAAGTGACGCCGGTTTCGGAGATCGGGCCTTACCGATTCGAGGTCGGCGAAATAGCCAAGAATCTTATGAATGACTATTCTGCGGCCGTTCAGCCCAAGCACGCGATCGCCGCAGAATAACGAAAGTCACAGCTTTTTTAGGAAGTAGGGGCGGTTTTCGGGCCGCCCCTTTTATTTCAGCGTTTCTGCATTTGACTTTCGTCCAATTCGGCGTCTCATGATGGTGTCGGCCCGGGAGGCTGACAGCTATGGAGGGACTAATCATATGGACATGAACACGCTTCTTCCGATCATCATACAGGTGATTACTGGCATCATCGGTGGTCAGGCGGTCGGTGCGGCGCTCAAGACGGCGGCGATGGGTCAGCTTCCCAAAATCCTGGGCGGAGCCATTGGCGGCGTCGGTGGTGCGGCGATCCTCGGCAGCCTGCTGGGTGGCGGTGCGGTCGATCCGGCGGCTGCGGCAGCAGCAACGAGCGGTCTCGGCAGCGCGCTGAACCTGCAGAACATCGTCGGCGGCGCCGGCGGCGGCGCGATCCTGACCGCCATTCTCGGCGCGGTCATGGGCGCCATGAAGAAGTAAGCAGGCCGTTTCGGTCTTTTCAAATGGGCGGCTTCGGCCGCCCATTTCCGTTTTGGGGCTACTGACTGTTCGTCTTTCGAGGGTGGACGCCCTTTGTCCGCGCCTCTACATCACCCGTGAACATCGAAAGGACGATCATGGGTCAGCTCAATGCCGGCATCGTGCCGGTCACACCGTTCCAGCAGAATTGCACCATCCTGTTCGACATGGATGACAAGCATGGCGTCGTCGTCGATCCGGGCGGCGATATCGACAAGGTACTGGCGGTGCTGAAGGACAATGCGATCTCAGCCGGAGCTATCTGGATAACGCATGGCCACATCGACCATGCCGGCGGTGCAATGGAGTTGAAGGAGGCGCTCGGCGTCGAGATCATCGGTCCGCATGAGGCCGACAAGTCGCTGCTCGACAATCTGGAAAACCAGGGCAAGCGCTACGGCATCGCCGGAGCGCGCAACTGCGTGCCCGACCGGTTCCTGGCCGAAGGCGAGACCGTGTCGTTCGGCGGCCATGTGTTCGAGGTGCTGCACTGCCCCGGCCATGCGCCCGGTCACGTCGTCTACTACAACCGCGCAGCCAAGTTCGCCCATGTCGGCGACGTGCTGTTCCGCGGCTCGGTCGGCCGCACCGACCTGCCGGGCGGCGACCACACGGCGCTGATCGCTTCGATCAAGGACAAGCTCCTGCCGCTCGGCGACGACATCGGCTTCATCTGTGGCCACGGTGCCGGCGGACGTTTTGGCGAGGAGAGGCGGACCAATCCTTTTTTGACTTGAACCAGGCTCGGAACCGTAGCTGTTTTTCATCAGCCTCAAGCAGACCGTTGACATTGTAGAGACCACAACAAAAAAGCGCTGGCCTTGCGGTCAGCGCTTTTCTGTTTTGGGGCAGGGAAGCCCTTGGTTAGTTGGCAGTGCAGAAATGCTGTTCGCCGTCATTGCCGGTGAACGTGCCGGTACGGGAATTGAAGCTGCGGTAGCGGTCCGAGCAATATTCGTACCAGTCACGCGTCCACGGTTCGGCATAACGATTGGCGTAGACCACCCGCGGCTCCGCATAATAGCGGCGGACCGGGGCCGGGCGCACCACGACGTCACGATCGTAGTAACCGTCATCGTAGTAGCGGTCAGCGTCGGGCGGCGGGCGGTCATTGGCCAATGCGCCACCGATCAGCGCCCCGGCCGCGAGGCCGAGCACGCCGGCGGCAATGGCATCGCCATTGCCATGATGGCCATGATGACGGCGCCAGTCGCGCGCATTGGCGGCGGGCAAGGCCGTGAGCGTGGTGGCGGCCACGGCAGCGGCCAGGACGGCGGTTTTGAAAATTCGGTTCATGTCGGTCTCCTTCGTTCCGGCCCGTGCAGTTTCGGGGATGCGGTCCGGCTTTACCGAAGACTAATATGCGACCGTGGCTGAACGGGGGCTGAACGGATTTTAACGTGTTTATTCAAAACGGACGTCAAAAATCACAGGCTCTCAAGGGAGCGATCTGCCCGGGAGCGCCGGTTCGAAGCCGGCTCAGCCGACCGACAGGTTGACGGCCTTGGGACCCTTGCCGCGCTTATCCGGCTCGGTATCGAACGACACTTTCTGCCCATCCTCGAGGCCGGGAAGACCGGACGCCTGCACAGCTGAAATATGGACGAAAACATCCTTCGCGCCATCATCGGGCGTGATGAAGCCGAAGCCCTTGGCATGATTGAAGAATTTGACGGTGCCGGTCTGCGGCATGGGAAGCTCCTTTGTCCCATAAACTCCAGTCTCGGGCCGGCAAATGCCCGAGTGGAAATTTGTCCTTTATTTTAGCGTCATCGGCAAGAGAAAGTTTTGCGGGCGTCTAAAGCACGTTGCGGCATGCTTCGGGTCTTTGTTTTTATGCAAGTCGTTGCCCAGAACCCGGCCGCTTGGGCGACATCACTGGCCCGCGCCTTCGATAAGGAAAAGGCGCGACGAAGATCGCCGCGCCTTTCAAAATTCAGATCCCTCTCCAGGCCAGGTGCAGGCATGGAGCCTCCGTCGCACGTCTAAGTGACATGCGGCGCGCCGATGGCTCAGGCTGCGCGGAGGTTGACGGCCTTGGGGCCCTTGCCCATGCGGTCCGGCTCGACGTCGAAGGTGACCTTCTGGCCATCAACGAGCGTGCGCAAGCCGGAAGCTTCGATCGCGGAGATATGGACGAACACATCCTTGGCGCCACCATCGGGCGTGATGAAACCGAAGCCTTTGGTCGCGTTGAAGAATTTAACGGTGCCGGTCTGGGCCATTGGGGAAACTCCTTCACCCGTTCAGTCTTTGGTGGTCCCGCCCGCCGCCTGGCGCAAAGGGCAGTTCCCGGTGGTTGCTTCGGCAGTCATGCATTGGCGCATGGTCAAACCCCCCGCCGAAAACGGGGCCGTCAGAGATTCACAGTATCGGGGAAAGGTCGTCCAAAACGTTCCGCTCTCCGGGTCGCAAATGCCCGAACACGGAATTTATCGCACGGAAACGTGATGGTTGCAAGATACCGCCGCGGGCCGCCGTACTGGCGCGTCCCGACGCATCAATCGACTGACCTGAGCATCGATGGGCTCGGCATAGGCTTGCTTGCCGGCCGGGTCATCGGCCAGAACCGGGCCACGAATGGGCCAGATGTCGAGGTGGCCGAGGAGGTCGACGCCGCCTACAGCCCCAGCGCGTTTCCGACTGAAAGGGCTGCAAACGGGGGTTGCATTTGGCAAGGGAATGGCGAGGATCGGCAACCGGGGACGCGATCGTGGGAGATCATCATGAAATATCTGGCGGCAATCTTTTCGCGGCAGGGTTTTGTCATCCTGTTGCTGTCGGCACTTCTTGCCGCCTGCACCGTCGTCGTCGATGACGGACCAGGGCCGCGTCCGCGTCCGCCCCGGCCGGAACCGCAATATTGCAGCAAGCAGTACGAGCCGGTCTGTGCGCGGCGCGGCGGCGATCGCCAGACCTTCGCCAATGCCTGTCTTGCCGACCGGGCCGGCTACCGCATCGTGCGCGACGGTCCGTGCCGCGACGGTGGCGGCGGTGGCGGCGGCGGCGGTGGTGAAGAGCAGACGTTCTGCACCCGCGAATATGCGCCGGTGTGCGCGCGCCGGCATGGCGAGATGCGCACCTTCCCCAATTCCTGCGAAGCCCGTGCCGCGGACTATCGCGTCGTTGGCGACGGGCCGTGCTGAGAACGCTGCGCCTCGTTGAGGACGACAAGCATCAAGCCGTCGGCTCACCTGGCGACAGTCGGCGATGAACACAGTCGGCGATGAACTCGGACGCGGGCATGGGTCTGGCAAACAGCCGGCCCTGGCCGTAGTCGACGTCGCGTGCCGCGAGGTGGTCGGCCAGCGCCTGCGTTTCCCCGCCTTCGGCAACGATCTTCAGCTTTAGTGTCTTGGCCATGTCGATGATATGCGCGGTGACGGAATTGGTGGCGGAATTCGTGCTGATCGTATCGATGAACGATTTGTCGATTAGGAGCGCATCGAGCGGCAGCCCCTCGAGATAGGACAGGCTGGAGTAGCCGGTGCCGAAGTCGTCGATTGCCACTGCGTGGCCAAGTTCGCGGGCACGAACGAGCGTTGAGCGGGCCGAGTTGATATCGATGAACGCGCGCTCCGTGGCCTCGAGCCAGATTTGCTGGGGCCGGATCGCGGTGTGCTGATTTGATCTTTCCGCACCGACGAAAGGACGAGACAGCAAGCGAAGCCTTGAACCTGCGGCGCCGATGGCCTAGATCGCCACAGGCGGATAAAACACGGTAGGTTTCCCATCAACAGAGATCAAAGACGAGCGGCGGGTGCGGGAGCCAGGTCTGGCGCAGGCGGACAGCCGCCGCTGGGCCTCGACCAGTATGTGCAGCAGGCGTTGCAACTGCATCAGGCCGGGCGCCGGCAAGAGGCTGAGACGATCTACCGGCAGGTGCTGGCGCGTCAGCCCAAGCACGCGGCCGCGGCGCATTTCCTGGGACTGCTGCTTCACCAGACCGGGCGCAGCGAAGAAGGGCTGGATCTCATCGAACGGTCGGTGAGCCTGCAGCCGACGAATCCCGATTTCCTCAACAATTTCGGTACGGTGATGCGCGACCTCGGCCGCCCTGCTGCGGCCATCGATTTCTTCCGCGGCGCAGTGGATCTGCGGCCGGACCAACTCGCGGCGCGCGACAATCTCGGCTCATCGCTGAAACAGGTCGGCCAGTTCGAAGAGGCCGAAGAGATTTATCGCGGCACGGTTGCACGCAACCCATTTCATGTGCGCGCCCGCATCGGGCTTGCCGAAACCCTGCAGGAAGCCGGGCGGCTGGATGAGGCGCTGGCTGCCTTCCGCGAAGCGCTGGCGATCCGACCCAAGGATGCCGACCTGCTGCACGGGCTCGGCGTCGGGTTGATGGAAAAGGGCAAGCTCGACGAGGCGGCCGACCTGTTCCGGCAGGCGTTGGCGATCAACCCCGCCATGGCCACAGCCTGGCTGATGCTGACGCAGGTCAAGCGCCAGAAGGAGCGCGACAGCGAGCTTGGGGGCATGGAAGCCCAGCATGCCAAGGCGCCGCAGGACAGCCTGGCGCGCATGCAACTGTCCTTCGGACTCGGCAAGGCGAATGACGATCTCAGGGATTATGGCCGGGCCTTCGACTATTTCGCCGAGGGCAATGCGATCCGCCGCAAAGGCATCGACTACGACCAGGCCAGGACGCGGGCCGAGTTCGAGGCGATGAAGGCCACCTTCGATGCCGGCTTCTTCGAGAAGCACAGGCCCAGCTCAATCAGCGACGACACGCCGATCTTCATTGTCGGCATGCCGCGTTCGGGCACGACGCTGGTCGAGCAGATCATCGCCAGCCATCCGCAGGTCTATGGCGCAGGCGAGCTCAGCATATTGAAGAAGGCGGTCGGCAGGCAGTTCCCGGCGACCATGCCGGGTGGCTTCCCATGGGGCGTATCGGATACGGGCGATTCGGATTTTGCCGAGGCAGGCCAAGCCTATCTCGACATGCTCCATGCCCGCTATCCGAACATGCGCCACGTCACCGACAAAATGCCGGGCAACTTCCTGCTTGTCGGCTTCATCCACATGATGATGCCGAAGGCCAGGATCATCCACTGCGCGCGCGATGCGGCGGCCACCTGCCTGTCGATCTACAAGGTGCATTTCCGCGGCGACAGCCATCGCTATGGCTACGATCTCGGCGAGCTCGCCGACTTCCACAATCTCTACACCGACATCATGAAGCATTGGCACACGGTGCTGCCAGGCGTCGTGCACGATGTACGCTACGAGGATTTTGTCGCCGACCAGGAAGGCCAGACGCGGGCATTGATCGCCCATCTCGGCCTGCCCTGGGACGACGCGGCACTATCGTTCCACGAGACCGACCGACCGGTGCGCACGGCTTCAGCCGCACAGGTGCGCCAGCCGATGTATCAGGGGTCGGTCGATCTATGGAAGCGCTATGGTGACCGGCTGAAGCCGCTTCTGGACAGGCTGGATTAGCGCAACGCTCTCTAGCTGATCGTGGCCTTAGAGATTGGCCTAAGCACCCGCGTCGTCATCCTAAGGCCTTCGCGACGGAGCTTCGCTCCTGCTTCGTCCTAGGATGACGAAGCTGAGGGGCTTCTGCCAATCTGCTACCGGCTGCTCAAAGCTCTATGAATGGCTTGAAGCCACCGAAGATCATGCGCTTCCCGTCGAACGGCATGTCCGCCCAATCGGCCTTCAGGCGCGGATCTGCCATCACTTTGGCCATGACGGCATCGCGGCTCTCCCGCGACTCATAGACGGCCCAGGCGAAGACGACGATCTCGTCGTCCTTGGCCTGCACGGCGCGCGGGAACGAAGTGACCTCGCCATAGGGCACGTCGTCGCCGATGCATTCGACATAGGCGAGCGCGCCGTGTTCCATCCATATAGGGCCTGCGAGGTTGGCCAGCCTCTTGTAGTTATCGAGATTTGCCTTGGGCACGGCAAGCACGAAGCCATCGACATAGGACATTGTGGGTCTCCTCCTGGAAGTTCACAATCCCTCACCGACGCCAGCCGGTGAGGGACTTCGCCATTGGCGATAAATCAGGCTTTCTTGACCGGCGCATTCATCGCCCATTCGACGCCGAACGGGTCGCGCATATTGCCCCACTGGTCACCCCAGAACATGATCTGGAGCGGCACGGCGACTTCGCAGCCGGCATCGACGGCGCGCTTCCACCAGGCTTCGATGTCGTCGCTGCCGAGGTGAAGCTGCATGGTGTAACCTTGCGGCTTGACGGCAGGCATGCCGTTTTCGGGATAGAAGTCGGAGAGCATCAGCGTCGAGCCGTTGATGTGGAGGTGGATGTGCATGGTGCGGCCTTTTTCGTCCGCCGGATAGGCAAAGACCTGCTCGGCACCAAAGGCCTTCTTGTAGAATTCGGCAGCCTTGAAGGCGCCATCCAGCTGCAGATAGGGGGTCAATCCGCCGAGCACTTTGGCCGCGGGCTGAACGGGGGTCTGATCGGTCATCTGTTGTTCCTCTTTGCGTTTGGCCTTGCGAGCCAAAGGACGGATGAGGTGCCGGCGTTCCTACATGGCCGGCAGATTTTTTTGGCCGACCGGCCCTGGACAGTCCACGCAGCCGCAGTTGGACGAGAGGCGTGAAACGAACTTGCGTCGACCGCGCCCAATCAGAGCGCAATTCTCTCGGCTCGCAGGCTAGAACAGATGGATCAGGCGAACGCCTCTTCAAATCCTGGGACGACAATGATCCTCTACTATCAGACCCACTCACCCTTCGCGCGCAAGGCGCTCGTCTTCGCCCACGAGGTTGGCATTGCCGATCGGCTGGAGGTCATTCATCACGAGACCAGTCCGACCTTGCGCAATGCCCGCGTCTACGCCGAAAACCCGCTCGGCAAAGTGCCGGTGCTGTTGCGGCCCGACGCGTCGCCGATCTTCGATTCCGATGTCATCTGCGCCTATCTCGACACGCTGCATGACGGTCGCAAGCTGCTGCCGCAGGACGGCGAGGCGCGCTGGCAGGCATTGCGGTTGCAGGCGGTCGCCCAGGGCCTGGCGCAGACGGGTATAGCCTTGCGCTGGGAGACGGAAAGGAGACCCGAAAAGTTGCGCTATGGTGCTCTCGCCGACGGATACCGGGAAAAGATCGAGGCGAGCTACGACTGGATCGAGAGCACGCTGGACGACGAGGCGCCGCTCCATATCGGCCACATTGCCTTGGCCACCGCGCTGTCCTGGATGGCGTTCCGTCACCTTCCGCCTTTTCGCTCACGGGCACTGCTGACGCGCTGGTTCGAGGCTTTCGAAAAACGCGTATCGATGAAGGCGACGCCGCTTTCGGGCGATACGCATGACTGACTGGCGCCCCGCGAGGTCAGGGGCGGCGGCCGTTTTGCGCATCGAAGACGTCCGGAAACCCGATATCCTTGCGCAGCGAGGCAGGCAGTGAACGCAGGACGCGTTCGCTGCGGTGACGAGCGCGCGCTGCCGCATACCGGGTTGCGATGCGACCGATGGACGAAAGAACCGACATGATAATTCTCCTGGGTTGGGCCGGCATCATCGTGTCGGCATCCCAAGGACGCGGCGGGCTGAGGCTATCCGACAGATCGTCGAGATTTTTTTATCGCTAGCTCCGTAGCCTGCTTGAAGCGGGTTGTTGCTAACGCGATTACTTCAGGCCGCGGTTTGTAGACGTTCGATTGTTTCAAGATCGGCCTTCTTCGCCTCTCCCTCTACGGCGAGGTCGTAGCTCGCCTGCATATTCATCCAGAACTGCGGCGTGGTTCCGAAGAACTTCGCAAGGCGCAAAGCGGTGTCGGGCGTTACCGGTGTCGTCTCGCTGGCCAGGCGCTCGATGCGTGTGCGGGGCACATGCAGCTTTTTGGCCAGCGTGTAAGGCTTCAGATTGAGCGGCACGAGATATTCCTCACGGAGAATTTCTCCGGGATGGATAGGTGGGTTGATGTTCAGCATTTTGAACCCTCTTCAATGATAGTCGGTGATTTCAACATCCTCCGCTTGCCCTTCCACCCACCTAAAGCAGAGGCGGAATTGATCGTTGATGCGGATCGAATGCTGGCCCGCACGGTTACCTTTCAGCGGCTCAAGCCTGTTGCCGGGAGGCGTCTTCAGATTCGACAGTTCGGCGGCGTTGTCGATCATGAACAGCTTCCGCTGGGCTGAGCGGACAAAGGTCCGATGGGAAGCCCTTCGGAGCCTTGCCGTTCGAAACGGCTTCGCTGGTCTTGTCTTTGGAGGAGCTTATCACCTTGCCGACCCGAGTGGCGTACCATGGCATGATACGCTTCGGAAGTCAAGAAGACGTCTCGTAACATGATACGAAACTCCGGCCTGCGCTCGACAGGCCGGAACTTCATCGGCAGTTTTGTTCACCGATTAGCCAGCGCCCTCCGCCACCGAGCGGAAGAAATCCTCTGGGTCTTCGACTTCGGTCAGCCGCCGTTTCTCGATCAGCCAGAAGCGGTTGCCGATGGCGCGGATGAAGGAGCGGTCGTGCGAGGCGAGCACACAGCTTGCCTGATGTGCCAGCAGTTCCGCTTCCAGGGCTTCCTGGCCGTCGATGTCGAGATGGTTGGTCGGCTCGTCCAGCAGATAGAAGTTGGGATTGGCGAGCCTCAGCGCCAGCATCATCAGCCGCGCCTTCTGGCCGCCGGACAGCGCACCGATCTTTTTCTCCTGCATCTCGATGACCACGCCGGCGCCTGCCAGCAGCGAGCGGGCACGCTGCTCGCCGACATCGTAGCGGCGCGAGACCAGCATCAGCGGCGTGTCGTCGCCGCTGATGCCCGACAGCGCCTGGTCGCTGTAGCCTAGCACCGTCGACGGCGTCACCTTCACATTCGGCACCGTGTCCGGTTCGACAATGGCATTGCGGATCAGGGTGACGAAGCGCGACTTGCCGACGCCGTTGCGGCCGAGCAGCACGATGCGGTCGCCCTGGCAGATATGGCGCTTGCCGGTTCGAAACAGCGGGGTGCCGTCGGGTGTTTCCACAGCCGCGTCGTCGAGCGTGATCAGCACCTTGGCGTGGGTGCCGCGATTGGCCAGTTTTATGGCACCCGCCGACTTTTCGCGGTGCGCCGGTGCGGCCGCTTCTTCCAGTTTTTCGGCCCGCAGGTTGAGCTGCTTGGTCTTCACCGTCAAAAGGTCGCTGCCCGAATTGATGCCGATGTTGTTGAGCTTGGCCGCCTGCCGGCGCAATTGCTGCGCCACCTTCATGTCGCGCTGGAACTTGCGCTCGGTCGAAGCATCGACCTCGTCGAGCGCCTGCCTGGCGCGGGAGTAGGGCAGGGCAAACACCGGCGACTGTTCCGGGCGCAGGAATAGGGTCCGGTTGGTGGTGGCGTCGAGGAAGGCGCGGTCGTGGCTGGCGATGACGACGGGCACCTCGCGCGGCAGCGTGTTCAGCCAGGTTTCGAGCTGGCTGATGCGGACAAGGTCGAGATGGTTGGTCGGCTCGTCGAGCAACAGCACGTCCGGATCGGTGACCCAGACGCGTGCGATTAGCGCAAGCCTCTGCCAGCCGCCACTCAGCGCCTGCATTGGCCGCTCGCGCATCGGCTCGGGCACGTCGAGTGAATCCAGAACCACGTCGACACGCCACATCTCGCTTTCGGCCTGCTCGGACGGCAAGGCATCCGCCACCACCTGCCGGAACGTACGGGTGCGAAGGACCGGGGCAACCGACTGTTCGACATGACCGACGCGCAGGCCGCGCGTGCGGGTGATGTCACCGGAGGTCGGCTCCATCCCGCCGGTCAGGCATTTCAGCAAAGTCGACTTGCCGCGGCCATTGGCGGCGACAATGCCGAGCCGGTCGCCGGTGCCGATGGTGAGGTCGAGATTGGCAAACAGCGGCGCACTCATGGTGACGCCGAGGGATTTGAGGCTGATCAGGGCCATTTGATTTCTCTGGTCTTGCCGGAGACTACTCCGGTCCACTTTGACGGTGCGCTTTCCGGCCATCAGGCTCGGCATTACGCACCACGAAGGGCAGACCAAAAAATCGAAGCGGGAAAAACCCGGACCGTCCCTGGTCAGCCCTGCAAGCAAGCTCGCAGGGCAGAAATCGGGCCACGCTGACGATGGTGACGATGAAACGTAAACACGTGAGCCCTCCTTTCGAGACAAGACGTTGAGTATGCGGAGCGATTACACCAAAGGCGGGGCTGGTGGCAAGTGGGTCGGCGGAATGCGGCGGCGGCGGAGCGCTTCCCTTCCCCTTCTGGGAGAAGGGGAAGGCGCTACTTTCCCGGCCTACCCGTCTTACCCGGCCGGCGCTTTTCCCGACGGGCGTCGGCGGGGTCTTCGTAGGAGCCAATGCCTGTTCGCTGGCGAACAACTGGCTTGGCGGATTCGTCCCCCACGAGGGGGGAGATTGGCTGCGGCTTGGCCGGCACTTTTCCTTCGATCGGTTTTTCCGTCCGCCGCACCGTCATCTCGTCCAGCGAGTTCTTCTTGAACAGCGGCTTTGTGGCGTCCCCGGGAATGCCGAAATCGGAACCATGTGCCTCGGATGCCGACTGTTTCTTGAACAGCGAGCGCGACACCGCGCCGGCCGGCGTCGGCATGTCGGTACCTGGACCCATGTCGTCGATCGAGGGTTTCGAAAACAGCGGCTTTTTCACCGGCACAGTGCCATCGGCGCCCATCTCGTCGAGATCAGGCTTGCGGAAGAGGTTGGGCCGGGCAGCCTTGGCTGCCTCTTCGGCGGCACGCGCTGCGTCGAGCTTGCGAAAACGCTCCTGTTCCTCTGCTGTACGATGTTTGGCCACGCCCTTGTTGTGCTTGCCCTTTTCGCGGCCGGAGGCCGGGCTTTCCATGTCGGCGTATTTGGCCAGCGGGTCTTCGGAGATGGACAGTTCCATCTCACGCAGGCGCTTGATTTCGTCGCGGATGCGGGCCGCCTTCTCGAAGTCGAGATTGGCCGCGGCATCGCGCATCTGCTTTTCCATCGCGTCGAGATGGGCCTTGAGGTTGTTGCCCATCATGGCGCCGGCACCGTCGGTGAACTGCGAGATATCGGCGCGGACGTGGTCCTTCTCGTAGACCGAATCGAGAATGTCGGAGATGCGCGACTTGACCGATTCCGGTGTGATGCCGTTGGCCGCGTTCCACTCCATCTGCTTTTCGCGGCGACGGTTGGTTTCGGCCATCGCCCGTTCCATCGAGCCGGTCACCTGGTCGGCATAGAGGATGACCTTGCCGTCGACGTTTCTGGCGGCGCGCCCGATGGTCTGGATCAGCGAGGTTTCCGATCGCAGGAAACCTTCCTTGTCGGCGTCGAGAATGGCGACGAAGCCGCATTCGGGAATGTCGAGGCCTTCGCGCAGAAGATTGATCCCGACCAGCACGTCGAAGGCGCCGAGGCGCAGATCGCGCAGGATCTCGATGCGCTCCAGCGTATCGATGTCGGAGTGCATGTAGCGGACGCGGATGCCCTGCTCATGCAGATACTCGGTCAAATCCTCGGCCATGCGCTTGGTCAGCACGGTGACCAAGGTGCGGTAGCCGGCCTTGGTGGTATCGCGAATCTCGCCGACGACATCGTCGACCTGGCTCTTGGCCGGGCGGACCTCGACCGGCGGATCGATCAGGCCGGTCGGACGGATGACCTGCTCGGCGAAGACGCCGCCGGCCTGTTCCATCTCCCAGGCGCCAGGGGTCGCCGAGACCGCGACCGAAAGCGGACGCATGGCATCCCACTCCTCGAAGCGCAGCGGCCGGTTGTCCATGCAGGACGGCAGACGGAAGCCGTATTCGGCCAGCGTCGCCTTGCGGCGAAAGTCGCCGCGATACATGCCGCCGATCTGCGGCACGGTGACATGGCTTTCGTCGATGAAGACCAGTGCGTTGTCGGGGATGTACTCAAACAGCGTCGGCGGCGGATCGCCCGGCTGGCGGCCGGTGAGATAGCGCGAATAGTTCTCGATGCCGGCGCACGAGCCGGTGGCTTCCAGCATTTCGAGGTCGAAGCGGCAGCGCTGTTCCAGCCGCTGTGCCTCAAGCAGGCGGCCGGCGCGTTCGAGTTCGACCAGCCGGTGCTTGAGCTCTTCCTTGATCGACTTGATCGCCTGGTTCAGCGTCGGGCGCGGCGTCACATAGTGCGAATTGGCGTAGATCTTGACGCTTTTCAGCTCGCCGGTCTTCTGGCCGGTCAGCGGGTCGAATTCGGTGATCTGCTCGATCTCGTCGCCGAACATCGAGATGCGCCAGGCGCGGTCTTCCAGGTGGGCCGGGAAGATTTCGATGGTGTCGCCGCGCACGCGGAACGAGCCGCGGACAAAGTTGATGTCCTGCCGCTTGTACTGCTGGGCGACGAGATCGGCGAGCAGCGCGCGCTGGTCGAGCCGGTCGCCGATCTGCATCTGGAAGGTCATCGCCGTATAGGTTTCGACCGAGCCGATACCGTAGATGCAGGACACCGAGGCGACGATGATGACGTCGTCGCGCTCAAGCAGCGAACGCGTCGCCGAGTGGCGCATGCGGTCGATCTGCTCGTTGATCGAGGATTCCTTCTCGATGAAAGTGTCGGTGCGCGGGACGTAGGCTTCCGGCTGGTAATAATCGTAGTAGGAGACGAAATACTCAACGGCGTTTTCCGGGAAGAATTTCTTGAACTCGGAATAGAGCTGCGCGGCAAGCGTCTTGTTCGGCGCCAGGATCAAGGCAGGGCGCTGCGTCTCCTCGATCACCTTGGCCATGGTGAAGGTTTTTCCTGAGCCGGTGACGCCGAGCAGCACCTGGGTGCGGTCGTGGTTATCGACGCCTTCGACCAGATCCTTGATCGCGGTCGGCTGGTCGCCGGCCGGCTCGAACTCCGACACCATCTTGATGGCGATGCCGCCTTCGGATTTTTCGGGGCGGGCAGGGCGGTGCGGCGTCCACAGCACGCCGTCCTTGTGCAGCGGATTGCCGGATTCGATCAGCGCCGACAGTGCCGCCACCGTCGCGGTGACGCTGCCCGAGGCCATGGTCTCGGCGTCCTCCAGCGAGATGTCGAGGCCGGCGACCGGATTGAGGCCGGCTGCCGTGCGCTCCCTGGCTGACGCCGCGCCACCCATCGAGGTGCCGCGCGAACTGCGCCCCGGCGAGCTTGAGCGCTCGGGTATCTTCTTCGACGGCTTCGGCGATTTGCCGCCGTCACCCTTGGCGACAAGACGTCCTTCGTTTTCGGCTTCCTGCTCGATCTGCTCGGCCCAATCCGCGATCGAACCGGTCAGCGGCGTGCCAGAGAGCTCCGGCTGCGGCATCTCGGCGAAGCCGCCTTTGTGCAGCGGCTCGGAGGCGTCGAGGAAATCGGTCAGCGGGCTGCGCCGCTTCGGCGCGGCGCGGTCGTCATTCGCCGTCGGCGGCGTTTTCTGATCGGGAGATTTGGCCATGTCCCGAATATGGGATTTCCTGGCCAAAATGGAAAGAGCGCGGTGGGGAGAGGCGTGCCGGACAGCGCTGCTCCTGACAGCAGGCTGTCAGGAGCAGCGGGAAGGCGCCCGAAAGCTCTTGTCGTTACACGCCCCTGGCGGCTGATGCGACCTGCGTCGCCGACCCGTTCAGGCGCGGCACCACGACGAGGCGTTTGATTTTGCCCTTCTTGAAAGCGGCGAGGAAGCGCGCATAGTCCTTGAAGGCGACGCAGCCGCTCGACTGGGCGTAGCGGCCCCGGAGCAGGTAGGTATGGGCCAGCAGGCCGTTGCGATTGTATTTGTTGCGGCCATCGACCGGTGTCAGGCGCAAGGCCTCCACTCCGTGGAAGCGCGACTCGCGCATCGACAGATTGTAGGTGTTGGGCGGCGTCGGTCCGCGATTCTTCTGGTCGGCATAACGCGGCTGGTCCGCCATGGCGCCGATGCCTGAATGCGCCTCGAGCCTCGAGCCGTCAGGCATGTAGACGGTCGCGCTGCTGATGTCGTACACGGCGACGCCATTGCCGGCTCCGCTCCTGGCGGCTGGCGAGTTGAAGAGGTTCCTGAACGCCTTGCCAAGGCCGCCCGACGGGGTGTCGGGCTTGGCATAGGCCAGCACATCGCCGCCATCGGCCGGCCGGCCTTGCCGCGTCGGTTTTGCCGGCTGGGCCTGCTGGACCGTCTCGCGTGCCGGCTTCGGCTGCTGAACGGATTTCGGCTGCTGGACGGACTTAGGCTCCTGCTGGACCACTTTGGGCTGCGGCGCGTCGAATTGCGGACGCCGGGTCGGCAACGGCACGTCGTCGGTCAGAGCGTCCGGCAGCGCGGCGGCATCGCCGGGTTGATCCTGCTGGGTTTCGACGGGTGAAACCACGACATCGGCTGACGATTCCTCGATCGGCAGCGGTGAGGCGAACGCCTCGTCGTCGGCCGGCAGGGACTGCACCAGAGCAAGCGCCAACTGCGAATTGTCTGGCGTACCGGATTGGGCAAAACCCATCGGCGGCGGTGCGGTCTGCACGACCACCGAGTCGGTATCCAGCCGGGCGAAACGTTCGGCCGCCGGAACTGGCATGTTATCGGACAGGCTGGCTGTGACCTGGACGGAGGGCACCAACGACGCCTCGGCAATTCGCGGTGCGACGGTGGAGATCACCGGGCGGGTGTTGGCACTGGCGGCAGGCTTTCCGGCGTCGGCAAAGGCAGCGGCCAGCTTCATCGGCGAAAGCGACGCTTCCATGCGTTCGAAGCGCTCCTGCGCCTTCGACTTCACGGCGGCGGGCATCGGCTTTGCCTGCGCTACAAGGCGTTCGGATTTTTCCGCCCGCGCGCTTACCCTGGCCAGCTTGAAACAGCTGGCGCCGCACTGCACCGAATGATCATGCAGGGCCTGAGTGCCGCCATTGGCGTTGGCCAGCACGAAGGGTGCTTTCAAAAAGTGCTGTTTCAGCGGATCGGCAAGTGCGAGCGATCCCGGTGTCGACAGTGTCTGGGGCAGGCCAACCGAAGTTGCCGATAGAGAGGCGCCGACGGAACTGAGGCCAGCCATGGTGCCGATCAACCAAAGGCCGATGGCGGTGCTGACGCAAGGCAGCGCGACCCAGCGGGCCACCCGGCCAGCGTTGAAGGAAGGGGAACGTGGAGCATCGACGAACTCGCCGCCCTCACGCTGTCCCCGGTTTTTTTTGTGTGTACTCAACAACGCCATGCAACCAATCTCGCTTCAATCGGTTTCCCCGTACGTGGCCTTGAGAGCCGCGACGACCATTCTGTGAGTGATCCCAGGTGGTCCCCGACGCGTTTGCCGCGTCTGTAGTTGGTTGCCGATTGCTTCAAAATATGGACAAAGTTGGTTAATCAATTCCTCTCAAAACCAACGACGAGATGTGGATTTTGGCCAAATCAGCCTTCGTCCACGGCCAGGAAAGTGGTGTTGTCGCCCTTCCGACCTGGTTTTGCTGCCTGTTTTTGGCGGCCGAGTCAAGCAAAACAGCCACTGCTAATTTTTACGCAGCGCCTCCGCGCGGTGTATGCAGCGAACCGACTGCCGGCAGACCTGCCTACAAAAGGCGCGCGTGTTTCCGGTAAAACTGTTGCCTGCCATGCTAGATTTCTCGCGGGAAGGCGGCCTCAAACGGCCCACCCTCAGTTGAACCAAAGCGCAAACGTCAAAAACCCGTCGCCGCCGAACTGGCGCTGGATCTGGTCGAAATCGTCGCTGGTCGCGAGCTCGCCGCTTTCGAGGTAGGGCGCGATGGCCGGGCCGGTGATCGACAGCACGAGATCGAAGTTTTTTGGCTCGTCGAAGAAGCGCTTCATGTTGATGCCAAGCCCAGTACTGGCGGTGACGCGGAAATGCGGCAGCAGCCTGCGGCCTTCCAGGAGATCCTCGGCCATGGTCAAGGCGGCGAGCCAGGCCTGGACCTGCTCCTCGCCGACTTCGAGGCCGGTGAGCGGGTTCTCGCCCTTCTGCTGCGGTCCAGGCAGCCATTCGCGGTCATTGTCGGTCTCGGCGCGGATCGCCTTCCAGTCCTCGCGCGACAGCCGGATCATTTCCAGCAGGTGGCGGCGCGCCGCTTGCCGGCGCTCCGGTTCGATCACCGGCCAGTTGACGAGATGCACCATCGAGATGAAATCGGCGATGCGCCATTCCGAGGAGAAGATGCTCGAGCCCATATCGCCGGCCGGCGGCACCAGAATATCCTGCAGCGGCAATTTGGCGCGCGGGAACAGCATGTGAAACGAGCCGTCGAAGGTGCTCCTGAAATCATGCGCCAGCCAGAAATCGGCCTGCGCCATCAGGAACTCGGCATAGCCCTGCAGCCAGTAGCCGTCGGCGCGGTCGAAGCGGAAGGTGAGCGTGGGGGCGGCGGCGTCCGACGAGATACCGCCGCGCGAGAGTGAGGCGATGATCGCCGCCATGCTCTCGTCCGGCGCGATGGTGCCGTCCTCGTTGAGGTCGATGCCGGCATGGGTGAGATCGATGACCATGCCGATATCGGCATTGGGCGGCACCGAGGCAAACGTGGCTGCGGATTTCTCCAGCCGGTCACGGAAGCCGACCAGGATGGCGCGGAACTGCTCGTAAGTGAGCGGCTCGGGATTGGGATTGTCGGGCACTGGCAACCGCATCAGCGGCAGCATGAAGGATTGCGGGCTTTCGAAACCATGACGGTGCAGGCCGGTGGCCAGGATCTCCAGTGCGGTAAAGAACTCGCCCGCCCCGGCCGCATAGGCGGATGCCGGGTCTTTTGGCGCGGCAGCCTCCAGCGTCGAGAGAGCGGTGTCGCGCGCGGCCACGGTCTTCGCCTCAAACAATGTGGTTGCCGCTTCTGGCATTGCCGCCGACGCGGAAGACAGCGGCAGGAGCAGAATGAAAGCGGATGTCAGCAGGCCTGCCAGTCGTGTCATCTTTTCCCCCCAATGTTTGTCGCGCAGTGCAAACATACACCATTTGCAGCGTCGCGCTTCAACCCGCCCCGCGGACGGTCTACACAGGGCAAACAATTGGGCATCGCGTGTCGAATTATCCGTTTTCCTACAAGCTGTCCTGGCTGCCGCGTTTCCTGAAGCCGTCACTGGCCGGCGACGCTCAAGACTTTGCGCCGATGGCCGGGACGCTGATGGATCCACCGCCGAAGCAAGCGGTGCGGCTTGCCTTTGTCGGCGACATCTCGGCGGTGGCCAACCGCAGCGCGCCGGATTGCGATCCGGCGATCAAGGCGCTGCTCGGCGCTGCCGATCTGGTGATCGGCAATTGCGAAAGCCCTGTTGTGGACAGGCCAAGCGCGGTGCTGGGCACAAGGCTCGGCACGCATCATGCGATGAGCGAGCCGTTCCTGGCCGAGGCGCTGACGGCGGTTGGTGTTGCGCGCGAAAAACTCGTGCTGTCGCTGGCCAACAACCATGTGCTGGATCAGGGCATCGCCGGTTTCGACGAGACAATCGCGGCGTTGCTGCGGCTCGGCATCCGCACGATCGGCCTGGCCGACGGTCCGGTTGTGCCGATTCAGGTTGGATCGCTTGATATCGGCTTCGCCGCCTTCACGCTGTGGCGGAACGCCGATGAAAAACTGTTTGCCGGGCGCGTTTCGATGGACAGCGATCCGGCGAGCTGGCCACCCGCTGGCTTGGACCTTCTCTGCGCCGTGCCGCATTGGGACTGGGAGTTCCGACATTTTCCGCGCGACGGGACGCGAGCGCTGGCCAGGCGGCTGGCCGGGCAGGGCGCCGGGCTGATCGCGGGCCATCATGCCCATGTCGTGCAGCCGGTGGAAAAGATTGACGGGACGATCGTCGCCTATGGGCTCGGCGATTTCCTCGGTACCGCCTTTGCCCGGCAGCCATGGCCGGGCCGCATCGGCTCTATCCTCGTTGTCGATGTCAGTGCCGATGCCGGTACGCGCGGCAGGATCGCGTCTTACCGGATGCATCCCTTCATGCGCCTGCGCGCTGGCGACCACGAGCGGCTGGTGTTGATGGAGGCTTTGGAGGGCCGAATGCGTGACAGGGTCGCGGAGCGACTGAAAGCGGTCTTCCCTTCTCCACCAACCGATGAAGGCGTTCCCGCTTAACCATCTGGCGGCCCTTGCAAAACCAACTATCATGCTCCCGCAGAGGCAGGATTGCGGGGGTAGCGGTGGAATCAGCGGATTTCATGCCGAGCGAAACGGTCATCGCCGGCATCCGAAAAGACATCGAGGCCTATGAAGCGGCGAGGGCTTCGGCGGTCCGGCAGGTGCGCTGGCGGGTGCCGGTGTTCGTGGGGCTGGTGCTGGTGGCCGTGGTGCTGGTCGCCTGGCTGTTCAACAAGGTCGCCGACCCCAACGAGCAATGGGTCTCGACGCCGCATGTATTTCTCTATGTGATCGGCTTCGCGGCTTCGATCCTGCTCTATTTCCAGGCCAGGAAACCGGCGACGCGGCTGCAGCAATCGTTCCGCGAGACGCTGCTGCCGATCATATTCGGCTTCATCGCCGACATGCGCTACCAGCATGGCGTGACGCCGAATTCCTTCGACCGGTTGCCGCGCACGGCGGTTGGTCCGTTCAACCGGCAGGCGTTCGACGACATCGTGGCGGGCCGCTATGAGGGGTTTCCGTTCGAACTGTACGAGGCGCATCTGCGGGAAGGGTCGGGCAAGGGCTCCTCGACCGCCTTCCAGGGCGTCATCGTCGCTTTCGAGACCATCGCGCCGTTTCCCGGCATATTGGTGGCGACGCGGCGGACCAACGCGGTGATCAGCTTCTTTCGCGGCATATTTGCCAGCAAGCTGCAAGAGCTGTCCAGCGGCGATGCTTTGCTCGATGCCGCCTACGAGTTCCGCACCGACAATCTCGGGGCGGCACAGCCATTGGTGAGCGGCCGGCTGGCGCA
Source organism: Mesorhizobium sp. Primo-A (assembly GCF_003997175.1). Lineage (NCBI taxonomy): Bacteria > Pseudomonadati > Pseudomonadota > Alphaproteobacteria > Hyphomicrobiales > Phyllobacteriaceae > Mesorhizobium > Mesorhizobium sp. Primo-A. The sequence continues at coordinate 528,975 of NZ_RZTG01000003.1, forward strand.
GGCGCTGAAATGGCTTGGCGAAACCTGGCCGGACGACCCAGCCCGCGTCGCGCTCAACGGCAGCGATGGTTTCCTACTGTTGCCGCAGACGAAGAACTTCTTCGAGCTGCCGGATATTTCGGTGCCGCTCGACTACAGCAGGCATGTCGCGCCGATGATATCGGACATGGGCGCGATGCTGGCGACGGCGGCACTTGTGCGCAAGATCGGCGCGAAGGACGAAGCGGGTTGATCGGGCTGCGCTTTCAGCACTCGAAGCCGTATTTGTCACGCATGTAGTCCGCCTCTTCTTTCGACATTTTGTTGAACATGACGCACACGGTGAAGCTGCCGACCTGACGTCCGCCGCGTGTGTATCCCCAGTCGGAAATATCGTCCCTGGTGAATTCTATGTTCTGGCCGAGGACGACGTTGTGCACTTCCTCCGGCTGGTTTGCCAACATGCCGACAAATCCGGTTTCGGTGCGGCGGAACGGTATGACCCAGAAGTGTTCGGTGACGTTGCCGTCCCGTACCTTGACCTTCAATTTGAACCTCTCTGTGTCGGCGGGAGGCGCCTCGGACAGTGCCAGGAAGTCGTCCAGGCTGGCGAGCGCCTGCGCGGTGGCCGCTGCCATCTCTGGGTCGCCGGGAGTGAAGATAATTGTTTTGTCGTCGCCCGGATCCGTGGCTTGTGCGCCGGCCAATCCTGGAGCAAGCGCCAGCATCAGGGACATCGCAGTCCAGACTGCAAGCTTCATGGAAGGCCCCCCTTCATGTCAACGGTCGACACCATCCCGCATTCGACGTCGGTTTGCAACCGTAGCGCGAGTTTGATCAGCGTTGGCGTGGCGGTTTTTGAACTGATCCGCGAAACAAAATGTGTATCGACGATCGGTCAGCGCTCTGTTTCGTGATGCCGCCCGAGATGGATTGCGGCGGCTGCGTGGTGATCGAAAGCCGCCCGTCACAATCGGCCAAGTGACTCTTTTCGCGGACAGAAGTGCGTTCATTGGGGGAGCCGAAGCGGCCTGAAATGATCTAGGTCGCAGATAATGTGTCGGAATTAAGCCTATGATATTGTTTGCGAAAATTCACCCAATGTGATTTGCGGAGGGTGCGCTTTCCGTCCAGTTTCAGGCCGTCCGGTGCTGTCGTTTCCCAAGGCGGCGGTCCGGAAAAGTGAAACAGCACGGAGTGCTTACCAATGAAGAAGACCCTCGCAACCACCGCTGCTCTGCTCGCCTTCCTCGGCACCGCTTATGCCGCGACCGTTCAGGGCACCATTCAGGCCGTCGATCCGACGACCAAGTCGATCACCCTCGACGACGGCAAGATCTACCAGCTGTCGCCCGAAGCGACGATCGGGAAACTGAAGGTCGGCGCCAAGGTGGCGGTGACCGTCGATGACAAGACCGGCATCGTGACGTCGATCAAGAAGGCCTCGTAAGGCGAGGGCATCGTGCGTCGGCAGACCTGCTGACGCAATTTCAGACCCTGTTCCATTCTGGCCGGTCCTCCGGGGACCGGCCATTTTCGTGCCCTTCACCCTCGACGCCAGGCAAACCGCCGTCCCGGCGGCGCCGCTATGGTTTTTGCCAAAGAGCCGCGCTATCCCTTGGCCACCGGGGGATAGTCATGGCCGACGAGCAAAAAGGGTTTCGCCTGTCGCGGCGATTGCTGCTGGGTGCGGCTGTCGTCGGCGGCGCGGTGCTGTGGGGCGGCAACACGGTGGCGCGGCTGGCACGCGGACCTTCGGGGCCGAAGAACGCAGGACGGATAGCCGATATAGACGGCTTCGCGCTGCCTCTGAAGCCGCTGGACAATGCGCCGGCCTTCGATGCGTCACTGCCCTGGTCGGCAAAGGGTGGTGACATCAACGATGCCAGCGGCCTGTCGATGACGCCGGTCTACGGCGTGGTCGAGGTCAGCGGGGACGAGCACATCGCCAAGGCCCTGGCCTTCGCGCGTGCCAATGGGCTGAAAATATCGCTGGCCGCCATCCGCCATTCCATGGGCGGGCATGCCTTCGACGACAACGCGCTGGTGCTCGACCTCAGAAAGTTCAACAGGGTCACCGTCGATGCGGCGGCCAAGACCATGACCCTGCAGCCGGGCGCGCGCTGGCATGACATCCAGAACCTTCTGCATCCGCACTTCGCGGTGAAGGCGATGCAGTCGACCGACATCTTCTCGGTCGGCGGTTCGCTGTCGGCCAATGCGCATGGCATGGACCACCAGGCGGGTTCGGTGGCGGGCTCGATCCGCTCGATGCGGGTGATGCTGGCCGACGGTTCGGTGACGACCTGCTCGCCGACCGAGAACACCGATCTGTTCCGCCACGTCGTCGGCGGTTACGGCCTGTTCGGCGTGGTGCTGGAGGCGACGCTCGACATCGTCGACAACGCCGTCTACCGCACCTCGCGCGAAATCATCAAATCGGACGATTTTCCGGAATTCTTCGCCAAGGTGCTGGAGCCGAACAAGGATATCGGCCTGTTCTACGGCCATCTGTCGACGGCGCCCGGCAATTTCCTCGAGGACATGATCGTCTACCGTTACGACAAGGTGGCCGAGCGGCCGCCGGCCGATCAGCCCGAGATCGGCGAACCGGGATCGGTCGGGTTGAAGCGGGTGATCATCAACCTGGCGAAATGGGGCAGCCTGTTCCAGGAATTGAAGTGGTTCACCGAAAAGACACTGGAGCCGAAATTCGAAAGCTGCACGGTGGCGCGCACCTCGGCCATGGCCGAGGGCGAGGCCTGTCTCGTCACCCGCAACAACCCGATGCACGATTCGGTGCCCTATCTGTTCAACGATCAGATGGAAGAGACCGACATCCTGCACGAATATTTTATTCCGCGTGCCGCCTATGTCGAATTCATCGCGGAAGCGCGCGAGATCCTGCGCAAGCAGACGCTGCCGGTGCTCAATGCTTCGGTGCGCATCGTCCACAGGGAGGATGTGGCGCTGACCTACGCGCCGGAGCCGGCCTATTCGCTGGTGCTCTACGTCAACCAGCCGACCGATGCCGACGGCAATGCCAGGATGCGGGCGCTGACGCGGGCGCTGATCGACGTGACGATCAAGCATGGCGGGCGCTTCTTCCTGCCTTACCAGCTGCATTATACGGCCAGGGAATTGCTGGCCTCCTATCCCGAACTGCCGGCCTTCCTGGCGGCGAAGCGGCAGTATGACCCAACGGAACTGTTTTCCTCGACCTTCTACCGTGCCATCAAGGCGCTGAGCGGGGTGTCGTAAGAAGCAGGAGAACAGCCATGCGGATGGTATCGGCGGCGGCACTCACCCTCATCGCGCTGTGCGCCGGACCGGCCGGAGGCGAGGATCTCAAGGCCTTCAAGCTGACCATCGACGGCGTGACGGTCGATATCGATCCCGGCGAGAGCGCCGATGTGACGCTGCCCGGCGGCAAGCAGAGCAAGGTGACGCTCGCGCGCAACGACTTCGCTACCTTTTCCGGCAGCGATTTTTCCTTCGTCCACCCCAGCGGCATTTCGGTGACCAAGACCGATCTCGGCGATGACATCACGCAGTATCTGATGGCCTCGGCGCTGGGCACGATCGTCGTCGTGCAGGAGTATGGCGCCATGAATCCGGTGTCGCTCAACCAATTGATGCTGCAGGAGATGACCAGGCAATCGGTGCAGGCCGGCGCCAAGCTGACGCAGGGGCCGACCACGCGCAAACTCGCCGACGGCAAGGAATTGACCGGGATCCGGGCCGAGGTGAAGACACGCACCGACACCGCCGATTTCGAGATCGTCGGCTTCGGCCTGGCCGATCGGGGGCTGCTGTTCATCACCCGCATTGCCGGCGAGGATGCAGCGACCGAAAAGCCGCTTGTCGACAAGTTCTGGCAGAGCCTGAAAGTCAGGTTCAGGCCGGACTAGGATCGTGTCTCAGTTTGGATTTCGGCTGGGGTTTTGCGTAACGGCGGCTCAAGTTATTCTGAAGACCCCGGGTTGGAGATCCTGCAGCATGGCGAAGCTCATTTTCAGAATGAACCAGTCACTCGACGGCTATGTCGACCACCAGAAAATGCCGTCGGGCCCGACGATCTTTCGTCACTGGATAGAGCAAGTGCGCAATTTGAGCGGCAGTGTGTACGGTCGCGGCATGTACGAGGTCATGCGCTATTGGGACGAAGACAGTCCTGAGTGGAGCGCGGAGGCGCATGAATTCGCGGCGGCGTGGCGGAGCCAACCGAAGTGGGTTGTGTCGCGCTCTCTGAAGTCGGCCGGCCCTAACGCAACACTTGTCGCGGATGACGTCGAGGCGGTGATACGCGGGCTTAAGGCTAAGCTCGTCGGGGAGATTTCAGTTTCTGGACCAGGCCTGGCACGAAGCCTGACCGACCTTGGTCTTGTAGATGCGTACCAACTCTACCTCCATCCGTTCGTGCTTGGTCATGGCAAGCCATTCTTCGCCGGCCCCCGGCCGCCGCTTCGCTTTGTGGCCAGCGATTTGATTGGCGACGACGTGATCAGGTTGACCTATGTGCCTGCCTGATCACGCGGTCGTCGAACCGAGACGCCAGCGGGCCTACAGCCCCTTCGGCACCAGTCCGGCCAGCCAGTTCACAGAGCGCTTCGCGGCGTCGGCGGTTGCCGAGGCGGCGCGGCCGAGATCGGTCTTGACCACGGCGTAGCCGTTCTTGGTGCGATAGAGCACACCGGTTCCGCCATCGACCACCTGTTCATAGGCAACGGGCCGGGCGGCGTCGGCTGCCATGGCGGTCGTCGGCGAACCGACCGAGACGCTCGGCCGGTGGCTGAGTTCCGGCGGCAGCGGGCTTTCGGTTCTGACGACGCGGCTGGCGGGCTTCAATTCCGGGCGCGATGCGGTCGCGGCCAGCTGCGAAGAGGACGACGAACCCTTCGTGCGGCAAATGCCGGAGACGAGCGGATAGTTGAAATTGCGCTCGTGCAGCATCTGGCTCTTCATCGCCGCTTCGCACTCGGCGACGGTCGACCATTTGGCCGGCGTCTCGCCGATATATTCGCAAAGCTTGGCGTCGCAGTCGCAGCCGACAATGGTCATGGCGACAAGGGCGGTCTTGATCACGGTCTTGTCCCTTCGAGATGCCCCCCGGCAGCCCTTCCATTTCTTCCCATTCCTTCGCGCGCGAACAAGGCGGGATTTGGCCGCGATTGTGGAATGGGCGTGGCGGAGCCCAGGAAATGCCTAATCTTGGCCGGGCGTGACCGAAAGGCCTCAGTAATCGTAGACGTGTTCGAGCCTGGCGCCGGACTTGATCAGCGCCGGCAGCACGAGATGCAGTTTGCGCACGGCAACGATCATGCCGGTGCGGCGCGTGGATTGATCGGCCGGCAGCGGATAGCTGAACAGGATGTGCATGCCTTCGGGAATGGCGATCGTATCGGTGGAGAGCACCGTGGCCATGATCTCGTCATTGCCGCCGATCTCGACGAAGGAGACGCCCTTGTCGATCAGGCGCAGGATCATTTCGGTGAAGACCTGATAGCGCCTGGTGACGAAGATGGTGCCGTCAGCGCCCATGTCGCGTTCGAGCAAGGTGTCGGGCTCGTTGCGCGTGGCTTCGCCGACGGGCCCCTTGGCCCAGACATGGATGTCGAGCAAGGCGGGGTCCATCGTGGCAGCGAGGGCCTTTTTTATCAGGTCGGCATAGCCCTGCTTGATGGTGTCGGCGAGGCCGAACGCCAGCTTGCGTTCGCTGGTGCGGACGGAGCTGTCGCCCGGCACCGGCTGCACGGCAAACAGGCCGGCACGCTTGTCGGCATACGGGAACTGATACCAGGGCACCTGGTCGAGAAACGCGGCATAGTCCGCCGCGACCTTGGCCTGATAAATGTCGGCGGCGGTGCGCTTGGCCGTTGTCGCCTCGGTGATGCGGCCGACCGTGTTCTCATAGGCCCACTGCAATATATGCTCGATCGAGTGGCTGGTGCCGATGATGACCAGCATCTGGTGGTTGGCATAGTTGAATTTGTAGGGAGCGCTGGCGCGGATGACCATGGCGTAGTCCTGCCAGAAGCGGCCGATATAGGACCAGTAGGGGAAGCCGCTCGGCTGGTCCTTGTCGACGAAGCCGGCATATTCGCGTGCGGCGTAGACGATCGCCCATTCCGGATAGGTGAGGAAGGTTGATTCCTCCGGCCGCTGGTAGCCGGGGATCTCGGCGCGGACCTTGTCGGCCAGCGCCTTGGGCGGGGCGCCGTCGGCAATGCCGGGCAGCGGCGTCTTGTCGAGCGACGACGTCGTCAGGAAGCCGTAGCTCAGCCCGGCGATCGGGATGAGGATGACGACGACGATCAGCCAGAGGATCGTCTTGATGAGGCGCTTCAGCCAGCGGAACAGGAACATGCCCGATCAGGCCGTGGCGAAGTGGTCGTGTACGCGCCTGGCTAGCCGGAAGCCGACATAGACGGCGAAGCCGCCGATGACGATGTGCGGCAGGTTGGCGAAGAAGCGGGCCGGGAATTCGATATCGTTGAGAGAGCGGAAGCCGTTGATGAAGATACCGGCATCGAGGCAGCCGGAACCGGTGACCAGCCCGAGCACGCCGTCGAAAAGGTAGACCGAGCCGAACAGCTTGAAATAGAACACTGCCTGGCGGTGCGAGATGAAGGCGGCGGCCAGCGCCCAGACGCCGGAGAAGGCGTGCAGCAGATCATCGTACCATTGCAGCGAGAACAGGCCGAACAGATTGCCGTCGGCATCGTTGAAGGCCGGTATGTAGCCGATGGCGACGACGCCGAAGAATAGGAAGGCATAGGCAACGGCAAGCTTCTGGACGAGCGTCATGAAGTATCCCCCTTCTACAAGCCCATTTGTAAACGCTACTCTGCCGGCCGCCTGACGCGGTTTTCTGCGCTTCCGATGCTCACGGACTCAAAGGTCCGCTGCGCTTCGGTTCTCGAAAACCACGCCATCCGACTCGGCAGAGCGCGTTTTCAAACGGGCTCTGACCAGGCGATACTAACCGATTTTAGCGCGTGGAGAAGCGGCGCTCGCAAGATCGCCGCCAAAGGGCATCGGGGGGCCAAAAAGACAGTCGGCGCCGGGATTTCTCCCAGCGCCTCCCTGTCAGATCAGGACACGGTCGCGGCAGCAACTTCCGTAAAGTCGTCGCGCCTTGCCGGCCTTGATTTTGACGGTCCTGCCAGTCCGCCGCCCGAGAGCAGCGTCCGTTCGGGACCACGCCGGTCTCCACCCTTGCGAGCTTTGCCCTGCGCACCATCGAAGGTTTTTGCCGTCCTTCATGGCAGCATCGGTCCGCCGTCGGCGTTGGCACGCTTTCCGCGGCCCCGTAGGTCTCGGCTCCGTCCCTCGAAACAGGCAAGCCTGCTCTCGCTTCGGGCCGTACGGGCCTCAGGAAATCCGCCTTTCACTTCGCCTTTCGGCTTGATGATCGGTAGCCGCCTGAGATGGGTTTAATGTACACCGAGTAAGGGTCCTGGGGAATGGCCGCTGCCCTGTGGATAGCGGGATTACCGGGGATCGTTAGCCACAAACCGGGGAATTCGAGCGCCGGCTGCTTTAGACAGCCCGCCCGCTTTTTTGCGTACGAGCCGACAGCGCCCCTTGCTCCGCCGGTGGTCGCGGGCTTCAATGCCGGCAAAGGATCGGACCTGCATGTCCGGCGCCGGGGAGGGCGGGTATTTTGAAAGTCGGAGTGGTTCTCAACCCGATTGCCGGTGGCGGCCGGCTGAAACGGCATTGGCCTGATGTTGCCGTGTCGCTGAAAAAGCATTTCGGCGAATTCGAGCTGCGCGAAACGCAGGCCGAAGGCGATGCCGAAAGGCTGGCAATCGATCTCGCAATGATTGGCTTCGATCTGGTGATTGCGGCCGGCGGTGACGGCACCGCCAGCGAAGTGGCCGACGGGCTTCTGCAGGCGGCCCAGGAGAGCGGCCGGATCACTGAACTTGGCCTGTTGCCGTGCGGCACCGGCATCGATTTCGCGCGCGGGCTCGGCCTGCCGAAAGAGGTGGATGCCGTGCTGAAGCGGTTGGCCGAAGCCAAGGGTCGCAAGGTCGATGCCGGGCGCATCGGCTACATCGACGATCACGGCGCGCTGGCCAGCCGGCACTTCATCAACATCGCCAGTCTCGGCCTGTCCGGCGCCACCGACCGCGCCGTCAATGCCGACAAGCGCAAGGGCAGGATGTCGGCCAAGGCACTGTTCCTGTGGCGCACCGTGGTGGAGTTCATCCGCTACCGTTTTCAGGACGTCAGGATCACGGTCGATGACGGCGCACCCGTCGAAGCGCGCATGGCGCTGGTGGCGGTCGCCAATGGAAAGTTCTTTGGCGGCGGCATGATGATCGCGCCGGATGCCGACCTGACCGACGGGCAGTTCGACATCGTCATCCTGCGCGCCGCCGGCAAGCTGAAGCTGATCTGGGACATCCGGCTGCTCTATGGCGGCCGGCACCGCAACCATCCGGCGATCACCATCCTGCGCGGCAGGAAAGTGGTGGTCGAGCCGCTCGGCGATGCGTCAGAGAATGGCGCCCTGGTCGATATAGACGGCGAGTCGCCGGGACGCATACCCGCGACCTTCGAGATCCTGCCGGGTGCATTGACGCTCAGATACTGAATCAAGCCGTTGACAGATTGATTCAGATGAATCCGCCCATCAATCCAACGTCCTGAAATCGCTTGATAACTGGCTGATGTCAGAGTTCCAGCTTGGCCGGAAAACCGGGCGCGCGCAGGTCGGTATCGACGGCATCCTCGAGCAATTTGACGATCTGGGTGGACCAGGCGCTGCCGCCATATTCCTGTTTGCCCATCTGGAAAATCTCACTCACAAGCGGCGCCAGTTGGAGCGGCAGTCTGAATTCCCTGCCCATCGCCAGCGCGAAGCCGAGGTCCTTCAGCGCCAGGTCCATGGTGAAGCCGATGTCGTAGGAGCCGTTGAGAATGAGCTGGCTTTCGGTCTCGTGGACGAAGCTGTTGCCGGAGGAGGCTGAGATGGCATGGTAGGACTGGGCGAGGTCGAGCCCGCCTTGTTTGGCCAACATCAGCGCCTCGCCGGCGGCGACGAGATGGATGAAGGCGAGCATGTTGGTGATCACCTTGATCACCGCCGCCGAGCCGACCGGACCCATCAGGAACGACTTTGCGCACATCGCCTCGATGGCCGGCCGATGACGTTCGTAGAGCGCTGGATCGCCGCCGACCAGCGCGGTGATCTTGCCAGCCGCCGCCAGATGCACGCCACCGGTGACCGGGCATTCCAGCGTCTCGACGCCCCTGGCCGAGGCGAGGGCCGCAAGGCGAAGAATCTCGTCGCGGCCGTTGGTGGACATCTCGATCCAGGTGCCGCCTTGGGGTAGGCCCTCCAGCAATCCGCCGGGTCCGGCCAGCACCGCTTCGCTGACCTTGGGCGAAGGCAGGCACGTGATGGCATTGCCGGCCCAGGCGGCGGCCTCGGCCGGGCTGCTCGCGGCAGTGGCGCCGAGCGCCACCAGGCGCTCGACGGCGGCCGGATCGCGGTCGAGGACGGTGACGGCAAAGCCGTTGCGGATCAGGCTGGCGGCAAGGTTTCCGCCGAGATGGCCAAGCCCGATGAAGGCGTAGCTCTTGCTCACGGCATCAGCGGGGTCTGCATCATCTGCAGATGCAGGTCCTTGCCCGTATAGGGGTGCGCGTCGCAGACCGCTTCGTTCAACTCGACGCCGAGGCCGGGCTCCTTCGAGGGGACGACGTTGCCGTCCTGCCACTCGATCTTCTTCTTCAAGAGCGTGGCATGGAAACCGTCCCACTGCTTCAGCGATTCCAGGATGAGGAAGTTGGGCAGTGTCACCGCCAGCTGGATGTTGGCCGCACCGACGATCGGCCCGCAATAGCAGTGAGGGGCGACCTGGATGTGGTAGGCCTCGGCCATCGCCGCGATCTTCTTGGTTTCGAGAATGCCGCCGGAGCGGCCGAGGTCCGGCTGCAGGATGGTCGCGGCGCGGTTCTCGATGACGCGGGCGAACTCGAACTTGGTGGTCAGCCGTTCGCCGGTGGCGATCGGGATCGAGGTCGCGCGGGCCACTTGCGCCATGACTTCGGGCATGTCAGGCGGCACCGGCTCCTCGAACCACAAGGGATCATAGGGCTCGATGGCGCGCGCCATGCGCAGCGCGCCGGACGCTGTGAACTGGCCGTGCGTGCCAAACAGGATGTCGGCGCGGGTGCCGACCGCCTCGCGGATCGCCTTGATCATGCGGGTGGACAGGTCGATATCGACAAGACGCGGCTGGTGGCCGTCGAAGGCGGTGTAGGGGCCGGCCGGGTCCAGTTTGACGGCGTTGAACCCCTGTTCGACATATTCGAGCGCGCAGGCGGCGGCGAGATCGGGGTCGTTGTAGACGTTCTTGCCGTGCGCATCCTCGGAGTGGACGCTGCCGGTGTGCGGATAAAGATAGGTGTAGGAACGCAGCGTTTCGTGCACCTGGCCGCCGAGCAGTTTGTAGACCGGCTTGTCGGCCTCCTTGCCGATGATGTCCCAGCAGGCCATTTCCAGCGCCGAGAAGCAGCCCATGCCTGACACGTCGGGCCGCTGGGTGAAGCCGGACGAATAGGCGCGGCGGAAGAAGTTCTCGATGTCGTGCGGATCGCGGCCGACGAGATAGCGCTCGGCCATGTCCTCGACCATCCGGGCGGTAACATGGGCGGAGAAGGTGGCGTTGTAGGCCTCGCCATAGCCGACCACGCCGCCATCGGTGGTCAACTTGACGAAGATGAAATACTTGCCGCCGATGCCGGGCGGCGGATTGTCGACAACCCAGGTCTTGACGTCCGTGATCTTCATTTTTGGTCCTCCAGAACCAGTTCGGCGCCCTTCCAACCGGTCATGATCGAGGCGGCGTTGGTGTTGCCGGTGATGTTGTCGGGGAAGATGGAGGCGTCGATGACGCGCAGGCCGTCGATGCCGTGCACCTTGAGACGCGGGTCGACGACGGCGCGCGCCGGATCGGGCCCCATGCGGCAGGTCGAGACCGGATGATAGACAGTGCCCGAGCGCTTCCTGAAATCCTGAATCAGGTCTGCATCGGAAGTGATTGACGGGCCTGGCAAAACCTCTTCCTCGATGATCTCGGCCATGGCAGGCATCGAGGCGATCTTGCGGACGAATTTCACCGCCGCCAGCATCTCCTCGACATCGGCATTGGTGGAGTAGGCATTGGCCGTTATCCTGGGGTACTCGCGCGGATTGGCCGAGCGGATCATGATCTCGCCACGGCTCGACGGGCGGCAGTTGGACAGGCCGATGGAAAAGCCCGGCCATGGGTCGGGCGTCAGGATGGGACGCTCGCCGCTCTTGGGAATGACGGTCGAGAATGCCTGGAAATAGAGCTGCATGTTGGGCCGCGTCGCCGCCGGGTCGGTGCGGAAGAAGCCACCGGCATTGTTCATCGACAGCGACAGCGGGCCCGAACGGGTCAGGATATATTGCATGCCGACCAGCAGCTTGCCCCACCAGGGACGCAGCGTCTGGTTGAGCGTCGGCAGCTTGCCCTTGAAGGTGTAGTTGATGCCGACATGATCCTGCAGATGCGCGCCGACATTCTCGTTGGCGTGGACCATCCGGATGCCCAGGCCTTTCAGCAGCGCGGAAGGCCCGACGCCGGACAGCTGCAGCAATTGCGGCGAGTTGACCGAGCCGCCCGACAGGATGACTTCGCGACCGGCACGCGCCGACTTCGTCTCGCCGTTCTGCTGGTATTCGACACCGACGGCGCGCTTGCCCTCGAACAGCACCCTGGTCGCCAGCGCCTTCATCTCGACGCGGACGTTGGCGCGCTTCATCGCCGGGCGCAGGAAAGCGCGCGCCGCCGACATGCGGCGGCCGTTGCGGGTCGAGATCTGGTAGACGCCGACGCCTTCCTGGGCAGCGCCGTTGAAATCCGGGTTGAAGGGCAAGCCGGCCTGCTGGCCGGCGACGAGATAGCGTTTGGTCAGCGGGTGGACGGCGCCCGAACAGTCTGTGACATGCAGCGGGCCGCCGACGCCGCGCCATTGGTCCGCGCCGGCCTGGTTGTCCTCGAGCGCCTTGAAGGCGGGCAGCAGATCGTCATAGCCCCAGCCGGGATTGCCGGCGGCGGCCCAGGCATCGAAATCTTCGCGCGCGCCCCTGATCCAGACCATGGCGTTGATCGAGCTCGAACCGCCGAGCAGCTTGCCGCGCGGCCAGTGGTCGGCATTGCCGGCAAGCCCCGGGTCCGGCTCGGCCTTGTAGTTCCAGTTGACGCCGGGATCGAAGAAGGTCTTGCCGTAGCCGAGCGGCATCTGCACGTAGAAGCGGCGGTCGCTGCCGCCGGCCTCCAGCACCAGCACCGAGAAGCGCCCCGAGGCCGACAGTTTTTCAGCCAGGACCGAGCCGGCCGAGCCGGAGCCGACGATGATGAAATCATAGGTCTGCATGATGGAAATGGGAGGCTCCGAAAAATTGGCTGCAGCCTAGACGCGACGGCATTCCGAAGTCGCCGCGCCATCCGGCATCAGTTGTGAAAAAAGCGACCGTCGAACCGATCAGGTTTGCGGGGATTCCCGACAATCGCGCTTGATATCTATCGTCCCGACAGCCTATGCGGTGGCACTATCTTGGCGCATAACTTTTCGGAGTTATGCTCTGGCCACTCTGCGGAAGGCAGGAAATCATATGCGGACCCTCCCTGACGCGTTCATTCCCGAACTGCCGGGCCACTACAGCGGCAAGGTCCGCGAAAACTACGATCTGGCGGATGGCCGGCGCATCATCATCGTCACCGACCGGCTCAGTGCCTTCGACATCATCCTGACCTCGATCCCCTACAAGGGAGAGATACTGACCCAGACGGCGCGCTACTGGTTCGAGGAAACCGCCGATATCTGTCCGAACCATGTTCTCGAATACCCCGACCCGAACGTCGTCGTCGGCACGAGGCTCGACATCCTGCCGGTCGAGATCGTCGTGCGCGGCTATCTGGCGGGAACCACCAGCACCTCGATCCTGACGCGCTACAAGCGCGGCGACCGCGACATGTACGGTATCCGCCTGCCGGACGGCCTGCGCGACAATGAAAAGCTGGCCGAGCCGATCATCACGCCGACCAGCAAGGCCGCGCATGGCGGCCATGACGAGCCGCTGTCGAAAGCCGAGATCCTCGAACAGGGTCTTCTCACGCAGGCGCAGTGGGACACCGTGTCCGGCTACGCTTTGCGGCTGTTCGCCCGTGGCCAGCAGCGCGCCACCGAGCGCGGCCTGATCCTGGCGGACACGAAGTACGAATTCGGCACCGACAGGAACGGGACCATCATTCTTGCCGATGAAATCCACACCCCGGACAGCAGCCGGTACTGGATCGCATCGAGCTACGAACAGGCGCTCGCCGACGGCAGCCGGCCGGAGAGTTTTGACAAGGATTTCGTCCGGTCGTGGGTCTCGGCGCGCTGCAACCCCTACAGCGACCCGATACCTGAGATACCGGCCGAGATCGTCGAACAGGCCTCGCATGTCTATGCGCAGGCCTATGAGGCGATCACCGGCAAGGAGTTCTCTCCGGACCTTTCCGGGAACAGCGTGCTCGATCGCATTCGCACGAACCTCAGGCGCTATTTCTGATCGATCTTCGCCGGGTGATGCGAACTGCCGTCCCATGGCCATGCCCAGGGTCTACGAACTCGGGTTAACCGGTCCTCGGAAACCTTCGCCGGTGTGTTGGCTGACGGAGCAAACGAAAAACCCGCCTGTGCGGCGGGTCACTGGCGCAAATCAGCACCATAGGCAAAAATGTACCATAGCTGAGGGCACCCAGTCAAGAAAAAATTCCTATCGTGAAAAAGCTGCCCGGCAAAAAGGCTGCCGACACCGCGCGCCGGCTGTCGCAGGTCTTTTGCCAGTCCGAGCCTGTGGCCATGCCGTGGCTCGTTGACCTTCTGGCGCCGTGACGATACGGGATCGAGGGCAGCCAGTCTCGAAGGATTTCTCGCATGGTGCACTACGCTGAAGGACGGCCGCTTGGCGATCTGACGCTGCGCACCCTGGCCATGCCTTCGGACGCCAATGCGGCCGGCGACATTTTCGGCGGCTGGGTGATGGCGCAGATGGACCTGGCCTGCGGCATCCGCGCCGCCGAGCGCGCCAAGGGCCGCGTGGTGACGGCGGCGGTGAAAGAGATGTCGTTCGCCAAGCCGATGAAGATCGGCGACACGCTGTGCATCTACACCCATGTCGAGCGCGTCGGCCGCACCTCGATGACGCTCAAGGTCGAGGCCTGGGCGCAGCGCTACCTCTCCGACCTGATGGAGAAGGTCACCCATGCGGATTTCGTCATGGTGGCGCTGGATGGCGAGGGCAAGCCGAAAGCGGTTCCCGCCGAAGGCTGAGGCAAGCCGAAAAATCAGAAGCGCACTTGCATCGTGGCGCGGACGCCCTGGTCGGCCGCCTTCTTCCCGAACTGACCGGAGTAGCTGATCCCCAGCGTGGTGCTGTCGGCGATCCGGAAATCGAGCCCGGCCCCGACGATGGCTGTATCCCTAGCGATCGGCACGCCGGCAATGGTGAAGAGGTCGCCACCGGCGAAGGCCATGTCTGCGGTCGGCGTGGTGTCGCCGAAGGCATGACGCCAGCCGAGCGTACCCTGCGCGGTTGCTTGCATTCCGCCGAGGTCGAAGCCGGCCGAGGCCCGCAAGCCGAGCGTGGTGAAGGTGGTCTCGGTGGTCGAGGCAGCGGATGTGAGTGCGGCGGCGCGCCCCTTTTCCGTGAAGCTGTCGGTGTGGAGGTTGACATAGGCGAGACTGGCGAAGGGCTCGAAGGCAGCCATGCGCGTCTCGAGGCGATAGCCGGCCTCACCGAAGACCTGCGCGGTGCCGGCATCGTATTTCGCCGTCAGCGCATCGACGAAGCCTGGAACGACGACGTTGCGGCTGGTGTCGATCCGGTTCCAGCTGTAGGCGACGCCGCCGCGCAGGCCGAGGCCGTCCCACTGTCTACCGCCATAAAGGCTGATGTGATAGGTGTCGCTGGAGCCGGAAGAGGCATGATCGTCGACGTCGAAACTGGCGTGGTTGTAGCCGGTCAGCAGGCCGACCCGCCAGGCTTCGCCGATCACGGTGTCGGCGCCGGCGAGGAAGCCGCCGGTGGAGCGGTCGAGGCCGGCGGCATTGCCGTCGCCGCTCGCCGTGCCCCAGGAGCCGAAAGCCTGCCCCCACACGACGAAACGGCTGGTGTCAGCCTCGACCAGCTCCGGGCCGCCCTCGCCATAAGCCATCACTGGCATGGCGGGAGCGGCGACGTCGCCCATGGCCGCCCGGACGCGGGCGGTTGCGGCATCGGCGACGAAGCGGCTGTCCTCGATCAGCATCCCCTTGGCTGAGGCATGAACCTCGCCCGACGCGGCATCCAGCGCCAGGCGCGCTGCGTCCTTGTCGGTCATGAGCAGCATGGCCCATGCAAGCGCATTGCCTTCGCCCAGCCGATCGAGGGCTCCGGCGGTCGCGAACTGGTTGCGGGTGGTGGCGACGTTGGCGACCGCGACGTCGTTGCGCGCCAAGGCGAGGGTGATGTCGTTGCCGTCGCCGCCCTTGTAGTTGATGAGATGGTCGAGGAAGAGAAGGTCGTTGAGGTTGCCGACGGAGGCGAAGGTGCCGGCGACATCGGCAGCGCCATTGTTCTGGATGATCGTGTACGGCCCGTTGCGCAGGTTCCAGCTCTCGGCTGTCGCCGGCGTCAGGACCAGGTTGAGCGTGGCGCCTGATATGTCGACCGTGCCGCCGACGATCAGCCTGTCGGCGCCGGATGGGGTCGCCTCGACCTCCAGGACGCCATGATTGACATAGTTGCCGCCGACCGCCTGGACGCCGATGGAATTGCCGACGCCGTGCGTGCCGAGGATGGTGACATTGCCGCCCATGGTGCCGATGCCGCCAAGGCGCGCGCCGGAATCCACCGTGACATCGCCGGCGAGGCTCGCTGTGCCATGGCTGGCGTCGCCCACCACCAGCGTTCCCATGTCGACGGTGGTCAGGCCCGCATAGCTGTTCTGTCCGTTGAGCGTCAGCTTGCCCGCGCCGGTCTTGGTCAGAGAGCCGTTTCCGGAAATGGTGCCGCCGATGACGTCGTCATGACCGAGCGCGCCGAGCGAAAGCTGCGGCGCCAGCTGTGAATCGTCGATTAGTATGGCCCCGTCGCCAGACAGCGAACCGACATCGAGCACGGAGTCCTGGTTGCGGAAGCGAACCAGCACGCTGCCGCCGGCGCCGTTGAGGATGGTTGCATCAGCCGCCTGCGATGCCTGCTGGAAATCGAGCGTGCCGCCGGCCTCGTTGACCAGCGTCGCCGTTCCGCCGTCCGAATGTCCGTAGAAAATGGTCGAGCCGCCATTCCGGTTGGTTATCGTGGCGTCCCCGGCGGAGGAAGATACATTGCTTGAGTAATCGTCGTCGAAGGTCGTCCTGCTGAAATAATACGGTATGCCCAGGCCGTCATTGACGATGGTAGCATTGGCGGCGCTTGCTCCTGTGAAGGTGACCGAGCCGCCGCCCTGGTTGATGATGCTGGCCGTGCCGGCATCGGTTCCGGTGCTGAAATTGAGCCCGCCAGTGCCGTCCTTCGCCAGAATGATGGTGGCCGCGCCGGCGGTCGCATTGCGCAGGAAGTTGAGGTCGCCCAACCCGACGGTGATCGAGATATCCTCGGCACTGACCGGATTGGCGGCGTCGTTGCCCGAGAAATAGAGCTTGGCCCATCCCCCGCTTCCGTTGGAGTTTATGGCGACCAGTCCGTCGCCGAGCGCGCCTGTCGCCGTCACGACAAGGCCGCCGCCGCGCACCGCCGTGCCGCCCGAATAGCTGTTGGCGCCGGTCAGCGTCAGCGTGCCGGAACTGGTCTTGGCGAGTTGTCCGTCGCCCGAAACCACGCCGTCGAGGATCAGGTTCTTGCCGGCGCCGACATCGAAGGTGCCGCCGTTGGCGCCGAGGATTATCTGGCGCTCCAGCGTGAAACTGACGGGATTGCCCGTCACCTGCAGCGCGCCGCCGTTCAAGGTCAGGGCGCCCGAGACATCGCCCAGCGACCAGTCGCCGCCGATCCTCAATGTGCCCTGGTCGACGGTCCACGACGTCACCGCGCTGGTGCTGCCGGTCAAGGTCCATGTGCCGTTGCCGGTCTTTTCGTAGATGCCGAAACCCTGGTATTGCTGTCCGACGCCTGAGACGTCGAAGCTGCTGTCGACGTTCCCGCCGAGCCTCAACGTGTCGGCCGCGCTGAAGGCCTCCACAGTGCCGCTGATCGCCGAGCCGGCCCGCAGCTCCAGCGTATTGACGCCGCCGCTGAACCGGATCGCATCAGCCTGGGGGCCGTTGCCGTCGATCGAGAATCCACCGGCGATGGTGCCGCTGTTGGTCACGGTGAGGCCAGCCCCGGCAATGCCGACCCCTCCGGATCCGGCAAGGTAGCGTTGATCGGAATAGCCGCTGGCGCCACCTGTGCCGCCCTGCACGGTGCCGCTGTTGTCGATCGTGCCGCCACCCGACATGACGATGCCGCTGCCACCACCACCGCCGGTGCCACGCGAATAGCCGCCACCGCCGCCACCACCACCCGCAATGGTGCCTCTGTTGATCAAGGCAATATGGGCTCCAGAGAACATGGCGCCGCTGCCGCCGTCGCCTCCGCCGCCGCTATCGGCAACACCGGCACCGCCGCCGCCGCCGCCGCCGCCAACGATACGACCGCCGC